>NZ_JBIBUF010000003.1:0-704024 GCF_043079125.1 Streptomyces sp. NPDC015242 | reverse complement strand
CTGCAGGGGGGACCCTGTGGGAGAGTAGGACGCCGCCGAACAATCATTGGGAAAACCCCCGTATCGAAAGATACGGGGGTTTTCTGCGTTTAGGGCTCCCTTTCGGGAGCCGAACGGTCGGTCAGAGGCGGCCTGCCGCTTTCAACGCCAGATAGGCGTCCGCCAGGGCCGGCGCCAAGTCGTCCGGAGTGGCGTCGACGACCGTCACGCCGTGGCGGCGGAGTTGTTCCGCCGTCCGGTGGCGTTCGGATTGCGCCTGGGCCGCTGACGCGGCCTCGTAGACGGCGTCGACGTTTCCCCGGGCCGCGGCCATCGCGGTGATGTGTGGGTCCGCCACAGAGGCCAGCAGCACCGTGTGGCGCTGGGTGAGCTGCGGGAGGACCGGGAGGAGGCCCTCTTCGATGGGGGCCGCGTCGAGGGTTGTGAGCAGGACGATGAGGGAGCGGCGCGGGGACGTGCGCAGTGCCGTGGCCGTGAGGCTCCTGGCGTCGGTTTCCACGAGCTCGGGCTCCAGCGTCGCCATCGCGTTGACCAGAGAAGGCAGGAGATCGCCTGCTGTTCGGCCCTGGACGAGGGCGCGGACCTTGCGGTCGTAGGCCAGGAGGTCGACACGGTCGCCGGCGCGGGACGCGAGAGCGGCGAGGAGCAGGGCCGCGTCCATGGAGGCGTCGAGGCGGGGAGCGTCGCCGACGCGGCCGGCGGAGGTGCGGCCCGTGTCGAGGACCAGGAGGATGTGGCGGTCCCGTTCCGGGCGCCAGGTGCGGACGGCGACCGCGGTCTGGCGGGCGGTCGCGCGCCAGTCGATCGAGCGGGTGTCGTCGCCGGGGACGTATTCGCGGAGGCTGTCGAACTCGGTGCCCTCGCCGCGGGTGAGCACGCTGGTGCGGCCGTCCAGTTCGCGCAGGCGGGCCAGTTTCGAGGGCAGGTGCTTGCGGCTGGTGAACGGGGGCAGGACGCGTACCGTCCAGGGGACCTTGTGGGTGCCCTGGCGGGAGAAGAGGCCGAGGGGGCCGTAGGAGCGGATGGTGACGCGGTCCGCTTGCCGGTCGCCTCGGCGGGTGGGGCGCAGGCGGGTCGTGATGCGTCGGCGCTCGCCCGCCGGGACGGTGAGGCGGTGGCGGGACGCCGTGGTCTCCGTGCCCGGCTGCCAGCTGCTGGGGGGCCAGGCGTCGCGGAGGCGGGCGCGCAGGGGGCGGCCGGACGGGTTGGTGATCGTCAGGGTCACGTCCGCCGTGTCGCCCAGGCGTACGGACGTGTCCCCGGAGCGGGTCAGGCCCAGGCGGCGTACGGGGGCGGCCAGGGCGGCGTCGCAGGCGCAGGCCAGGGCCAGGGGGGCGTTGACCGCGAGGATGCCCGTCCAGCTGGGCTCCCAGATGCCGACCGGGAGGGAGCCCAGGGCCGCGAGGAGGGCGGCGCGTCCGGTGAGTGCCATCAGCGGGGGACGGGGACGTGGGCGAGGATCGCGTTGATGACCGAGTCGGCCGTCACGCCTTCCATTTCGGCCTCCGGGCGGAGCTGGACGCGGTGGCGGAGTGTGGGGAGCGCGAGTGCCTTCACGTCGTCGGGGATGACGTAGTCGCGGCCGGTGAGCCAGGCCCAGGCGCGGGCGGTGGACAGGAGGGCCGTGGCGCCTCGGGGGGAGACGCCGAGGGTCAGGGACGGCGACTCGCGGGTGGCGCGGCAGATGTCGACGACGTAGGCGGTGATCTCCGGGGAGATCGTCGTCTTGGCGACGGCGGCGCGGGCCGCCTCCAGATCCGCCGGACCCGCCACGGGGCGTACGCCGGCGGCCTTGAGGTCGCGCGGGTTGAAGCCCTCGGCGTGGCGGGTGAGGACGTCGATCTCGTCCTGGCGGGAGGGGAGCGGGATGGTGAGCTTGAGGAGGAAGCGGTCCAGCTGGGCTTCCGGGAGGGGGTAGGTGCCCTCGTACTCCACCGGGTTCTGGGTCGCCGCGACCAGGAACGGGTCGGGCAGGGGCCGGGGCGTGCCGTCGACGGTGACCTGGCGTTCCTCCATGGCCTCCAGGAGGGACGACTGGGTCTTGGGCGGCGTGCGGTTGATCTCGTCGGCGAGGAGGAGGTTGGTGAAGACCGGGCCGGGCTGGAAGGAGAACTCGGCGGTGCGGGTGTCGTAGACCAGGGAGCCGGTGACGTCGCTCGGCATGAGGTCGGGGGTGAACTGGACGCGCTTGGTGTCGAGTTCGAGGGCGGAGGCGAGGGCGCGGACCAAGAGGGTCTTGGCGACGCCGGGGACGCCTTCGAGGAGGACGTGGCCGCGGCAGAGCAGGGCGACGACGAGGCCGGTCACGGCGGGGTCCTGGCCGACCACGGCCTTGGCGATCTCGGCGCGCAGGGCCTCCAGGGAGGCGCGGGCGGCGCCCGGGTCCCCGGTCTGCCCGGCGTTGTCAGTGGTCGGGTCCATCATGGACGGCGTACCTCTCTTTCGAGGGCGTCGAGTCGGTCGGCGAGTGCGATCAGTGCTGCGTCGTCGCCGGGTGGCGGTCCGAAGAGCAGGGTGTGCGGGTCCTGTCCCTCGCCGTGGAGGCGGGTGGACAGGGCGGGGAGCAGGGCCTCGGGCGTGTGCGCCTGGGTGACGGGGACGCCGACGAGGGGGGCGAGGCGGGTGCGGGTGGTGGAGCGGAGAGCGTCGGCCGCGCGGTCTCGGGCGTCGGCCTTGCGGTAGAGGCGGGCGCGGCCCTCGGCGGTTTCCGAGGCGCGGATCGCGACGGGGAGTTTCTCGGGCACCAGGGGGCCGAGCCGGCGTGCCCGCCACAGGGCGGCCAGGGCCGCGGCGATGAAGAGCTGCAGGGTGCCCCAGAGCCAGCCAGAGGGGAGCAGGTCGAAGAAGCCGCGTTCGTCGTCGGTGCCGGTGGCCGAGGTGTCGGACAGTGAGGGGAGGTACCAGACGAGATGGGGGCGGGAGCCGAGGAGCTGGAGGGCGAGCGAGGCGTTGCCCTGCTCGTCGAGGCGGTCGTTGAGGAGGATGTCGGGCGCGCCGAGGACGACCGTGTCGCCGTCACCGTGGTCGGCCGGGATGCGCAGGAGCGTGGCCAGGCGTTCGCTCGGGTAGCACTCGTCGGCGTCGAGGTGGGTGGTGGTGTAGCGGACGCCGCCTGTTTCGGCGGTGCCGGCGCGGCGGGCGGCGGGCAGGGCGCAGTCGGGGGACAGCGTGGAGTCGAGGCTGGTGGCGGGGTCGGCGGTGACGCCAGGGGCCAGTCGTTCCACGGAGGCACTGCCGGAGGCGACCAGCACGGTGCGGCCGCCGGAGCCGGCGAACGCCTTGTGCAGACGCGTCTGCTGACCGCGCGTCAGCAGGTCGGGGACGGCGACCAGGAGGGTGGTGTCCGGGCCGGGCGCGGCGGCTGCCTCGTCCAGCGTGGTGACGACACGGGTGTCCACGCCGCGGTCGGCCAGGAGTTCGGCGACGGCGCGGCTCCCGTTCGGGTCGGCGGAGCGCGGGTCGAGTTCGCCGTGGCGGGCGTCGGAGCGGATCACAGCGATGGCGACGGCCCCGGCGAGGAGCACCACGAGGGCGAGCGCGATGCCGCGCGCGCGGGTCCACACCTGACGGGCGGTGGGCGAGGCCGAGGTGGACGAGAGCGTGGCCTCGGTGGTCATTCGGCGGCTCCCTGGCGGGTGTGGGGGGCCGTGCTCGCGCTGCTCGTGGCGAGCTGGGGCTTGGCGCGTTCCAGGTCGCGGTCGAGTTCCGCGACGCGGTGGTACGCCTGCTCGGTCGCCGAGCGGCCGCCGTACGTGACGTCGTCGAAGTCGCGGGCGGCGGCGCGCAGCCGGTCGGTGTGGGCGGGCAGGGCGCGGCCGGCTTCGGCAGCGGCCTCGTCGGCGGTGCGGCCGGGGCGGACGTCGAGGAGCGCGCGTTCTTCGAGGGCGCGGACGAGGGCGCGCATGCGTTCCTGCACGGCCTGGGTCCAGTGGCCCTGGGCGGCGTGTGCCTCGGCTGCGGCGCGGTGGTCGGCGGCGCTGCGGGGGCGGTCGTCGAACAGGGCGGCGGACGAGGTGGGTTGGCGACGCGGGGTGCCCAGCCGCCACCAGAGGGCGGCCAGGACGGCGACGACGGCCACGATGATGACGACCAGGCCGAGTGTGCCGCCGGGCGTGGCGGTCGAGGCGGCGTCGAACAGGCCGCCGAGCCAGTCCCAGAAGGCGTCGAGGGCGCGTTGGAAGAGGCTGGGGTCGTCCTCGTGGTACATCCGCTTGGACAGCTCGCGCCGGGCCGCCTCACGCGCGGGATCGCGCGGGACGGTGACGGGCGGTTCGTCGGCGGAGCTGGCCGGCGACAGCACGGAGGTGTCACCGGCGCGCAGCAGCGCCCGGGCGGCGGCGCGTGGCGCCGCCGTGGTGAGAAGGTCCCCCACCGAGCTCACCGCATCAGCTCCCCGCGGTGGCGCCGGGGGCGGTGGGGCCGTAGCCCTGGAGACCGGCGGCGCGGGCCAGTTCGAGGTCGAGGGCCTCGCGGCGGATGCGCTGGTCGATGTAGAGGAGCACGGTGACGCCGGCCGTGATCGGGAACGTGATCATGGAGCCGATCACCGAGCCGATGCCGCTGACGATCAGGAACGTCCAGCCAAGGCTGCCCGCGCCGGAGTTGAGCCAGCCGGTGAGGCCGTCGCCGCTGAGGGCCCCGGCCAGGAAGGTGAACGGGATCACGATGATCGAGGCGACGACGTTGGCGATGATCGTGGCGAGCAGCTGGATGCCGAAGATCCGCCACCAGGTGCCCCGGACCAGCTTGGTGGAGCGGGTCAGAGCCTTCTTGATGCCCTGCTTCTCCAGCATGAGGGCGGGCGAGGCGAGCGAGAAGCGGATCATCAGCCACAGGGCGACGATGCCGGCGCCGATGACGCCCAGGACGGTGAGGGCGACGCCCGGTCCGGTGCTTCCGGCGACGGTGACGAGGATGCCGGGCAGCGTCCCGACGGTCACGATGCCTGCGGTGATGAGGAGCAACAGGCAGATCAGGCCGAAGAGTTTGAGCACCTGGGGGCGGGCGTCGCGCCAGGCCTCGCCGATGGTGACCGACTTGCCGAGCACGGCCCGGCTGGTGACGGTCGTCAGCAGGGCGGTGGCGATGACAGTGCCCACGAGGGAGATCACGAAGATGACGGTGGAGTTGAGCAGCGCGTCGCTCATGGCGCGGCTCAGCTCACTGAGGGTGGCACTCGGGTCGTTGAGGGCGTCGGTGCTGGAGTCGTCCAGGACGAGGCCCTGGAAGAGCACGACGATGATCTCGGTGAGGACGGCGACGGTGAGGGAGATGCCCAGGACGGTGCGCCAGTAGGTGCGCATGGTCGAGACCGCGCCGTCGAGGATCTCGCCGACGCCGAGCGGGCGGAGCGGGATCACGCCGGGCTTGGCGGCCGGCGGAGGGCCGCCCCAGCCGCCGCCCCAGCCGCCGTGGCCACCGGGGTGTCCGTAGCCGGGGCCGTACCCGGCGGGACCTGCGGGGCCTCCCGGGCCGCCGGGGCCGTAACCGCCCGGGCCTCCGGGGCCGTAGCCGCCGGGGGGCCGGCTGCCCCAGCCCGGGCCGGGCGGCGGGGGCGGGGGTGCCTGGCCGGGGCCGGGCTGGGAGCCGGGGGCGGACCACTGGGCCGGTGGCGGCTGTTCCTTGGACCACTGCGGGCCGGGGCCCTGCGGAGCGTTCTGCTGCTGTCCCGGCTGCTCGGAGGGATGCGTGGGGCCGGGGCGGTCTGCGGGCTCGGCAGGGCCGGACGCGTCAGGCTTCTGCCCGTCGGACGGGGCGGATCCGGGCGAGGCCCAGCCCGGAGTGTCGTTCATCGTCGCTCCTTCACGGTGCCCGTCCGCGGTCGCGGCGGCAGGTTGGCAGCCATCGTGCCATGGGGTGGTCTTGGTGTGACCGGCCGCGGTCCGGGCTGCGTACCTTCAATTGTCCGCTCGATTGGGGGCAGACTGATCGCATGGCTGATCAGTACGCGTACAGCGGCGACGACAAGCGGCCGACCGACATCCCGGCGATCCGCTGGGAAGAGCCACCGGAGGGACCCGTTCTGGTTCTGCTCGACCAGACCAGGCTGCCGGCAGAGGAGGTCGAACTGGTCTGTACGGACGCGTCCGCGCTGGTGGAGGCGATCCGCTCGCTGGCCGTGCGCGGGGCACCGCTGCTCGGTATCGCGGGGGCGTACGGTGTCGCGCTCGCCGCCGTGCGGGGCTTCGACGTGGATGAGGCGGCGTCCGCGCTGGAGAGTGCCCGGCCGACCGCGGTGAACCTGGCCGTGGGCGTGCGGCGGGCGCAGGAGGCGCACGCGGCGGCGCTCGCCAAGGGCGGTGACGTCCGGCAGGCGGCCGCGGCGGCGCTGGCCGCGGCGCGGCAGCTGCACCGGGAGGACGCCGAGGCCAGTGGCCGGATGGCCGAGCACGGGCTGGCACTGCTGGACGAACTGCTGCCCGGCGGCGGGCACCGGATCCTGACCCACTGCAACACCGGTTCGCTGGTGTCGGGCGGGGAGGGCACGGCGTTCGCGGTGGCGCTGGCGGCGCACCGGGTGGGCCGGCTGCGCCGGCTGTGGGTGGACGAGACGCGTCCGCTGCTGCAGGGCGCGCGCCTGACGGCGTACGAGGCGGCCCGCAGCGGGATGGCGTACACGCTGCTCACGGACAACGCGGCGGGGTCGCTGTTCGCGGCGGGCGAGGTCGACGCGGTGCTGATCGGCGCCGACCGGATCGCGGCGGACGGGTCGGTGGCGAACAAGGTGGGGAGCTATCCGCTGGCGGTGCTGGCGCGGTACCACCATGTGCCGTTCATCGTGGTGGCGCCGGTGACGACGGTGGACCTGGACACGCCTGACGGGGCGTCCATCGAGGTGGAGCAGCGTCCCGGGCACGAGGTGACCGAGATCGTGGCGCCGCAGGTGCCGGTGGCCGGCGCGGAGGCGGGTGGCGGGATTCCGGTGGCGCCGCTGGGGACGCAGGCGTACAACCCGGCGTTCGACGTGACGCCGCCGGAGCTGGTGACGGCGATCGTGACGGAGGAGGGCGTGGTGTCGCCGGTGACGGCCGAGGCGCTCGCCGAGGTGTGCGCACGCTCGCACCGGGTGGTGTCGGGCTGAGGTCCGGGCGGCCGGCGGAGCGTGGTCGTCGGCTCGCTCCTCCGCCGCGCGGTCGCCTGGCGGGTCACCGGACGTCACGGCAGGTCATCGGAGGTCACCGCAGGTCACGGAAGGTCGTCGGAGAGCTCGCTCCGGAGATCATCCGGGAGATCGTCGACGGGCGGGCGAGGGCAGACAGTAGCGCTTGCTGCGACTATGGTCACTGGCCGGTGACCTACCTCACCACTGCCTTCGCCACCGTTATGAGAATGGGATGATGTCGTTTATGAAGGGACGAGTCCTTGTCGTCGACGACGACACCGCACTGGCCGAGATGCTCGGCATCGTGCTGCGTGGTGAGGGTTTCGAGCCGTCGTTCGTGGCCGACGGGGACAAGGCGCTGGCCGCGTTCCGCGAGGCCAAGCCGGACCTGGTGCTGCTGGACCTGATGCTGCCCGGCCGGGACGGCATCGAGGTGTGCCGCCTGATCAGGGCGGAGTCCGGCGTGCCGATCGTGATGCTCACGGCCAAGAGCGACACGGTCGACGTCGTCGTGGGCCTGGAGTCGGGCGCCGACGACTACATCGTGAAGCCGTTCAAGCCGAAGGAGCTGGTCGCCCGGATCCGGGCGCGGCTGCGGAGGTCGGAGGAGCCCGCCCCGGAGCAGCTCGCCATCGGTGACCTGGTCATCGACGTGGCGGGGCACTCCGTGAAGCGGGACGGGCAGTCGATCGCGCTGACGCCGCTGGAGTTCGATCTGCTGGTCGCGCTGGCGCGCAAGCCGTGGCAGGTGTTCACGCGCGAGGTGCTCCTGGAGCAGGTGTGGGGCTACCGGCACGCGGCGGACACGCGGCTGGTCAACGTGCATGTGCAGCGGCTGCGCTCCAAGGTCGAGAAGGACCCGGAGAAGCCGGAGATCGTGGTGACCGTCCGTGGTGTCGGATACAAGGCAGGACCGAGCTGACATGTCCGGTGACAGTGCCGCTTCGGCGCCCGGCCGGTCCGGGGCCCGCCAGGGGCGGCCTGTCGGGCAGAAGAAGTCCGGGTCCCGCTGGGGCCGTTTCCTGGAGAGCGGACTGCTCCTCCAGGGCGGTGTCCAGGGCAGCCCGGTCATCCGTCTGTTCATGCGGTGGGTGCGCCGGCCGCTGCTGCCGGTCATGCGGCTGTGGCGGCGCAACATCCAGCTCAAGGTCGTCGTCACGACCCTGCTGATGTCGCTCGGCGTGGTACTGCTGCTGGGCTTCGTGGTCATCGGGCAGGTGCGCAACGGCCTGCTGGACGCCAAGGTGAAGGCGTCCCAGAGCCAGGCCACGGGCGGATTCGCGGTCGCCAAGCAGCGGGCCGACGAGGCGGCCAGCGGCACCGGCGACGAGGTGGCCACGGCGGACGGCCGTCCCGCGCAGAACGTCACCCAGTGGCTCAGCGACCTGGTGTCCTCGCTGTCCAGTGGTGGCCAGGGCGCCTTCGACGTGGTGACGCTCCCGGCCTCCGACGCGGACGGTGCCGGCGGTCGCGGACAGCGCGCCTCCGGTGAGGTCGACTGGAGCAGGAGCGTGCCGGCGGACCTGCGCGAGCGGATCGGCAGCAGTACGACGGCCGCGCAGAGCTACACGCGCATCACCTACAACAACGAGATCAAGGACTCCCAGCCGGGTCTGGTCATCGGCAAGCAGGTCAACGACCCCAACGGCAACCCGTACCAGCTGTACTACCTCTTCCCGCTCACCCAGGAGGAGAAGTCGCTGAGCCTGGTCAAGGGCACGCTGGCGACGGCGGGACTGTTCGTGGTGGTGCTGCTGGGGGCCATCGCCTGGCTCGTGGTGCGGCAGGTCGTCACGCCGGTACGCATGGCGGCGGGGATCGCCGAGCGGCTGTCGGCCGGGCGGCTCCAGGAACGGATGAAGGTCACCGGCGAGGACGACATCGCGCGGCTCGGCGAGGCCTTCAACAAGATGGCGCAGAACCTCCAGCTCAAGATCAGCCAGCTGGAGGACCTGTCGCGGATGCAGCGCCGGTTCGTGTCGGACGTCTCGCACGAGCTGCGGACGCCGCTGACGACCGTGCGGATGGCCGCGGACGTCATCCACGAGGCGCGTGAGGACTTCGACCCGGTGACCGCGCGGTCGGCGGAGCTGCTCGCCGACCAGCTGGACCGGTTCGAGTCGCTGCTCGCGGACCTGCTGGAGATCAGCCGGTTCGACGCGGGTGCGGCGGCGCTGGAGGCGGAGCCGATCGACCTCAGGGAGGTCGTGCGGCGGGTGGTCAGCGGGGCCGAGCCGCTCGCGGAACGCAAGGGCACGCGGATCCGGGTCGTCGGCGACCAGCAGCCCGTCGTCGCCGAGGCCGACGCCCGGCGCGTGGAGCGGGTGCTGCGCAACCTCGTCGTCAACGCCGTCGAGCACGGCGAGGGCAACGACGTCGTGGTCAGGCTCGCCGCGGCCGGCGGCGCGGTCGCCGTGGCGGTGCGGGACTACGGAGTCGGGCTCAAGCCGGGTGAGGCCACCCGGGTCTTCAGCCGTTTCTGGCGGGCCGACCCGGCACGCGCGCGTACCACCGGTGGTACGGGTCTGGGGCTGTCGATCGCCCTGGAGGACGCCCGGCTGCACGGCGGCTGGCTGCAGGCGTGGGGTGAGCCGGGCGGCGGTTCGCAGTTCCGGCTGACGTTGCCCCGGACGGCGGACGAGCCGCTGCGGGGCTCCCCGATACCGCTGGAACCCAAGGATTCACGGCGCAACCGTGGCCTCGACGACGCCGGTCTGCCGTGCGGCGGCCGGGACGGCGAGAAGCGGGCGACCGTGCCGGCCCAGCCGGCGAGCGGATCAGCGGCACCGGGGGCGAAGCGGGACCCGATACCGCCCAGGGCGGCCGGCGCCACGGCCGATCCGACGGCGCTGCCGGGCAACGGCGCGCGCGTGGTGCCCCGGCCCGCCTCCGGCACGCGGCGGGCCGATGAGCGGCAGGTCGATGAGCGGCGGGACGACGGGCGACGGGCCGACGAGCGGCGGGCCGATGACGACGGTGGTGCGGCCGGTCCGTCCGGACCGGCTGGGAGCGCCGGGGCGAGCGGTTACGCGGGCACGGCCCGCGGCGGGCGCGTGGGTGGCCCGGCGAGCAGTACCGAGAACGGCGTCGTGGGTTCCGGTGGGGCCGCCCGGGCCCAGGCCGGTGACCGTACGGCGCAGGCCGGGCCGGACGGGGAGACCGGTCCGGGAGAGGCGAACAGGCAAGGGGAGGCATCTCGTGGGCGCTGACCGCGGAAGGCGCGGCCGGCGCGGGCCCGCGCGCGTGACGGCGTACGCCGCCGGTGGTGTGCTGATGCTGGCGGGATGCGCTTCGATGCCGGACAGCGGGGATCTGCGGGGCGTGGAGTCGACACCGCGCCAGGACACCCAGGTGCGCGTGTTCGCCGTGCCGCCGGGGGAGGACGCGCCGCCCTCGGAGATCGTGCAGGGCTTCCTCGAGGCGCTCACCAGCGACGATCCGCACTACAAGACGGCCCGCCAGTACCTGACCGGCGACGCCGCGAAGACATGGCAGCCGGAGCGGTTCACGACCGTGCTCGCCGACGGGCCGGGCGCCAAGCCCGAGGGGCCGAGCGGCCGGGAGGACAGCGGCGAGATCACGTACGTGCTCACCGGCACCAAGGTGGCCACCGTGGACGCGCAGCAGTCGTACGCGCCCGCGACCGGCACGTACGGCAGGACCGTGCACCTGACGCAGGACGAGAAGAGCGGGCAGTGGCGGATCGACGCGCTGCCGCAGGGCGTCGTCATGGGCCAGTCGGACTTCCAGCGCAACTACATGTCGGTCAGCAAGTACTACTTCGCTTCGAACACCGTGGCGGCCGGGGAGAAGTCCCAGCCCACCGCGGTCGCCGACCCCGTCTACGTACGACGGCGCGTGGACCCCATGACACAGATGGTCCGCTCCCTGCTCAGCGGGCCCACACGGTGGCTCGACCCCGTCGTCCGGTCGAGCTTTCCGACGGGGACGGCGCTGGCGAAGGGCGCCGGGACGCTGGCACCCGACGACCGCAACCTGCTGACGGTCCCGCTCAACGACAAGGCCGCCGGCATCGGCACCAACCGGTGCGAGGAGATGGCGGCGCAGCTGCTGTTCACGCTGCGCAACCTCAGTCCCGCGGTGGACGAGGTCGAGCTGCGGGCCGACGGGACCGAACTGTGCTCGCTCACCCAGGAGGCGGCCGAGGCGGCCGCCTCCCGCAGCGCCGCGCGGCACCCGGACTTCCTGTACTTCGTCGACGGCAAGGACCGTCTCGTCCGCATCCCGGCGGGCAGCGACGAGACCAAGCCGGACCCGGCGCCGGGCGCGCTGGGCGAGGGCGACACGGCCCTGCGGTCGGTGGCCGTCTCGCGCGACGAGCACACCGCGGCGGGCGTCGGCCTCGACGGCAAGTCGCTGTACGTCGGGTCGCTGGTGTCGGGCGGTTCGCTCGGCGAACCGGTGCTGCGCAGCCAGGGCCGCAGCGAGGCGGACCGGCTGACGACCCCCAGCTGGGACGCGGACGACGGCCTGTGGGTCGCCGACCGCGACCCGCGCGATCCCCGGCTGCTGCTGTTCGAGGACGGCAAGGGCGATCCCGTCGAGGTGCGCACGCCGCACCTGGACGGTCGGATCCAGTCCGTGCGGGTCGCCGCCGACGGGGTGCGGATCGCGCTCGTCGTAGAGAAGGACGGCAGGAAGAACCTGCTCATCGGGCTGATCGAGCGGGAGGAGAAGCCGGGCGGGCAGCCGGTCGTGCGCGTGGTCGAACTGCGCTCGGCGACCCCGGAGCTGGAGGAGGTCACGGCCATGTCGTGGGCCGGGGACAGCCGGCTCGTGGTGGTCGGACGCGAACACGGCGGCGTCGAGCAGATGCGGTACGTCCAGGTCGACGGCTCCACGCCGGACGTACCGGCGCCCGCGGCGCTGACCGGCGTCAAGGAGGTCACCGCAGCCGGTGACGACGCGCTGCCACTGGTGGCCAACTCGGTCGACGGCATCGTCCGGCTGCCGTCGGGCGCGCAGTGGCAGAAGGTCACGGAGGGGACGGCGCCGGTCTATCCGGGGTGAGGCGTGCGGTGCCGGCCGGTTCCGGCTGTGCCGGCCGGGCCTTGGCCTGACACCGCCGTGTGCGGGCGTTGTCCGCAGGCGTTGTCCGCAGACGGTGTTCGCAGGCGTTGTCCGCGGCCGGTGGTTGTCCACAGACGTTGTCCACAGGGGTGGCAGGGGCCCGGCCGGGGCGGCACAGTGGTGGTCATGCGGGGGTGGTGGCAGGACCTGACCGACCTGGTGCTGCCGGGTGAGTGCGGGGGCTGCGGCGCGCCGCGTGCGGTGCTCTGCGCCCAGTGCCGCGCGGTGCTCGGCGGAGCCGCTGTGCGGCGGGTGCGGCCGGTGCCGGAGCCGCCCGGACTGCCGGTGGTGCACGCGGCGGCTCCGTACGCGGACGAGGTGCGGGCGACGCTGCTGGCCCACAAAGAGCGAGGTGCCCTGGCGCTCGCCGGCCCACTGGGGGCGGCCCTGGCCCGGGCCGTACGCGCCGGACTCCGAGAGGGTGCGGCCCGGCCGGGGAACGAGGCGGCCCGGGTTCCGGTCCGGCCGGGGGACGCTGCGGCCGTCAGGGAAGGCGTGGCTCCCGTGCTGCTGGTGCCCGTGCCGTCGGGGCGGCGGGCGGTACGGGCCCGGGGGCACGACCCGGCGCGCCGGATCGCGCTCGCGGCGGCCGCGGACCTGCGGCGCTCCGGACTCCCGGCCCGGGTGCTAGGTGTGCTGCGGCAGCGGCGCCCCGTGGCCGACCAGTCCGGGCTCAACTCCCGGCAGCGGCTGGACAACCTCGCGGGTGCGCTGACGGTGGCACCCGGCGGTGCCCGGCTGCTCTCCGCCGGTCCTGTCGTCCTGGTCGACGACGTACTGACCACGGGCGCGTCACTGGCGGAGGCCGCGCGGGCCCTGCGGGCGGCCGCGGACGGTCCGGGAGGACCGCACGGGATGCCGGCGGGGCCGATTTCGAACGCTGCGCGCACTGCGGCCGTGTACGGGGGAGAGAGCTGGGAAAGCAGAGAGGAACAGAACGTCGGATCAAGGCGAGAGAGGACGGGTCGGCGGCCCGGCCGCCGGCGAATCGCGGGCGCAGACGGCTCCCGCGGAGCGGTTGACGTGGTGTGCGCGGCAGTGGTCGCGGCATCACCGGACGCTTTCCAAATAAACCGGAACTGACTGAGATCTTGCGTCGTTGCAGGTAATGAGAGGGCCTATTCACCTGAATGGAGGTACGCCGCGGTAGAGGGTGACGACATCCGTCCCGGCGAGATATGTTCGGTTGAGAGGGAAAGCCGCAGGCCACACCTCTCAAATCCGAATGCCGTGACGCGGGTTTTTCTGCATCACTCGCGACGGTGGAGTGGAGATCTCGCCCACGGGGGAGGAGGTGGAAGTCACCGAGTCCGAGGTTCCGGGGCACACCGGAACCTGGTGCAAAAGGGAGATGCTCCGCACCGAAGCGGAGCGATCCGGGAACGGAGTTCTGCGTGGACATCGTCGTCAAGGGCCGCAAGACCGAGGTGCCCGAGCGGTTCCGGAAGCACGTGGCCGAGAAGCTGAAGCTGGAGAAGATCCAGAAGCTCGATGGCAAGGTGATCAGCCTCGACGTCGAGGTGTCCAAGGAGCCCAACCCCAGGCAGGCCGACCGCTGTGACCGAGTGGAGATCACGCTCCGCTCCCGCGGTCCGGTGATCCGGGCGGAGGCAGCGGCGAGCGATCCGTACGCGGCGCTCGACCTGGCGGCGGAGAAGCTGGAAGCCCGGCTGCGCAGGCAACACGACAAGCGGTACTCGCGCCGTGGCGCGCGCCGGATCCCGGCCGCCGAGGTCGCCGACCACGTCCCGGGCGTGGCGACGCTCAACGGGAACGGCCTCGCGCCGGCCTCCGAGGAGGAGCCGGAAGCCGTACCGACGAAGAAGATCGGTTCGCTGGAAGTGCAGGGTGACGGCCCCATCGTCGTCCGCGAGAAGACCCACGTCGCAGCCCCCATGACCCTCGACCAGGCTCTCTACGAGATGGAGCTGGTCGGGCACGACTTCTACCTGTTCGTCGACTCCGAGACCAAGGAACCGAGTGTCGTCTACCGGCGGCACGCCTACGACTACGGTGTGATCCACCTCAGGACGGACACGATGGTCACCCAGGCGCACTCCCCGGACGCGGGCGGTGCGCTCGGCGGCTGACCTTGCCGGGTGACAGCGGAATCGGTGCCCCTGGAGCGCGCGTGCGCCCCCAGGGGCACCCCTGTGCGACCACTTCGCGCCCCGCTCCGTCACCCCGGTGCCGTCCGGGCATGAAATCATGGTGGCCACGGCCCAACCGGTGGGTCGTTGCTCTGGGTTGGCGATGGCTCAGGACCACAGGCCACAGCCTTCAGGGGGAGGAACGATGGCGGACAGCTTCGGACCGATGCGGGACGAGGATGCCCACGACGGCGTCGTCGGCATGGGCCCGGACACGGAGACTCCACGCAAGGAACCGATCAGAGTCCTCGTGGTGGACGACCACGCCCTGTTCCGCCGTGGCCTGGAGATCGTGCTCGCGGCCGAGGAGGACATCCAGGTCGTCGGCGAGGCGGGTGACGGGGCCGAGGCCGTGGAGAAGGCCGCCGATCTGCTGCCCGACATCGTCCTGATGGACGTGCGCATGCCGAAGCGGGGCGGGATCGAGGCATGCACCTCCATCAAGGAGGTGGCGCCCAGCGCGAAGATCATCATGCTGACGATCAGCGACGAGGAAGCCGATCTCTACGACGCCATCAAGGCGGGCGCGACCGGTTATCTCCTCAAGGAGATCTCCACGGACGAGGTGGCCACCGCCATTCGCGCGGTCGCCGACGGGCAGTCACAGATCAGCCCGTCCATGGCGTCGAAGCTGCTCACCGAGTTCAAATCGATGATCCAGCGCACGGACGAACGCCGTCTGGTGCCCGCACCGCGCCTGACCGACCGCGAGCTGGAAGTCCTCAAGCTCGTCGCCACGGGGATGAACAACCGCGATATCGCCAAGGAGTTGTTCATCTCCGAGAACACCGTGAAGAACCACGTGCGCAACATCCTGGAGAAGCTGCAGCTGCACTCCAGGATGGAGGCCGTGGTGTACGCGATGCGGGAGAAGATCCTCGAGATCCGCTGACCCTCCCGGCTGTCAGCTGTCAGCTGTCAGCTGTCAGCTGTCAGCCATCAGTCGGCGGGCGTCAGGCGGTCAGACGGGCCAGCTCCCGCACGAGCGGCTCGCGCAGGTCGGGTGCGTCGACCCGTTCCACGCGCACGTCGGTGCAGTCCACCCAGGACGCCGCCTCGACCAGGGCCTGGGCGACGGCCGGGACCGCCTTCACTCCGTCGAGCGTGACCTGCTTGGCCACCAGCGTGCTGCCCGCTCGCGCCGGGTCCACGCGGCCGACCAGCCGGCCGCCGGCGAGGACCGGCATCGCGAAGTAGCCGTAGACCCGCTTCGGTTTCGGGACGTAGGCCTCCAGGCGGTGCGTGAAGCCGAAGATCCGCTCCGTGCGCGCCCGTTCCCAGATCAGGGAGTCGAACGGCGACAGCAGCGTGGTGCGGTGACGGCCGCGCGGGGGCGTCTCCAGGGCGGCCGGGTCGGCCCAGGCCGGCTTGCCCCAGCCCTCGACCGTGACCGGGACGAGTCCCGAGTCGGCGATCACCGCGTCGACCTGCTCGCCCTTGAGGCGGTGGTAGTCGGCGATGTCCGCGCGGGTGCCGACGCCGAGGGACTGCCCCGCCAGGCGGACCAGGCGGCGCAGGCACTCGGTGTCGTCCAGCTCGTCGTGCAGCAGCGCGTCCGGGATCGCTCGCTCGGCGAGGTCGTAGATCCGCTTCCAGCCGCGGCGCTCCACGCACACCACCTCGCCGTACATCAGGGCGCGTTCGACCGCGACCTTGGTGCCGGACCAGTCCCACCAGTCGTTCGTCTTCTTCGCGCCGCCCAACTCCGTGGCCGTGAGCGGGCCTTCCGAGCGGAGCTGCTTGATGACCTGGTCGTAGGTGCCGTCGGGGAGGTCGTGGTTCCAGTGCGGGCGGCTGCGGTAGGCGCGGCGACGGAAGGCGAAGTGGGGCCACTCCTCGATGGGCAGGATGCAGGCGGCGTGGGACCAGTACTCGAAGGCGTGGGGCGCGCCGGCGGAGACCTTCCAGTACGCGCTCTCCACTGTCTTGCGGCCCACCGCGCCCAGGCGGGCGTAGGGCACGAGCTCGTGGGAGCGGGCCAGGACGGAGATCGTGTCGAGCTGTATCGCGCCCAGGTGGCGGAGGACGCCGCGGACGCCGGAGCGGCGGTCGGGGGCGCCGAGGAAGCCCTGGGCGCGCAGGGCGATCCTGCGGGCCTCGTCTGCGGAGAGCTCTGCCGTGGGGTGCGCGGTGGTCATGGGTCGCACGATAGGGGGTGGGACTGACAGTGGGGAGTGACCTGCGGATCCGGGTGGAGCCGCGGCACGGGCGCGGGGCGGGCCGGCGGCGGAGCGGTCAGGCCCGCCGGGAGCGGTCAGGCCCGTGCCGGGAGGTACGGCGCCGTCGACGGCAGGCCCAGGTCCGACGGCAGCAGGGAGCCGATCCAGGTGTCCCTCAGTACTCCCTTGTTGTTCGTCGCGGCGCGCAGCGTGCCCTCGACGGTGAAGCCCGCGCGCTCCGCCACCGCGCGCGAGGACCGGTTCCCCACCTCCGCCCGCCATTCGACGCGGTCGATCGCGCCGTGGACGAAGGCCCAGCGGCAGGCGGCGAGGGCCGCCTCCGTGATGTAGCCCCGGGAACGGTGCCGCTCGGCGGCCCAGAAGCCGATCTCGGCCGTCCCCAGGCCCCGCATCGTGAGGCCGAGCATGCCCACGAGGTCCCCGGACGGGAGGAAGACCCCGAAGGTGAACATGGAGCCGTCCGCCCAGCCGCCCGGGGCCAGCTGTTCCGTGAAGTTCCGGGCGTGCTCGCGCAGGTAGGGCGAGGGGATCGTGGTCCAGCGCTGGATGTCGGTGTCCTGGCAGGCCTCGTACACCGCGTCGGTGTCCCGGGGGCCGACCGTGCGCAGCAGGAGGCGGTCCGTGGTGAGGGTGACGGGGTCCATCGGCCGATTCTGCTCGGCGGGCGGCGGCGGTGCCATTCCTTTGCCGTCGGTGAGGAGATGATCACGCCGCGTGCAATTCGGTGGCGGAAAGCGGCACCATCCGGAGGGCCCGGACGTTGTCCCCTTCGAAGCAGACGTGAAACAGAATGGAAGCAACGGACGGTCGCCGTCACGGCAGGCCCTCCCGGCGCGGTGGGGTCCTCGCATACGATGGCCGTTGCTCAGTAAGTCAAGTGGTAACCGACCGTCCCAGGCCCGACCGGCAAGGAGACCAACCCCCGTGTCCGTCCTCTCGAAGATCATGCGTGCAGGCGAAGGCAAGATCCTGCGCAAGCTGCACCGCATCGCGGACCAGGTCAACTCCATCGAAGAGGACTTCGTCGACCTCTCCGACGCCGAGCTGCGCGCCCTCACCGACGAGTACAAGCAGCGCTACGCCGACGGTGAGAGCCTGGACGACCTGCTGCCCGAGGCCTTCGCCACCGTCCGTGAGGCCGCCAAGCGCGTCCTCGGCCAGCGTCACTACGACGTGCAGATGATGGGCGGCGCCGCCCTGCACATGGGGTACGTGGCCGAGATGAAGACCGGTGAGGGCAAGACCCTCGTCGGCACGCTGCCGGCGTACCTGAACGCGCTGTCCGGCCAGGGCGTCCACATCATCACGGTCAACGACTACCTGGCCGAGCGCGACTCCGAGATGATGGGCCGCGTCCACCGCTTCCTGGGCCTGAGCGTCGGCTGCATCCTCGCCAACATGACGCCGGCTCAGCGCCGCGAGCAGTACGCCTGCGACATCACCTACGGCACGAACAACGAGTTCGGCTTCGACTACCTGCGCGACAACATGGCGTGGTCCAAGGACGAGCTCGTCCAGCGCGGCCACAACTTCGCCATCGTCGACGAGGTCGACTCCATCCTCATCGACGAGGCCCGTACGCCGCTGATCATCTCCGGCCCGGCCGACCAGGCGACCAAGTGGTACGGCGACTTCGCCAAGCTGGTCAAGCGCCTCAAGCGCGGCGAGGCCGGCCAGCCCCTCAAGGGCATCGAGGAGACCGGCGACTACGACGTCGACGAGAAGAAGCGCACGGTCGCCATCCACGAGTCCGGTGTCGCCAAGGTCGAGGACTGGCTGGGCATCGACAACCTCTACGAGTCGGTCAACACGCCGCTGGTGGGCTACCTGAACAACGCCATCAAGGCGAAGGAGCTCTTCAAGAAGGACAAGGACTACGTCATCATCGACGACGAGGTCATGATCGTCGACGAGCACACCGGACGTATCCTCGCCGGCCGCCGTTACAACGAGGGCATGCACCAGGCGATCGAGGCGAAGGAGGGGGTGCCGATCAAGGACGAGAACCAGACGCTCGCCACGATCACCCTCCAGAACTTCTTCCGCCTCTACAAGCGCCACGACCACAACGGCAAGGAACAGCCCGGTCTGTGCGGCATGACCGGTACGGCCATGACCGAGGCCGCCGAGTTCCACCAGATCTACAAGCTCGGCGTGGTGCCGATCCCGACCAACCGGCCGATGGTCCGCAAGGACCAGTCCGACCTGATCTACCGGACCGAGGTCGCCAAGTTCGAGGCCGTCGTCGACGACATCGAGGAGAAGCACCGCAAGGGGCAGCCGATCCTCGTCGGCACCACCTCCGTCGAGAAGTCCGAATACCTCTCGCAGCAGCTGAGCAAGCGCGGCATCCAGCACGAGGTGCTCAACGCCAAGCAGCACGACCGGGAGGCGACGATCGTCGCCCAGGCCGGCCGCAAGGGCGCGGTCACGGTGGCCACGAACATGGCCGGCCGCGGTACGGACATCAAGCTCGGCGGCAACCCCGAGGACCTCGCCGAGGCCGAGCTGCGCCAGCGCGGTCTCGACCCCGAGGAGCACATCGAGGAGTGGGCGCACGCCCTGCCCGAGGCGCTGGAGCGGGCCGAGAAGGCCGTCAAGGCGGAGAAGGAAGAGGTGGAGAGGCTCGGCGGCCTCTACGTCCTCGGCACCGAGCGGCACGAGTCGCGGCGGATCGACAACCAGCTGCGCGGCCGTTCCGGCCGTCAGGGCGACCCGGGCGAGTCCCGCTTCTACCTCTCCCTCGGCGACGACCTGATGCGGCTGTTCAAGGCCCAGATGGTCGAGCGCGTGATGTCCATGGCGAACGTGCCGGACGACGTGCCGATCGAGAACAAGATGGTCACGCGCGCGATCGCCTCCGCGCAGTCGCAGGTCGAGCAGCAGAACTTCGAGACCCGCAAGAACGTCCTGAAGTACGACGAGGTCCTCAACCGCCAGCGCGAGGTCATCTACGGCGAGCGCCGCCGCGTCCTGGAGGGCGAGGACCTGCACGAGCAGATCCAGCACTTCATGGACGACACCATCGACGCCTACGTCCAGGCCGAGACCGCCGAGGGCTTCCCGGAGGACTGGGACCTCGACCGGCTGTGGGGCGCCTTCAAGCAGCTCTACCCGTGCAAGGTCACGGTCGAGGAGCTGGAGGAGGCCGCCGGAGACCGGGCCGGGCTCACCGCCGAGTTCATCAGCGACTCCATCAAGGACGACATCCACGAGCAGTACCAGGCCCGTGAGGACCAGCTCGGTTCCGAGATCATGCGTGAGCTGGAGCGCCGGGTCGTGCTGTCGGTCCTGGACCGCAAGTGGCGCGAGCACCTCTACGAGATGGACTACCTCCAGGAGGGCATCGGCCTGCGCGCGATGGCGCAGAAGGACCCGCTGGTGGAGTACCAGCGCGAGGGCTTCGACATGTTCACCGCGATGATGGACGGCATCAAGGAGGAGTCCGTCGGCTACCTGTTCAACCTGGAGGTCCAGGTCGAGCAGCAGGTCGAGGAGGTCCCCGTCGAGGACGCCAAGCCCGTGGCCGACCTGGAGAAGCAGGACTCGGTGCCGGCGCAGGCGGGTGCCCGGCCGGAGATCCGCGCCAAGGGCCTCGACGTCCCGCAGCGGCGCAACCTCCACTTCTCCGCGCCGACGGTCGACGGCGAGGGCGGCACGATCGAGGGTGACTTCACCGAGGACGGCGAGCCGGTGCGCTCGGAGGCCGACGGCCTCACGCGCGCGGAGCGCCGCAAGCAGGCGCGTGGCCGGGGCCGCCGCAAGAAGTGACGGACGCGGCAGCGCCGTGACGGCCTGAAGGGCCGGACACCTCGGGGTGTCCGGCCTTTCGCCGTGCCCGGGGCGACTCAGGTGGGGCGGGCTCCGTGGACGGGTCAGTCGCTGTCGGCGCGAGGTGGCCGGGGGCCGCCGAGTTCCACCGCCGTGCAGCGCCAGCGCAGGTCCTGGCCGAGTTCGAGGCGGAAGGCCATGGCGCGCAGCCGGTCGCCGGCGCCGATCCGGGCGAAGGCCTCGATGGCGCCCGGGCGGGGTTCGCAGTATCCGATGTCCCGGACGACGGGGCGGGCGCCACGGGTGCGCAGCGGGCCGCGTTCGGCCAGCCAGGCCAGTTCGTCGTAGGCGCGGCCGCGGGTGTGGCGGAGCATCGAGTGGACGGGTCGGTGGCCGCTCAGGACGGCGACGAGGAGGTCCGCGAACAGGTCGGTGGGGAGCGGGCGGGGCAGTGGCCGGCGCGGGGTCCGGGCGGGGACGCGGGGGATGCTCTGCGGGGTCGTCCGAGGGGGTGCCGGATCGGAGGGGACAGCCGGCGGCGGGGTGGTGCCGTTCGGGCTCATGCGGGGGGTCGTGCGAGGGCCTGGGGAGGCCGGCCGGCGGCTCCCCGGGGAGGTGGGCGGGCGGGTGTCGGCGGGGCGGGTGGAGGGCCGCCTGGCGCGGGCGGAGGCCGGGGGACGGCCGCCTGCTCCGGTGGTGCCGGCGGGGCCGCCGCCGGGCGTGCGGGGCGGGCCGGTGGGGGTGAGGGGCGGTGGGGTGGCGCGGTCGCCGGCGAGGAAGGCGGTTCCGTCCCGGGCCCCGGTGGAGTGGGTCCTCTCGTCGGGGGCGTCGAGGGCGTCGAGGGCGGCGGGGGCGTGCTCGGCGCGACCGGTGAAGGGGCGGCGGCCGGTCCTGGTCATGACCTTGTGCATGGGGGTCCCCGTTTCGTGGGCCGGTGGATACCGGTGAGTAACTTCGGGTGGTGATCTTGTACGGGGGTGGAGCGGGCCGGAGCAAGCAGCCGGACTTCGCGTCGGGGACGCGGGGAGGTTCACTTATCCGGGTGATGTGCGGGGCGTGGAGCCCGTGCGCTGGCGGCCGGGACGGGTGAATCTCCGGCCCAGGGTGGACGGGTCCGGCGTCACGGGGCGGGACTCGAAAGGGGACGCGGCGCACGTATTCTGAAGGCCCTCTCCGGACGACCACGAAAGCGGCCAGCCATGCGTGTCTACGTGCCCATGACCCTCCCCGGCCTCGCCGAGGCGTACCGGACGGGTGAGCTGGGAGCCGGGCCGTTCGTCGCCTACGCGGTGACGCCCGCGCTGCGCGAGTGGTACCTCTCCGACGACATCGAGGAACTGGAGTACGCGGCGCTCAGCCGGGCCGCGCTCGCCTCCCTGCGGCTGCTGGCGGCCGCGCCGGACGCCCCCCGGCGCCGGGTCGTGGTCGCCGCGGACGTGCCCGACCGGGCCGCGAGCGCGGACCCCGACCGGGGGCTCGACCCGGCGGCGCTGGGCGAGGTGCGGGTCGCGGGCTCCGTGGCGCTGGCCAAGGCGGCGTCCGTGCACGTCGACGCGCCCGAAGCGGAGCCCGATGTCCGGGCGGCGGCCGACGCGCTGCCGGCGGCGGACGGCGGGGACGACGACGCGCAGTTCGTCGTGGACGGCGCGGAGGACCACGAGCTGCTCTGGTTCGCCACGCAGGAGATCCCCAACCTGGTCGGCCGCGGGGACTGAGCGGCCTGCGGGGCGCCGGAGCCCGGGTGAACCCGGGCCGGGGGGCGCGTTGAGGCGCCGTTCTCTTGATTGTCGGTGGGGGCGGGTACGTTTTGGGGCATGGGGACGAAGACGGGCGCGCACATTGTCTGGGACTGGAACGGGACGCTGTTCCATGACATCGACGCGATCATCGGGGCGACGAACGCGGCCTTCGCCGAGCTGGGGCTGGAGCCGCTGACGCTGGAGAAGTACCGGGAGCTGTACTGCGTGCCGGTGCCGAAGTTCTACGAGCGGCTGATGGGGCGGCTGCCGACCGAGGCCGAGTGGGAGGTGATGGACGACATCTTCCACCGGTACTACGCGGAGCACCGGGTGACGTGCGGGCTGACGGCGGGGGTCGAGGAGCTGCTGGCCGGCTGGCGGTCGACGGGGCGCAGCCAGTCGATCCTGAGCATGTACGTCCACGAGGAGCTCGTGCCGCTGGTGCGCGGGTTCGGGATCGAGCCGCATTTCATACGCGTGGACGGGCGGACCGGGCCGTCGGGCGGCAGCAAGGCGGAGCACATGGTGCGGCACCTGGGAGCGCTCAGCGGTGTGGCGCCCGAGCGCACGGTGGTGATCGGGGACGCGGCGGACGACGCCGTGGCCGCCCTGCACGTCGGGGCCCGGGCCGTGCTCTACACCGGGGGATCGCACAGCCGGGCGAGCCTGGAGGCCGTCGGCGTTCCCGTCGTGGACACGCTGGAGGAAGCGGTCGACGAGGCGCAGCGGCTGGCGGCGTGACCGGCTCGCGCCGCCCTGCTGCCGAAGCCGGGCGCCGCGCGCACTGTGCAGAACGTCAAACTTCCAGGGCTGCTTTTGTACACATACGGCTCATGACGGGGGCCCTGTAAGGAGCGATAGCCTTGGTGGCGTGATCAGCGCGATAGTTCGCGGGGACGCCGACGTCCTCGCCCTGCGCCCGGAGAGCACGGACGACATCCGTGTCCGGGCGGCACTCGCTGGTCCTCGCGGGCGGGACGGGGCATCGAGGGCTCCAGGGACGCCGAGCACCACCAGGAACCAGGCGTCGCGGAGAGCAGCGTCACACCGGTGGAGCAGCTCAAGAATGGCTCAGACACCCCCGCTCATCTCACCTTGCGGCATAGCGTCGGCACAGACCGGATACCCCGTGTCACGACGTGACGTCGTAGGCGCAGAGGCCGTACTTCCTTCTACGTCACGCAACGGCGCGCGACAGGAGCCAGAGGACAATGCAGACCAAGCTGGACGAAGCCAAGGCCGAGTTGCTCGAGAGGGCCGCCCGGGTAGCTGAGAACAGCCCGGTCGGGGGGCACCTACCGACCGGGTCGACGGGCGAGGAGACCCCAGACGCCCAGGGAGCCCCGGACCGCGAGTCCCTGCTCACGTTCCTCCAGCGTTACTACCTGCACACGGCCCCGGAGGACCTCGCCGACCGCGACCCGGTCGACGTCTTCGGAGCCGCCGTGTCGCACTACCGGCTGGCCGAGAACCGCCCGCAGGGCACGGCCAACGTGCGGGTCCACACGCCCACGGTCGAGGAGAACGGCTGGACCTGCAGCCACTCCGTCGTCGAGGTCGTCACCGACGACATGCCCTTCCTCGTCGACTCCGTCACCAACGAGCTGACGCGGCAGGGACGCGGCATCCACGTCGTCATCCACCCGCAGTTCGTCGTGCGGCGCGATGTCACCGGCAAGCTGATCGAGGTGCTGCCCACGCCCCCGACCGGCGCCGGGGGCCTCCCGCACGACGCGCACGTCGAGTCCTGGATCCACGTCGAGATCGACCGCGAGACCGACCGGGCCGACCTCAAGCAGATCACCGCCGACCTGCTGCGCGTGCTCTCCGACGCCCGCGAGGCCGTCGAGGACTGGGGCAAGATGCGGGACGCGGCGATCCGGCTGGCGGAGGGGCTGCCGGACGAGCCCATCCCCGGCGACCTGCCCGGGCCCCAGGTCGAGGAGGCCCGCGAGCTGCTGCGCTGGCTGGCCGACGACCACTTCACCTTCCTCGGCTACCGCGAGTACCAGCTGCGCGACGACGACTCCCTGGCCGCCGTGCCCGGGACCGGTCTCGGCATCCTGCGCGCCGACCCGCACCACTCCGACCAGGAGAGCCACCCGGTCAGCCCGTCCTTCGAGCGGCTGCCCGCCGACGCCCGGGCCAAGGCCCGCGAGCACAAGCTGCTCGTCCTGACCAAGGCGAACAGCCGGGCGACCGTGCACCGGCCGTCGTACCTGGACTACATCGGCGTCAAGAAGTTCGACGCCGACGGCAACGTCATCGGCGAGCGGCGCTTCCTCGGACTGTTCTCCTCCGCCGCCTACACCGAGTCCGTGCGGCGCGTCCCGGTGATCCGGCGCAAGGTCGAGGAGGTCCTGGAGCAGGCCGGGTTCTCGCCCAACAGCCACGACGGGCGGGACCTGCTGCAGATCCTGGAGACCTACCCGCGCGACGAGCTGTTCCAGACCCCGGTCGGTGAACTGCGCGCCATCGTCACCTCCGTCCTCTACTTGCAGGAGCGGCGGCGCCTGCGCCTCTACCTGCGCCAGGACGAGTACGGGCGCTACTACTCGGCCCTCGTCTACCTCCCGCGCGACCGCTACACCACCGCCGTGCGCCTGCGGATCATCGAGATCCTCAAGGAGGAGCTCGGCGGCATCAGCGTCGACTTCACGGCGTGGAACACCGAGTCGATCCTGTCCCGGCTGCACTTCGTGGTCCGGGTCCCGCAGGGCACCGAGCTGGAGCAGCTGTCCGACGCCGACAAGGAGCGCATCGAGGCCCGCCTGGTCGAGGCCGCCCGCTCCTGGGAGGACGCCTTCGCCGAGGCGCTCAACGCCGAGCTGGGCGAGGAGCGCGCGGCCGAGCTGATGCGCCGCTACGCGCACGCCTTCCCCGAGGGCTACAAGGCCGACCACAACCCGCGCGCCGCGGTCGCCGACCTGGTCCACCTGGAGCAGCTGAACGCCGAGGAGGGCAAGGACTTCGCCCTCAGCCTCTACGAGCCGGTGGGCGCCGCCCCCGAGGAGCGCCGCTTCAAGATCTACCGCACGGGTGACGCGATCTCCCTCTCGGCGGTGCTGCCGGTCCTCAACCGGCTCGGCGTCGAGGTCGTCGACGAGCGGCCCTACGAGCTGCGCTGCTCGGACCGCAGCGTCGCCTGGATCTACGACTTCGGCCTGCGCATCCCCCGCCCCCAGGGCGGCGGCGCGGACTACTTCGGCGACGACGCCCGTGAGCGGTTCCAGGACGCCTTCGCGGCCACCTGGACCGGCAAGGCGGAGAACGACGGCTTCAACGCCCTCGTCCTCAGCGCCGGGCTGTCCTGGCGTCAGGCGATGGTGCTGCGGGCGTACGCGAAGTACCTGCGCCAGGCGGCCTCCACGTTCAGCCAGGACTACATGGAGGACACCCTCCGCAACAACGTCCACACCACCCGGCTGCTCGTCTCCCTGTTCGAGGCGCGGATGTCGCCCGAGCGGCAGCGCGCGGGGCACGAGATCGTGGACGCACTGCTGGAGGAGGTCGACGCGGCCCTCGACCAGGTCGCCAGCCTCGACGAGGACCGGATCCTCAGGTCCTTCCTCACGGTCATCAAGGCGACCCTGCGGACCAACTTCTTCCAGGAGGCCGAGGGCGGGAAGCCGCACGAGTACGTCTCCATGAAGTTCGACCCGCAGGCCATCCCCGACCTGCCGGCACCGCGCCCGGCGTTCGAGATCTGGGTGTACTCGCCCCGGGTCGAGGGTGTGCACCTGCGCTTCGGCAAGGTCGCCCGTGGTGGTCTGCGCTGGTCGGACCGGCGGGAGGACTTCCGCACCGAGATCCTCGGCCTGGTCAAGGCGCAGATGGTGAAGAACACCGTCATCGTGCCGGTCGGCGCCAAGGGCGGCTTCGTCGCCAAGCAGCTGCCCGACCCGAGCGTCGACCGCGACGCGTGGATGGCCGAGGGCATCGCCAGCTACAAGACGTTCATCTCGGCGCTGCTCGACATCACCGACAACATGGTCGCCGGCGAGGTCGTGCCCCCGGCCGACGTCGTCCGGCACGACGAGGACGACACCTACCTCGTCGTCGCCGCCGACAAGGGCACGGCGGCCTTCTCCGACATCGCCAACGAGGTCGCGGAGAAGTACAACTTCTGGCTCGGTGACGCCTTCGCCTCCGGCGGCTCCGCCGGCTACGACCACAAGGGCATGGGCATCACCGCCCGCGGCGCCTGGGAGTCCGTCAAGCGGCACTTCCGCGACATGGGCGTGGACACGCAGACCGAGGACTTCACGGTCGTCGGCATCGGCGACATGTCCGGTGACGTGTTCGGCAACGGCATGCTGCTCTCCGAGCACATCCGCCTGGTCGCCGCCTTCGACCACCGGCACATCTTCATCGACCCGAACCCGGACGCCGCGACCTCCTACGCCGAGCGCCGCCGCCTGTTCGAGCTGCCCCGCTCCAGCTGGGAGGAGTACAACACCGAGCTGCTGTCGGCGGGCGGCGGTGTCTTCCCGCGCACGGCCAAGGCGATCCCGGTCAACGCGCACATCCGCGAGGCCCTCGGCATCGAGGCCAAGGTCACCAAGCTGACCCCGGCCGACCTGATGAAGGCCATCCTCCAGGCGCCGGTGGACCTGCTGTGGAACGGCGGCATCGGCACGTACGTGAAGGCCTCGACCGAGTCGAACGCGGACGTCGGCGACAAGGCCAACGACGCCATCCGCGTCGACGGCAAGGACCTGCGCGTCAAGGTCGTCGGCGAGGGCGGCAACCTGGGCCTGACCCAGCTGGGCCGGATCGAGTTCGCGCTGCACGGCGGCCGGATCAACACCGACGCCATCGACAACAGCGCCGGCGTGGACACCTCCGACCACGAGGTGAACATCAAGATCCTGCTCAACGGCCTGGTCGCGGACGGCGACATGACCGTCAAGCAGCGCAACAAGCTGCTCGCGGACATGACCGACGAGGTCGGCCGCCTGGTGCTGCGCAACAACTACGCGCAGAACACGGCGATCGGCAACGCCCTCGCCCAGTCCAAGGACATGCTCCACGCCCAGCAGCGCTTCATGAAGCACCTGGTCCGGGAGGGACACCTGGACCGGGCGCTGGAGTTCCTGCCCACCGACCGGCAGATCCGCGAGCGGCTCGCGCAGGGCCAGGGCCTGACCGGGCCGGAGACGGCCGTCCTGATGGCGTACACCAAGATCACGGTCGCCGAGGAGCTGCTGCACACCTCGCTGCCGGACGACCCCTACCTCAGCACGCTGCTGCACGCCTACTTCCCGACGAAGCTGCGCGAGCAGTTCCCCGAGCACCTGGTCAGCCACCCGCTGCGCCGCGAGATCACCACGACGGTCCTGGTGAACGACACGGTCAACACGGGTGGTACGACCTACCTGCACCGGCTGCGCGAGGAGACCGGGGCGTCGCTGGAGGAGATCGTGCGGGCGCAGACCGCGGCCCGGGCGATCTTCCGCCAGTACCCGGTGTGGGACGCGGTCGAGTCCCTCGACAACAAGGTGGAGGCCGAGGTCCAGACCCGCATCCGGCTGCACTCGCGCCGTCTGGTGGAGCGCGGCACGCGCTGGCTGCTCAACAACCGGCCGCAGCCGCTCCAGCTCGCCGAGACGGTCGACTTCTTCGCCGAGCGGGTGGAGCAGGTCTGGTCGCAGCTGCCGAAGCTGCTGCGCGGCGCCGACCTGGAGTGGTACCAGAAGATCTACGACGAGCTGACGGGCGCCGGCGTCCCGGACGAGCTGGCCACGCGCGTGGCCGGTTTCTCCTCCGTCTTCCCGACGCTCGACATCGTCTCGGTCGCGGACCGCATGGGCCGCGAGCCGCTGGACGTCGCCGAGGTCTACTACGACCTGGCCGACCGGCTGCGCATCACCCAGCTGATGGACCGCATCATCGAGCTGCCCCGCGCGGACCGCTGGCAGTCCATGGCCCGCGCGGCGATCCGCGAGGACCTGTACGCGGCGCACGCGGCGCTGACCGCGGACGTCCTCGCCGTGGGCAACGGCAGCTCGACGCCCGAGCAGCGCTACAAGGCCTGGGAGGAGAAGAACGCGGCGATCCTGGGCCGGGCCCGCACCACGCTGGAGGAGATCCAGGGCTCGGACGCGTTCGACCTGGCGAACCTGTCGGTGGCGATGCGCACGATGAGGACCCTGCTGCGGACGCACTCGTAACGCGTACGACGGCGAGAACGCCCCGGGCCGATCACGGCCCGGGGCGTTTCCCCCGGCAGGGCGCGGCCGCAGGTGACGCTCAGCGCAGGGCGCTCGCCACCAGCCGGGCCGCCCGCCGCACCTTCGGCCTGGCCAGCCGCCGTACCGCCGGGCGGATCACCCGTGCCGTCACTCCCACCGGTTCCCAGCGGACCTGGAGGCGGCCCGGTCCGTGGCCCTCCGGTTCCACCGTGAGCCGGTGGGACGGGATGCGGGTCGTCAGCGTCGGGAAGGTCAGGGGTGCCAGCAGCAGGCCGGTGTGGGACAGCCCCTGGTGCGTCAGCCGGAGCAGCGGGTGGCGGACGCCCGCGAAGCCCTGCAGGGGCAGGGACGCCGCCCCCAGGTCCAGATGGGCGTGGCCCTCGAACAGGCCCGGCCGCACGGGGGAGAGGCGGAAGGGGACGTGCAGGCGGCGGCCGCCGGGGGCGATGAGCAGTGTGGCGCGCTGGGGGCCGACCGGGAGGCGCCGGGCCGGGTCCCAGGTCCGGATCGCGAGGTCGACGGAGGCCCCGGGGCCCCGGGTGATCTCGGTGATCTCGTGGCGGAACTGGGCGCTGGGGAAGGGGCGGGTCTCCAGCTCCAGGTCGGTGATGTCGAGTTCGCGGCGGGCCCACGCGGAGGAGGGGATCCGGTCGCCCCAGTAGACGCGGCCGTCGCCGTCCGTCGTGACCTGACGGGGGGCGACGCCGTGGCCCAGGCCCCTGGACGCCAGGCGGGCGTCCGCCGTCCGCCGGTCGCGGATCAGCTGGACGACCACGCGCTCGGCCCGCGGCAGACGGGCGAACGCGCCCGGGGTGAGGGTGTCGAGGTAGGGGGTGACCAGGTCGGCGAAGGCCGTCAGCCAGGTGTCGTCCCGGTAGGGCAGGTCACCGGCGTACATGCGGAAGTCGTGCTTGAGGAACTTGTGGTCCTTGTCCTCGCGCAGCGACTCGTGGCCGCTCTCGGCGAGGAACGCGTCGATGAGCCGCTGGACGTGGATCCGGTCGCGGACGTTGGCGAGCTTGTGCCGCTGGTTGGATATCGAGGCCGCGTCGGAGGAGGCGTACGGGGCCACGTACCAGCGGTAGACCGGCTCCGGGATGATCGTGAAGGTCTTGGCCAGGCAGTACGCCTGGGCCGAGAACAGCTGGTCCTCGTAGTGGATGCCCTCGGGGAAGCGCAGACCGTGCCGGTCGAGGAAGGCGCGGGAGTACATCTTGCTCGTCGACAGGTGCTCGAAGAGCAGGCGCGGGTCGGACTCGATGCCGTCGAGGGTGCGGCGCTCGGCGACCAGGTGCGGCATCCACGTCGAGCGGCGGCCGTTGTCCACGCGGATGCGCTGCACCGCCCCCATGGCGAAGTCGAGCTCGCGTTCGCGGTGCGCGGCGAGCAGCAGGGCTACGGCGTCCTCGGGGAGTTCGTCGTCGCTGTCGAGGAACATCAGGAAGGGGGCGCGGGCGATCTCCAGGGCGCGGTTGCGCGGGGCGCTGCAGCCGCCGCTGTTGCGCTCCAGGCGCAGGTGGCGGATGCGGGGGTCCTCGGCGGCCAGACGCTGGGCCACCGCGGGGGTGGCGTCCGTGGAGTGGTCGTCGCTGATGATGATCTCGACGTTGCCGTGGGTCTGGCGGCGGACCGACTCGACCGCGCGGGGGAGGCGTCCGGCGTCGTTGTAGACGATGACCGTCACGGTGACATCGGGGGTGCTCATGACACCGGGGGTGCTCATGCGGTCGCCTCCTGCGGGGTGGGGGCCGGGGTGCGCTCCTCGATCGGCAGCACCGGCGGCAGGTCGTCCTCGTCCTGGCCGAGGAAGACCCGGCGTACGACGCGTTCGGCGGCGCGCCCGTCGTCGTACTCGCAGAACCGGCGGCGGAAGGCGGCGCGGGTCTTGGCCGCGCTCTCGTCGCGCCAGGCCTCGGTGGTGAGGATCTCGGTCAGCTCCCGCTGGGTGCGGGCGACCGGGCCGGGCGCCTCGGCCATCAGGTCGAAGTAGACGCCCCGGGTCGTGCGGTAGGTCTCCCAGTCGTCGGCGTAGATCACGATCGGCCGGTCGAGGTTGGCGTAGTCGAACATGATCGAGGAGTAGTCCGTGACCAGGGCGTCCGCCGCCAGGCACAGCTCCTCGACCGGGTCGTAGGAGGAGACGTCGATGATGCGGCCGGTGCGGCGCAGGTTGGTCAGCGGGGAGGCGGCACCGCCGTAGAAGTAGTGGCCGCGCACGAGGAGGACCGTTTCCTCGCCCAGGCGGTCGGCGAGGGCGGCGAGGTCCAGGCGCGGGGTCCAGCCGGCCTCGTAGTCGCGGTGGGTGGGGGCGTACAGGACCGCTCGGTGGCCGCGGGCGATGCCGAGGCGGTCGCGGACCGCGCGGATCTCGGCGGCGCCGGCGCTGTAGTAGACGTCGTTGCGCGGATAGCCGTGGTCCAGGGAGACATAGCGCGAGGGGTAGGCGCGCTCCCACATGCGGGTGGTGTGGCTGTTGGCGGAGACGCTGAAGTCCCACTTGTCGATGCGCTCCAGCAGCGCCCGGAAGTCCAGGCCCTGCGCGGCGGCGGGGTACGCCATCTGGTCCAGGCCCATGCGCTTCAGGGGCGTGCCGTGGTGGGTCTGGACGTGGATCGCGTCGGGCCGCTTGACCACCGCGTTGGGAAAGTTGACGTTGTTGACCAGGTATCTGGCGGTGGCCAGCACCTCCCAGTAGCGGCGGGTGCCGGGCACGACGTGGTCGGTGCCGGGCGGCAGCAGGGCCGCGTTCTCCGCGCTCACCACCCACACCGGGTGGATCTGCGGGGCGAGCGTGGCGAGCTTCGCGGCGATCGCGGCCGGATTGCAGGCGACCCCGCGGTTCCAGTACGCCGAGAACACCGCCAGGTGCGGGTTGACCGGGCGGCCCAGCGCCCTGCGGTACTGGTGGTCGCGGAGCCTGGCACCCACCTGGCGCCTGCGGGTGCGCACGGCCGACCTGGCGGTGCGGCGGGCTCGGTTGGCGGCCTGGAACGCCCGGTACCTGGTGTACGCGCCCTCCAGCAGCAGGGAGTGGCGGACGCCTTCGAGGCCGGCCGGGGACCGATGGCCCTCGGGGCGGCGGCGCAGCGCGGCCACGGAAGCCCGGCGGAAGAACTCCCGCGCGACCTCCTCGGGCATGCCGCCGCGGGCGAAGGTGCGCAGGCAGTCGCGGACCATGACGTCGTAGAGCACGGTGTGGGCGGCCCGGCGGTCGCGGGTGAGGTCCAGGAGGGACTCGTAGCGCGCGACGAGGCCGTAGCGCTGCTCGGGCGTGACCGGGGGGAGGCTCGCGGCGCGCAGCCGGCGGTCCTCGTACGCGGCGTGCGGCAGGCAGGCGATGCGGTCGGCGAGCAGCAGGGCGGCCAGGGCGGCGTACGGCTCGTCGTCGGTGGCGAACCGGTGTTCGTGCGCCCGCCAGAACTCCGCGCGCAGGACCCGGGTGCCGAGCAGCGGGGTCAGCCGCAGCAGCGGCGAGCAGTCGTCCAGGGCGACGTCCGCCCGGCCCGCCCGGGCGAGCAGGGAGCCGTCGGGGGAGGGCATGCCGGTGCTCCGCCAGGTGCTGCGGACGTGGTCCAGCAGCAGCACGTCCACCTCCGGGGGCAGCTCGGCCACCCGCTCGGCGACCAGGCGCGGGGCGCCGGCGGGCAGGCCGTCCTTGGCGTGCACGAAGTGCAGCCAGCGCCCGGAGGCCCGCGCCGCGCCCGCCGCCCGGGCCGCGGCGTCGCCCGTGCCGTCCGGCAGCGGCAGCACCTGCACGTCCGGGGCGTGCCGCTCGGCCGTCTCCCGGGCCCAGTCGCCGACCGCGGCCACGATCAGCTCCGCGTCGGGGAGCGGGTGGGCGGCGAGGGAGTCAAGGAGTTCCGTCAGATGGCCCTGCACGTTCGGCCCGTGGACGATGACGCTCAGCTCGGCCATCACGGGACCCCTTCTCGAGGCTGCACCTACGCGGTCATGCTGCCATCAATGCGACAAAAGGGCCGATCGAGTGGGCCTCACGAGGGAACCGGCCGCGCCTCACGCGGACGCCTTGGCCTTCGGCTTCGGTGCCTTCTCCCCCGTGAACGCCTCGTACTCCTTCAGCACGTCCTCCGTCGGCCCGTCCATGCGCAGTTCCCCGCGCTCCAGCCACAGCACGCGGTCGCAGGTGTCGCGGATGGACTTGTTGTTGTGGCTGACCAGGAACACCGTGCCCGCGTGCTTGCGCAGCTCGCGGATGCGCGCCTCGGAGCGCTTCTGGAAGGACCGGTCGCCGGTGGCCAGGGCCTCGTCGATGAGCAGCACGTCGTGGTCCTTGGCGGCGGCGATGGAGAACCGCAGCCGCGCGGCCATGCCGGAGGAGTACGTCCGCATCGGCAGCGTGATGAAGTCGCCCTTCTCGTTGATGCCCGAGAAGTCGACGATCTCCTGGTAGCGGTCGCGGATCTGCTCGCGGGACATGCCCATGGCCAGGCCGCCGAGGTGGACGTTGCGCTCGCCGGTCAGGTCGTTCATCAGGGCGGCGTTGACGCCGAGCAGGGAGGGCTGGCCGTCGGTGTAGATGTGCCCGTTCTCCACGGGGAGCAGCCCGGCGACGGCCTTGAGCAGCGTGGACTTGCCCGAGCCGTTGGTGCCGATCAGGCCGATCGCCTCGCCCCGGTAGGCCACGAAGGACACGTTCTTCACGGCGTGCACCCGGCGCACGCCCGCCGCCTTCTCCGTCTGCTCGCGGCGCAGGATGCGGTTGAGGGCGGCGGTGGCGGAGCCGCGTCCCGCGCCGGTGCCGTTGACGCGGTAGACGATGTCGACGCCGTCGGCGACGACGGTGGGGATCTTCTCGCTCGGGTGCTCAGCCACGGCCGTAGGTCTCCTCAGCCTTCCAGAAGTAGATGAACCCGCCGATCCCGGCGAGCAGCGCCCAGCCGGTGGCGATCGCCCACACGTGGGCGGGGAGCCGGTCCGCGTGGAAGCTGTCGATCAGGGCGAAGCGCATCAGGTCGATGTAGATGGCGGCCGGGTTCGTCTCCAGCAGGAGGGTCACCACGCGCGGCAGGCTGTCCTTGTCCGCCAGCTGGTCGATGCTCCACATGACGCCCGAGACGTACATCCAGGTGCGCAGGACGAACGGCATCAGCTGGGCGATGTCGGGGGTCCGGGCGCCCATGCGGGCCATGACCATGGAGACGCCCGCGTTGAACGTGAACTGCAGGAACAGCGCCGGCACCGCCAGCAGCCAGGACACCCCGACCGGCACGCCGAAGCAGAGCAGGATGACGGCGAGGGCGGCCATCGAGAACAGCAGCTGCTGCAACTGCTGGAGGCAGAACGACAGCGGCAGCGCGGCGCGCGGGAAGTGCAGGGCCCGCACCAGGCCGAGGTTGCCGGAGATGGCGCGGGTGCCCGCCATGATCGAGCTCTGCGTGAACGTCCAGACGAACACGCCCGTGACCAGGAACGGGACGTAGTCCGGCACACCGTGCTTGGTGCCGAGCAGCACGCCGAAGATGAAGTAGTAGACCGCCGCGTTCAGCAGCGGTGTCATCACCTGCCAGAGCTGGCCGAGCTTCGCCTGGCTGTACTGGGCGGTGAGCTTGGCGGTGGCGAACGCGGTGATGAAGTGCCGGCGGGCCCACAGCTGCCGCACGTACTCGGGCAGGGAGGGGCGGGCGCCGCTGACCGACAGGCCGTGGCGGGCGGCGAGGGCCGCGAGGTCGGCGTCGGCCGGGGCCGGTGTCCGGGGCGGTGTGTGGAGGACCTGACTCACATCCGCTGCTTTCGCTCGGGGGGAGGGGTGGGAGCTGAGGTGGCGCAGGGCCGGAAGAGGTGGGTTTTACCGGGACCTGGGCGACTCTTTACGTCGGGACGGGACCGTATCGTCGCAACGCGAGCGTAATCCGTTCGAGCGTCGCGACGCAACCGTTTCGTCGTGGCGCCCTATGCTGTCCGGCATGACGACGAAGCCGGAGGAGCCCCAGCCGTCCCCGCGCCGCCGGGCCCCCGCGGGCGCTGCCGTCCTGCGGCAGGACGTGACGGAAGCCATCCGGGCGGCCGTGTTCGAGGAGCTCGCGGCCGTCGGCTACGCGCGGATGTCCATCGAGGGGATCGCGCGCCGCGCGGGGGTCGGGAAGACGGCGGTCTACCGCCGCTGGCGCTCCAAGCTGCACCTGGTGCTGGACATCGTCTCGGCGCTCGCCGTGCAGGGCCTGCCCGCGCCGGACACCGGCTCCCTGGAGGGCGACCTGCGGCTGCTGTACGAGGTGACCTCCCGCGCCCTGCGCCACCCCGTCGCCTCGCAGATCATCCCCGACCTCCAGGCGGAGGCCGCCCGCAACGCCGAGATCGCCGAGGCCCTGCGGAAGGCCCTGCGCGAGGGCCAGGACGGGGTCGCCACCGGCATCGTCACGGCGGCGCAGCGGCGCGGGGAGCTGAGCGAGGGCCTCGACCACGACCTGGCGCTCGACCTGATCTCGGGCCCGCTGTACTGGCGCTCGGTGGTGATCCGCAGCCCGAAGCCGCCCAAGGGCTACCTGGGCTCGCTGGCGACGGCGACGGCGGCGGCGCTGCGCGCGTTGTGAACGGCCCGCCCCCCTCCGGGCGGCCTGCCCGGGCGGGGCGGATCAGCGCCGCGCGGCCTCGGGGTGCAGCCGCAGCCACCCCTGCCACGCCGACGCGATCATGTCCTGGACGTCGTGCCGGGCCTTCCAGCCCAGTTCGGCGGCGGCCCGGTCCGCGGAGGCGACGACCCGGGCCGGGTCGCCCGGACGGCGGGGCGTCACCTCCGGCGGCAGGTCGTAGCCGGTGACCGCCTTGATGCGGTCGATCATCTCGCGCACGGAGACGCCCTCGCCCCGGCCGATGTTCACGGTGAGATCGCGGCCGGGGGAGGAGCGCAGCACCCGGGCCGCGGCGACATGGGCCTCGGCCAGGTCGACGACGTGGATGTAGTCCCGTACGCAGGTGCCGTCCGGGGTCGGGTAGTCGTCGCCGAAGACGCGCGGCGGCGCGTTGTCCGTGAGCTTCTCGAAGACCATCGGCACGAGGTTGAAGACGCCCGTGTCCGCCAGCTCCGGGCTCGCCGCGCCCGCCACGTTGAAGTAGCGCAGGCAGGCGGTCGCCAGCCCGGTCGCCCGTCCCGTGGCGCGCACCAGCCACTCACCGGCCAGCTTGGTCTCGCCGTACGGCGACATCGGCGCGCAGGGCGTCTCCTCGGTGACCAGGTCCACGTCCGGCATGCCGTAGACCGCCGCCGAGGAGGAGAACACGAACGACGGCACCCGCGCGGCCGTCACCGCGTCCAGCAGGATCCGCAGGCCCTCGACGTTCTCCCGGTAGTAGCGCAGCGGCTGCTCGACGGACTCGCCCACCTGCTTCTTCGCCGCGAGGTGCACGACGCCGGTGACCTCGTGGTCCGCGAGGGCGCGCGCGAGCCGCTCACCGTCCAGGACCGAGCCCACCACGAGCGGCACGCCGTCGGGCACGCGCTCGGCGATGCCGGTGGACAGGTCGTCGTACACCACCGCCCGCTCTCCCGCCGCGGTCATCGCCCGTACGACATGTGCGCCGATGTAGCCGGCGCCGCCGGTGATCAACCAGGTCATGTGCGGCCGTCCCCTCGTCAGTTGGCCCGTGGTGGTGTGCGTGGCGCTGGTCCGTCGTGGCCGGTGCGTCGTGGTGTTCTCAGTGAAGCAGGCGGCGCAGCCTCCGGCGTACGACGGCGAGCACACCGCGTACGCCCGGTGCCACCCGCAGCGCCAGCGCGCCGGAGTGCGTGGTGTACGGCTGTACGAGTACCACGCCGCGCCGGGCACTCGGGACGGCGCGGCGGCGCAGCAGACCGGCGCCCGTCAGCGCGTGCGCCGTGACCTCGCGGCTCCCGCCGTCACGGAAGCGGAGACGCAGGCGCAGGTCCCAGGTGCCCGCGCCGAGCGCGGCCAGGGCCGGCAGGCCGACGGCGACCTCGGCCGACCAGGTGGCGGAGGTTCCGGCCGGGCGGGCCTCGGCCCCGTCACCCGGCGTGAGCGGCACGGTCCCGCCCGGGACGACCACACCCCCGTCGTCCCGGTGCCACCACTCCACCTCCACCGCCTCCGGTCCGGCCTGCGCCACGCGCCCGTACAGCTCGTGCAGCCGCAGCCGCAGCCGGGTGCCCCGGACGCGGGGCCGCAGCGCGGCGTCGGCCGCGAGGGGAAGCGCCCGCACCGGAGCGCTCAGCAGGCCTTCGAGGGAGACCTGGGGCAGGTCGCCGGACCAGACGGGCGTGCCGTCGGCGGCCCGGGCGTACGGCGGGCAGAGCCGGGCCGGGCGGGCCGCCAGCTCCCGCAGCCGGGGCAGGTCGCGCGGCTCCGGGGCGGCCAGCACGACCCGCCCGGCCAGCCGGCCCGGAGCGACCGGGCCGCGGGCCCAGTCGTCGGCGTCGTACTCCGCGAGATGCGCCCGCGTGAGCTCCCACCACGCGCGCTGGTAGGAGGCGTCCCGCAACCCGAGTTCGCGCAGGTACATCCGCAGGTCGTGATCGAGGAACTTGGCGCGTACCGCCCGCGCGAGGTCCTTCTGCCCGGCGCCCAGCAGGACCTCGTACGCCTGCCGGCAGGCCTCCGTGCGGGCGCGCCAGTTGTCGACGCCGGCCCGGTCCAGTGAGATGGACAGCCGCTCGGCGGACCGCCGCACGTGCCAGACGTACACCCGGTCCGGCACCAGGGCGATCCGCGGGGCGGCGGCCAGGACGCGCGCGGTGAAGACGACGTCCTCGTAGGGGAAGCGGCCCTCGGGGAAGCGGATGCGGTGCGCGCGCAGGAAGCCGGTCCGGTAGAGCTTGTTGACGCAGAGCGTGTCGTGGACCAGGCGGGGCCTGCCCACGGGCCGCGGCACCACGGCGTGGTGGGCGTAGAGGCCCGCCTGCCAGGGGACCTCGCGGCCCGAGGGCAGTTCCCTGCGCACGCACAGGCCGCCCACCACCTCGGCGTGGGTCCCCTCCGCCGCTTCGAGCAGCGCGTCGACGGCGCCGGGCGGCAGGACGTCGTCGCTGTCCAGGAACATCACCCAGGGCGAGGCGACCGCGTCGAGCCCGGTGTTGCGCGGGGTGCCGCAGCCGCCGCTGTTGGCCCGCCGGCGGATCACCCGCAGCCGGGGCTCCGACGCGGCGAGCCGGTCGAGCAGATCCGCGCTGCCGTCCGTCGAGCAGTCGTCGACGGCGACGACCTCCCGCACGGCAGGACCCTGGTCGAGTGCCGAGCGCACGGCGTCCGTCACATGGGCGGCGTCGTCGTAGCCGATGACCACGACGGCGACGCCGTTCCCGTCGTTCCTCAGGGCATCCATCACTGCGGATCGTAAGCCGGGCGAATGACATGAAAGTGATAACACACCACCAAACCCAGCGAAACGGTCCCAAGCGGCACAGAATCGGGCCGTGACGATCGGACAGGCGAGGGGGAGCGGCCGGTTCGGGACACACGCGCTGCCCGTGGCGGTCCCCATGGCGGTCATGCTCGGGATCGGGCTGTGGGGCCTGGACCGCGGCGGCATGTGGGGCGACGAGAGCGTCACCTTCCAGGTCGCGCAGCGCACGGTTCCGCAGATCTGGCGGCTGGTGCACGACGTGGACGCGGTGCACGGCCTGTACTACCTGGTCATGCACGCCGTCCTCGCCGTCCGCCCGGACGAGGTCGTGCTGCGCCTGCCGTCCGTGGCCGCGGCGACGGCCACCGCCGGCCTGGTCGCGGCCCTGGGCGCCCGGCTGGCCGGTCCGCGGGTCGGCCTGTCGGCCGGTCTCCTCTACGCGATCACGCCGATGACCGGTCACTACGCCCAGGAAGGACGGTCGTACGCGCTCGTCGCGGCGGGCGTGACGGCGGCGACGCTGCTGCTGGTGCGGGCCGTGGACGCGGGCGACGCCCGGGTGTGGTGGCCGTACGGCGCGGTCCTCGCCGTGACGTGCCTGCTGCACGAGTTCGCCGTGCTGGTGCTCTGCGCGCACGCCCTGACCCTGGCCCTGGGGCGGGTCCCCCGCGCGGTGTGGTGGGGCTGGAGCCGCGCGGCGGGCGCCGTGGTGGTGCTCCTGCTGCCGCTGGTGTGGGTCTCGCAGGGGCAGTCGGGGCAGGTCGCCTGGCTGGTGACGCCCGGCTGGGACCGGGTGGCGCGGCTGGCCCGGAACGTCCTGCCCGGCCCGGACGGGGCGGTCTTCTGGGGGGCGCTGCTGCTGATGGCCGTCGGGCTTCGGGCGCGGCGCACGGCGGCGGTCGCGCTGCCGCTGCTGGTGGTGCCGCCGGGCCTGCTGCTGACCGCCTCCCAGGTCCGGCCGCTGTACCACGACCGGTACGTGCTGTACGCCCTGGCGGGCGCGTCCCTGCTGGTCGCGGCCGGGGCCGCGCGGGTGGCCGGGGCGCTCGGGCGGCTGCGGTTCGACGGGCGGCGCGTGCGGATCCGCGGCCGGCAGGTGCGCGCCCTGGTGGGATCCGCCGGCGTCCTCGCGCTGATCGCCGCCTTCCTGCACCAGGTGCCGGTGTACCGCCAGGACCGCTCGGCGGCGCACCGCCCGGACAACCTGGCCGTGGTCTCCGCGCTCGCCGTCCGTCAGATGCGCCCCGGCGACCCGGTGCTGTTCGTGCCGTCGGTCGGCAGGCTCGCCGCGCTGGCCTACCCGAGGGGGTTCGCGCGGGTGCGGGACATCGCGCTGCGGGAGTCGGCGCCCCGGTCCGGGACGCTGTGGGGGCGGGAGGCGACGCCCCGCCAACTGCGGCAGCGGCTCGCCTCGGTGGACCGCGTCTGGCTGGTCGCCGAACGGTACGCGCTGGACCCGGGCTGGTCGCCGGCCGACCCCGTGGAGCGCACCAAGCTGGCCGTACTCGCGCGGGAGTTCACCGTCCGGGAGGAGCACGTCCGGGGCGACGTGGTGCTGCGCCTGCACGTGCGGCGGTGGTCCGCCGAGGTGCCGCCCGGCGTCGCTACGACCGCCCGGCTGCCGGTGAGCCGCCCGGCGACTCGGCGAGCGCGGCCCCGTCCAGCGCCGTGGTGAGTTCGTCGAGGCGGGCGCGCAGTTCGCGGATCCCGGCGGCGTCGAAGCCCGTCGAGGCGGCGATCCGGCGTGGCACCTCCAGGGCCCGCCCCCGCAGCGCGGTGCCCTCCTCGGTGAGCCGCACCTGCACCGACCGCTCGTCGAGCGCGCTGCGCTCCCGGCGCACGAGACCGGCCGCCTCCAGCCGCTTGAGCAGCGGCGACAGCGTGCCGGAGTCCAGCCGCAGATGCTCCCCGAGCTTCTTCACGGGCAGCTCGCCGTGCTCCCACAGCACCAGCATCACCAGGTACTGCGGGTAGGTGAGCCCCAGGTCCTTCAGGATCACGCGGTAGACGCCGTTGAAGGCGCGGGAGGCCGCGTGCAGGGAGAAACAGATCTGCTGGTCCAGGCGGAGCCAGTCGTCGTCCTGCGTGTTCATGCCTCCAGGGTAGCTCGCGCCCTCCATTTAATTGTGCACAATTCAATTGTGTGCTCTAATTCTTGGTGTCGGGCGGCCCGGAAGCGGACCGCCGAACCATGACGTGAGAGGGAAGGTCTTCCATGGACGCGCTCTACACCGCTGTCGCCACCGCCACCCACGGCCGTGACGGGCGGGCCGTCAGCTCCGACGGCGTGCTGGACCTCGCCCTGGGCGTGCCCCAGGCGATGGGCGGCAACGGCCAGGGCACCAACCCCGAGCAGCTCTTCGCCGCCGGCTACGCCGCCTGCTTCGGCAGCGCCCTCGGCCTGGTCGGCCGCCAGGCCAAGGTCGACGTCAGCGACGCCGCCGTGACCGCGGAGGTCTCGATAGGCAAGCAGGGCGAGGGCTTCGGGCTCGCCGTCACCCTCCGGGTGGAGCTCCCCGACAGCGTGGACGAGGCGACCGGCCGCAAGCTGGTCGACCAGGCCCACCAGGTCTGCCCCTACTCCAACGCCACCCGCGGCAACATCGACGTCGACCTCGTCATCGAGTAGGACCCGCCGCGCGTCACGGTCCGACCCGCGCCAGGACCTCCCCCGTCCGTCCGCTCCACGCCACCACCACGGCCTCCTCGGGCACCGGGTGCCAGCGCGTCAGCAGCAGCCAGCGCACGTGGTAGCGGCGGACGACGGCGGCCCGCCCGGCGCGGGTCGAGCCGTCCGCGAGGTAGGCGCGCACGTCGGCCGCGCGGCGCTTGCGCTCCGCCTCGTCCAGCGCCGGGTCCGGCCAGATGGGCGCGGCCAGGTTCGGCCCGTGGCCGGCGAGGGCGTGACTCGCGAAGTACCCGTCGGTGATCACCACCTCGCCCCGCCCGATGTGCCGCGCCGCCCACGCGTACGACGGCCAGCGCGTCGGCTGCGCGAAGCCCACCGGATCGACCGAGCGCGGCACGACCGCCCCGGCGTGCACGGTGAGGAACCCGGCGCACACCCCGGCCGCCGCCGCCCCGCCCAGCACCCTGCGGGCCCGCCCCCAGGGCCGGGCCGCGGCCAGCTCCACCGCCAGCGCGAACTGCGGCGGCACCAGCACGGCCCACAGGGCGCGGGCGTACGTGTAGTGCCCGCTCACCCAGCCGTACGCCACCAGCAGGCACTCCAGCGCGAACATCCACACCAGCGGGTCACGCGCCGAGCGCCGCGCCCGCAGCCACAGCGCGGGCAGGCCGAGCAGCGCCAGCCAGGAGTTGGCGAGCATCCGCTCGTACAGCTGCCGGTGCATCGCGTCCATGCCGGTGTCGCCCACCAGATCCAGCACGTCGTAGTACGGCCACGCCAGGGCGAGGGCCGCGCAGACCCCGGCGGTCAGCGCCCAGCGCGCCGCGACCGGCCGGCGCCAGCCGCGCTGCCGGGACGCCACGATCGCCACCGCCCCGGTGAGCGCCGACGCGGCCGTGACCGGGTGCGTCAGCAGGATCAGCGCGTACAGGGCGCCGATCCCGGCGTACCCCCACCAGCCGCCGAGCCCGCTCGGGCCGACGAACCGGACGGCCGGGGCGTCCTCCCGGGCCCGGGTGCCCGTCCAGGCCCACGCCCAGAACGTCAGGCCGATGGCCAGCGCGGACGGATAGCCCAGGTTCGTCGTCATCGACATCAGCCCGAGGTAGCCGCTCCACAGGATCCGCGTGGTGCCCCACAGCAGCGTCATGAACAGCAGCGCCAGCACCGGCGCCCACGGCCGGGCGGTCAGGCTCCGCACGAAACGGCCGAGCCCGGCGAGCAGGACCAGCAGGTGGACCGGCCCGGCGAGCTTCACGACCGCCCAGCCGGACAGCCCCGTCAGCCGCGCCAGCACGCCCTGTGCGACGGCGTACGGGCCGTAGTAGGGGCTGCCCTCGCCGGGCAGGTCCGCCATGGTGTGGGCGGGGTGCAGCAGGTCGTCCCTGAGGCGCTCGATCACCGCCGCGTGCTGCCCGGCGTCGCAGCACAGCGGCACCCGCCAGTACGCCAGCGTCATCACCAGCCAGAACAGGGCGCCGTAGAACTGGTACGGGGTGGGGCGTCCCGCCCGGCCGCCGCGCAGTGCCGTCGCGCCGCGCACGGCCCGCCGGACGAGGACCGGGGCGCTCACAGGAGAGGGGGAAGGGTCTGGGGCATGCGCCGAATGTTCCCGGGCCCACGCCCGCCCTGACCCCGCGTCACTTCATCGGGTGAGGCGGCTACGCCCACCTGCCGTCAGCTCAGTCGCACAGCGTCTTCTCCGCCGTCGCGGGCCAGCGGGCGAACCGGAACCGTGTCCGCTCGAAGGCCCCGGTGAGGTTCTGCCAGAACCGCTCGGCGGTGAGGGGCGCCCGCACCGAGTCCGTCAGTTCGGCGAGCCGCCCGCAGCCCAGCGCGGCCCGGGCCGCCTCGACCGTCTCCCGGGTGGCCCCGGCCCGCAGCAGGTCGCGACGGGGCGGCTCCGGCACCGCCCACTCGGCGAAGACCCAGTGGTTGCGCAGGAACTTCTCGTGCCCCGGCCAGCTCCACCGCTCCAGCGCGAGGTGCGCGCCGATCGGACTGGCCAGCCCCCACGCGTCGTTGACATACGCGTCGAGCGGCGCCGCCGCCCCCGTGACGCCGAGATGACGCCCCACGATCACCACGCGGTACGGGGAGTCCGCGCGCATCGGCGTGGCGTGCAGGCGCCGCCCGCCGTCGAAGTACAGCAGCGTCGGCCGGGGCGCGCGGGCGGCCTCGGCCAGCATGCGGCGGCCCTCCGGCAGCGCGGGCCAGTTCGCCACCCAGGTGGCGGTGCGGACCGGGTTGTGGTCGCCGAGGCCCTCCACGTCGGAGCTGCGCACGTTGAACGAGCCGGGCGTGCTGCGCACGTCGAACGGCGCCCGCAGCGGACTGACCGCCGCGCACAGCCACACCGCCAGCAGGGCGCTCGCCGCGCCCGTGACCCGGTTCGCCGGCACCACCAGAACCGGCAGGAGAAGCAGCAGCAGCGCGGGCAGGATCATGCGGGCGTGCATGTAGTCACCGCCCACGCGGACGACGTACCCGGCCAGCAGCGCACCGGCAGCGAACGGCGCCAGCAGCACCGCGAGCGGGACGCGGCCCGGTGCCCGCTCCGCCCGCTGCCGCCGGGCGCGCCGCACCAGCAGCCCGGCCAGCACGGCCAGCACGGGCACGACCGGCCACAGCCAGTACGGCCCCAGCGTCTCCTGCACGTACCCGGCGCCCCGGCCCCAGTCGCTGGCGCCCGCCTCCTTGGCGATGGCCGGCAGCGGCACCAGGATCCCGTAGTACCCGGCCCGGAACACCTCGTACGCCAGCGGCACCGCGCCCGCCGACGCCAGCAGCGCCGCCACGCCGCGCCGGGACGGCCGCAGCACCCACCACTGCGCCGCCAGGAAGCACGCCGTGACCACCGCCAGATCCGGCCGGACCAGCGGCCCAAGGCCGAACACGAACGCCGCGAGACACGTCTCCCGGGCCTCCTGCCCCCGGCGCACCCGCGTGAGCAGCCACCACGACAGACCGGTCCAGCAGGCGCCGAGCCCGCTCTCCAGCCCGGAGGTCATGTACGACCAGAACGGCGGCACGGCCAGCAGCACGAACACCCCGGCCGGGAGCAGCAGCCCCGCGCCCCGGTGCAGCCGGCAGGTCGCCCACAGGGCCAGCGCGAACCCGGCCGTGCTCAGCAGCAGGCCGAGGCCCACCGCGAGGAACGCCGGGTCCTCGCCGGTGACCCAGGTGGCCAGCGCGAGCAGCCACTGCCACAGGGTGCCGGTCGAGCTCTCGGCCCGCTCCCCGACGTTGAACACGGGCCCGTGGCCCGCCAGGATCTGCCGGACCGGGCGCAGGTAGATCAGCCCGTCGTCGCAGATCCAGCGGCGCCGGTAGCCCAGCACGAACAGGGCCGCGGTGGGCACGGCGACCAGGGCCGCGTGCCACCGGTGCACCCGCCCCAGCCGTACGGCGGCGGCCGGCGGCCGGGACGGGACGGCCCGCTGGCCGGGCAGGGAGGGGACGGCTTCCGGAGTGGTGGGTGTCGTCATCTGTCGATCAGCGCCTCGGGGCGGGCGGGAACGCCCTCGGTCCGGCGGGCCGCGGGCAGCAGCGCGCCGCCCCGCTCGCCCAGCATCAGCAGGCGGACGACCCGCTCGGCGGCCCGCCCGTCCTCGAACTCGCAGTACCGCTCGCGGAAGCCGGCACGCAGCCGCGCCGCCTCCTCGTCCTGCCAGGTGCCGGACGCGAACAGCCAGGCCAGCTCACGGTAGGAGCGCGACACATGGCCCGGCGCGTCCGCCGTGATGTCGAAGTACGCGCCCCGGCTGGCCGCGAACGCGCCCCAGTCGTCCGCGTGCACCACGATCGGCCGGTCCAGCAGGACGTAGTCGAACATCAGGGCGGAGTAGTCGGTGACCAGGGCGTCCGCGGCGAGCAGCAGGTCCTCGACGTGCGGCTCGTCCGTCGCGTCCACCAGCACGCCCCGCCGGTGCAGGTCGGACAGGCCCAGACCGCGCGCCACACCCCCGGCCAGCGACGGGTGCAGCCGCACGACCAGGGTGTGCCCGGGGCCCAGGTCCGCCGCGAACCGCGCGAGGTCGAACCGGTCGACGTGGCCGCCCTTGCGGTAGTCGCGGCGGGTCGGCGCGTACAGCACCACCGTGTGGTCCGCGGGGACGCCGAGCCGCTCGCGCACCGCCCGGCCCCGCTCCGGACCGGCCCCGAGCAGCACGTCGTTGCGCGGGCTGCCGGTGCGCAGCGAGGTGAAGTGACACGGGTACGCCCGCTCCCAGGCCCGTTCCGCGTGCCGCCCGGCGACCAGGCTGTAGTCCCAGCGGTCGGCCCGGCGCAGCATCTGCGGCACGTCGAAACCGTGCCGGGCACCCGGCTTGGTCAGCAGGTCGGCGCCCATGAACTTCAGCGGGGTGCCCTGGTGGGTGTGGATGTGGACGCTGCCGGGCCGCTTGGCGAGGGTGCCGGGCCAGTTGACGTTGTTCACCCAGTACGTGGCCCGCGCCATGACCTCGTGATAGCGCCGCGAGCCCGGCGTCACGTGCTCGATGCCGGGCGGCAGCGTGTCCACCGCGTCCTCCCGCACCACCCACACGCCCCGGATGTGCGGGGCGATCTCGCGGGCCTTGGCGTGGATCGCGGCCGGGTCGCCGGACACCCCGCGGTGGTGGGTCGCCGCGTAGACGGCCAGGTGCGGGTCGAGCGGGCGCTTCGACTGGAGCCCGTACCAGCCGCGCAGGGCGGTCTCCGACGCCTTCCGCGCCACCCGCCGCCGCCCGCCCAGGGCGCTCGCGCGCAGGTCCCGCAGACCGCGCGCCGCCGCGTACGCCGGGTAGGGCGCCGCCGCCAGCAGCCGCGTCTCCACCCCGCGCCAGCCGTCCGGCTCGGGGAAGCCGCCCTCGGGAAGGTGACGGCGGTGGAAGGAGCGGATCTCGCGGTAGAAGTCACCCCGGTCCGCGGGCCGCACCCGGTCCTCGCGGGCCAGCACGAACAGCATGTGGTCCAGGGCCCGCTCCAGCAGCAGCGGCCGTGCCCAGCCGAGGTCGGGGCGCTGCTCCAGGAACGCGAACAGGCCCTCGTACTGCGCGAAGATCTCGAAGTGCCGACGCCCCGGAGTCTTGGTGATGGCGCCCTGCCTGCGCTGCCGGTACTCCACGCCGATCCGGTCCAGGCAGGCGATGCGCTCCGCCAGCACCATCGACCGGTAGGTGACCGGCGCGTCCTCGTACAGGCCCGGCGCGTACTCCAGGCCGTGCCCCTGGAAGAAGGAGCGCCGGTACGCCTTGTTCCAGGCCACCAGGAACAGCTTCAGGTACTGCGGGCTCTCCCGGACGGTGAAGGTGTCCAGGCCCGCGGCGGCCAGCAGGTCCGCCGCCTCGCTGCGCCCGCCCCGGCCCCACCAGTGGGTGCGCACATGGTCGAAGACCAGGATGTCGGGCTCGCCGGTCGCCTCCAGCCGCGCGGCGACGGCCGCCAGCAGGCCCGGCGTGTAGTGGTCGTCGCTGTCCAGGAACAGGACGTAGTCGCCGGCCGCCTCGGCGAGACCGGCGTTGCGGGCCCGGCCCAGACCCACGTTCTCCGGCAGGTGCAGCACCCGCACCCGGTCGTCGCGGGCGGCGTACTCGTCGAGGATCGCGCCGCTGCCGTCCGGCGAGCGGTCGTCCACGGCGATCACCTCGAAGTCGCCGTGGGACTGGCCGAGCACCGAGTCGAGACACTCGCGCAGGAAGCCCTGCACGTTGTAGACGGGGACGATGATGCTGAAGCGGGGCACTTCTTCGGTCAGCTCCTCGAGAGGGTGGCGGCGGGGGCGGGGACGCGCTCGGCGAGCGGCAGCACGGGCGGGACCGACTCGGGCGGCTCGCCCAGCAGCACCCGGCGCACCACCCGCTCGGCGGCCCGCCCGTCGTCGAACTGGCAGAACCGCTCCCGGAACGCGGCCCGCAGCGCCGTGGCCGTCGCGTCGGCCCAGCCGCCGTCGCGGAAGACGGCCGCCAGCTCCTCCGGGGTCCGGGCGACCCGGCCCGGCGGGAACTCCATCAGGTCGAAGTAGACACCCCGGGTCTCCCGGTAGACGTCCCAGTCGTCGGCGTACACGACGATCGGCCGGTCCAGGTTGGCGTAGTCGAACATGATCGACGAGTAGTCGGTGATCAGCGCGTCCGCCGCCAGGCACACGTCCTCCGAGGAGCGGTGCCCGGTGACGTCGATGATCCGGCCGCCGCCCCGGGAGGCGCCCCGGTCGTAGAAGTAGTGGGCGCGCAGCAGCACGACGTACTCGTCGCCGATCGCCTCGCAGAACTCGGCGAGGTCCAGGCCCGTCGCGAAGCCGGTGGCGTAGTCGCGGTGGGTGGGGGCGTACAGCAGGGCCTTCTTGCCGTCCGGGACGCCCAGTTCCTTGCGGACGCGGGCGACGTCCTCGCCGGAGGCCGTGCAGTAGACGTCGTTGCGCGGATAGCCGTACTCCAGCGTCTCGTGCGAGCTGGGGAAGGCCCGCTCCCACATCTCGGTGGAGTGACGGTTGGAGGTGAGGTTGTAGTCCCAGCGGTCCACCCGGGCCAGCAGCTTGGCGAAACTGCCGGTCGCCGCCGCCACCACCGGGTATGCCGACTGGTCCGCGCCCATCGTCTTCAGCGGTGTGCCGTGCTGGGTCTGCAGGTGCACGCTGCCCGGCCGCTTGACCACCGCGTCCGCGAAGTTGGCGTTGTTGACCAGGTACTTCGCGCGGGCCAGCACGTCCCAGTACCTCCGGCTGCCGATCACCGCGTACTCCACGTCCGGCGGCATGCTCCCCACCGCGTCCGGCTCCACCAGGAACACCGCCCGCAGGTGCGGGGCGAGTTCGCGGGCCTTGGCGTGGATCGCCGCCGGGTTGCAGGCGTAGCCGCGGCCCCAGTACGCGCAGTACACGACCAGGTTCTCGTCGAGCGGGAGGCGCAGCCGGGCCGCGTACCGCAGCCGGGTGCGCAGCCCGCGCGGGCGGGGGAGCAGCGCGGCGGCCGCCGCGGCCCTCCGGTTCGCGGCGCGCAGCGCGCGGAACGCCCCGTACGAGCCGGACGCCAGCAGCCGGTGCTGCACGCCGAGGCTGCCGCCGGGCGCCCGGTACCCGGCGGGGCGGTGCTCCCGGTACAGCGCGCCGGCCCGCCGGAAGAACGCGCGCCGCCCGGCCGGCAGCCGCCGCGGGTGCGCGGCCGTCTTCAGCACGGCGGCGAACAGCTGCTCGAACAGCGGTCCCAGCCGCTCCGCGGGCAGCCCCTGCTCCGCCGCCGCGGTCAGCACCAGCTCGGTCTGGTCGAGCAGCTCGGCGTGGTGCCCGCCGGGCAGGTTCAGCCGGTTGCCCTGCCGGCGCACCAGATGCCGGACCACGACCGACCGCAGGACCGCCGCCCGCTCCGCCCGCAGGGCGGCCAGACCGCCGAACCCCACGTCCGTGAAGTGGTCGCCGGGGAAGACCAGGTCCCCTTCGGTCAGGAAGGCCCGGCGGTAGGCCGCGCTCCACGCCGGGAGCGCCACGCCGGTCAGCCGCGGGGCCTCACCGGGGGAGAAGGCCCCCTTCGGCGTCCCGGCCAGCAGGGGCGCGGCCGGGTTGCTCGGCTCGCCCTCCCACCAGGGGGTGCGCTCGTGCTCGAAGTACAGCACGTCCACGTCGCCCGTCTCGCCCAGCCGGGCGTCCAGCGCCGCCAGCGCCCCCGGCGCCAGCACGTCGTCGCCGTCGAGGAACAGCACATGGCCGCCGACCGCCGCCCGCAGCCCGGTGTTGCGCGCCCCGGCCAGACCGGCCGACGGCGGCGAGTGCACCGGCGTCACCCGCGAGTCCCGCTCGGCGTACCCGGCGACGACGTCCGCCGCCGGCGCGTCGGGCGCGTCGCACACCGGGATCAGCTCGAAGTCGCCGAACGACTGGGCGAGGATCGAGTCCAGCGCCAGGGACAGCCGGCCCGTGACGCCATGGGACGGGACGACGATGCTGAAGCGGGGCATTCTGCTCTTTCTGTCGAGACTGCTGCTGTTCGGGACTGCTGTCGGGGACGGTCGCTGCCGCGGGCTGTGCCGCCGCCGGGGACGCAGGGGACCGCGGGCCGCCTCAGGCCACGCGCGGGCGGCCCGGGCGGCCGGACGGGCGCCAGGAGGACGGCCGGCTGGGCGTCGGCCGCGACGGGCTGGAGGGCATGGGACTCCCGGGGTGAGAGGCGTGGTCAGAGGCGGTCGGTGACGGCGGCCGGGTGCGGGCCGGCCGGATGCGGCACCGTGGCGAGCGGCTCACGGGCCAGCGCGGACGCCGCCGACGGCACCGGGCTGCGCTCGCCGAGCGGCACCACCGGCGGCAGCTCCGTCTCCCCGAGGACGACCCTGCGCACCACCCGCTCGGCGGCCCGCCCGTCGTCGTAGGCGCAGAACCGCTCGCGGAACGCCGCGCGCAGCTGCGCCGAGCGGGAGCCGCGCCAGTGGCCGGTGGCGAAGATGTCGATCAGCTCGTCCTCGCCGCGCGCGATCGCGCCGGGCGGGAAGGCACGCAGGTCGAAGTAGGTGCCGCGGGCCGCCTCGTACGCCTCCCAGTCGTCCGTGTGGATCACGATCGGCCGGTCCAGGTTGGCGTAGTCGAACATCAGCGACGAGTAGTCGGTGACCAGGGCGTCGGAGGCCAGGCAGAGCGACTGGACGTTCGGATGGTCGCTGACGTCGACGACCCGGCCGCAGGTCGTGGTCAGCGGGGTGCCGTAGGCGTGGTGGCCGCGGGCCAGGACGACGAAGCGCGGGCCCAGCCGGCGCGCGATCCGCTGCAGGTCCAGGCTGCGGTACGGCGAGCGGCGGTAGTCGCGGTGGGCCGGCGCGTACAGGATCGCCACCGTGCCCTCCGGGATGCCGAGCGAGGCGCGCAGCCGGGTCACGTCCGCCGGGGTGGCGGTCCGGAACACGTCGTTGCGGGGGCAGCCGTACTCCAGCGTGGTGTAGCGGCCGGGGTGGACGCGCTCGTGGGTCAGGGTGGTGTGGCGGTTGGCCGACAGCACGTAGTCCCACTGGTCGACGCCGCGGAGCAGCCGGGCGAAGTCCCGGCCCCGGGCGGCCGCCGGGCGCTCCTGGAGGTCCAGGCCGATGTGGCCCAGCGGGGTGCCCTGCCCGGTCTGGATCAGCACCTGGCCCCGGCGCTTGGCCAGGCCGGGGTCGAAGTCGGTGTTGCTGACCAGGTACCGGGAGCGGGCCAGCGCCGTCCAGTAGGCGGCCGTGCCGGGGACGAGGCGGCGCGGGCCCGGCGGGATCGTGTGGTGGTGCTCGGGGCGGGCGACCCACGCCGTGCGCACGTGCGGCGCGAGGTCGCGGAACGCCGCCTCCAGCGCGCCCGGGCTGCAGCTGTGGCCGCGGCCGTCGTAGGCGGCGAAGACGGCCCGGTCGGCGCGCAGCGGCAGGCAGCGCTGCATCCGGTAGTGGGAGCGCAGGGCGGCCGCGCGCAGGCCCCGCAGCACCTTCCCGGTGCTCCTGGACAGGCCGCGGTGCAGGGCCGACGCCAGCTGCAGGGTCCGGTAGGTGCGGTGCAGTCCGAAGCGGATCAGGGTGTGGTGCACCCGGGCGCGCAGCGGGACGGGGGCGCCGGGGGTGCGGTAGCGGCGGTAGTGGGCGCGGGCCCGGCGCAGGAAGGCGGCGCGCGAGCCCTTGGGCAGCCGGTCCCGCCGGGAGTACACGATCGCCAGGTGGTGGACCATGCGGCGGAACAACACCGCCCGCCACTGCGCCAGTTCCGGCCGCTCGTCCAGGAAGGCGAACACCCGGTCGTACTGCTCGAAGACGTCGAAGTGCCGTTCGCTGGTGGTGCGCAGGATGCTGCCGAGGCGCCGCTGCCGGTAGTGCACGCAGACCCGGTCCAACGTCGCGATCGACTCCGCGGTCATCAGCACCGGGTACGTCCACGGCGTGTCCTCGTACAGGCCGGGCGGGAAGGCGAAGCCCTCCTTCTCGACGAACTCCCGCCGGTAGGCCTTGTTCCAGGCGACCATCAGCAGCCGCAGCAGGCCCGGCCGGTCCTCCAGGCGGAACGGAGCCGGGCCCTGCTCGGTCAGCTGCAGGGCCGCCTGGTTGCGGACCGCCTCGCCCGTCCAGTAGGTGCGCGCGTAGTCGAAGACCAGGACGTCCGGATCGCCCGTCTCCTTCAGCCGGTCGGCGACGGCGCGCAGCGCGTCGGGCGTCAGGGTGTCGTCGCTGTCGAGGAACAGCAGGTAGTCACCGCTCGCGCGGGCCACGCCCGCGTTTCTCGCACGGCCCAGGCCGACGTTCTCCGGCAGGTGGACGGGGAGCACACGCGCGTCGCGGGCGGCGAACTCGTCGATGATCGCGCCGCACGCGTCCGGCGAGCAGTCGTCGACGACGATGAGTTCCAGATCGGGACAGGACTGGGAGAGCACCGATTCGAGGCACTCGTGCAGGTACGCCTGAACCTGGTACGCGGGGACAATGACACTGAACCTGGGCAAGAGGCCATCCATCGGTCGGCGCGGGCGTTCGGCCCGGGAACGGCCGGTGGGGCCTGTTGGTTACGGTGGCTACGGCATCCGGGGGAACGCCGGAGGGGCGGACCGCGCCCGGCCCGCCCCTCCAACGACCTGATCAGGCGCCCTATTTGACCGCCCCGGCCATCACGCCGGACACGAACTGCCGCTGGAACGCGAAGAAGACGGCCAGCGGGACCACCATCGAGATGAACGCGCCGGGCGCCAGCACGTCGATGTTGTTGCCGAACTGCCGTACCTGCGTCTGGAGTGCGACCGTGATCGGCTGACTCCCGGAGTCCGAGAAGATCAGCGCGACCAGCATGTCGTTCCACACCCACAGGAACTGGAAGATGCCCAGCGAGGCGATGGCAGGACCGCCCAGCGGCATCACGACGCGGAAGAACAGCCGCAGTTCGCCCGCACCGTCCAGGCGCGCCGCCTCCAGCAGCTCCCGGGGGATCTCCGCGAAGAAGTTCCGCAGCAGGAACACCGCGAACGGCAGTCCGAAGCCGACGTGGAAGAGCACCACGCCGAGCACCGAGCCGAAGATGCCGATGGTGCCGAACAGTTCGGCGATCGGGATCAGCGCCACCTGCACGGGCACCACCAACAGCCCGACCACGCCCAGGAACCACCAGTCCCGGCCCGGGAACTCCATCCAGGCGAAGGCGTACCCGGCCAGCGAGCCGATGATCACCACCAGCAGGGTCGCCGGGACGGTGATCCACACCGTGTTCAGCAGGCTGCTGGTGATGTCGTCGTTCTCCAGCAGCTTGGAGTAACTGTCGAAGGTGATCTGCGACGGCTCGGTGAACACCTTCCACCAGCCGCTCGCCGCGATGTTCTCCGGCGAGCGGAGGCTGGCCAGCAGCAGACCGATCGTCGGCACCAGCCAGAACAGGCCGACCAGGATGAGGAACACCCGCACCAGTCCGCCGCTGACCCCCTCGACCAGCCGGGACGCCAGCGAGTGCTTGGCCCGCACCGAGCCGGTGGGCCGTGCCGGCTTGCCGGGCCGTACGCCCGCGTCCGCGGTCATCGCCGCACCTCCCGCCTCAGCCGCCGTACGTTGAACCACATCACCGGGATGACCAGCAGCAGCAGGAACACCGAGATGGCGCTGGCGATGCCCGGCTGGTCCTCGGAGAAGCCCTTGCGGTACAGCTCCAGGGCGAGCACGTTCGCGTCGTCCTGGGCGGAGCCGGGGGCGATGATGAAGACCAGGTCGAAGATCTTCAGCACGTTGATCATCAGCGTGACGGTGACGACCGCGAGGACCGGCGCCAGCAGCGGCACCGTGACCCGTCTGAACACCTGCCACTCCGTCGCGCCGTCGACCCGGGCGGCCTCCAGCAGTTCCCGGGGCACGCCCGCGAGCCCGGCCGCGATCAGCACCATCGCGAAGCCCGCCCACATCCAGATGTAGGCGCCGATGATGGCCGGGGTGACCAGGGACGGGCCGAGCCAGTCCAGGCCGTTGTACGGCTCTTTGAAGTTGCTGTCGGGCAGCCGCAGTTGCGCCCCGTCGGCGGAGGCGGGCAGCGTGAAGGCGCCGTCGTCGCCGGCCGTGGTGGAGGCCACCACCCTGCCGTCCTTCACGGCCTCGACGCGCATCCCGGCATAGCCCAGCTCGGACGCGTCCACGCTGTTCAGCGTGCCGACGCCCTTGCCGCGCGTGAAGTCCTGCCAGGCGGTGCCGGTCACCTTGCCCGGCTCGGGCTTCGGCGCCGCCGCCGGTTTCGCGTCGTCCGGCATCAGGTCAGGGGCCACGCCCACCAGCGGCAGCGAGACCGGCTCGCCCGCGCGCACGGGCGACTTGGTGATGAACGCGCCCCCGCCGGCCGGCTCCAGCGGCGACTCCCGGCCCGGGTGGGCCTTCGGGAACGCCGACGACTGGGCGAACGTGTCGTGCACGCCCACCCACACCGCGTTCGCCACGCCCTTGTCCGGGTCCTGGTCGTACACCAGGCGGAAGATGATGCCCGCGGCCAGCATCGAGATCGCCATCGGCATGAAGACGACCAGCTTGAACGCCGTGCCCCAGCGCACCCGTTCCGTCAGTACCGCGAAGATCAGGCCGAGGGCCGTCGCGACCGTCGGCGCGAACACCACCCAGAAGACGTTGTTCTTCAGGGCGGTGCGGATGCCCTCGTCGGTGAAGAGGGCCTTGTAGTTGTCGACGCCGGCGAAGCCGTCGCCGGACTGGTCGTAGAAGCTGCGGACCACCGAGTACCCGATCGGGTACACCACGAGCGCGCCGAGCAGGACGATCGCGGGCAGCAGGAACAGCGCCGCGACGATCCTGCGCGTGCCGGTCACACTCTTGCGCGACTTGGGAGCGGCAGGGGGCGTGACGCCCCCTGCCGCCGTGGCCGACGTCATGACGTCAGTTCCCGTACGCCGCGGCCGCTTCGGCCTCCAGCTTCGCCTGCGTGCCCGCCACGTCCTTCGGGTTCTTCAGGAAGTCCTGGAGGATCTTCCACTCACCCTTGCCGGGCGTGCCGCCGAAGGCCTGCGGGGCCTGGTCGGACATGTCGAAGCGGAAGTCGTCACCGGCGTCGATGAGCGCCTTGGCGATCTTCTGCTGCACCGAGTTCGGATACGCGGAGTTCTCCACGTTCTTGTTCGGCGAGAGGTAGCCGCCCAGCTTGGCCTGGATCGTCGCCGCGTCCGGCGAGGCGAGCCAGGTGGCCAGGGCCTGCGCCCCCTTCGAGTCCTCCAGGATCACGGCCGCGTCGCCCGCCGAGACCACCGGCCCGTTGTCCCCGACCGCCGGGAACGGGAACACCTTCGCGTCCGTGCCGACCTTCATGGAGGACGGGATGTTGACCTGCGCGAAGTCACCCGCCGCGACCATGGCCGCCTTGGGCTGGTCCCCGCCGGTGAACACCTGCGTGACGGAGGCCGGGAAGTCGGTCTGCAACGCCCCGTTCGCCCCGCCCGCGATGTAGTCCGGCTTGCCCCAGACCTGCGCGAGGGTGGTCAGCGCGTCCTTCACGGACGGGTCCGTCCACTTGATCTCGTGCTTGGCCAGCTGGTCGTACTTCTCCGGGCCGGCCTGGGAGAGGTAGACGTTCTCGAACCAGTCGGTCAGCGTCCAGCCCTCGGCGCCGCCGACGGAGAACGGGGTGACGCCGGAGTCGTAGACCGTCTGGGCCGTGTTCAGCAGGTCCGGCCAGGTCTCGGGCTCGCTCGCCCCGGCGTTCTCGAAGACCTGGTTGTTGTACCAGATCAGGGACTTGTTGGCGGCCTTGTAGTAGACGCCGTACTGCTTGCCGCCGACCTTGCCGATGTCCTGCCAGCCCTGCGAGTAGTTCTCGCCGAGTTCCTTCTGGGCGTCGGCGCCGAGCGGCTTGGCCCAGCCGCGGTCCACGGCCTGCTTGATGGCGCCCGGCTGCGGCAGCATCGCGATGTCCGGCGGCTGCCCGCCGGCCACCTTCGAGCCGATGAAGTTGATGATCGGGTCCTGCGCGGGCACGAACGTGACCTTGGCGCCCGTGCGCTTCTCGAACTCCGCGAGGACCTTCTTGAAGTTGGCCTGTTCGGTTCCGGTCCAGACGGCGGCGATCTCCAGGCTCGTCCCGTCGAGCTTCGGAAGGGTGACGTCGCCGGCGGTCTGCCCGGAGGTGCCCGTGTCTCCGCCGCTGTCGTTGCCGTCGTCGCCTCCGCAGGCGGCGAGCGAGAGCGCGAGCGCTCCCGCCGCGACGGCCGCCGCGGCCCTGGTGGCTCTGCGGCTGTGGGGGGTCGCCTTGTCCCGTTCGGGCGACCAGCGTTTCCGGATGGTGCTGCTCGTCATGCGCATGACTGCCCCGTTCTTCGTTCCTCGTCGAACGTCGAGCGCGCTCCCGTGCGATCTGGTCTACGCCCGGGTGTGCGGGGGCGGCAAGATGGCGTCGCGTGTCAAGCGGGGGATCGTGACTCCCTCGTGACCAGGGGCGCGGCCCCGCGACGCCGGGCGGGGCCGACGGCCGTCCCCGTCACGGAGACGGCCGTCCCCGTCACAGAAGGGACGGCACCCGCGCCGCCGCGACCTCCCGCGCCGCCCTTTCCAGCGCGCTGGCCAACAGTGCCAGGTCGGTCGGGCCGTTTCCGAGCTCCCGCACCGGACGCCGGGCCGGAGGGTCACCCATGCGGTGCCATTCCAGCGGCACCACCGTGGGGCGCAGCGTCGCCGTCCGGGGGATCCGGCCGGTGACCCGCCCGCCCTGGAACGGCGTGACCCGCCCGTCGGCGCAGGCCAGGCTCCCCCGGCCGGGAGCGGGCTCGTCGGGACCCTGCGCCGGGGCGTCGAGCGTGACGCGCAGGGTGGCCCGGCGGGCCGGCTCCGTCTCCGCCGTACGGGGGCACGGGCCGGTGGCCGCCACCAGGTGCACGCCGAGCCGCTCGCCCTCCCGGGCCACGGCCTCCAGGGCGCGCATCACCGACCCGGCGGCGGGCCGGCCCGTCGAGCCGAGGGCCGGGGAGACCAGGGCGTCCAGGTCGTCGACGACCACGACGAGCCGGGGCAGCGGGGGCGCCGCCGCCTCCGCCTGCCGCCGCGCCCCGCCGGGCCGCAGCCGCAGGGTGGAGCTGGACGGGCTGTCGAGGTCCCCGGCGCCCGCGGGGCTCTCACCCGGCTGGGAACCCCGGGCCGCCGCCGTGCGCTGGGCGACCATACGGCCGGACAGCTCGCGACCCGTGTGCCACTCGGCGAAGTCGCTCCGCCCCAGCAGCTCGGCCCGGCGCTTCAGCTCGGCGCTCAGCGACTGCGCGAACTCCCGCATCCGCACCGGGTCGTGCGCGGTGAGATACGTGGACACGTGCGGGACGTCCGTGCACACCCGCAGGCCCTCGCCCGGCCCGCCGCCCGCGCCCGGGCCGCCCCGGCCGTCGACCAGCACGATGCCGAGCCGGTCCGGCCGCTCGGCGGCGGCCAGGGACGCCACGACCGCCCGCAGCAGCTCCGTACGGCCGCTGCCCGGCGGGCCCTCGACCAGCAGGTGCGGTCCCTGCGCGGCGAGGTCCGCGCAGACCGGGCCGCGCGGACCGGCGCCGAGCACCGCGCGCGCCCTGCCGCCCAGCGCGTCGGTGTCGTCGGCCGCGTCCGCCCAGCGCGCCATCAGCGAGGCCGGGGTGGCCCGGGCCAGGCCCAGCTCGTCCAGCAGCCGGGCCGCCTGCGGCAGCGGCGCCGAGACGCGCGGCTGCCGGCCGCCGGCCGGGCCGTCCGTCCGCAGCGGCGCCAGGGCCCGTGCGAACCGCTCGGCCCACGCGGGGGAGACGGCGTCGACGGTGGCGACGGTGCCGTGCCCGACGGGACCCGGCGCGGCACCGTCCCCCCGGGCCACGCGCATCAGCCGCAGCGCGGTCGCCACGTCGCCGCTGAGCAGCGCGACCGCACCGCACTCGCGGAAGGTCGGGGCGGCGGAACAGGCCGCCTCGTAGGTCTCGGTCACGGGGGAGGCGGGCGAGGCGGCGGCGGTCTCGGCCAGGCAGATCACGTGGATCCCGGCCCGCGGCCCCTCCACGGCCAGCCGCGCCACGGCGTCCCGCAGATCGGCCCCGCCGGGGTCGCCGTCCACGACGAGCACGGTGTACGGCCCCGCGAAGCCGCCCGCTGCGGCGGGGGCGGTGGTGTCCTCCCGGGCCCAGGAGGGCCGCCGGGTGACGGGCCGGGCGTGCGCCTGGGGGTGTTCCCCCCGGAGGGCCGCAGGGCCGGTGGCCGCGGAACCGGTGACCGCAGGGCCCGCCGCCGCAGCCGGGCGGGCGCCGGGGACGTGGGGAGCCGGAGAGCCGGAGCCGTCGGGGCGAGGGCCGGGGACTCCGTTCCCGGGCTGTGGGGCCCTCGGGTCCGAGGGGCGGCCCCCGGAGCCGGCGCTTCCGTGGGCGGGAGCGAGGGGGGCGCCGGGAACCCGTGCGCCGGACTGCGGGCCGTCCGCACCCGAGGCCCGGTCACCAGGGCCGCCACTCCCGTGCGGGCGGGAGGCCGGGACGCCGGGGCCGTCGACGGTCCGCGCGTCGTCCGCGGCGCCTACGCCGGGCAGCGGCGCGCCCGCGCCCGGGGCGCGGTTCCCCGGGCCGTCACCCACGCGGGCGTGGGAGGCGGGGGCACCCGGGCGGTCGCCGGACCGGACGGCACGGGGACCGGAACTCCGGGCGCCGGGGATGTGGGCCGTGGTGCCCGCGGTGCCGAAGGTGCCGATGCCCGCAGCGTCCGTGGTGCCAGGGACGCCAGGCGTGCCAGGAGTGCCAGGGGTGCCGGCAGTGCCACTGGGGCGTGCGCCCGCGGGAACCGTGCCCGTGACGCGTGTGCCCGCGCCCTCCTCGGTCAGCTGGTCCTCCAGGCGGCGCAGCAACTCCTCCGTGCGGGCCGCGGCCTGTTCGCGGTCGTGGGCCAGGAGGAGCCGGCAGTCCTGCCCGTGCCCCGGGCGGACGTGCGGCAGCCAGCCCAGCCAGGACCACTCGGCGGTGCGCTCCTCCAAGGGGCGGGAGCGGTCCGCCGTGATCAGGACGATCTCCAGCGTGTCGGGGGAGTGCAGCGCGGCGAGCTGGGCCAGTACGGCACGGGCCAGTCCGGACAGCCGCGTGCGTGGCCCGGCCAGCCCCAGCGCGCCGACCTCGCGCAGACCGGCCGTCACCGGTACGGCGGGCAGCAGGCCCGAGCCGTCCGGGGCCGCCCGGTCCGCCGTGCCGAGCCGCACGGCGAGCGCCTCGGGGTGGCCCGGCCCGCGTTCCCACAGGCGGGGCCCGGGCCCCAGGGCCGTCAGCAGCAGTGTGGCCGGATCCGGCCAGGTGTCGGGCACGGCCGGGCCCGACACCGGGTGCTCCGCCGCCACCGTCACGGCCGGCTCGTCCTCGTCGTACGTCCCGCGCGGCTGCGCGGGCTGCTCCGCACGCCCTCCGGCCAGGCGCCGGGCCCACGCCCCCAGCCCACCCCGCCGCCGCGTGCCGGGCGGTACGTCGGTGCCGCGCAGGGGAGTGCCCTTGCGTCCGCGGCCGAGGCGCTCGTCACCGGGGAGCGGGGCGTCGGCGGCGGGCCCGTGAGGGCTCCGCCGGGCATCGGTCTCACCCGCGTGGGCCGGGATTCCGGTCCCCGTCGCGGAGGGGGTGGCCGGTCCGCCGGGGCCCGTGCGGGCCACGCCGTGACCGGAACCGTCCGGGGCTCCGGCACGCGGCCGCCCGGTGTCGTCGTGGGCTCCGGCACGCGGCCGCCCGGTGTCGTCGTGGGCTCCGGCACGCGGCCGCCCGGTGTCGTCGTGGGCTCCGGCACGCGGCCGCCCCGTGCCGTCCGCGGCTCCAGCGCCGGGCTGCCCGGTCCCGGTCGCGTAGGCCTCCCGGGGGCCGGAATACTCGGTTCCGTGGATGGGCGCGGCGCCCGGGTGCCCGGCCTCGAACGCCGATCCGGCCCTCCCGTGCCCGGCACCGTCCGCGGCCCCGGGACGAGGGCCCAAGGCCCCGGAACGCCCCGCGTGCGTGTCCATGTCGCCGCTCGCCGACGGTGCCCCGCCCCGCTGCCGGGGAGCACGGAGACTGCCCTCCGGCGGGAGAAGCGCGGGTGAGGCGTGAACGCTCCCGGCGCTCCCCGGCCGTGGTCCCTCCGCGGCCGTCCGGCCCTCACCCTCGATCCGCGGCGCCCCGCCCTGCCCGGGCACCACGGCGTCACCGGGACCCTGCCCCGGCCGTACGCCGTCACCCGGGCCTTGTCCCGCCCGCGCAGATCCACCCGGACCCTGTCCAGGCCGCGCGGAGTCATCCGGACCCTGCCCCGACGTGCCCGGCACGCCCCAGGCCGCCGTGCCGTAGGTGTGCCACGTGGGACCGGACGGCCCGGCCGGATCCGGGCTCGCCGCGCGCGCGGGGGAGGTCGCCCCGTGCCCGGCGGGCCCGTCCGCGGAAGGAGCCGCGTCATCCTCGGCGGGCCCGGGGACCCGCACGTGCCCCTCCCCGTCCGGCGTCGTCTCGACCCGGCCCCCCGGCCCCCCGGCGGGAGCCAGCCGCAGGGCCGACTCGCCGATCCGCAGCAGCGCCCCGGGTGCGAAACGGACCGCCCGGCCGCCCACCCGGGCCCGGTCGAGCGTCGTGCCGTTCGTGGAGTCCAGGTCGGCGACCGAGACGCGGCCGTCCGCCCCGACCGTCACCGCGCAGTGCAGCCGGGAGACGTCGGGGTCGTCGAGGGGCACGTCGGCGTCGGCGGAGCGGCCGATGCGGATCTCCCCGCCGTGCAGCAGATGGACACCGCCGGCGTCGGGGCCCGCGACCACCTGCAGCTGGGCCGGGGCGTCGTCCCACTCCGGATGCGGCTCCGGCTCCCCGGGCGCGCCCACGGACAGCACGGCACCGTCGGTCAGCGGCGGCTCGCCGAGCGTGCACCGCTGGGCGTCCAGCCGCTGCTCCCCGGCGTACAGCACCGGCGTGCCCGAACCGTCCCCGCCGGAGACCACCTGGGCGAGCGCCGAGGCCACCGCCGCGAGCGCCGTGCCGGCCGGTGCCGTGACCAGGACGTCGCTGCGTGGGGCGCGGTCCCGCCCCGGAGCCGATGCGCCCAGCGGATCTACGACGGTCAGCCGGATCTGCATCGCCGTCAGCGGTCCCTTCTGCCCGGGCGCGGAGTCCCCCGCCCCGCCCCTGCACGTCGGCCAGTACTGCAGGCATCCTCGCACCTGCCACTGACACCGCGCCCCTCGCTCCGGAAAAGGTGATCTTGATTGGTCGGCTCTGCCCGCAAAAGTGCCTGAGAGATGACCCACAGGCGTCGTCTTGAGATCGGTCACGTCCGTTCCCGGCAACCACGAGACCGAGGTGAGCGTCTTTCCTTCGAACGGGTGTGGGAGCGGATACGTAAGACGCACAGAAAGACGACACTCCGGTCCTCGGTGACCCGGCACTAGAGTGGGTCGGACAGGCCAGCAGGCAAGGCAAGCACCAGGGAGCGCATGACGTGCGGCCGGTAGGCAGCAAGTACCTGCTCGAGGAGCCGCTCGGACGCGGCGCCACGGGCACCGTCTGGCGAGCCCGCCAGCGCGAGACCGCGGGCGCCGAGGCGGCCGTGCCGGGGCAGCCCGGCGAGACCGTCGCCATCAAGGTCCTCAAGGAGGAGCTGGCCGGCGACCCGGACATCGTCATGCGGTTCCTGCGCGAGCGGTCCGTCCTGCTCCGGCTCACCCACCCCAACATCGTCCGGGTCCGCGACCTGGTCGTCGAGGGTGAGTTGCTGGCGCTGGTCATGGACCTCGTCGAGGGCCCCGACCTGCACCGCTACCTGCGCGAGAACGGCCCCTTCACACCCGTCGCGGCGGCGCTGCTCACCGCCCAGATCGCGGACGCGCTCGCCGCCAGCCACGCCGACGGCGTCGTCCACCGCGACCTGAAGCCGGCCAACGTGCTGCTGAAGCAGTACGACGGGCAGATGCACCCGCTGCTGACCGACTTCGGCATCGCGCGCCTCGCCGACTCCCCGGGTCTGACCCGTACCCAGGAGTTCGTCGGCACGCCCGCGTACGTGGCGCCCGAGTCCGCCGAGGGCCGCCCGCAGACCTCCGCCGTGGACATCTACGGCGCCGGCATTCTGCTGTACGAGCTGGTCACCGGCCGTCCGCCGTTCGCCGGCAGCTCCGCCCTGGAGGTGCTGCACCAGCACCTGAGCGCCGAGCCGCGCCGTCCCTCCACGGTCCCCGACCCGCTGTGGACGGTCATCGAGCGCTGCCTGCGCAAGAACCCCGACGAGCGGCCCAGCGCCGTGAACCTCGCCCGCGGCCTGCGCGTCGTCGCCGAGGGCATCGGCGTCCACGCGAACTCGGCGCAGATCGCCGCGGCCGAGGGCGTCGGCGCGCTCCTGGCACCCGACCCGGCTCCCGCGCCGGTGCCCGACACGCCCGGCGCGGCCGACCCGACCCAGGTCCTGCCGCACGGCGCGGGCGCCTACGACCCGAACGCCGCGACCAGCGTCCTGCCCCACACCGGCGGCCCGGCCGGCGCCGCCGACCCCACCGCCGTCCTGCCCCACCGGGGCGCGGCCGACCCGACCGCCGTCATGCCGCCGGTCCCGCCGGGCGCGCCCGGCCACCCCGGGCAGCAGAACCAGCAGGGCGGCCCCGAGGACCCGCACCCCTGGCAGAACCAGCTGCGCGCGGCCCGCGACCGCAACGAGCAGACGCAGGTCCAGTACCTCGACCCGAACGAGGACCCGCTGCGCCGCCGCCCCCAGCGGCAGGTCGCCCGGCCGCAGCAGCAGCCCCCGCGCCGCCAGGCGCCCCCGCCGGGCCCCGGCTACGGCTACCCGCAGCAACAGCAACAGCAACAGCAGCAACCGCAGCAGTACGCCCCGCAGCCCCAGCGGCCCCAGCCGCCGCAGCGCTACAGCCCGCCGCCGCCCCCGGCCCAGCCCCAGCAGCCGCAGCAGCGGCCCCAGCGTGAGCCCCGGCCGCCGCGGCAGCGCAGTGCCAACCCGATGCGCATCCCCGGCCTGGGCTGCCTGAAGGGCTGCCTGTTCTCGATCGTCATCCTGTTCGTCGCGGGCTGGCTGATCTGGGAGCTGAGCCCGCTCCAGGACTGGATCGGCACCACCAAGGGCTACTGGGACCAGCTCACCGACTGGTTCTCCACGGTGACCGGCTGGATCGAGAAGCTCGGCGGAAGCAGCGGTTCGGGCACGAACTGACCCGAACCGCCCCGCGAGTGCGGTGATTTGTCGACACCCGGCGGGTGATTTCCGCCCTCGCGGTGAAGGTTGGCTCCTCGGACGCGTAGTTTTGGCGACAACACGCGTCGGTAGGAGCAGCCTTGGCACGGAAGATCGGCAGCCGGTACACCGCCCACCAGATCCTGGGGCGGGGCAGCGCCGGCACGGTGTGGCTGGGGGAGGGCCCCGAGGGCCCCGTCGCCATCAAGCTGCTGCGCGAGGACCTCGCGTCCGACCAGGAACTCGTCGGGCGCTTCGTCCAGGAGCGCACGGCCCTGCTCGGTCTCGAGCACCCGCACGTGGTGTCGGTGCGCGACCTGGTCGTCGACGGCAACGACCTGGCCCTCGTCATGGACCTGGTCCGCGGCACGGACCTGCGCACCCGCCTGGACCGGGACCGGCGCCTGGCGCCCGAGGCGGCCGTCGCGATCGCGGCCGACATCGCCGACGGCCTCGCGGCCGCCCACGCCGCCGGGGTCGTGCACCGGGACGTCAAGCCGGAGAACGTCCTGCTGGACATGCAGGGCCCGCTCGGGCCCGGCGGCTCCCACCGGGCGCTGCTGACCGACTTCGGCGTCGCCAAGCTGATCGACACCCCGCGCCGCACCAAGGCCACGAAGATCATCGGCACGCCTGACTACCTCGCCCCGGAGATCGTCGAGGGCCTGCCCCCGCGCGCGTCGGTCGACATCTACGCCCTCGCCACCGTCCTCTACGAGCTGCTCGCGGGCTTCACCCCGTTCGGCGGCGGCCACCCGGGCGCCGTCCTGCGCCGGCACGTCACCGAGACGGTCGTCCCGCTGCCCGGCATCCCCGACGAGCTGTGGCAGCTGCTCGTGCAGTGCCTGGCCAAGGCCCCGGCCTCCCGGCTGCGCGCCTCCGAGCTGGGGGCGCGCCTGCGCGAGCTGCTGCCGATGCTGGCGGGCATGCCGCCGCTGGAGGTGGACGAGCCGGACACCGAGCAGGGCGAGGAGGCCGGCCGCGAGGAGCAGCCCGCCGGTCCGGCGCCGGCCGGGGAGCGGGTCCGCCGCCGGGGCGCGGTCCCCCTGGTGCCGGGCGCGAAACCGGCCGACTCCAATCGCGACACCCACACCTCGATGCGCGTCCCGGCCCCCGACGAGCTGGCCGGCGGCGCCCACGGCACGGCCCGGGCCCCCCGCGCCCCCGGCGCCCCGCGCCCCGGCTCGGCCCGCAACCGCGCGGTCGCCCGCCGCCGCAGGGTGGCCCTGGGCGCGGGCGCGGTGGCCCTGGTGGCGGCGGTCGGCGTCGGGGCCTGGCTGACCTCCTCGGGCGACGACACGGACACCCCTCCCCAGGACACGAGGAACTCGGCACCGCAGTCCCCCTGAGCCCCGGGCGGCACCTGCCCGCCGCGGCCGCCCGGACATGGTCGCCGGGCGGAGCCGTTACGCTGGAGGGCGTGGCAGTCGTCGACGTATCCGAAGAGCTCAAGTCCCTCTCCTCGACCATGGAGTCGATCGAGGCCGTTCTGGACCTCGAGAAGATGAGGGCAGACATCGCCGTGCTCGAGGAGCAGGCGGCCGCGCCGTCCCTGTGGGACAACCCCGATGAGGCGCAGAAGATCACCAGCAAGCTGTCCCACCTCCAGGCGGAGGTGCGCAAGGCCGAGGCCCTGCGCGGTCGCATCGACGACCTGAGCGTCCTCTTCGAGATGGCCGAGGAGGAGGACGACCCGGACACCCGCGCCGAGGCCGAGTCCGAGCTCGCCGCGGTGAAGAAGGCGCTGGACGAGATGGAGGTCCGCACCCTCCTGTCCGGCGAGTACGACTCCCGCGAGGCCCTGGTCAACATCCGCGCCGAGGCCGGTGGCGTGGACGCCGCCGACTTCGCGGAGAAGCTCCAGCGCATGTACCTGCGCTGGGCCGAGCAGCGCGGCTACAAGACGGAGCTGATCGAGACCTCGTACGCGGAGGAGGCCGGCATCAAGTCGACCACCTTCGCCGTGCAGGCGCCCTACGCGTACGGCACGCTCTCCGTCGAGCAGGGCACGCACCGGCTGGTGCGCATCTCGCCCTTCGACAACCAGGGCCGCCGGCAGACGTCCTTCGCGGGCGTCGAGGTCCTGCCCGTGGTCGAGCAGTCCGATCACGTCGACATCGACGAGAGCGAGCTGCGGATCGACGTCTACCGCTCCTCGGGCCCCGGCGGCCAGGGCGTGAACACCACGGACTCCGCGGTGCGCATCACCCACCTGCCCACCGGCATCGTCGTCTCCTGCCAGAACGAGCGCTCGCAGATCCAGAACAAGGCCACGGCGATGAACGTCCTCCAGGCCAAGCTGCTGGAGCGGCGCCGCCAGGAGGAACAGGCCAAGATGGACGCCCTCAAGGGCGACGGCGGCAACTCCTGGGGCAACCAGATGCGTTCGTACGTCCTGCACCCGTACCAGATGGTGAAGGACCTGCGCACCGACTTCGAGGTCGGCAACCCCGAGGCCGTGTTCAACGGCGAGATCGACGGCTTCCTGGAGGCCGGAATTCGCTGGCGCAAGCAGCAGGAGAAGTAAGTTTGTCGACAAGGCAACTGCCGTCCTCGGGGCGGCAGTTGCCTTTTCTGCACCCGGATGTCTGGGTTCTACATCACACTCACAGCCTCAGACTCCCGGCATAGCCCCCGTAGTTGGACATGGCACCCGCAAACGGCCTTGACGTGCTCTTGAAAAGTGGGAAGGGTTAAGCGCGGCATGCGTGTCTCTGGGGCGCATGTGAACCGGGGGGCCTTTCACCGCGGCCGTCCCCGTCGAGCACAGCCCCGACGCTGCCTAATGACGATGAGCTACTGGGGGTAGCAACCACATGACGAAGAAGACGCGGATCCGTGTCGCGCGGATAGCGGCCGGTGCCGTGATCGCCGCCGGTGCCTCGCTGACCGCCGCTGGTGCCGCATCCGCCGCGGAGAGCGAGGAGTGCCTGCTCGGCATCCTGTGCGCCGAGGAGTCGCCGGTCCCGACGCCGACGCCGACCCCGACGGAGGAGCCGACCGGCATTCCGACCAACCTCCCGACGGACCCGCCGTCGACCGAGGAGCCCCCGGCCGAGCCCACGGACGAGCCCACCGAGCCGACCGAGGACCCGACGGACGAGCCGAGCAACCCGGGCAACGGGAACGGCAACGGCGGCGGCAACGGCAACGGTGGCGGGAACGGCAACGGCGGCGGCAACGGCGGTGGCGGCAACAACGCCGACCCCGCCGGTGGTGCCTCCACCCAGGAGCAGGGCTCCTCGGCCCTCACCGACACGGGCTCGGACAACACCCCGGCCCCGCAGGCCCAGGCCGGCGGCCCGGAGCTCGCCGAGACGGGTGCCGCGCAGACCACCTTCCTGGTGCTCGGCGCCGCAACGATGATCGCCGGCGGTGTCGGCTTCCGCGTCCTGCCGCGCCTGATGGGCGGCCGGGGCGGCGCTGCCGCCTGACGGCAGCCGCGCCGGCACCGACCGTGTGCGCAGCGCGAAGGGCCCGGAGCAGCACGCTCCGGGCCCTTCGTCGTGCGGTACGGACAGGCGGCCGCGGAAAGCCGCCTCAGGGGGCTACGCCGTCACGCGGTCTGGTGTGCCAGCAGGGCCACGGCGGCGATCAGCACCGTCAGCAGGGCGATCAGCGCCATCGGGCTCAGGCCCGCGAGAAAGTTCTCCTGCTGCAGACGCTCGCGGTTCGCGCGGCACACGGGGCAGCGGCCCTCGCTCACGGGGGCCGCGCAGTTCGCGCACACCAGCCGGTCGTACGTCATGCGCGTGCCCTCCTTGCGACGGTTCCACGTGTCCAACGTTCGTGGGGGTGGGAATGTTCCCCCTCCACTGTGCCAGGTTCCTCCGGAGGGTGCGCGCCGCTCGCCTCGTTCCCCGGCTCCGCGGGGGACGTACAAAACGGCACATCCGATGCGCAACCGCGACCGGTGACTGCGGTGCCGTGCCCGGGTCGCGTAAGGTCACGCTCATCTACCCCCGGCGACCCGTGGTGCATCCGTGATCCGATTCGACAATGTCTCCAAGGTCTACCCCAAGCAGACCCGCCCCGCCCTCAGGGATGTCTCCCTGGAGGTCGAGAAGGGCGAGTTCGTCTTCCTCGTGGGGTCCTCCGGCTCCGGAAAGTCCACCTTCCTGCGGCTGATCCTCCGCGAGGAGCGGTGCAGCCACGGCCAGGTGCACGTCCTGGGCAAGGACCTCGCCCGCCTCTCCAACTGGAAGGTGCCGCAGATGCGGCGCCAGCTGGGGACGGTCTTCCAGGACTTCCGGCTGCTGCCCAACAAGACGGTCGGCGAGAACGTCGCCTTCGCGCAGGAGGTCATCGGCAAGTCGCGCGGTGAGATCCGCAAGTCCGTGCCGCAGGTGCTCGACCTCGTCGGGCTCGGCGGCAAGGAGGACCGGATGCCCGGCGAGCTGTCCGGTGGTGAGCAGCAGCGCGTCGCCATCGCGCGGGCGTTCGTCAACCGGCCGAAGCTGCTCATCGCCGACGAGCCCACCGGCAACCTCGACCCGCAGACCTCCGTCGGCATCATGAAGCTGCTCGACCGCATCAACCGGACGGGCACGACCGTGGTGATGGCCACGCACGACCAGAACATCGTGGACCAGATGCGCAAGCGCGTCATCGAGCTGGAGAAGGGCCGCCTCGTCCGCGACCAGGCCCGCGGCGTCTACGGCTACCAGCACTGAGACCGCTTCCCGAGATCCACGGAAAGGCATAACCAGCCGCCATGCGCGCCCAGTTCGTCCTGTCGGAGATCGGCGTCGGTCTCCGCCGCAACCTGACGATGACCTTCGCGGTCATCGTCTCCGTCGCCCTGTCGCTGGCCCTGTTCGGCGGGTCGCTCCTGATGAGCGACCAGGTCAACACCATGAAGGGTTACTGGTACGACAAGGTCAACGTCTCGATCTTCCTCTGCAACAAGAGCGACGCCGAGTCCGACCCCAACTGCGCCAAGGGCGCGGTGACCGAGGACCAGAAGAAGCAGATCAAGGCCGACCTGGACAAGATGGACGTCGTCCAGACGGTCACGTACGAGTCGCAGGACCAGGCGTACAAGCACTACAAGGAGCAGTTCGGCGACTCCCCGCTGGCCGCCTCGCTCACGCCGGACCAGATGCAGGAGTCGTACCGCATCAAGCTGAAGGACCCGGAGAAGTACCAGGTGGTCGCCACCGCCTTCAACGGGCGGGACGGCGTGCAGTCCGTGCAGGACCAGAAGGAGACCCTGGACAACCTGTTCAAGCTCCTGGAGGGCATGAACTGGGCCGCGCGCGCGGTGATGGCGCTGATGCTGGTCGTCGCGCTGATGCTGATCGTCAACACCGTGCGCGTCTCGGCGTTCAGCCGGCGGCGCGAGACCGGCATCATGCGCCTGGTCGGCGCCTCGGGCTTCTACATCCAGGCGCCGTTCATCATGGAGGCCGCGGTCGCCGGACTCATCGGCGGCACCCTCGCGTGCGCGTTCCTGCTCGTGGCGCGGTACTTCATCATCGACCACGGACTGGCCCTGGCCGACCAGCTCACACTGATCAACTTCATCGGCTGGGACGCCGTCCTGACCAAGCTGCCGCTCATCCTCGCGACAAGCCTGCTGATGCCCGCGCTGGCCGCGTTCTTCGCGCTGCGCAAGTACTTGAAGGTGTGACGCATGCCAAGAGGGGCCGTACGGTCAACGGACCGTACGGCCCTTCCCCTTGTCCTAGACTCACCGGCATGTCAGGTCGTGACCCGTTCTGTCAGCCCCGCCGCGTCCGCCGCGGGGCCGCCCTGACATTGGTCTTCGCGAGCGTGCTCGCCGCCGGCGCGGCCACCGGCGCGCTGCCCCAGGGCGACCGGAAGCCCGCGCCGGACGAGGCCCGTTCGGTGAGTCAGGCCGCGCGCCACGCGGAGATCAGCAGGGCGGCCGAGGAAGCCATGGCCGACGGCAAGTCCCCCGTGGAGGCCGCGCAACGCGCCGTCAGCCGCAGCGGCGACCGCTGGGGCGCCGTCTACTCCGAAGGCGAGTACGAGGAGTTCGAGGAAGCCCTCGACGGCCAGTACACCGGTGTCGGCCTGTGGGCGCGCAGTGAGCGCGACGGCCGTATCGAGGTGACGAAGGTGCGCGCCGGCTCGCCCGCGGCCGCCGCCGGGATCCGCCCCGGCGACCTGCTGCGCAGCGTCGACGGCCGGAAGACCGACGGCCGCCCGGTCACCGAGGTGGTTTCCTTACTGCGCGGTGACGCCACCGACGCCCCCGCCGGCACGACCGTCCGGCTCGGCCTGGAGCGCGGCACGCGCGCGTGGACCCGGATCCTGCGCCGGGCCCAGCTCTCCACCGACTCGGTCACCGTCCGGGAGGCCGCGGGTTCCCTCACCGTCATCCAGGTCGCCACCTTCACCAAGGGCTCCGGCGAGCAGGTCCGCTCGGCCGTCCGGCAGGCCCCGCCCGGCGGCGTCGTCCTCGACCTGCGCGGCAACTCCGGCGGCCTGGTCACCGAGGCCGTCACCGCCGCCTCCGCCTTCCTCGACGGCGGCCTGGTCGCCACCTACGACGTCGACGGCGCCCAGCGCGCCCTGCACGCCCGGCCCGGCGGCGACACCACGAGACCCCTGGTCGTGCTCGTCGACGGCGGCACGATGAGCGCGGCCGAACTCCTCACCGGCGCCCTGCAGGACCGCGGCCGCGCGCTGGTCGTGGGCTCGCGCACCTTCGGCAAGGGCTCGGTCCAGATGCCGAGCCGGCTGCCCGACGGCTCCGTCGCGGAGCTGACCGTCGGCCACTACCGCACCCCCTCGGGCCGCGGAGTGGACGGCCGGGGCATCACGCCCGACCTGGACGCCGCCGAAGGGGCCCTGCAGCGGGCGGAGAGCGTCCTGCGCGGCCTCGCGACCTCCTCGTAATCCGCTTCCCGCCGACCCCCTCCATGGTGCGAAAATGGGCGGCACTATGGCTAAGGAAAAAGGGCGCAAGCTGATCGCGCAGAACAAGAAGGCGCGGCACGACTACCTCGTCATCGACACCTACGAGGCCGGCCTGGTCCTCACCGGGACCGAGGTGAAGTCCCTGCGCCAAGGACGGGCGTCGCTGGTCGACGGCTTCGTGCAGCTCGACGGGAACGAGGCGTGGCTGTACAACGTGCACGTGCCGGAGTACACCCAGGGCACCTGGACCAACCACAGCGCCCGCCGCAAGCGGAAGCTGCTGCTGCACCGTGCCGAGATCGACAAGCTGGAGTCGAAGTCGGGCGAGACGGGCCACACCATCGTGCCGCTCTCGCTGTACTTCAAGGACGGCCGGGCCAAGGTCGAGATCGCGCTGGCGAAGGGCAAGAAGGAGTACGACAAGCGGCAGGCGCTGCGGGAGAAGCAGGACCGCCGGGAGACCGACCGCGCGATCGCGGCGGTGAAGCGCAGGCAGCGCGGGGCGTAGGGAATACGCTGGCACCGACCTGCGTTGGTCACGTACGATGGTGCTCGCACCCCGCAGTGGGTACGCACCCCTCTCCGGAGGGGATTGTCAACACAACATGGGGATGATCGGTTTCGACAGCGGCTGTCGAAGCAGGGGAAGCGTGTCGAGGAAGCGGCAATGATCTCGTAAACCATATGTCGCAAAAAATAATCGCCAACACCAAGCGCGATTCCCAGTCCTTCGCCCTCGCTGCCTGATAAGCAGTGACTGAAGGACCCTAATGGGTGTCAGCCCGGGAGCGTTCCCGGCCCGGATCCTGGCATAAGCTAGGGAACTAAACCATCGAGCCCGGTCACGGGGCTCGATGGGAAATCAAACAGTGACTGGGCCCGTCGGCGACTTGTTCGCGTGATCGCCGGGGCCGAGAAAATCGCAGCGAACTGCACACGGAGAAGCCCTGGTTCTGCACCGTTGGACGCGGGTTCGATTCCCGCCATCTCCACTCATCCCATGTGGGCGAAGGCCCCGTCGCTTCCGAGCGGCGGGGCCTTCGTCATGCCCGGCCCGTGCTGCCGGGGGCGGTGCTGCCCCGCTCCGTCAGCCGGGGCGGCAGCAGGGTCGTCTCCGGTCCGCCCGTGCCGGTCCGCGCGCGCATCAGCAACTCCACCCCGAGGCCGCCCAGTCGCGCCGTCGGCACGACGACGGCCGAGACCGTGCCGGGCACGTCGGCGCCGACGGCCAGCACCGACAGGTCCTCCGGGACGCGTACGCCGCGCTGCCGGAAGGCCGTGAGCAGCGGGACCAGGAGGGCGTCGTTCTGGACGACCACGGCCGTCGGGGCGGGGCGGGCGCGCAGCAACCGGTCCGCGAGGGTGGGGGCCTCGGACCGCTCGGCCGGGTGCACCGACGACGCCAGCCGGTGCCGGTCGGCCGCTGCCGTGAAGCCCTCGACCAGGCGGCGGGCCGAGGCGGTCCCGCGCGGACAGGCCTCCGGCGGCGGACCGGCCAGGGCCACGGCGCGGTGGCCGAGGCGGGCCAGATGCTCCACGCAGACCTCGCCCGCCGCGCGGTAGTCCAGATCCACACAGGTCAGACCGTGCGCGTCGGCGGGCAGGCCGATCAGCACGACAGGGCGGCGCAGGGAGCGCAGCAGCGGCAGACGCGGGTCGTGGAGGCCGACGTCCGTGACCAGCACCGCGTCCGCCGGAGCCGTCGTCCCGCACCGGGCCAGGCCCTCCTCGTGGGTGAGGAGCAGCACGTCGTGGCCGTGGGCACGGGCGGCCGTCACCACCGACTGCGTCAGCCGCATCAACGCCGGAAGGTGCACGCCCCCGCGCAACGGAGCCGCCACGGCCAGCACCTTCGACGTGCCGTACCCCGGCGGGCCCTGCTGCGGACGGTAGCCCAGCTCCCGGGCGGCCTCCTCCACGCGCCGCCGGGTCGCCGCCGAGATCGGGCGCTTGCCGCTCAGCGCGTACGACACGGTGCTGGGGGAGACCCCGGCCCGGCGCGCCACGTCCGTGATCCTGGCCATCAGGCCGGCTCCGGCACCCGGTAGCCGCCGGTGAACGTCATGGGAGTCCCTCACTGTCCCGGTAACCGTGGTTGAAGCGCTTCGACGGTCGAACGTAGGCGCGGGGCGGGTGAGCGTCAATGGGGCGTGCGCTGAAGGGCGAAGCGGTTCGACACGCCTGTCAGGGTGAGCGCGAGAGCCACGGCGGCCGCCACCGGCGGGACCGCGTAGCCCACCGTCGCCGAGGCGTGGTCCACTGCCCAGCCGCCGAGCGCGCTGCCGAGGGCGATGCCGCCCAGCAGGCCGGTCACCGCGAGGGTCATGCCCTCGTTGAGCCGGCCCTCCGGGGTGCGCTGCTGGACCAGCGTCATGGTCGTGATCATCGTCGGGGCCGTCGCCATCCCGGCCACCAGCAGGGCCGCCGCAAGAATCGGGAGCGACCCGGTGAGGGCGGCCGCGAGCAGCGGCAGGGTCAGCAGGGCGGCCATCGCGGCCACGCACAGGGCGAGCCGTCGCGCGGCCGGCCCGTCCGGTCGCGACGCCCCGTAGAGCAGGCCCGCCGCGCACGATCCCGCCGCCTGCAGCGCCAGCACGGCACCGGCCGCGGTCCGGTGCCCCGCGGCGTCCGCGAAGGCGAGCGTCACGACCTCCGTCGCGCCGAAGATCCCGCCCATCGCCAGGCAGACCGCGAGCAGCGGCGCCATGCCGGGGGCCCGCCACGGGGACTTCCCGGGTATGTGCCCCCGCACCGGCGGCTCCGTCGCGCGCCGGCTCGTGAACAGCACCGTGCCGGTCAGCAGCAGCACCGCACCGACGAGCGTGCCCGCCTCCGGGAACAGCGTCCCGCACAGGAAGGCCGCGAGCACGGGGCCCAGCATGAAGCAGAGTTCGTCCGCGGCCTGTTCGAAGGAGTTGGCGGTGTGCAGGGCCTTCGCGTCACCGGCCAGCAGATGCGCCCAGCGGGCCCGGGCCATGCCGCCGGTGTTCGGGGTGGTGGCGGTCGCGGCGTAGGAGGCGAACAGGGTCCAGTCGGGGGCGTCGTGACGGACGCACAGCAGCAGGGCGAGCGACCCCAGGACGGCGATCGCCGTGGCGGGCAGCGCGACCCGGGCCTGGCCGTGGCGGTCCACCAGCCGCGCCGTCCACGGCGCGACCACCGCGGTCGCCGCGAGCCCCGTCGCCGTGACGGCCCCGGCCAGGGCGTACGAGCCCCGGGTACCGGCGATCATGACGACCGCGCTGACGCTGAACATGCCCATCGGCAGCCGGGCGATCAGGTTCCCGGCGGTGAAGGCGCGGGTGCCCGGCAGGCGGAACAGGCGGCGGTACGGAGCGAGGGGCGGCATGCGCCCACCGTCACCCCGGGGTGATCGAACCGTCCAACACCTGTTCCGCCCGCACTCACGCACCTGCGTTGTGAGTCCCGTACCCGGCGCGCGGAGCCCGCGGGCCAGGCCGAAAAGGACGTGGCGAGAAACATTCGCTCTCTGTTCTTCATACAGCGATATGGAGATTCCTAATGGTCCTCATCGCGCATGGAAAAGATGTTCATTCGGGAAAATCCTTCACTCGTTTGCCGCGCATCCGCTGAAGTGGGCCGACGGTTAGTCGGTACATGACCGAGGCGACCAGGAAAGACGGCTGGGCGGTAACGCTCGGCCCGTACACCTACATTCCGGCACCGGCGCACTCGTCCGCCACCGTCAACGGCACGCTCACCAGAGGGGGTTGCCCGGTCACACTGCAGGTGACCGAACCGGTGCTGCGCGATTTCATCGACGCCATGAGCGACCTGGAAAAGGATCTCGCCCGACGGTGGATCAGTGCGACGGAATGGCCCGCTTTCGCGTTCGCGGAATAGCGGGCCACGTCATGTACGACAACGGAATCGAAGGCACCGGACGGCACCGGGCCCCGGCCCGGGACTTCGCCACCCCGCTGACGCCCCCGGACCCCACCTGGGACCCGGCCGAGGAACTGGCCTTCATCCTCGAGGAGGCTCTCCAGCAGGAGGCGACGCGGATCCCCGCCCCCCGCGACGAGCCACCGGCCGCGACCGCCGAAGCGGTCCCCGCACCCGGCGGCGAGCGGATGAGACGGCTCCAGGACATCACCGAGGAGCTCCCGCCCGTCCGGGACGTCCCCCGGCGCCACCGCAAGGTCCGGACCCGCAAGGCACCCCGCCTGCTGCGCACCACCAGCTTCCTGGTCGCCGCCCTGGCGGCCGTGATCGCCACCGCCGTGAGCCTCCTGAGCGGCATCGTCGCCTACGACCCGCTGCGCCTGGTCGCCGCGTCCCCGGCGGAACGGGGCCTGCGCACCTGGTGGCCCCTGCTGGTGTACGGGCCCTGGCTGGTGGCCTCGCTCTCCGTGCTGCGGGCCGCGCTGCACCAGCGCCGGGCCGCGCACTCCTGGTGCGTCGTGCTGGTCTTCTCCTGCGTCGCCGTCCTGCTCTGCGTCGCCCAGGCGCCGCGGACCGTCCTCGGCACCGCCGCGGCGGCCCTGCCCGGCATCGCGGCGCTGGCCTGCTTCCAGCAGGTCGTCCGGCAGATCACCCTGACGCGGCCGCCCGTACGGTCGGCGCCCCGCCACCGGGTGGGCCAGAACCCGCCGTCCGCCGGCGCGGAGGCACCGAAGGGCGAGACCGGGACCCGGGGGCAGTCCACCGCCCCCTGACCTGCCGCGGCGCCGCCCGTTGTAGGTTCACGGCATGCCCGCCCACCTCGACCCGCGCCTCCTGCGCGCCTTCGTCACCGTCGCGGAGGAGCTGCACTTCACCCGGGCCGCGCTCCGCCTCCACCTGGCGCAGCAGGCGCTCAGCCGGGACGTGCGGCGGCTGGAGCGGGAACTGGGCGCCGAACTGTTCGTACGGACCACCCGGCAGGTGACGCTCACGCCCGACGGCGAGCGGCTCCTGCCGTACGCCCGGCGGGTGCTGCGGGCCCAGGACGACCTGCTCGCCGCCTTCGGCCAGGCCCGGCCCCTGCTCGTCGACCTCAACTCCCCGGGCCTGGTCACACCGCGCCGCGTGCTGCACCTGGCCCGCGAACTCGCCCCCGGGCACGAGCTGATGGCCCGCTACGAGAGCGGCCTGACGTGGGCGGCCGGGGAGCTGCTCGCGGGGCGGCTGGACGCGTCGTTCGGGCGGTTCGCCGGGCTGGACCCGGCGCTGCGGACCGGGCTCGACCACCAGCCCGTGCGGTACGAGCCGATGGCCGTCGTGCTGCCCGAGGACCACCGGCTCGCCGGGGCGGCCGAGGTGCCCCTCGCCGAGCTGGCGGGCGAGACCGTCTACGCGGGGGCCGGGAATCCGCGTACCTCGGAGTGGACGGCGCTCGCACGGCTGCTGTTCGAGGGACGGGGGATCGAACTCGCGCCGCCCGCACCGCTGGCCGTCGGCGAGGAGGAGTTCCAGCGGATCATGGCCAGGACGCGTCATCCGATCCTGGCCGTGGTGGGGTTCCCGGCGCTGCCGTCCACCGTGCTGCGGCCCCTGGTCGACCCCGTGCCGCTGTCGCCGGTGTCCCTGGTGTGGCGCAGGGGCCTGACCCACCCCGCGTTCGACGCGCTGCGCGCGGCGGCGGCCCGGCTCGCGGCGGCGGAGGGGTGGCTGCGGCGGCCTCCGGGGGGATGGATTCCGGCCGCCGATCATGTCCTCATGGCGTCTCACGATTGACACGATTCGACACGGCGCCCACACGAAACCCGCGCGTGCGCTACATTCGACGCCTGAGCACGGTGTGGTAATAGGGGGCGCTCGGACGGGTGGGGGCCCGGTCCGACGGCGGGTGCTCAGGTCGTCAGCGCACCTGAACCATCCCGTGGGGGGAAGTGCGTGCGCGTGACAAAGTGGCGAGAAGACGCCCAACCCGAATGGCCCGAGGCCGCTACGGCGACCGGTGAACTCACCGCGGACGGCAGAAGCGGCGGGGGCAGAGCCACGCAGGTCTTCCCCGAGGGCGACGTCCGGCTCACCGCCGCGCGGCTGTCCGCCGGGACCGAGATACTGCGCGGCATCCCCCGGCAGAGCGAGGGCGAGGCCGACTCGCTCGCCGCGTCCACCGGGTCCGCGGAGTCGGTGGCATCCGCGGAGTCCGTGGCGTCCGCGGTGTCCCGGTCGTCCCGGCCGGCCGTGCGCGACCCGTGGCAGGAGCCGGAGGAAGCCGGCCCCGGCAGGTCCGGCGCCGATACCGCGGCGAATCCCGGGGCGGGTCCCGGGGGCGGCCCGGCCGAGCACACCCACGACCCGCACGAGGTCACGGTCCAGCTCGACGCCGTACAGCTCGGGGACGGATTCGTCCGGCCCGTGAAGGAAGGCCCGGGCACCGCACCCGCCGCCGACCGGCCCGTCTTCGTCGACGAGTCCGGCCGCCGCAGCCGCCGCTTCCGCAGGATCGGCCTGGCCGTCGCGCTGGCCTGCGGCGTCTACGCCGTCGTGATCGTCGCCACGCTGATGTCGGGCAACGCCAACGCCCCCTGGCTGCCCGTGCCGGGCCAGAAGGAGGCGCCGCCGGCCGGGCAGGTCGACAGCCCGCCGCTGCCGGCGGAGTCGGCCCCGGCGTCGGACACCGGCGTCACCGCCCCGAGCGGCACGCCGGCCGCCGGGGAGTCCGCGGTGCCCTCGTCCGGCCCCAGCGCCCTGCCGCCGGAGGCCACCGCCGGCTCCGGCCGTCCCGACCCGTCGGCCGAGCCCACGCCGAAGGCGACCCGGACGGCACCGGCCCCGGGCACCGGCGCGAGCGAGCCGGCCCCGAGCAAACCGGCGGACCCGCCGACCACCCCGGCCGCCGACCCGACACCCACGGGCGGCACCACCCCGACCCCGACCCCGACCACGGGCACCGGCGACGGCGGCGACACCGGAACGGTGGCCGACGGCCCGGCGGAGCCCGAGCCGGTCGCCGGGACACCGGCGGTCTAGCCCGGCTGCCGCCCACGGCGGCGTCGGCCCCGGGCGGAGTCCGGCACACCGGGCGACGACCCGGCCGGGCCGTCTCCCGGGGAGGGCCGCGTGGCCCGACCGGCCGGACGTCCCGGGGCGGTGGCCGGCCGTACGGCACGGGACCCGTGCCGCCGGCGCGGTCCAGCGCAGCGGGCGGCGGCAGCACGGCGGTACGACCCCAGCGCCGCGCGTGGCCGTCCCCCTCCTCGCCCCCGTGGCCCTCGGGCGTCGGCGTCAGGGGTTCCCGGCCCTCGACCGCCTCCGCCCCGATCCCGGGACCTGTCCCGGGCCGAGACCCGGTTCGGGCCGACGGCCGGTTCGGACCCGAGACCCACCCCGGGCCGAGAGCCGGTTCGGGTTCGAGACCCGCCCGAGCCCTGGATCCCGGTTCCAGCCCGATTCCCGCCCGAGCCCGGAGCGGGCTTCAGCCCTCAGACCGCCGCTTCAGTCCCGATTCCCGCCCGAGCCCTCAGACCGCCTCAGTCCCGAGACCCCGCCGCACCACCCGTCCCCGCAGCACCCCGTTCCGCACCATCCCGAGGTACCACCACCCATGGCATCCCCGCTCCGCCGTTCCGGGCCCGCGTCACGAGCCCGTGGGGGTTTCCGGCGCCGTCGCCTGCCCCTGCGCCTGCTGTTGCCCCTGCTCGTGCTCGTCGCGCTGATGGCGATGCTCATGCTGCGCGGCTACGTCCACAGCGAGATCCTCGCCGACCACCGCGTCGGCCCGCCCGCCGCCAACGACCGCGTCCCGAAGGACGTCCTCAAGGGCGGTCCCGTCATCGACACCCGGGACGGTGACCCCACCAGCCTGCGCCTCCCGGACCACGAGCTGGTCCTGACCTTCGACGACGGCCCCGACCCCGAGTGGACGCCCAAGGTGCTCGACGTGCTGAAGAGGCACGAAGCCCGGGCCGTCTTCTTCATCACCGGCACGATGGCCTCGCGCTACCCGGACCTCGTCCAGCGCATGGTCGACGAGGGCCACGAGATCGGGTTGCACACCTTCAACCACCCGGACCTGTCGCTGCAGAGCAAGAGCCGCGTCGACTGGGAACTGTCCCAGAACCAGCTCGCCCTGGCCGGCGCCGCCGGCATCCGCACCTCGCTGTTCCGCCCGCCCTACTCCTCGTACGCCCGGAACATGGACAACAACTCCTGGCCGGTCACCGAGTACATCGGCAGCAAGGGCTACATCACCATCGTCAACGACACCGACAGCGAGGACTGGCGCCGGCCCGGGGTCGAGAAGATCATCAGCAACGCCATGCCGAAGGGCGGCAAGGGCGCCATCGTGCTGATGCACGACTCCGGCGGCGACCGGTCCCAGACCGTGGCCGCGCTCGACCGGTACATCAGAGGGCTGCAGGACCAGGGCTACCGCTTCCACACCCTCACCGGGGCCCTCGACGCCCCGAGCGCGCACACCCCCGTCGCCGGGCTGGAGGCGCTGAAGGGCGACGCCTGGGTCTTCCTGGTGCAGGCCTCCGAGAAGACGACCGACGTCCTCGTCGCCGGTCTCGCGGTCGTCGGCGTCCTGGTCTTCGCCCGCCTCGGGCTCATGCTGGTCCTCTCCGTCGCGCACGCCCGCCGCGTCCGGCGCAAGGGCTTCCGCTGGGGGGAGCCGGTCACCGAACCGGTGTCGGTGCTCGTGCCCGCCTACAACGAGGCCAAGTGCATCGAGCAGACGGTCCGTTCCCTGGTGGCCAGCGACCATCCCATCGAGGTGCTGGTCATCGACGACGGCTCCAGCGACGGCACCGCGCGCATCGTCGAGAACCTGGGCCTGCCCGGCGTGCGCGTCGTCCGCCAGCTCAACGCGGGCAAGCCGGCCGCCCTCAACCGGGGCATCGCCAACGCCCGCCACGACATCATCGTGATGATGGACGGCGACACCGTCTTCGAGCCGACCACCGTCCGCGAACTCGTGCAGCCCTTCGGCGACCCGCGCGTGGGCGCTGTCGCCGGCAACGCCAAGGTCGGCAACCGCGACTCGCTCATCGGCGCCTGGCAGCACATCGAGTACGTGATGGGCTTCAACCTCGACCGGCGCATGTACGACGTGCTGCGCTGCATGCCCACCATCCCCGGCGCGGTCGGGGCGTTCCGGCGCAGCGCCCTGGAACGGGTCGGCGGCATGAGCGACGACACGCTCGCCGAGGACACCGACATCACCATGGCCCTGCACCGCGACGGCTGGCACGTCGTCTACGCGGAGAAGGCCATCGCCTGGACCGAGGCCCCCGAGTCCGTCCAGCAACTGTGGTCCCAGCGCTACCGCTGGTCGTACGGCACGATGCAGGCGATCTGGAAGCACCGCCGGGCCCTCGTCGACCGCGGGCCCTCGGGCCGCTTCGGCCGGGTCGGCCTGCCGCTGGTGTCGATGTTCATGGTCGTGGCGCCGCTGCTCGCCCCGCTGATCGACGTGTTCCTGCTGTACGGGCTGGTGTTCGGCCCGACCGAGAAGACCATCGGCGCCTGGCTGGGCGTCCTCGCCGTGCAAGGGGTGTGCGCGGCCTACGCGTTCCACCTGGACAAGGAACGCATGACCCACCTGATCTCCCTGCCGCTCCAGCAACTCCTCTACCGGCAGCTCATGTACGTCGTCCTGCTCCAGTCCTGGATCACCGCCCTCACCGGCGGCCGGCTGCGCTGGCAGAAGCTGCGGCGCACGGGCGCGGTGGGGCTGCCCGGTGGCGGGACCACCACGCCCCAGCAGCAGATGGACGGGAGGCCGGTCGGATGACCACGGCTCCCGCCGCGCAGGCCGTACCGGACCTGCCGAAGGAACAGACCCCTGCGCCGAAGCCCGGACGTGACCGCTACTTCGACCTGCTGCGCGCCGTCGCGCTGTTCCGGGTCGTGCTGTACCACCTGACCGGCTGGGCCTGGCTGCCGCTGGTCTTCCCCTCCATGGGCGTGATGTTCGCGCTCGCCGGCAACCTCATGGCCCGCTCGCTCAAGCGCCCCCCGGTCCAGGTGATCCGCGGCCGCATGCGGCGGCTGCTGCCCCCGCTGTGGCTGCTGGGCGTCGTCGGCGTCACCGGCATGGTCCTGCAGGGCTGGGGCCCGGACGCGGACGGCCACCCCGGCTGGTGGTGGCTCCACCTCACCTTCTGGATCGTCCCGCTCAGCGACCCGCCGTACGGCGAAGGGCTGCCCGGCGTGCCCGGTCTCATCGGCGAGAACTGGGCGGCGGACCTCGCGGGGCCCCTCTGGTACATCCGCGCCTACCTCTGGTACGTCCTGCTGTCCCCGCTGCTGCTGAAGGCCCTGCGCGCGCTGCCGGTGGTCACGCTGTCCCTGCCCATCGTCCTGGCCGTCGCCTTCGAACAGGGCTGGCTCACGCTGCCCGGCGAGCGGATCCCGTCGGCGCTCACGGACTTCTCCACCTTCGGCGCCTGCTGGATCCTCGGCATGGCCCACCAGGAGGGCATCCTGCGGCGGCTGCCGCGCTACATCGTCCCGTCCGTGGCGCCCGTCATCGCCCTGGCCGGCCTCTGGTACGCCGTGCGCCACGACTTCGGCGACGGCAACGACCTCGACAGCATGCCCCTGGCCCAGGCCCTGTGGTCCTTCGGCACGGTCCTGCTGCTGCTCCACGTCAGCCCGTCCTGGTCCGACTGGCCCCGCCGGCTGCGCCCCTTCGCCGGCACCATCACCCTGCTCAACTCCCGGGCCGTCACGATCTACCTCTGGCACAACACGTGCATCCTGATCGCCGCGACTCTCTGGGACCACCTGTGGGGCTTCCCCCTGCTGGAACAGAACGTCCCCGGGCTGCTGGAAAGCCCGTGGCCGGTCCTGGTCCTGGTCTGGCTCCTCATCGGCGCGTGCGTCGTGGCCTTCGGCTGGGCGGAGGACCTGGCGGCGCGGCAGAGGCCGCGGTTGTGGCCGACGAGGGAGCGGCGGGTGAGGGATCGCGAGAGCCGCAGGCACGCCGTGTCCGGCGGCTAAGCTGAGCCGGCATCGACGGGGGCGGGCGATGAACGGCCCTTGGCGAGGGTCCCTTTTCGGTCGCCGGTGAGAGAACGACAGTGAGACGAGCTTCGACAACCCAGCCGGCCGGGTCGCGTGCGCCGGTCTTCGGGCTGATCACGCCCGAGGACTGGTACCGCATCCCGCTGCTGCCCGCGGACCGCCGCGAGGCGTCTGTGAACGCCTTGATCAAGCGCCAGTTCGCGGGGGTCGACGACCAGCCCGTGCTGCGCCGGAAGGCCGAGGAACAACTCCTCGGCACGGCCGGGGCGGCGGTAGAGCAGGGCGGCGTGGTCCTGTACCTGTCGTTCCTCGAGGCGGGCGGCATCCCGCTGTCGGCGTCCTTGCTGATCTCCCGCCTGTACGAGAGGTTCGACGGCCTCGACGCCGTGGCCGCCCTGGCCGGGTCCGGCGAGGTCACCCTGGAGACCCTGCCCGCCGTCGGACGGGTGGCCCGGCTGCTGCGACGGGAGCGGACGAAGCAGTCGCGCAAGCTGGGCTCGGAGTTCGAGGACACCGTCGTCGAGTACTTCGTGCCGGTCCCGGACCGCGACGAGGTGCTGATGCTGACGTTCAGCACACCGCTGGAGCCGATCGCGGACGCCATGGTGGAACTGTTCGACGCGGTCGCGGGAACGCTGCGCTGGCGGCAGCGCGACGAGGAGCGGACGGGCGAGGAGCAGCGGTGAGCAAGAGGCTCAGGGTCTCGACACAGGATCTCCGGACGGCCGGGACCGGACTGCGGACGGTGGCGACCGAGCTGGAGGGGCTCGACAAGCTCATGGACGCCTACGACCGCCGCACCGTCGGCCACCAGGCGCTGCACGACCGGCTCCAGGAGTTCTCCGACGGCTGGGACGACAACCGCAAGAAGATGATCGAGGAGATCAAGGGACTCGGCACGCTCGCCAAAGAGGCCGGGAATGCCTACACCGAGCTGGACACCGCGCTGTACGACGCGCTCACCGGCAAGGGGAAGAAGAAGTGACCCGCCCGGCCGGCCACCGGTGGGAGGTGCTGGGGGAGAGCGGCGATCCCGTGCCCGGCGACGTGCACGACATGAAGGCCCTCGCCCGCCGGTTCACGGCCACGGCCGAGACCATCACCAAGACCGCCGACGCACTGCGCCGCATCGGCAACCTGGAGAGCTGGGACTCCGAGGCCGGCCGTGCCTTCGCCGAGAAGGCGAACGAGACGGCCAGGACGGTGGGCAAGGCGCACGACCGCTACGCGGACGCAGGCTCCGCCCTCAAGGACTACTCCACCGACCTGGAGACGATCCAGGGCGAGGCCGACAAGCTCCTCACCCGGGCCGAGACCCAACACGAAAGCCTGACCACGGCCAGGAACAAGGCCCGGAACCCGCCGGACGGCACCGACGACGACGCCCGGGACAAGCTCGACAAAGCCGTCACCGACCTCCAGGAGGGTCTGGACGGGCTGCGCGGGCAGCTCGCCGGGCTGAAAAGGCGTCACAAGGACGCCGGCGACAAGGCCGCACGGCGCATCCACGACACCACCGAGGGCGACGGCCTCAACGACGGCTTGCTCGACGACCTGCGCGACACCCTGAAGATGGTCAGTGACATCACGGGAGCCATCGCCGCCGTCTGCGGGGTGCTGTCGCTGCTCGTCGGCTGGATCCCTGTGATCGGACAGGCCCTGGCAGGCGTGCTCGGCACCATTGCCCTGGTGATGACGGCGATCTCACTGGTCTGTCACGTGCTGCTCGCCGTCAACGGCGACGGCAGCTGGGGAGACGTGGCCGTCGACGTGCTGGGTCTCGCCACGTTCGGCATCGGCCGGGTCTTCTCGGCGGGAGCCAAGGCCGCAGCCACCGTCGGCCGCAGTCGCGTGTGGACGGCGGCCACGCAGTACGTGCGCGGCTGGAACCCTGGCATGAGCTCGGCCGCGCGCCGCGCGCTCGTCGAGTCCATGGTCGGGGCACGGGCCGGAGCGCGCCCCGGTGCCGCCCTGCCCGACGTGGGCCTGAGGGCGGCCTTCCGGGGTCTGCCCGGCTCCTTCGCGGACGACCTGGCCACGATCCGAGGCAATTGGCGGGACCTGTTCAAGATGGGCGACAACCTCTCGGCGGCCCGTGACGCGTACACCACCGCCGGTCCACGCGGCCTGGCCAGCATGTACGCGGGGCCCGGCATGGTCGACGAGCTCGCCCGCATCAAGAACATCGACCCGGCGGACCTGGCCTTCATCGGCACACCGGACGCTTTCAAGCAGGCCATGGCCTACAACCTGGTGGGTCTCGGGGGCACCGGGACGGGCGCCGGCTCCGACACCAAGAGCTTCGTCGGCCTGTTCGGCGGGGAACCGGAGATCGACGTCACCGGCTCCGACGCGTCGCTGGCCGGAGCGTGAACGCGGCCATGGCACACACGGGGGAGTGGCGGGAGTGCCGGGTCGCGCTGCCCGCTCCTCACAACTGGCTGGTTCTGGACCTGCGGAGCGAAGAGCCCGAGGTGTGGGCACGCACTCTCGCCGGACGGCATCTCGGCGATGGCGTACCGGAGCAGTGGTACGAGGCGTTCGCGGCGGATCTGCTCTGGTACTGGGGCGCGGCCGTGCGGCAGGGCGCCCTGTGCGCGGCCGTTCTGGCCCCCTGGAACGGCCCGGTCGTGGCGAGTCACACCGTGCGCGAGCTGACCGTCCCGGCGGAATCCCGCACGGTGGGCGCACTCCGGGCCGAGGCCGGGAACGCGCCGGGCCCGTACTTCGGGGGCGGCCAGGTGCTCACCGAGGTCGAGCTGCCCCTGGGACCGGCCCTGCGTGTGCACCGTCAGGAGCCCACGGACCCGGAGGCGGAGGACGGAACGATCGTGGAGGGCATCGCCCACTACGTCCTGCCGCGCCGGCACCCCACGGTGTTGGAGTGCCGGCTGCTGTGGACGTCCCTGGGACTCGGCGCCGAGCTCGTCAAGGTCGCCGACGAACTGGCCGGCTCACTGCGCCTGGTGTGACGCGGACGGGCCGCGCGGCTTCCCGAACGCCTCGCCCAGACCGAAGCGCTCCCAAGGAACCATCGCGAGCGGCATCCAGCTGAATCCGACGGCGAAGACGGCGACCACCGTCGTGATCTGCTGCGGGAGCAGCCGGCCCAACTGGGCCACGAGGAGCGACACGAGCAGCAGCAGGACGTCGAAGACCAGCACCGCCAGCACCTTGCGGCCGGCGGCGACGGGACCGACACGGGGGGTGTCCTCGTTGCCCCGCACCATGCCGAAGAGGATCACCGGCAGCATCAGCCCGGTCAGCCCGCCGGCCGCGATGCCACCGACGATCAGGGCGTGCTGCCCCTCGCCGGGCACCAGACTCGACAGGGGGCCCGGATCCACGGCCCTGCCCAGCAGGGCCACGGCCGCGAACGCACCGAGCGTCGCCGTCGCCAGCACGAGAAGCACCCCGGCTGCGAAGGCGACGCTTCCCGCGGCGGAACGCTGCGTGCGTGATGCCTTCGGCCGGCCGGCCCCCGACTCAGCGGACATGGAGTCTCCCGTTCCCGTGTGGGGTCCGCTAGAGGATAGCGGCCGGCGGGCAACCGGCCGGCTCAGCGGATCCGGTCGGGGCGGTCGCACCCAGCCCTGATCGCGGAAAACCGGCGGAACCTCTCATCCCGTCCCGGCGCGGGGTGAGAGCAAAGTTCCCTCGCGGTCACTCGCTGGCACAGGCAGGAAACGCGCTCTCCCTACCTTCGGGACCAGTCACTCGAAGTACCACCGAGTCCCGGAGCACAGTGGAGGCGTCATGACAGGCCCCGGCACGGCACCCGCACCCCCGAGCAGGGGCGGCCGCTGGATCCAGCACTGGGATCCCGAGAACGAGACCTTCTGGAAGGAGACCGGCGAGAAGGTCGCCCGCCGGAACCTCTACTTCTCCGTGCTGTCCGAGCACATCGGCTTCTCCGTCTGGACGATGTGGTCCGTGCTGGTGCTGTTCATGGGCCCCGAGTACGGGCTGACCCCCGCCGACAAGTTCCTCCTGACCTCGGTGGTCACGCTGGTCGGCGCCGTCGTCCGCGTCCCCTACACCTTCGCCGTCGCGATCTTCGGCGGGCGGAACTGGACCATCATCTCCGCCGGCATGCTGCTGATCCCGACCGTCGCCGCGTTCACCGTGATGGAACCGGGCACCTCGTTCTCCACCTTCCTGCTGGTCGGCCTGCTCGCCGGCGTCGGCGGCGGCAACTTCGCCTCCTCCATGACCAACATCAACGCCTTCTTCCCGCTGCGGAAGAAGGGCTGGGCCCTCGGCCTGAACGCGGGCGGCGGCAACATCGGCGTGCCCGTGATCCAGCTGGCCGCGCTCGCCATCATCGGCGCCGGCGGCGGTCCGCGCGTGCTGCTCGGCGTCTACATCCCGCTGATCGTCGTGGCCGCCGTCATGGCCGCCGTGTTCATGGACAACCTGGAGAACGTCAAGAACGACACCGGCGCCGCCAAGGACGCCGTGCGGGACGCCCACACGTGGATCATGTCCCTGCTCTACATCGGCACCTTCGGCTCCTTCATCGGCTACAGCTTCGCCTTCGGCCAGGTCCTGCAGAACCAGTTCGGCCGCACGCCGCTGGAGGCCGCGTACGTCACCTTCATCGGCCCGCTGCTCGGCTCGCTGATCCGCCCGCTCGGCGGCTGGCTCGCCGACCGCTACGGCGGCGCGAGGATCAGCCTGTGGAACTACGTGGCGATGGGCGTCGCGACGGCGATCCTGATCGGTGCCTCGATGGAGAAGTCGCTGGCCCTGTTCACCTGCGCGTTCGTGGTGCTGTTCGTGCTCAGCGGGCTCGGCAACGGCTCGACCTTCAAGATGATCCCGGGCATCTTCCAGCACAAGGCCCTCGCCAAGGGGCTTCAGGGCGAGGCGGCGGCGGCCTACGGGCGGCGCCTCTCCGGTGCCTCCATGGGACTCATCGGCGCGGTCGGCGCGCTCGGCGGTGTCGCCATCAACCTCGCCTTCCGCCAGTCCTTCCTCTCCTACGGCTCCGGCACGGGCGCGTTCGTCGCCTTCCTCGCCTTCTACGCGGTGTGCTTCGCGGTCACGTGGGCCGTATACCTTCGGCGCACGGCCCCCCGGGTATCCGCCACGTCGGCGGCCTCGGAGACGAAGCCGCAGCTCAGCTACGCCGAGGTGTGACGTAACACCAGCGACATCGAGCCGATCCGGGCCTGTCACGAGCCGTTGACAGGCTCGATCGGCATGTAGGTACGCCGTACCCACGCAGTACGACGACTCGAGTGCGGGACGAGAGCCATGTACGAGGAAGAACAGCGACCGGACCACGGGCCCCTGGCGGGTTTCACCGTGGGTGTGACGGCCGCGCGCCGGGCCGACGAGCTGGGGGTGCTGCTGCAACGGCGGGGCGCCGCCGTCCTGCACGCCCCCGCCCTGCGGATCGTGCCGCTCGCCGACGACAGCGAACTGCTCGGCGCGACGAAGGACATCATCCGGCAGGCGCCCGACATCGTGGTCGCGACGACCGCGATCGGGTTCCGGGGCTGGGTCGAGGCCGCCGACGGCTGGGGCCTGGGCGAGGACCTGCTCACCCGGCTGGGCGGCGTACGGATCCTCGCGCGCGGGCCGAAGGTGAAGGGCGCGGTCCGCGCCGCCGGGCTGACGGAGGAGTGGTCGCCGTCGTCGGAGTCCATGGCGGAGGTGCTCGACCGGCTGCTCGAGGAGGGCGTCGAGGGGCAGCGCATCGCGATCCAGCTGCACGGTGAGCCGCTGCCGGGGTTCGTGGAGGCGCTGCGGGAGGGCGGGGCCGAGGTGGTCGGGGTGCCGGTGTACCGGTGGATGCCGCCGGAGGATCTCGGCCCGGTGGACCGGCTGCTCGACGCGACGGTCTCCCGGGGGCTGGACGCGGTGACGTTCACCAGCGCGCCGGCGGCGGCGTCGCTGCTGTCGCGGGCGGAGGAGCGCGGGCTCCTGCCCGAGGTGCTGGCCGCCCTCAGCCACGACGTGGTGCCGGCCTGCGTGGGGCCGGTCACGGCGCTGCCGCTGCAGGCCCGCGGCATCGACACGGTCCAGCCCGAGCGCTTCCGGCTCGGGCCGCTGGTGCAGCTGCTCTGCCAGGAACTGCCCGCGCGGGCGCGCGCACTGCCGGTCGCCGGGCACCGGGTGGAGATCCGCGGGCACGCCGTGCTCGTCGACGGCGCCCTCAAGCCCGTGCCGCCGGCCGGCATGGCCCTGCTGCGGGCCCTGGCCCGCCGCCCCGGCTGGGTCGTCGCCCGAGCCGAGCTGCTGCGTGCCCTGCCGGGAGCGGGCCGCGACGAGCACGCCGTCGAAACGGCCATGGCCCGGCTGCGCACGGCCCTGGGCACGCCCAAGCTGATCCAGACGGTCGTCAAACGCGGCTATCGCCTGGCGCTGGACCCGGCGGCGGAAACGAAGTACGCGGACGTGTGAGCCGGGCCGGGGGCGAGCGCGAGCGGTGATCCGGCCCGGTGGCTTGCGGGGCCGTGCCCTGCTGGCTCAGGTGAGCGGCCTTGGTGGCTCGCGTGGGTGGGCATGGTGACTCACCCGGGGGGCGCCTCGGGCCCGATACCCGGGGCGGGCGCCCCCGGCCCGCTACCCGCAGCGCGCCCCCGCCCGATACCCGAAGGGCCCGCCCCGATCCCGTCTCCGCCCCGCGTCAGGTCTTTCCGGCACGTCCGGGGACGGGCACTGTAAGAGGGGAACGGTTCTGGAGCCCTCCTCCGGCGTCTCACCGACCTAGGCGGTGACAGGCACATGGCACTGGGTACAGCCACGGCCCCCCACGAGCTGCGCTTCGACGCCGGGCGGATCTGTCTGGATCTGCTGTCCACCGCCCAACCGCAGGAGCGGCTCGACTCCCTGCCCGTGCTGCGCGCCTGGATCACCGGCTCGGGACTCGTCCCGGCGGGCACCGACCTCGCCCACGCCGACGCGGGCTGGCCGCCGGCCTTCCGTGAACTGCGGGCCCAGATCGACCGGTTGGTGCGCGGCCGGCCGGGCGCCGGTGTCACGGCGTACGACTTCGCGCTCGCCCGCGTGAACGACCTGGCCCGGACCGCGCCCCCGGCCCCCCGCGCCGTCCGCGGCGAGGACGGCCAGCTCGTACGGCGGCTGGAGGGCCCGCCCGGCTGCACCGCCCTGCTCGCCTCCGTGGCCAGGGACGCCGTGGACCTGCTCACCGACCCCGTCGCCCGCGCCGCCCTGCGCCAGTGCGAGGGGGACAACTGCCGCATCGTGTACCTCGACACCTCACGCGGACGCCGCCGGCGCTGGTGCTCCAGCGAGGTCTGCGGGAACCGCGAACGCGTCGCCCGGCACCGCCGCCGCGCCGCACTCGCCCGCGCCTGAAACGGAATTGAGTGGTCCGTGCACTCAATTCCCGTGTCCTGAATGCGACTTCTGTGACCGCGGTGTCGAAGTGATTTCGATTACACGCCGTTTGCCTACGCCCCCGTAGGGAAACCCCGGCGCGATCTTGCCGATGTGGCGGAAATGTAAAGAACGCGGGGTGGGAATGTGACCCCATGTCCCGCTCGTCACGTCACCGCGCAGAAAACTGTCGCCTTCCTTTGAACGCCCAACGGCTCGCTTGCGTACGGCTTGTCGAGCGACCGACTGGGGGAACCCCCGGACATCGGAGGTGGGCGTGCGCAAGGATTCCGTCGTGGCCAATGAACGAGCACCGAGGGCCCGACATCGCATGTCCCAGCCCTCGGAACCCGACGAGGAGCTGATGCGTGCGCTCTATCGCGAACACGCCGGACCCCTGCTGGCATACGTCCTGCGCCTGGTCGCCGGAGACCGGCAGCGCGCCGAGGACGTCGTCCAGGAGACGCTCATCCGTGCCTGGAAGAACGCCGGTCAGCTCAACCGGGCGACCGGATCGGTACGCCCCTGGCTGGTGACGGTCGCCCGGCGCATCGTCATCGACGGCCACCGCAGCCGGCAGGCCCGGCCGCAGGAGGTCGACCCGTCGCCGCTGGAGGTCATCCCCGCGGAGGACGAGATCGACAAGGCGCTGTGGCTGATGACTCTCTCGGACGCACTCGACGACCTGACCCCCGCTCACCGGGAGGTCCTCGTCGAGACGTATTTCAAGGGGCGTACCGTCAATGAGGCGGCCGAGACCCTGGGCATACCCAGCGGAACGGTCCGCTCCAGGGTGTTCTACGCCCTGCGTTCGATGAAGCTCGCACTGGAGGAGCGGGGGGTGACGGCGTGATGAGTGTTTACGGGGGTAACCAGGGGTTCGGTACGGGAGGCATGGGTATGTCTGGTGCCATGCAGGGATCTCCGGTGCCGAACGAGCACGAGACCGTCGGCGCCTACGCCCTCGGCATCCTCGACGACGCCGAGGCGACCGCCTTCGAAGCCCACCTCGCCACCTGCGAGTGGTGCGCCCAGCAGCTCGACGAGCTGGCCGGCATGGAGCCCATGCTCGCCGCCCTCGCCGACCTGCCCGGCTCCGGCAGCACACCCGCGATCGGCGAGTCGCTGTCCGCGAAGCCCCGGCCGCGCCTGGTGGAGAAGCTGGTCGACGAGGTCGCCGACCGCCGCGCCCAGAAGCGCCGCCGCAGCTTCTACATGGTGGCCGCGGCCGGCGCGCTGATCATCGGCGGTCCCTTCGTCGCGGTCGCGACCAACAGCGGCGGTGACGGAGGCGGCGGCGCGGAGACCCGCCCGCTCGCCGCCAACCCCGCCAAGACGGTCTTCGACGGCATCTCCGACAAGATCACGGCCACCGACCCCAACAGCAAGGTCACCGCGACGGTCGCCGTGCAGAAGAAGGACTGGGGCACCGGCACGGTCACGGAGCTGAAGAACCTCAAGGGCCCGCTCAAGTGCGCCCTGATCGCCGTCGGCAAGAACGGTGAGCGGGAGACGCTGTCCTCCTGGTCCGTCCCGGAATGGGGCTACGGCCTCCCGGACGCCACGACCGAGAAGGCCAAGCAGCCCCTGTACGTCCAGGGCGGCGCCGCCTTCGAGCCGAACGAGATCGACCACTTCGAGGTCGTGACCTTCGACGGCAAGCGGCTGGTCGAGGTCGACGCGTAGCCTTACCGGGTCCCCTTCGCGTACGGTGGACGGCTGCCCAGCACGTCAGAAGGGGGCCCGGTGGCCGCTCAGGCTCAACAGGAAGCCGCGCTCGACCACTCCTTGAGAGACCGCGAGATCGGTGTCGAACAGGAACACCTGGACCGGGTGTACCGGCGCCTCGAGGAGAAGATCCACGAGGCGGAGTTCCTGATGAACGACGCGGCCCAGCGCGGCCAGGTCGGCACGCCCGGCGCACTCGCCGAGCGGGACGCCCAGGTCTTCCGCGCGGGCATCCACCTCAACCGGCTCAACAACGAGTTCGAGGACTTCCTCTTCGGCCGTATCGACCTGCTGCTCGGCAAGGACGGCAAGAAGGGGCCGGACGGCGCGTACACCGCGGTCGAGCCGGCGGAGGGCGCGGTGCGCCCCGACAACACCGCCGACATCGCCGAGACCCTGCACATCGGCCGCATCGGCGTGCTCGACCAGGACTACGCCCCGCTGGTCATCGACTGGCGGGCCCCGGCCGCCGCGCCCTTCTACCGGTCGACGCCCGTGGACCCCGGCCGCGTCGTGCGCCGCCGGGTCATCCGCTCCAAGGGCCGCAAGGTCCTCGGCGTCGAGGACGACCTGATGCGCCCCGAGCTGACGGCCTACCTCGACGGCCGCGAGCTGCCCGCCCTCGGTGACGGCGCCCTGATGGCCGCGCTCGGCCAGGCCCGCAGCCACTCCATGCGCGACATCGTCGCCTCCATCCAGGCCGAGCAGGACCTGGTCATCCGCGCCCCCGCCGCCTCCGTGACCTACGTCGAGGGCGGCCCGGGCACCGGCAAGACCGCCGTCGCGCTGCACCGCGCGGCCTACCTCCTCTACCAGGACCGGCGGCGCTACGCCGGCGGCATCCTGATCGTCTCGCCGACCCCGCTGCTCGTCGCCTACACCGAGGGCGTGCTGCCCTCCCTCGGCGAGGAGGGCCAGGTCGCCATCCGCGCCATCGGCTCCCTGGTCGAGGGCGCCGAGGCCACCCTCTACGACTCCCCGTCCGTGGCCCGCGCCAAGGGCTCCTCGCGCATGCTGAAGGTGCTGCGCAAGGCCGCGCGCGGCGCCCTGGAGCTGAACGATTCACCGCAGCGGCTGCGCGTGGTCGCCTTCGGCCGCCGCCTGGAGCTGGAGGCCGAGGAACTGGCCGGCATCCGCCGCGCGGCCCTCAGCGGCACCGCCCCCGTCAACCTGCTGCGTCCCCGCGCCCGCAAGCTCCTGCTGGACGCCCTGTGGGAGCGCTCCGGCGCGGCCGGCCGGCACACCGACCCGGAGCTCGCCGCCGAGCTGCGCTCCTCCTTCGACGAGGACATCACCTCCGAGGACGACTTCCTCGCCTTCCTCGACGCCTGGTGGCCGGAGCTGACGCCGGCCGCCGTCCTGGACGCCATGGCCGACGAACGGCGCCTGGGCCGCTGGGCCCGGCGGATCCTCAACCCCGGCGAGGTGCGCAAGGTCGCGCGCTCCCTCCGGCGTGCGGGGCACTCCGTGCACGACATCGCGCTGCTCGACGAGCTCCAGGCGATCCTCGGCGCCCCGGCCCGCCCCCGCAGGAAGCGCGAACTCGACCCGCTGGACCAGCTCACCGGCCTGGAGGAGCTGATGCCGGTGCGCGAGGAGTCCCAGCGCGAGCGGGCCGAGCGGCTCGCCCAGGAACGCGTCGAGTACGCGCACGTCATCGTCGACGAGGCCCAGGACCTCACCCCGATGCAGTGGCGCATGGTCGGCCGCCGCGGCCGGCACGCCACCTGGACGGTCGTCGGCGACCCGGCGCAGTCCTCCTGGTCCGACCCGGACGAGGCCGCCGAGGCCCGCGACGAGGCCCTGGGCAGCCGCCCGCGCCGCCGCTTCGAGCTGACCGTCAACTACCGCAACCCCGCCGAGATCGCCGAGCTCGCCGCGAAGGTCCTCGCCCTCGCGATGCCCGGCTCGGTCTCACCGAGGGCGGTCCGCTCCACCGGCGTCGAGCCGCGCTACACCCTCGCCGGGGAGAGCCTGGGCGCCACCGTCCGGGAGGAGGCCGCCCGGCTGCTGGAGCGCGTCGACGGTACGGTCGGCGTGGTCGTCGCGATGCAGCGCCGCGAAGAGGCCCGCCGCTGGCTCGCCGGACTCGGCGACCGGGTCGTGGCGCTCGGCAGCCTGGAGGCCAAGGGCCTGGAGTACGACGCGACGGTCGTGGTCTCCCCGGCGGAGATCGCCGACGAGTCCCCGGCCGGGCTGCGTGTGCTCTACGTCGCCCTGACCCGCGCCACCCAGCAGCTCACGGTCGTCTCCGCCGACCGGGACGAGCCCGACGCGGCGGGGGTGCCCGACCTGCTCCGGGACTGAGGGGAGGACGGCGGCCCGTTACCCACTTGCCGGCGAAATGAACTACCGATACGGGAATGGCCTTACGGGATCCGTTTGTTAGCCTGGACGTGGCACCGGCTCGATCCAAGCCCCCGGGCCCAACCTTCGTCGCTACGAGCGACCACTTGCCGCGAGGCGAGCATGGCGGGTCGGTGCCACCTGACTCACCGGAAGAGACCCACGTCAGCGTGACGTGGGTCTCTTTTCGTCGGCCGTTCCGCGAACAAAACGTTCGCAATCGAGGGCGGCTACCCGCTACCGAGCGGTAGGTGCGACGATCGGACGGCACAACTCAGCGTCAGGTGAAAGCAGAGGAAGTCGGCCATGGCAACGGCGCCCAGCGTCTCCTACTCGATGACGGTCCGGCTGGAGGTGCCCGCGAGCGGAACCGCCGTCTCGCAGCTCACCACCGCCGTGGAGTCCTCCGGAGGCTCGGTGACCGGCCTCGACGTCACCGCCTCCGGTCACGAGAAGCTCCGCATCGACGTCACGATCGCGGCCTCGTCCACCGCGCACGCGGACGAGATCGTCGAGGAGCTGCGCGGCATCGAGGGCGTCACCCTGGGCAAGGTCTCGGACCGTACCTTCCTGATGCACCTCGGCGGCAAGATCGAGATGGCGTCCAAGCACCCCATCCGCAACCGTGACGACCTGTCCATGGTCTACACGCCCGGTGTCGCCCGCGTTTGCATGGCGATCGCCGAGAACCCCGAGGACGCCCGCCGGCTGACCATCAAGCGCAACTCCGTTGCGGTCGTGACGGACGGCTCGGCCGTGCTGGGCCTGGGCAACATCGGCCCCAAGGCCGCCCTGCCGGTCATGGAGGGCAAGGCCGCGCTGTTCAAGCGGTTCGCCGGCATCGACGCCTGGCCGATCTGCCTCGACACGCAGGACACCGACGCGATCGTCGAGATCGTCAAGGCGATCGCCCCGGGCTTCGCGGGCATCAACCTGGAGGACATCTCCGCCCCGCGCTGCTTCGAGATCGAGGCCCGGCTGCGCGAGGCCCTGGACATCCCCGTCTTCCACGACGACCAGCACGGCACCGCGATCGTCGTCCTGGCCGCGCTCACCAACGCGCTGCGCGTCGCGGGCAAGGCGATCGAGAACATCCGCGTCGTGATGTCCGGCGCGGGCGCGGCCGGCACGGCCATCCTCAAGCTGCTGCTCGCCGCGGGCGTCAAGAACGCGGTCGTCGCCGACATCCACGGCGTGGTGCACGCCGGCCGCGAGGACCTGGTCGACGCCGCCCCCGGCTCGGCGCTGCGCTGGATCGCCGACAACACCAACCCCGAGGGCCTCACCGGCACGCTCAAGGAGGCCGTGCGCGGCGCCGACGTCTTCATCGGCGTCTCCGCCCCGAACGTCCTCGACGGCGACGACGTGGCCGCCATGGCCGAGGACGCCATCGTGTTCGCGCTCGCGAACCCGGACCCCGAGGTCGACCCGGCAATCGCCCGTCAGACGGCGGCCGTTGTGGCCACGGGCCGCTCGGACTTCCCGAACCAGATCAACAACGTGCTGGTCTTCCCGGGTGTCTTCCGCGGCCTGCTGGACGCGCAGTCCCGAACCGTCAACACGGAGATGATGCTGGCCGCCGCGACCGCCCTGGCGAACGTGGTGACCGAGGACGAGCTGAACCCGAACTACATCATTCCGAGCGTCTTCAACGACAAGGTCGCGGGCGCGGTGGCCGGTGCGGTGCGGGAGGCGGCCAAGGCCGCGGGCGCGACGGCGCACAGCCCGTCCGCCGTCTGATCACGGGGCCGCGGCCAGGGCCTGAGCACGGTCCGGGGGCGCCCCGCCCCCGGACTGTGAGCATCCCCACGGCAGCCGGAAACCGGCGCGTCGCGAAACCCCTCTCAGCAGGGGAGCTCTATCGTGGCGGCCAGGCTCAGGCCCTCTTTTCGTGTGACACCCCGAGGGTTCGCACGACCCCTGCGGGTGCCGGATTGGCTTTCCCGCCGCAGGTAGAGGCAGGATGCCTCCCTGGGCGCGAGGGTCTGACGACGGACCCGGGTCCGGGGACTCATTGAGGACCCTGGCAGCATCGGCTTCGATCTGACGCCTCAACGGCAAGATGAACACGGGAGTAACAACATGAACCGCAGTGAGCTGGTGGCCGCGCTGGCCGACCGCGCCGAGGTGACCCGCAAGGACGCCGACGCCGTGCTGGCCGCGTTCGCCGACGTCGTCGGCGACATCGTCTCCAAGGGGGACGAGAAGGTCACCATCCCCGGCTTCCTGACCTTCGAGCGCACCCACCGTGCCGCTCGCACCGCCCGCAACCCGCAGACCGGCGAGCCGATCCAGATCCCGGCCGGCTACAGCGTGAAGGTCTCCGCGGGCTCGAAGCTCAAGGAAGCCGCCAAGGGCAAGTAACCCTGTCGTCCGTACGCCGCCGCGTACGGGCCACAGTGAGTGACATCGAAGGGGCGGCCACCCGGAACCGGGTGGCCGCCCCTTTGGCGTCACTGCGGGCGCTCAGCCGAGCGCCTTGCCCGGCAGTTCGACCTTCGCGCCCAGCTCCACGAGCTTCTCCATGAAGTTCTCGTAGCCGCGGTTGATCAGGCCGATGCCGTGCACCCGGGACGTGCCCTGGGCCGCCAGGGCCGCGATGAGGTACGAGAAGCCGCCGCGCAGGTCGGGGATGACCAGGTCGGCGCCCTGGAGCCTGGTGGGCCCGGACACGACCGCCGAGTGCAGGAAGTTGCGCTGCCCGAAGCGGCAGTCGGAGCCGCCCAGGCACTCGCGGTAGAGCTGGATGTGCGCGCCCATCTGGTTCAGCGCGGACGTGAAGCCGAGGCGGGACTCGTAGACCGTCTCGTGGATGATCGACAGACCCGTGGCCTGCGTCAGGGCGACCACCAGCGGCTGCTGCCAGTCGGTCTGGAAGCCGGGGTGGACGTCCGTCTCCAGCGCGATGGACTTCAGCTGCCCGCCGGGGTGCCAGAAACGGATGCCCTCGTCGTCGATCTCGAAGGCACCGCCCACCTTCCGGTAGGTGTTCAGGAACGTCATCATCGAGCGCTGCTGGGCGCCGCGGACGTAGATGTTGCCCTCGGTCGCCAGCGCCGCCGACGCCCAGGACGCGGCCTCCAGCCGGTCGGGCAGGGCACGGTGGTTGTAGCCGCCGAGCTGGTCCACACCCGTGATGCGGATCGTCCGGTCGGTGTCCATCGCGATGATCGCGCCCATCTTCTGCAGCACGCAGATGAGGTCCTCGATCTCCGGCTCGACGGCCGCGTTGGACAACTCCGTGACGCCCTCGGCCAGCACGGCCGTCAGCAGCACCTGCTCGGTCGCGCCGACGGACGGGTAGGGCAGCCGGATCTTCGTGCCGCGCAGCCGGCGTGGAGCCTCCAGGTACTGGCCGTCCGCCCGCTTCTCGATCTTCGCGCCGAACTGCCGCAGCACCTCGAAGTGGAAGTCGATGGGCCGGCCGCCGATGTCGCAGCCGCCGAGGCCGGGGATGAACGCGTGGCCGAGGCGGTGCAGCAGCGGGCCGCAGAACAGGATCGGGATGCGGCTGGAACCGGCGTGGGCATCGATGTCAGCGACGTTCGCGCTCTCCACGCGCGTCGGGTCCATCACCAGTTCGCCGGGCTCTTCACCCGGACGGACCGTCACACCGTGCAGCTGCAGCAGACCCCGTACGACCCGTACGTCGCGGATGTCCGGAACATTGCGCAGCCGGCTCGGAGCGCTGCCGAGCAGCGCCGCCACCATGGCCTTCGGTACGAGGTTCTTCGCACCGCGGACACGGATCTCGCCCTCCAGCGGGGTTCCGCCGTGGACAAGCAGGACATCGTCGTTGACGGTCATGAATCTCGCGTTCCGTGGAGTCGGGCAGGGGCCAGGAGGGAAAGGGTAATCGCCCTCCACCCCCCTTCTGTAAGCCCGAGTCGGACCCAGCCACGTCATAGCTCTGTCACAACACGAACCGTTCCGTGCCGGGCACATGGGGTCACGATCACCTCCGTGCGCTCAGGGCGCACCGGTGCGCCCTGAGCTGCACGCACTCCGGACGCCCGCATCGCTCCCCACGGAAGGGGAAGATGCGGGATCATGTCTGGCATGACCGAGGTGTCCTCGCTCACAGGGCGGTTGCTCGTGGCCACGCCCGCCCTGGCGGACCCCAACTTCGACCGCGCGGTGGTGCTGCTCCTCGACCACGACGAGGAGGGTTCCCTCGGTGTCGTCCTCAACCGCCCCACCCCGGTGGACGTGGGCGACATCCTGGAGGGCTGGGGGGATCTCGCCGTCGAGCCCGGCGTGGTCTTCCAGGGCGGCCCGGTGTCGCTGGACTCGGCCCTCGGGGTCGCCGTCGTCCCGGGCGGCGCGGCCGGGGAGGCCGTCCCGCTCGGCTGGCGCCGGGTGCACGGCGCGATCGGCCTGGTCGACCTGGAGGCCCCGCCGGAGCTGCTGGCCTCCGCCCTCGGCTCCCTGCGGATCTTCGCCGGCTACGCCGGCTGGGGCCCGGGCCAGCTGGAGGACGAGCTGGTCGACGGTGCCTGGTACGTCGTCGAGTCCGAGCCCGGCGACGTGTCCTGCCCGGCCCCTGAGCGCCTGTGGCGCGAGGTGCTGCGCCGCCAGCGCAACGAACTCGCGATGGTGGCCACGTACCCGGACGACCCTTCGCTCAACTGATGCGTGTGAGCTTCAGTACCCTTGGGCCTATGAGCACTCTCGAGCCCGAGCGCGGGACTGGTACGGGGACCCTCGTAGAGCCGACGCCGCAGACCTCTCACGGCGACGGTGACCACGAGCGCTTCGCCCATTACGTCCAGAAGGACAAGATCATGGCGAGCGCCCTCGACGGCACCCCCGTCGTGGCGCTGTGCGGCAAGGTCTGGGTTCCGGGCCGCGACCCGAAGAAGTACCCCGTCTGCCCCATGTGCAAGGAGATCTACGAGTCCATGGGCTCCGGCGGCGACGACAAGGGCGACGGCAAGGGCGACAAGTAGGCCGGTAGGCCCGGTCCGCGCGGCGTAAAGCCTCCAGGGTGCGTTTTGCGTGCCCTGGGGGCTTTTGTGTTGTCCGGGCGTTGCACGGGGTGCGTCCGCCGGTCACAGAGTGGTTGAGACCTCTTGTCGGCGTGTTCATGCAGTCCCTAGCCTCCGAGGTGTTGTGCACAGCGAAACCTTCATTGCGCATGTTGCAACACTCCCTCGGAGGAGCACTCCATGAAGCTGTCCCCCCGTCTCGCCGGCCTCGGCGCGCTCGCCGCCCTCCTGGCCGCCGCCTGCGCCCCCCAGACCTCCGGAAACACCTCCTCCGACAAGGACGAGAAGACCGGCACGCTACGCGTGTGGCTGTTCCAGGAGGTCGGCAACGCCCCCAAGGAGAAGGTCGTCGACGCGGTCGTCGCCGACTTCGAGAAGGCCCACAAGGGCACCGAGGTCAGCGTCGAGTACATCCCCATCGACACCCGCGCCCAGCGCGTGAAGGCCGCCTTCAACGACCCCGCTTCCGCTCCCGACGTCATGGAGTACGGCAACACCGACACGGCCGGCTACGTGAAGGACGGCGGACTCCTCGACGTCACGAAGGAGTTCGGCGACTGGAGCGAGGCGAAGGACACCGACCCGACGGCGAGGCAGTCGGTCACCGTGGACGGCAAGGTCTACGGCGCGCCCCTCTACGTGGGCGTCCGCGCCCTGTACTACCGCACCGACGTGTTCGAGGAGCTCGGCCTGTCCGTCCCCCGGACGATGGCCGAACTCGCCTCCACCGCCCGTGAGATACGCGCCGCCAAGCCGGAGCTGTACGGCCTGGTCGTCGGCGGCGCCTACACCTACGGCGCGATGCCGTTCGTGTGGGCCAACGGCGGTGAGATCGCCCGCGAGGAGGGCGGCACGTACGCGTCCGGCATCGACAGCCCCGAGGCCCGCAAGGGCATCAAGGCGTACACGTCCCTCTTCGGCGACGACAACTGCCCGGCCGCCAAGTGCGCGGGCATGGGCGGCAACGACACGATCTCCGCGTTCGCCGCGGGCAAGGCCGGCATGGCGATCGGCGGCGACTTCAGCCACACCGCCGTCGAGGCCGGGAAGGTCAAGGGCAAGTACGCCGTCGTCCCGCTGCCGGGGGTCGAGCCCGGCTCGATCGCGCCCGCCTTCGCCGGCGGCAACAACATCGGTGTCCTGAAGAGCACCTCGCACCGCACGCTCGCCGTGCGGCTGATGGAGCAGCTCGCCTCCAAGAAGACGCAGTCCGAACTCTTCGACGCGATGGGCTTCCTGCCGACCTTCACGGACGTCCGCCGGGAGGTCGCCCGCGAGGAGCCCTTCGTGAAGCCGTTCGTGCAGACCCTGTCGGCCGGCACGAAGTTCGTCCCCGCCTCCCCGGCCTGGGCCCAGATCGACTCCCAGCTCGTCCTGCCGACCATGTTCCAGGAGGTCGTCAGCGGCAAGAAGGACGTCGCCCGGGCCTCCGGGGACGCCGCGAAGAAGATGAACGCCGCGTTCGGCTCCGCCGGGTGAACGGGATGAACGACCGTACGGAAGCGGCGGCGCCCGGCCGCCCGGCCGGGGCCGGCCGGCCGGTGAGGGACGAGACGGCGACGGGGGCGGACGGAACCGCCGCCTCGGCGGGGGCCGACCGGGCAGGTGCGGTCCGGGCGGAAACCGGGCGGCTGGGACGTGCGGCGGCCGCACCGGCCGGACCTTCTCCGGGCCCTTCTCCGGATCCCGCCGCGGGCGGGGCCGGCGAGCCTCGCGCGGCGGCAGCGGGGCCGCCGGGCGGAAAGGCACGCGGCGGGCGGCGCCGGGGAGCGGCCGGCACCTCCCCGCTCGTGTCCGGCGGCTGGACGCCCTGGCTGTACCTCGCGCCCGCCCTCGTCGTGCTCGGCGGGCTGCTCGTCTACCCGATCTACCAACTCGGCCTGATCTCCTTCTTCGAGTACACCCAGGCACAGGTGAGCGGCGGGCAGCCGACCACCTTCGAGGGATTCGGCAACTACGCCGCGCTGTTCGGGGACCCGCAGTTCTGGCAGGTGCTGCTCGCCACCGTGCTGTTCGCGGCGGCCTGTGTCGTCTCCACCCTCGCCGTCGGCTGCGCCCTGGCCGTGCTGCTCACCCGCGTGCGGGCCGTGCCGCGGCTCGCGCTGATGCTCGCCGCGCTCGGCGCGTGGGCGACCCCGGCCGTGACCGGCTCCACGGTGTGGCTGTTCCTCTTCGACCCGGACTTCGGCCCGGTCAACCGGCTGCTGGGGCTCGGCGACCACGCGTGGACGTACGGCCGGACGAGCGCCTTCTTCCTCGTCCTGCTCGAAGTGGTGTGGTGCTCCTTCCCGTTCGTGATGGTCACCGTCTACGCCGGCATCCGCGCCGTGCCCTCCGAGGTCCTGGAGGCCGCCTCCCTCGACGGCGCCTCCCAGTGGCGGATCTGGCGCTCCGTCCTCGCCCCGATGCTCCGGCCGATCCTGGTCGTCGTCACGATCCAGTCGGTGATCTGGGACTTCAAGGTCTTCACGCAGATCTACGTCATGACGGGCGGCGGCGGCATCGCCGGGCAGAACCTGGTCCTCAACGTCTACGCCTACCAGCAGGCCTTCGCGTCCTCGCAGTACGGCCTCGGTTCCGCCATCGGCGTCGTCATGCTGCTGATCCTGCTCGCCGTCACCCTGGTGTACCTGCGGCTGCTGCGCCGGCAGGGGGAGGAACTGTGAATCTTCTTCGCGCCCGTGTGCGCCGCCCGGGCCGGCTGGCCGCCGAGGCCTCCGCCCTGCTGATCGCGCTCGTCGTCGCCTTCCCCCTCTACTGGATGGTGCTCAGCGCCTTCAAGCCGGCCGGGGAGATCGAGTCGAGCGAGCCCCGGCCGTGGACACTCGCGCCCTCCCTGGAATCCTTCCGGCGGGTCTTCGGGCAGCAGGAATTCGGCCGGTACTTCCTCAACAGCCTGGTCGTCGCGGGGAGTGTGGTGATCGCCTCCGCGCTGATCGCGTTTCTCGCCGCGACCGCCGTGACGCGATTCCGCTTCCGGCTGCGGACCACCCTGCTGATCATGTTTCTGGTGGCCCAGATGGTGCCCGTGGAAGCCCTCACGATCCCGCTCTTCTTCCTGATGCGGGACGCCGGCCAGCTGAACACGCTGGGCTCGCTGATCCTCCCCCACATCGCCTTCTCGCTGCCCTTCGCGATCTGGATGCTGCGGGGGTTCGTGAAAGCCGTTCCGGAGGCGCTGGAGGAGGCCGCGTACATCGACGGGGCGAGCCGGGCCCGATTCCTCTGGCAGATCCTTTTCCCCCTCGTCCTGCCCGGTCTCGTGGCCACCAGCGTCTTTTCGTTCATCTCGGCCTGGAACGACTTCCTGTTCGCCAAGTCGTTCATCATCAGCGACACCTCGCAGTCGACACTGCCGATGGCCCTGCTGGTCTTCTACAAGCCCGACGACCCGGACTGGGGCGGCGTCATGGCCGCCTCCACGGTGATGACCCTTCCGGTCCTGGTCTTCTTCGTACTCGTACAGCGGCGCCTGGTCTCCGGACTGGGCGGAGCGGTGAAGGACTGACGTGACTCCTCCCGACGTGACTTCTCCCGCAGCGGGCCTGATTCCGGCGCCCCTGCACCTGGAGGCCGGGGACGGACCGGCGTTCGTGCTCGACGCGGACACCGGCGTCCTGGCGGGCCCCGGAGCCGAACAGGCGGCGCGCTGGCTGCGGGCGACCGTGGGCGCGGCGACCGGCCTGCCCCTCGACCCCGGCCCCCGCGACGCCGACGAGGGCCTCCACCTGCGCGTCCGGCCGGACCTTGGCGGACCCGAGGCGTACCGGCTCACCGTCGGCGCCGGCCGGGCCCTCGTCGAAGGGGCGAGCGCCACCGGGCTGTTCTGGGGCGCCCAGACCTTCCGTCAGCTCCTGGGGCCCGAGGCCTTCCGGCGGGCGCCGGTGTCCGGGAGACGGGCGTGGCACATCCCCGCCGTCACGGTCGAGGACGCGCCCCGATTCCGCTGGCGCGGCCTGATGCTCGACGTCGCGCGGCACTTCATGCCCAAGGAAGGCGTCCTGCGTTACCTCGATCTGATGGCGGCGCACAAACTCAACGTCTTCCACTTCCACCTGACGGACGACCAGGGCTGGCGGATCGAGATCGAGCGGTACCCGCGCCTGACCGAGATCGGCTCCTGGCGCGCCCGCACCAAAACCGGCCACCGCGCCTCGCCCTTGTGGGAGGAGAAGCCGCACGGCGGCTACTACACCCAGGACGACATCCGGGAGATCGTCGCCTACGCCGCCGAGCGGCATATCACCGTCGTCCCCGAAATCGACGTGCCCGGGCACTCGCAGGCCGCCATCGCCGCCTACCCGGAACTCGGCAACACGGACGTCGTCGACACCACCGCCCTCTCCGTCTGGGACACCTGGGGAATCAACCCGAACGTCCTCGCCCCCACCGACACCACCCTGCGCTTCTACGAGGGCGTCTTCGAGGAGGTGCTGGCGCTGTTCCCCTCGGAGTTCGTCCACATCGGCGGCGACGAATGCCCCAAGGAACAGTGGCGGCTTTCCCCCGCCGCGCAGGCGCGCATCCGGGAACTCGGGCTCGCGGGCGAGGACGAGCTCCAGTCCTGGTTCATCGGGCACTTCGACGGCTGGCTCGCCGCGCGCGGGCGGCGGCTGATCGGCTGGGACGAGATCCTGGAGGGCGGCCTGGCCGAGGGCGCGGCCGTGTCCTCCTGGCGCGGCTACGCCGGGGGCATCGCCGCCGCACGGGCCGGCCACGACGTCGTCATGTGCCCCGAACAGCAGGTGTACCTGGACCACCGTCAGGCCCCGGGCGACGACGAGCCGGTACCGATCGGGTGGGTGCGCACCCTGGAGGACGTCTACCGGTTCGAGCCCGTTCCCCCGGAGTTGACGCCCGGGGAGGCCCGGCACGTGCTGGGCACCCAGGCCAACCTGTGGACGGAGGTGATGGAGGACCAAGCGCGCGTGGACTACCAGGCGTTCCCCCGGCTGGCCGCCTTCGCCGAGGTCGCCTGGAGCGCCCTGCCCGCCCCCGTGGAACGGGACTTCGCCGGATTCGAGGGGCGGATGCGCGCCCACTACCGGCGCCTTGACGCGCTGGGCGTCGCCTACCGGCCTCCTGCCGGGCCCCTGCCGTGGCAGCGCCGCCCCGGTGTCCTGGGCCGCCCGATCGACGGCCCGCCGCCCCGCCGCTAGCGCCCCGGTCCGCCCGGGAGACCACCCGCCGCCGCGCCCGAACAGCTCGAACAGGACACGGAAAAAGCGCACAAGGGTCATCGAAAGTGCCAATCGGCGCGCACAGGTGAACCCGTGCGAAAACGGACCATCTCCCCGGTGAGGTGGGCGAATGCCTCCTAGCGGACCCGTGTCTTCGGCTCTCGCCAAGATGTGCCAGAGTTGCCACGTCCGCCCTGTCAGCACGTACCGTACGGCAGCACAGGTGGGACCAGGTGGGGCAGCGGGAAGGGGCAGCCGGTTTGACCACGCACGCACCGCAGGCGGCGCAGGCCGTCACGCTGCCCACGACGCTGGACGAGGCCGTCGCGGCACTCACCGCCGTGCCCGCCGCCGTGCCCGTCGCGGGTGGCACCGATCTCATGGCCGCCGTCAACTCCGGACAGCTCAGGCCCGCCGCGCTGGTGGGACTCGGCCGGATCAGCGAGATCCGCGGCTGGCAGTACCAGGACGGCCACGCGCTGCTCGGCGCGGGCCTCACGCACGCGCGCATGGGCCGCCCCGACTTCGCGGCCCTGATCCCGGCGCTCGCCGCCGCCGCGCGCGCCGCGGGCCCGCCCCACATCCGCAACGCGGGCACCCTGGGCGGCAACATCGCCTCGGCCGCCCCCACCGGGGACGCGCTGCCGGTGCTGGCCGCCCTGGAGGCCACCCTGATCATCGCGGGCCCGGGCGGAGCCCGCCGGGAGATCCCGGTGTCGCACCTGCTCGCCGGGATGGACATGCTGCGCGCCGGTGAACTCATCGGTTACGTGCGCGTGCCGCTGCTGCACGCCCCGCAGGTCTTCCTGAAGGCGACCGGCCGCACCGGCCCGGGCCGCGCGGTCGCCTCCGTGGCGCTCGTCCTGGACCCCGCGCGCCGGGGCGTGCGCTGCGCGGTGGGCGCCATAGCGCCGATGCCGCTGCGGCCCCTGGAGGCCGAGCAGTGGGTCGGCGGACTCATCGACTGGGACAACAGCCGCACGCTCGTCCCGGAGGCCCTGAACGCCTTCGGGGAGTACGTCGCCGCGGCCTGCATCCCCGACGCGGCCCCGGGTGAGGACGGCTCCGTACCGCAGCTCCCGCCCGCCGTACTGCACCTGCGGCGCACCGTCGCCGCGCTGGCCCGACGAGCACTGGGGAGGGCGCTGTCGTGACCGACGACCAGCACGGAGAGGGCACGCCCCGCAGCGGGAGCCGCTGGGACCCGCTGCCCCAGGGCGAGTACGACGACGGTGCCACCGCCTTCGTGGAGCTGCCCGAGGGAGGCGTCGACGCCCTGCTGGCCGCCGACAGCCCGCTCGCCGCGCCGGGCCACGGCTACGTACCCCCGCAGATAACGGTCAGCCCCGCCACCACCGCCGGCACCGACCCCGCGGCCACGGGCACGTGGCCGGTGCCCGGCGCGCCCGTCGACGGCGCCCAGTGGCACGACCCGCACGCGGCGCACCAGCAGCAGGGACACGACACCGGGGAGCACGGGGAGCAGCCGTACGGCGCCCCCGACCCGTCCTACGGCACGCCGTACGGCTCCGGCGCGCCGTACGGCTCCGGTGCGCAGCACGGGACCGGTGCGCAGCACGGCGGTGACGACCGGTTCACCTACGACCCGGGCGTCACCGGCCAGTGGCACTTCGAGGAGACCGCGGCGCCGGAGGCCGCGCCCGGCCACGACGTGACCGGGCAGTGGTCCATCCCCGTCGCCGGGGGAGACCTGCCGGACGAGTCGGGCGAGTTCACGACGTCGTCGCTGGTCGAGCAGTGGGGCGGCACCCCGCCGGCCACGCTCCCGGGCGGCGCGCCCGCCCCGTGGGCGACCCAGGCGGCCGGCCGTCCGTGGGGGCAGCAGGAGGGCGAGCCGGGGCAGGGATACGAGCAGGGTCCCGGGCACGACCCGGGGCACACGGGCGAGGCGCCCCACGGGCCCGGGCAGGGCCATGGCCAGGTGCACGGGCAAGGGGCCGAGCAAGGGCACGGCGCCGACCAGGGTCACCCGCAAGGGCCCGAGCAGGGACACGGGTTCCCGCCCGGGCAGGTCCACGGGCACGACCGGCCGGAGGACGCCGAACCCGCCGCCGGATACGCCGCAGGCCCCGGCACGCGGGGCGCGCACGCCCCGCAGCAGGCGTCCGCCGGGCCCCTGCCGCACGAGACGGACCCGGGGCACGCGACCCACCGGCCGCACGGGGCGGGCTCCGGTGAGCACACGGCACCCGGTCACGCCGCCGAACCGCCGACGCCCGGCCACGCGCCGGAGCGGTCCGGCTTCCCTGCTCCCGGAGCGGAAGCCCCGGGCTTCACGGACGCCGCCGGGCGCGGGCCGGAAGGCCCTGGCTACTCCGACCACGCACCGGAGTCCCCGGGCTTCGCCGGGCAGGAGCAGGGGGCCGGTGGCTACGCCGACCACACCCAGGACCCCACCGGTCACGCCGACCACACCCAGGACCCCACGGACTACGCCGAGCGCACCCAGGACCCCACGGACTACGCCGGCCACGAGGCCTCGTCGCCGGGCTTCCCGGGCCACGGGCCGGAGCAGCAAGGCGTGCCCGGTCACGGGCCGGAGCAGCCCGGCCTCCCCGGTCACGGGCCGGAGCAGCAGGGCGTGCCCGGGGAGGCCCCCGAGGGGCCCGGGTCCGCGCCCGGCGCTCACACGCCCGACGGCACCACCGCCGCCGGACCGGAGCAGTCCCGTACGGCGCCGGAGCCCGACCAGCCCTACGCCGAGCACCCCGGGCAGGCCCCAGAAAGCCCCGTGCACGCACCCGAAGGGGAAGCGGAGGCCGCCGGGGCCCGGCAGGCCGCTCAGGAGGCCTCACAGCCCGCCACGGGCCACGGTGAGCCCTCCGGGGACGCCGAGGGCGCCGACGACGCGCAGGCGGCCGCAGAAGGCGCGGACGGCGCGGACGGCGCGGACGGCGCCGGCCGGCCCGCCGAGGCCGCCGCCGGGCCGCTGCCGGTCCCGGCGGACGCGGAGGCCGCCCCCGCGGAGGCCGCCCCGGACATGGCCGGCGCGCCGGCCGCCGACGGCGAGGCAGAGGGCGACGACACCACGCCGGGGGACGCCGGCACCGGCCCGGACGCCGACTCCACCGCGCCGCAGGAGGAACACCCCCTCGCCTCCTACGTCCTGCGCGTCAACGGCAGCGAGCGCCCCGTCACCGACGCGTGGATCGGGGAGTCCCTGCTGTACGTGCTGCGCGAGCGGCTCGGGCTCGCGGGCGCCAAGGACGGCTGCTCGCAGGGCGAGTGCGGGGCCTGCAACGTCCAGGTCGACGGACGGCTCGTCGCCTCCTGCCTGGTCCCGGCCGTGACCGCCGCCGGCAGCGAGGTCCGCACCGTCGAGGGCCTGGCCGAGGACGGCCACCCCTCGGACGTCCAGCGGGCGCTCGCGCGCTGCGGGGCCGTGCAGTGCGGCTTCTGCATCCCCGGCATGGCGATGACCGTCCACGACCTGCTGGAGGGCAACCCGGCCCCCACGGAGCTGGAGACCCGCCAGGCGCTGTGCGGCAACCTGTGCCGCTGCTCCGGCTACCGGGGCGTGGTCGACGCCGTCAAGGAGGTCGTCGCCGAGCGCGAGGCGCACGCCGCCCCGGGTGACGGCGACGGCGACGAGCCCCGGATCCCGCACCAGGCGGGCCCGGGCGCGGGAGGCGTGCACGCGTCGGCCTTCGGAGTGGCCCCGGAACCGCACGCGCACGGACCGCACCCCACGGAAGCGCACCCCGCGGGACCGCAGCCCCCGGAACCGCACTCCCCGACCCCGCATGACCAGCCCTACGGCCAGGACGGAGGCCAGGCGTGAGCAACGAAGCAGCCACCGCGCAGGCCGCGGAGGCCGCCCCCGCACCCGACCCCCTGCCGCACGGCCTCGGCGCCTCCCTCCCGGCCGCCGACGCCCGCGCCAAGACGGAGGGCACCTTCCCGTACGCCGCCGACCTGTGGGCCGAGGGCCTGCTGTGGGCGGCCGTGCTGCGCTCCCCGCACCCGCACGCGCGCATCGTGTCCATCGACACCACCCACGCGCGCGAGATGCCCGGCGTCCGCGCCGTCGTCACCCATGAGGACGTTCCCGGCACCGCGCTGCACGGCCGCGGCAAGGCCGACCGCCCGGTCTTCGCCTCCGAGGTGGTGCGCCACCACGGCGAGCCCATCGCCGCCGTCGCCGCCGACCACCCGGACACCGCGCGCATGGCGGCCGCCGCCGTCATCGTCGAGTACGAGGTGCTCGACCCGGTGACCGACCCGGAGCAGGCCTTCGAGGCCGAGCCGCTGCACCCCGACGGCAACCTGATCCGCCACATCCCGCTGCGCCACGGCGACCCCGACGCGGCCGGCGAGATCGTCGTCGAGGGTCTGTACCGCATCGGCCGCCAGGACCCCGCGCCCATCGGCGCCGAGGCCGGTCTGGCCGTCCCGCGCCCGGACGGCGGCGTGGAGCTCTACCTGGCCTCCACCGACCCGCACGCCGACCGCGACGCGGCCGCCGCCGCGTTCGGCCTGGAACCCGAGCGCGTCAAGATCGTCGTCACCGGTGTCCCCGGCGCCACCGCCGACCGTGAGGACCAGGGCTTCCAGCTGCCGCTCGGCCTGCTCGCGCTGCGCACCGGCTGCCCGGTGAAGCTCACCGCCACGCGCGAGGAGTCCTTCCTCGGCCACGCCCACCGGCACCCCACCCTCCTGCGCTACCGGCACCACGCCGACGGCGAGGGCAGACTCGTCAAGGTCGAGGCGCAGATCCTGCTCGACGCGGGCGCCTACGCCGACACCTCCGGCGACGCCCTGGCCGCCGCCGTCGCCTTCGCCTGCGGCCCGTACGTCGTCCCGAACGCCTTCATCGAGGGCTGGGCCGTGCGCACCAACAACCCCCCGTCCGGCCATGTGCGCGGCGAGGGCGCCATGCAGGTCTGCGCCGCCTACGAGGCGCAGATGGACAAGATCGCCAAGAAGCTGGGCCTCGACCCGGCGGAGGTGCGCCTGCGCAACGCCATGGCGACCGGCGACGTCCTGCCGACCGGCCAGACGGTCACCTGCCCCGCCCCCGTGGCCGAACTCCTCCAGGCCGTACGCGACTTCCCCCTGCCGCCGCTGCCGAAGGACACGCCCGAGGACGAGTGGCTGCTGCCGGGCGGGCCCGAGGGGGCGGGCGAACCGGGCGCGGTGCGCCGGGGCGTGGGCTACGGCGTGGGCATGGTGCACATGCTCGGCGCCGAGGGGGCCGACGAGGTCTCCACGGCGACCGTGAAGGTCCACGACGGCGTCGCGACGGTGCTGTGCGCGGCCGTCGAGACCGGCCAGGGCTTCACCACCCTGGCCCGGCAGATCGTCCAGGAGACCCTCGGCGTCGACGAGGTGCACGTGGCGCCCGTCGACACCGACCAGCCCCCCGCGGGCGCGGCCTGCCGCGGCCGGCACACCTGGGTGTCGGGCGGCGCGGTCGAGCGCGCCGCCAAGATGGTCCGCACCCAGCTCCTCCAGCCGCTCGCGCACAAGTTCGGCATGTCGACGGAGCTGCTCCAGATCACCGACGGCAAGATCACCTCGTACGACGGCGTCCTCTCCACCACCGTCTCCGAGGCACTGGACGGCAAGGAACTGTGGGCCACCGCCCAGTGCCGCCCGCACCCCACCGAGCCGCTGAACGAGGCCGGTCAGGGCGACGCGTTCGTCGGCATGGCCTTCTGCGCGATCCGCGCGGTCGTCGACGTCGACATCGAGATCGGCTCCGTGCGGGTGGTGGAACTGGCCGTCGCCCAGGACGTGGGCCGGATCCTCAACCCCGCCCAGCTGGCCGCCCGGATCGAGGCGGGCGTCACGCAGGGCGTGGGCATCGCGCTCACGGAGAACCTGCGCACGCCCCGCGGCCTGATCCGCCACCCCGACCTGACCGGGTACGCCCTGCCGACCGCGCTCGACGCGCCCGACATCCGCATCGTGCGGCTGGTCGAGGAGCGGGACGTGGTCGCGCCCTTCGGGGCCAAGGCGGTCAGCGCCGTGCCGGTGGTGGCCTCCCCGGCGGCCGTCGCCTCCGCCGTACGGGCCGCGACGGGCCGCCCCGTGAACCGGCTGCCGATCCGGCCGCAGGCGGCGGTGGTCACGGAGCGGGCCTGACGTCCTTCGCGGCCGGGGCCGTCCTGGCCACCGGCGTGACGGCGGCCGGCAGGTCCACGGTCGCGCGGGCCAGGTCGAGACGCTGCCGAGGGCCGCGCACGTCCGCGGCGACGTGCTCCGGCGCATGACCGTGCCGGGCCGCCCGTACGGCGGCGGACGGACCTCCGGGGCGCCGGACGAGGTGCTGCGCACCCGGACCCCGCGGATCGACTGTGGCTGGACATCACGGAGCTGACGGCGGGGCAGACGGTCGAGGCGATTCCGGCGGGAAGGGAACGCGCGAGGGTCCTCAGGGACGGACGCGTCGTGCTCGCCGGGCACGTGTCGCTGTTCCGGGGCGTTGTCAGTGGTGGGGCGTAGTGTTCCGGTCCGTGGGGGACGGCTGCCGGGCCAGGCCGGGCGATGCGCCGTGCTCCGCCAGGGGACGGGAGAGAGCGCATGCGGGGGAGCCCATGAGTACGACCGACGCCGGTGCCGCGGTGATCACCCTGACCGAGTCCGAGCTGGACCCGTGGGTGACGCACGCGTCGACGCGGCACTGGCTGACCGGACCGGGCCTGCCGTCCGACAGCGGTGTGCTGAGCTTCGACGACCTGCGCCGTGACGGCCTGCGCACGGTCGCGGACTCCACGGGCGACCCGGACGGACGGCTCGCGGCGGAGCTGCGCGAACAGCTGGTGATAGGCGGGCTGCTGGGCCCCGCGGGACTGGAGACCGAATCGGTCCTGCTGGACGGCGCGACGGGCGAGATCTCGACGACGTACGTCCTGCACGACCGCCCCGACCTGATGGACCGCCGCCCGCTGGCGCCCTCCCTGCGGACGCTGGTCCGCTTCGCGGAGGCGACGGACGAACTGGCCGGCCTGCGCGGCCAGTTCGCGTCCTACGCGGGCCGCTACGGCCCCAAGGCGGTGGCGGAGGCCTCCCGGCACCTGCTGTCCGTCTTCCGGGACGGCGCGGACGGCGAACCGGCCCCCTTCTGGAAGATGGCGGCCCTGATCCGCCCCCTGTCGCTGGTCGCGGGCCGCTCCGGTGCGTCGGGCCTCTCCCTGGACCTTCCGCACCGCCTGCTGGACCAGGAGTTCGGCCCCGGCAAGGTGGCCCGCTTCGAGGAGGTCGACTTCCCGGCGACGCTCACGCACGAGCCGACCCGCCGCTTCCTGCGCGAGGTGGGCCTCCCGGAGGACGCCCACGTCTTCTGCCTGGACACCGACGTCCCGCTGGCCACCCTGGCCGAGTTCCACGCCGACGCGGACACCCCGCCCCGCCTCCCCGCCGGCGCCGACCGCCTGATACGCCTCGGTCACCTGGCCGAGGACCACAGCCTGGTCGTCGACGGCACCACGGGCGCGGTCCTCGACTGGAGCGAGACCGAGGCGACGCTCCACCCCCTCAACACGGACGTCTCCACCCTGGCCTTCACGCTCTGGCTCCTGCACCGCGAGCGGGCGATCGACGCACAGTCGGCGCATGAGCTGACGACCGACACGTACGACCAGCTGGCCATGACGATGCTCCAGGTCCTGTCGACGGTCGACCCGACGGGTGTCACGACGGGCGGTTCGGGCCGCCACTACTGGACGGACGCGTTCCAGGACGAGGCGGGCGGGGTGCTCTGACGAGCCGCCGTCAGACGGACCCGGCCGCACCGCGGCGGCGCACGGCGAACACCAGACCGCCGCCGATGACCGCTGCCGCCGCGGCGGCACCGGCGATCAGGGCGGTGCCGTCGGAACCGGTGGCGGCGAGACCGCCCCCGGTGGCACCGCCGGACATGGTGCCGCCGGATCCGCCGGTGGTGCCGGCCGGGGCCGTGGCCGAGGGGGATTCCGAGGTGCCGCTGCCGCCGGCGGCCTGCCCCTCCGGCTCGTTGCCGTCACCGCCGCCGCTGCCCCCGTCGGCGCTGTCCGACGGGCTCGGCCCGGGCTCGTAGTCGCTGGGCAGGTCGATGCGGATCAGGGCGCTGTTGTTGGCGCGGTCGCCGTCGTACGCGGGGGTGACGCCGTAGACGGAGGACACCGTGACCTTGCCCTCGGTGTCCTGCGCGGACTCCTCGATCTGCAGCAGGAAGGTGTAGTTCAGGGACTGGCCGACGTCGAGGGTGCCGTCCGCGGGCCAGCAGACGTACCTGGGCTTGCCCGGGGTCCCCTGCGGTGCGCTCGGGCCGTCGATCCCGAACGGCGCGCAGTCCCCGGGCACCTCGACGGCGGTGGTGCCCGGCGGTATCTGCACCAGCAGGCCCGGCAGGTCGTCGCTCTCCTGGTTCTGCACCCAGCCGGGGCCGTCGTTGCGCAGGGCCGCCGTGAAGGACTGCCGCTCGCCGGCCAGGGCCTCCGTGTCCTCACCGACCGCGACCAGGTCGGCGGTGCTGTCCGCGGTCAGGGTCATCCGCCGGTGGCTGTCGTCGAAGCCGTCACCGGGCGCCTCCCCACCGGCGCTCGTGCCGTACTCGACGGCCTCCATGAGGGCCTTGCCGAGCGCCTTGAAGCGGACCGGCGTCGTGACGGAGGCGCCGGGGCCGACGACCGTGTCGAGCTCGCACAGCGCCTGCCTGACCTGGTCCCGCACGGTCGAGTAGGTGCAGCCCTTCACCTCCTCGGGGAAGTCGAGGCCGCGGGTCAGCCGCACCCGGAAGGTGACGCCGTCCACGGCCGCCGTGCCCTTGTTGGTGAGCGTGACGGACTCGTCGTACACCTCGCCCGGTTCGAGGGAGGCCGCCGGGAGCGTCGACACGACCAGGTCCGGGCCGCCCTCCTCGGCGTGCGCCGGGGGCGCGGCGACAGCGGGTCCGGCGACGGCGATCACGGCAGCGGCCAGGACGGCTGCCGGGGGGCGCAGGTGCACGGTGGTTCTCCTTGTCGGAATCCTGGTCGCACCGAACGGCACGACGACCGGAGCGCCGGCTGCCGGTCATGTGCTGGACACCTGAAAGGGGCAGGGGGTTGTGCGCCCGGCAACCGGTTTGTTGGACTCCGTTTCGTTCGACTCCGGTTCGTCGGACTCCGGTTCATCGGGCTCCCGGGCGACGGCGGGCCGGTCGCGCGCCACCCGAGCCGTGCGGCGGGCGTCGACGCCCCGGCGGCTTGCCCCTGTTGCGCCCTGAACGCGCCCTTCCCCCCTTCTGTGCCCGGGCGCACGCTGCAACACATGGGGGACACAGGCGAATCCGGCATCATCCCGTTGCCCGGCCCCGACGGGCACCGGCAGCGGCCACCGGACGCTCCGCGGCCGTGGGAGAAGGCCGACCGTGCCCAGGCGGCACTGGAGGGCGCCACCGGCCCGGAGCCACCGGCTCCACCGCGCTGCCCCAACTGCGGGTTCATCGGTGACCGGTGCGTCACGTACTACGGCCGGCACGTCCTGCTCGAACCGGACCTGCGGGTACCGGCGCACCGGGTGCCCCCGTGGCACCGCTGGCACGTGGACTCCGACGGCACGGCCTGGAACAGCCGCGACGACGAGCCCGCGCCCGGAGCGGTGTGCCGCGTACCGCACCGGATCGTCTGCCCGGGCCTGCGACTGGAGGAACCTGGTCCGTGGCGATGGCTGGACGCGCTGCGCCAGGAGCGCGAACACCGGGCCCGGCGACAGGCCGACGGCGCCACGCACCCGGGCGCCCAGCCCCTCCCGCACGCGGGCTGAGACCCTCGCAGGAGCTCCCGTAGCGGATGCCCGACAGGAAGAATAGGCCGGTCAGACGGCGAACCAATGGAGGCCGTGGCGGGATTCGAACCCACGTAACTCGCTTTGCAGGCGAGCCCCTGAACCACTCGGGCACACGGCCTTGAACTCGGTGGATCGACCGTACGGCGCCGCCGACGCGGCGCTCAAGGGCATCCGGGCCCCTGCAATGTGACTGCCACACGCCGTTCATACGGGACGTACGACCAAGGTCTCAGCCCGGGACCGTCCCGCGACAGGGGTCACAGGGGCGCGTGGACCTTACGCTGGCCGGCATGCCCGAGTCCAAGCCGCGTGACGCCGATGTCGTGAGTGCTGCCCTGCCGTCCCCTCTCGCCGGGGGAGACGACGGCGTACTGGGGCCGGGATACCGGGCGTTGAGCATCGGGATCGTCTCCGTCGTGCTGCTCATCGCCTTCGAGGCGACCGCCGTCGGTACGGCGATGCCCGTCGCGGCACGGGAACTGGACGGCATCCCGCTGTACGCGTTCGCGTTCTCCGGGTACTTCACGACCAGCCTGTTCGGGATGGTGCTCGCCGGGCAGTGGTCGGACCGGCACGGACCCCTCGGGCCGCTGACCTCGGGCATCGCCTCCTTCGGTGCCGGGCTGCTGCTGTCCGGGACCGCGGGGGCGATGTGGGTGTTCATCCTGGGGCGGGCCGTGCAGGGGCTCGGCGGCGGGATGGTGATCGTCGCGCTGTACGTGGTGGTCGGGCGGGCCTATCCGGAACGGCTGCGGCCGACGATCATGGCGGCCTTCGCGGCGGCCTGGATCGTGCCGTCGATCGTGGGCCCCCTCGCCGCCGGCACGGTCACCGAGCGGCTCGGGTGGCGCTGGGTGTTCGTGGGGATCCCCGTCCTCGTCCTGCTCCCGCTCGCCTTCGCCCTGCCGCAGATCCGCCGGCGCGCGTCCGGATCCGTCGGAGAACCGAGCGAGCCGGCCGCGCCGGGGCAGCAAGGCAACCCGGGGGAGCCGGGGCAGCCAGGGGAGCGGACCCGGGGAGGACAGCCCGGCGGGGACGGTCCCGAGGCCTCCTTCGACCGGCGCCGGATCCGGCTCGCCCTGGGCATCTCCCTCGGCGCCGGCCTCCTCCAGTACGCCGCGCAGGACCTGCGCCCCCTCTCGCTGCTGCCGGCGGCGCTCGGCGTGGCCCTGCTCGTGCCCGCCGTGCTCGGGCTGCTGCCGCGCGGCACCTACCGGGCCGCCCGCGGTCTGCCCTCGGTCGTGCTGCTGCGCGGCGTCGCCGCCGGGTCGTTCATCGCCGCGGAGTCCTTCGTGCCGCTGATGCTGGTCACTCAGCGCGGGCTCAGCCCGACCCTGGCCGGCTTCTCGCTCGCCGCGGGCGGCGGGACCTGGGCGCTGGGGTCCTGGGTGCAGTCGCGGTCGCGGCTCGAACCGTACCGGGAGCGGCTGACGACCGTCGGCATGCTCCTGGTCGCGGCGGCCATCGCCACGGCGCCGAGCGTGCTCGTCGACTCCGTGCCCGTCTGGACCGTGGCCGCCGCCTGGGGCGTCGGCTGCTTCGGCATGGGCCTCGTCATCTCCTCCACGAGCGTGCTCCTGCTGAAGCTGTCCGCCCCGGAGGAGGCCGGCAGCAACTCCGCCGCCCTGCAGATCTCCGACGGCCTCTCCAACGTGGTCCTGCTGTCCGCCGGCGGCGCCGCCTTCGCCGCCCTGGGCGGCGGCACGGTCTCCCACACCGCCACCCACGCCGCCGGCGGCACTTCCGGCTCCCACCCGGCCGCCTTCGCCGCCGTCTTCCTGCCGATGGCGGTGGTGGCCCTGGCGGGAGCCTGGGTGTCGACCCGGCTGCGGGAGCGGCGGCCGTAACGGTTCGGGGCGGCTCGGCACCGGCCGGGCTGTGACGTCGGTCCCACCCGCCGGTGACGCGGCCCGGTCCGCGCGGTGGCCGGCCGGGCGCGCCGGTAGGGTGGCCCGGTTGTCATACGTAGCCGAGCCGTCAGGCTCCTCGCACGAGCCGCCCGACCCCCAACGGAGACCGTGACTACCACCGCCGGCACCAGCACTGCCTCGCACCACCTCTCCCCGGCGTTCCCCGGGCGCGCCCCCTGGGGCACCGCCAGCAAGCTCCGCGCCTGGCAGCAGGGCGCGATGGAGAAGTACATCCAGGAGCAGCCGCGGGACTTCCTGGCGGTCGCCACCCCCGGCGCCGGCAAGACGACCTTCGCCCTGACGCTGGCGTCCTGGCTGCTGCACCACCATGTCGTGCAGCAGGTCACCGTGGTGGCCCCGACCGAGCACCTGAAGAAGCAGTGGGCCGAGGCCGCCGCCCGCATAGGGATCAAGCTCGACCCGGAGTACAGCGCCGGGCCGCTCGGCCGGGAGTACCACGGCGTCGCCGTCACGTACGCGGGTGTCGGCGTGCGGCCCATGCTGCACCGCAACCGCGTGGAGCAGCGCAAGACCCTCGTCATCCTCGACGAGATCCACCACGCCGGTGACAGCAAGTCCTGGGGAGAGGCCTGTCTGGAGGCCTTCGAGCCGGCGACCCGCCGGCTGGCCCTGACCGGTACGCCGTTCCGGTCCGACACCAACCCCATCCCCTTCGTCACGTACGAGGAGGGCAACGACGGCATCCGCCGGTCGGCCGCCGACTACACCTACGGCTACGGCAACGCCCTCGCCGACAACGTCGTCCGGCCCGTCATCTTCCTCTCCTACAGCGGCAACATGCGCTGGCGCACCAAGGCCGGCGACGAGGTCGCGGCCCGGCTCGGCGAGCCCATGACCAAGGACGCCGTCAGCCAGGCCTGGCGGACCGCGCTCGACCCGCGCGGCGAGTGGATGCCGGCCGTGCTGCGCGCCGCCGACCAGCGCCTGACCGAGGTCCGGAAGGCCATCCCGGACGCGGGTGCGCTCGTCATCGCCTCCGACCAGGAATCGGCCCGCGCCTACGCCAAGCTGATCCGTGACATCACCGGCAGCAAGGCGACCCTCGTGCTGTCCGACGACTCCGGCGCCTCCGCGCGGATCGACGAGTTCAGCAACAACACCGACCGGTGGATGGTCGCGGTGCGGATGGTGTCCGAGGGCGTCGACGTGCCCCGGCTCGCGGTGGGCGTCTACGCCACGACCATCTCCACGCCGCTGTTCTTCGCGCAGGCCGTGGGCCGTTTCGTGCGCTCCCGGCGGCGCGGCGAGACGGCCTCGGTGTTCCTGCCGACCGTGCCCGACCTGCTCTCCTTCGCCAACGAGATGGAGCGCGAGCGCGACCACGTCCTCGACAAGCCCAAGAAGGAGGGTGAGGAGGACCCCTACGCCGAGTCCGAGAAGGAGATGGACGAGGCGAACAAGGAGCAGGACGAGGACACCGGCGAGCAGGACATGCTGCCCTTCGAGGCGCTGGAGTCCGACGCCGTCTTCGACCGGGTCATGTACAACGGCGCCGAGTTCGGCATGCAGGCCCACCCGGGCAGCGAGGAGGAGCAGGACTACCTCGGCATTCCGGGACTGCTGGAGCCCGACCAGGTCCAGCTGCTGCTGCAGAAGCGGCAGGCCCGGCAGATCGCGCACAGCCGCAAGAAGCCGGACGACGAGGCCGACCTGCTCGAACTGCCCGCCGAGCGGCGGCCCGTCGTCTCCCACAAGGAGATGATGGAGCTGCGACGGCAGCTCAACACCATGGTCGGCGCGTACGTCCACCAGAGCGGCAAGCCGCACGGCGTGATCCACACCGAGCTGCGGCGCGTGTGCGGCGGGCCCCCGGCGGCCGAGGCGACGGCGGGGCAGCTGCGGCAGCGGATCGCCAAGGTCCAGGAGTGGGCCACCCGCATGAAGTGACGGCCCGGGGAGGGCTCCACAACCTGGGGGGCGCGCATACCCCCGCAAACAGAGCACTCCACCCGGGGCCGTGCCCGGATTCTGGACGGAGCCTTCCGCTCAGCGAACCCCCTTCGCTACTGTCCCGCTACGCACACGCCCCGTGGCAGAGCCGCCGCGGAGCGCAGCCGTGAAGCGACGCGGCCCGGACAGGCCGGGCCGCCGGCCGATCGGCGGCCTCTGACGCGCGTCGCCGACGGGACTCGGTGACGCATCCGCCGGCCAGGGGGCCGCCGACCTCACCACTAAGGAGTGGGCGTCGTGACCGCGGAGACCTCCCAGACGCTCGACCGGGGACTGCGGGTCCTCAAGCTGCTCGCCGACACGGACCACGGACTGACCGTGACCGAGCTCTCGCTCCGCCTGGGCGTGAACCGGACCGTGGTGTACCGGTTGCTGGCCACGTTGGAGCAGCACGCGCTGATACGCCGTGACCTGGGCGGACGTGCCCGGGTCGGCCTCGGTGTGCTGCGTCTGGGGCGGCAGGTCCATCCGCTGGTCCGGGAGGCCGCGATGCCGGCGCTGCGGTCGCTGGCCGAGGACATCGGCGCGACGGCCCACCTGACCCTGGTCGACGGCGCCGACGCGCTCGCCGTGGCCGTGGTGGAGCCGACCTGGACGGACTACCACGTGGCGTACCGGGCCGGGTTCCGGCACCCGCTGGACCGGGGCGCCGCCGGCAAGGCCATCCTCGCGGCCCGGCAGCACCGCGGGTCGGACCCGGGATACACGCTCACCCACGGGGAGCTGGAGGCCGGAGCGTGCGGGGCGGCGGCCCCGCTGCTCGGCGTGACGGGGGTCGAGGGCAGCGTGGGCGTGGTGATGCTGGCCGACGTCGTGCCGGAGCGGGTCGGCCCGCGCGTGGTCGAAGCGGCCCGCGAGGTGGCGGAAGCCCTGCGCTGACGTCCGCCCCGGTCGCCCGGGCCCGACGGGCCGGGCCGGGGCCGTGCGCGGGCGGCACGACCTGCCCCGGGGCGTCCGCCCCGCCCGCGTTAGATTGATCCCGTGTTCTCTCGCCTCACGCGCCCCCGGGCCCTCGCCGTCTGCGCCCTGCCCGTCGTGGCCTTGCTCGCCACGGCCGTGTTCGCGCCGCTGCCGTTCTCGGTGGCGCAGCCGGGTGACACGGCGAACGTGCTCGGCGAGCACAAGGGCGCGCCGGTGATCACCATCTCGGGAGCACCGGCCAAGGACACCCGGGGCCAGCTGCTGATGACGACCATCGCCGCGACGTCACCGGACACCCGTGTCTTCCTCCCCGACGTCGTCGACAGCTGGTTCCGCACCGACGAGGCCGTCATGCCGCGCGACGCGCTCTACCCCAGCGGGGACACCGTCAAGGAGATCGAGCGGCACAACGAGAAGCAGATGAAGGAGTCCCAGGACGCGGCGACCCAGGCGGCGCTGGGCTACCTCGATCTCGACCCCGAGGACGTCAAGGTCAGCCTGAAGCTCGCCGACGTGGGCGGCCCCAGCGCGGGGCTGCTGTTCTCCCTCGGGATCATCGACAAGCTCGACGGCGACGGTGCGGGCGGTGACCTCACCGGCGGCCGGGTGATCGCCGGTACGGGCACGATCGACGCGGACGGCACGGTCGGCGCGGTGGGGGGCGTCGCCCTGAAGACGCAGGCGGCCAGGCGGGACGGCGCGACGGTGTTCCTGGTGCCGAAGGCGGAGTGCGCGGACGCGCGCGCCGAGCTGCCCAAGGGGCTGCGGCTGATCCCGGTCACGACCCTGAAGGGCACGGTGGACTCCCTGCTCGCTCTGGAGACGGGCAAGGGGTCCGTGCCGAGCTGTTAGTGCGCGGCGGCAGGCCGGGGATGGGTGGCGAGCTTCAGCCCGACCTCGACGAGGGTCCAGCCCAGACGTGTGCGCAGGCCGGGGCGGGGTGCCGGGCGGGGGCCCGCCTCGGCACGGAGTTCGGCAGCGCGGGCGTGGTGCAGGGCGAGGTGGATGTCGGGGTGCATGGGTGGTGGCCTCTCACAGCTTCGTCCGGGTGGGGAAGACGTGCGTGTGGACGCGCACTGTTTCGGCGTCCGGGGTGCCCTCGGCGAGAGGGCGGTAGCTCTGCACTAGCTCGTGCATCCTGCCGATCAGCTCACGGGCGAGTTCAGGAGTGAGCCGTAGGTTGAAGTCGCTCAGATCGGTGGCGCCGTCCCATCCCTCGGCCCAGTCGTTCGTGGTGCCGAGCCAGGTCGCCACCTCTCGGGTGTGCACGTTCGCCAGTTCGTAGCGGAACAGGGCGACGGCTCCGCGCACGGCCGGATCCGGATCCTTGATCAAGGTCTCGTCGAGCTGGACGCCTTGGTCCACCGCCTTCCACCATCGCTCGCGCCCCTTGCCGCGCTCGGGATCGTCAGCGACGAACCCGTGCGCGGCGAGCTGCCGCAAGTGGTAGCTGGTTGCGCCGCTCGACTCGCCCAGTTTCTGTGCCAGTTGCGAGGCGGTGGCTGGTCCGCCGCGTCGCAACGCGATCAGCAACTGCATCCGCAGCGGATGAGCCAGTCCCCGCAGGGAGCGGGCGTCGAGCTGCCGTACCTCGGGGTTCTGGGAGTCGGTCACGATGCAAAGGTAGCGTTGCAAAGGGACCCTTGCAAGGGTTCCTTTGCAACCGTCTCCGGGACCCTCGCCGCGACGGCCTAGCCCTCCTTGACGAACCCCTCCGCCACCAGCCAGTCCAGGGCCACCTCGTGCGGATCCTCCCCGTCCACGTCCACCTTCGCGTTGAGGTCCCGCGCCACGGCGTTGTTCAGCCGCGCCGTCACCGGGTTGAGGACGTCCGCGATCGCCGGCCACTCCTTCAGCGTCCTGGCGTTGATCATCGGGGCCGCGTTGTAGTTGGGGAAGAACTTGCGGTCGTCGTCCATCACGACCAGGTCCATCGACTTGATCCGCCCGTCCGTCGTGAACACCTCGCCGTACGGGCAAGTCCCCTTCGCCGTCTGCGTGTAGATGATCCCCGTGTCCATCTGCGTGACGTTCCGCGCCGGCAGGTCCATCCCGTACCGCTTCTGCATGCCCGGCAGTCCGTCCGCCCGGTTGGCGAACTCGACCTCCACGCACAGCCGCACGGCACCGGGGTCGGACTTCGCCAGCCTCGCCACGTCCGACATGGTCTTCGTGCCGTACTTCTCGGCGTTGCGCCGGTTCATCGCCAGCGCGTAGGTGTTGTCGAGGGTCGACGGCGGCAGCCAGGCCAGGCCGTTCGCCGCGTCCTCCTTCTTCACGGCCTCCCACTGCCGCTTCGGGTCGGCGATCGGCTCGCTGTGCCCGAGGTAGGTGATCCAGGCCGTGCCCGTGTACTCGTACCCGGCGTCCGCGTCGCCCTTGCGCACCGCCTCGCGGCTGCCGATGGAGCCCTGGATGCCCGTCCGGTCGAGCACCTCCGCCCCGGCCGCCTCCAGGGAGATCCCCATGATCGCGCCCAGGATCAGGCCCTCGGTGAACGACTTCGACGTCACCGTCAGGCTCGCGCCCCGCAGCGGCTCGCCCTGTCCGACCGACCCGGGCCGGACGTCGTCGGCCATGGGGGAGCCGCTGGTCAGGCCGCACCCGGAGGCCGCCGCCAGCAGCAGCACCGCCGACACCACCCGGCCCCTCATGCCCGCAGCCCCCGCGGCCGCAGCAGCAGTTCGGCGAGCGAGGCCAGCCAGTCCACCAGCAGCGCCAGGACGACCGTGAGGACCGACCCCAGCACCAGCACCGGCATGCGCTGGTTGGTGATCCCGGTCGTGATCAGCACGCCGAGGCCGCCGCCCCCGCCGAAGACCGCCAGGGTCGCCGTACCGACGTTGAGGACGAGGGCCGTGCGTACGCCCGCCAGGATCAGCGGGACGGCGAGGGGGAGTTCGACCCGGGTCAGCACGCCCATCGGGGACATGCCGATGCCGCGGCCGGCCTCCAGCAGGGTCGGGTCGTTCGCCTTCAGGCCCGCCATGGTGTTGGACAGCACCGGCAGGACGGCGTAGAGGATCATGCCGATCAGGGCGGCCCGGCGGCCGATGCCCACCCAGATCACCAGCAGGGCGAGCAGACCGATCGCCGGGGTCGCCTGGCCCGTGTTGGCGAAAGCCATCACCACCGGCGTGGCCCCGCGGAACCTCCCGCGGGTCAGCAGGATGCCCAGCGGGATCGCGATGACCAGCACGAAGAACGTGGAGATCGCGGTCAGCTGGATGTGCTGCCACAGCGCCTTGGACACCTGGCCGCCCGACAGGGCGTTCCGGGTGAGCGCGTCCAGATCGGCCTGCTCGAACCAGAGCCAGGTGGCGAGGCACACGGCGATCAGGCCGACGGGCAGGAAGGTCAGCTTCCGCCGGCCGACCCGGGCGGGCCGGCGCTCCGGCCGGAGCGGTCCGGGAACCGGCGCGGAGGTTTCGCCGACGGGCCCGGAGTCCGCCCCGGACCGCCCGGAGGTCTCCTCGGCCGCCGCGGCCCTCACCGCTCCCCTCCGCGGCCCACGCCCGTCACACCCCCGGCCCCCTCCTGCTCCGCCTGGGTCTGCGCGGCCCGCAGCGACTCCAGCTCGTGCTGGTGCTCCATCGCGTCGAGCCGGTCCGCCTCCAGCATCTCGTGCACCGAGTTCATGAGCGTCTCCATGTCGACCACGCCCGTGTACTCGCCGCGCCGCCCGGTCACCGCCACCCGCCCCGCGTTGTCGGTGAGCACCGCCTCCAGCGCGTCGCGCAGGGTCGCGTCCCGGGTGACCGTGTCGTGCACCAGCGTCCCGGCGCGGGCCAGGGAACCCCTGGCCCGCAGCAGGTCGCCGCGCCGCAGCCACTTGTAGGGGCGGCCCCGCCGGTCGAGCAGCAGGATCTCGTTGGTGCCGCCGGCCCGCAGCCGGTTGAGGATCTGCTGCAGCGGGTCGTCGACCGTGGCGGTCGGGTAGTCGGTGATCTCCACGTCCCGGACGCGGGTCAGGTTCAGCCGCTTCAGCGCCGCCCCGGCCCCCACGAACCCGGAGACGAAGTCGTCCGCCGGGTTGGTCAGGATCGCCTCGGGGGTGTCGAACTGGGCGATGTGCGAGCGCTCGCGCAGCACGGCGATGCGGTCGCCGAGCTTGATCGCCTCGTCGAAGTCATGGGTGACGAACACGATCGTCTTGCGCAGCTCGTGCTGGAGCCGGATCAGCTCGTCCTGGAGATGGTCCCGGGTGATCGGGTCCACCGCCCCGAACGGCTCGTCCATCAGCAGCACCGGGGGATCGGCCGCCAGCGCCCGGGCCACGCCCACGCGCTGCTGCTGACCGCCGGAGAGCTGGCGCGGATAACGGCCGTGGAACTCGCCGGGATCCAGGCCGACGAGGTCGAGCAGCTCCTCGGTGCGCTCCCTGATCCGGGCCTTCGGCCAGCCGATCATCTTCGGGACCAGGCCGATGTTCTGCGCGACCGTCATGTGCGGGAAGAGCCCGGCGGACTGGATCGCGTAGCCGACCTTGCGGCGCAGCCCGACCGGGTCGATGTCGGTGACGTCCTCGCCGCCCATGCGGATCCGGCCGCCGGACGGCTCGATCAGCCGGTTGATCATCCTGAGCGTGGTCGACTTCCCGCAGCCCGACGGGCCGACCAGGACGACGACCTCGCCCGCCTTGATCTCCATGCTCACGTTGTCCACGGCCGGCTGCGCGCTGCCGGGGAACCGCTTGGTCAGGTTCTCCAGCTCGATGGAGGCACCGTGGTGCCCGGTCTCAGGCACGGATCCCCCTGGGAATGGTCAGCCGCCCGATCAGCACGTACGCGGCGTCGAACAGCAGGGCGAGGACGATGATGCCGAGCGTGCCCGCGAGGACCTGGTTGAGCGCGTTGGCGCTGCCCAGCGAGGCGAGCCCGCGGAAGATGACGTTGCCCAGGCCCGGCCCGGAGGCGTACGCGGCGATGGCGGCGATGCCCATCAGCATCTGCGTCGCCACCCGGATCCCGGTCAGGATCGGCGGCCAGGCCAGCGGCAGCTCGACCCGCAGCAGCCGGGCCGGGCGGGACATGCCGATGCCGGTGGCCGCGTCCACCAGCGCCGGGTCGACGCCGCGCAGGCCGACGATCGCGTTGCGGACGACCGGCAGCAGGCCGTACAGGGTCAGCGCGATCACCGTCGGTGCCACGCCCAGGCCCACGACCGGGATCAGCAGGCCGATCAGGGCGAGCGCGGGCACGGTCAGGACGGTGGCGGTGGCCGTGGTCGCGAGGTTCCCGGCCCATTCGCTGCGATAGGTGGCGACGCCGATCAGCACCCCCAGCAGGGTCGCGACGACCATGCACTGGAAGACGGCGCTGGCGTGCTGGTAGGCGTCGGTGAGCAGTTGCTGGTGCCGGCCCGCCAGGTACTCCCAGAAGTTCACACGCGCTCACCCCATGACGTCAGGTCTCCTCCGCGGCCTGCTCCACGAGCGGGATGATCCGCAGCGGAACGGGGTTCTCCATGACGATCGCCGTGGAGGCCCGGACGATGCCATCAAAACCGACGACCCGGTCGATCACACGTTGGAGATCGGCGTTGGAGCGGGCCACCAGCCGGCACAGCATGTCCCCGCTGCCGGTGGTGGTGTGCAGCTCCAGCACCTCCGGCACGGTCGCCAAGTGGGCCCGTACGTCGGCGCCTTGCCCCTGCCGGATCTGGAGCGTGGCGAACGCCGTGACCGGATAGCCGAGCGCCGCCGGATCCACCTCGGGGCCGAATCCGCGGATGACTCCGTTCGACTGAAGCCGGTCCAGCCGTGCCTGCACGGTGCCCCGGGCCACGCCCAGCCGCCGGGACATCTCCAGCACCCCGATCCGCGGCTCCCGGGCGAGCAGCAGGATGATCCGGCCGTCCAGCTGATCGATCGCCACAGCAGCCTCCCGAGATGGTCATCCTGTACAGAAAGACCGATGCTTCCGCCGTATTGCTGAACAGATTGCCCAATCGAAACGCAAACTATTGCGCACCTTGCCGAGCAGGGAGACCCTGCGGCTATGACGCAGACCACACACCACACTCCCGACACCGCCCGGCAGGCCGACCCCTTCCCGGTCAAGGGAATGGACGCGGTCGTCTTCGCCGTGGGCAACGCCAAGCAGGCGGCGCACTACTACTCCACCGCCTTCGGCATGAAGCTGGTCGCCTACTCCGGACCGGAGAACGGCAGCCGCGAGACCGCGAGCTACGTCCTGGAGAACGGCTCCGCCCGCTTCGTCCTCACCTCGGTCATCAAGCCCACCACCGACTGGGGCCACTTCCTCGCCCGGCACGTGGCCGAGCACGGCGACGGCGTCGTCGACCTCGCCATCGAGGTGCCGGACGCGCGCGCCGCGTACGCCTACGCTCTGGAGCACGGCGCCCGCTCGGTCGCCGAGCCGTACGAGACGAAGGACGAGCACGGCACGGTCGTCCTCGCCGCGATCGCCACCTACGGCGAGACCCGCCACACCCTCGTCGAGCGCTCGGGCTACGACGGCCCGTACCTGCCGGGCTACGTCGCGGCCAAGCCGATCGTCGAGCCGCCCGCCCAGCGCACCTTCCAGGCGATCGACCACTGCGTCGGCAACGTCGAGCTCGGCCGCATGAACGAGTGGGTCGGCTTCTACAACAAGGTCATGGGCTTCACGAACATGAAGGAGTTCGTGGGCGACGACATCGCCACCGAGTACAGCGCCCTGATGTCCAAGGTCGTCGCGGACGGCACGCTCAAGGTGAAGTTCCCGATCAACGAGCCGGCCATCGCCAAGAAGAAGTCCCAGATCGACGAGTACCTGGAGTTCTACGGCGGCGCGGGGGTGCAGCACATCGCCCTCAACACCAACGACATCGTGCAGACGGTCCGCACGATGCGCGCGGCCGGCGTGGAGTTCCTCAACACGCCCGACTCCTACTACGACACGCTGGGGGAGTGGGTCGGCGAGACGCGCGTGCCGATCGACACCCTGCGCGAGCTGAAGATCCTCGCCGACCGCGACGAGGACGGCTACCTGCTGCAGATCTTCACCAAGCCGGTCCAGGACCGTCCGACGGTCTTCTTCGAGATCATCGAACGGCACGGCTCCATGGGCTTCGGCAAGGGCAACTTCAAGGCCCTGTTCGAGGCGATCGAGCGCGAGCAGGCCCGCCGCGGCAACCTGTAGCCCGACGGCGCGTCCCGGGTGTGCGGGTGTCACGGGGCACCCGCACGCCCCGGACAGGCGAAGGCCGCCCCCGGCGGGGTTCACACCGCTCGCCCCGGGTGCGAACCTGTGATCATGAGCCGTATCGAAGCGCCTCCCGACGACAGGACCGGCAACCTCGTCGACCTGCTGCTCGGCGGCCTGCCCGCCGACGCGGTGCTCACCGACCCCGACATCACGGCCTCCTACGCCCACGACATGGCGAGCTTCTGCCCGGCCGGCACCCCCGCCGTCGTCGTGCTGCCCCGGACGGCCGAACAGGTCCAGCACGTGATGCGCACGGCCACCGCCCTGCGGGTCCCGGTCGTCCCGCAGGGCGCCCGCACCGGCCTGTCCGGCGCCGCCAACGCCTCCGACGGCTGCATCGTGCTCTCCCTGACGAAGATGGACCGGATCCTGGAGATCAACCCGGTCGACCGCATCGCCGTCGTCGAACCCGGCGTCGTCAACGCCGCCCTGTCCCGGGCCGTCGGCGAACACGGCCTGTACTACCCGCCGGACCCCTCCAGCTGGGAGATGTGCACCATCGGCGGCAACATCGGCACCGCCTCCGGCGGCCTGTGCTGCGTGAAGTACGGGGTCACCGCCGAGTACGTCCTCGGGCTCGACGTGGTCCTCGCCGACGGACGGCTCATGTCCACCGGCCGCCGCACCGCCAAGGGCGTCGCCGGCTACGACCTGACCCGGCTGTTCGTCGGCTCCGAGGGCTCGCTCGGCATCGTGGTGCGGGCCGTGCTCGGGCTGCGGCCCAAGCCGCCCCAGCAGCTCGTCCTGGCCGCCGAGTTCGCCTCCGCGGCCGCCGCCTGCGACGCCGTGTGCCGCGTCATGGAGGGCGGCCACGTCCCGTCACTCCTCGAACTCATGGACCGGACCACGGTCAAGGCCGTCAACGACCTGGCGCAGATGAGCCTGCCCGAGACCACCGAGGCCCTGCTCCTGGCCGCCTTCGACACCACCGCGCCCGCATCCGACCTCGCCGCCGTCGGCGCGCTGTGCGAGGCCGCCGGCGCCACCCAGGTCGTCCCCGCCGACGACGCCGCCGAGTCCGAACTGCTCCTCCAGGCACGCCGGCTGTCCCTCACCGCGCTGGAGGCGGTCAAGGGCGTCACGATGATCGACGACGTGTGCGTGCCGCGCTCCCGGCTCGCCGAGATGCTCGACGGCGTCGACCGCATCGCCGAGAAGTACCGGCTCACCATCGGCGTCGTCGCCCACGCGGGCGACGGCAACACCCATCCGACGGTCTGCTTCGACCCGGCCGACGCCGACGAGTCGCGCCGCGCCCGCGAGTCCTTCGACGAGATCATGGCCCTCGGTCTGGAACTCGGCGGCACCATCACCGGCGAACACGGCGTCGGCGTCCTGAAGAAGGAGTGGCTGGCGCGCGAGATCGGCCCCGTCGGGATGGAGATGCAGCGGGCCGTGAAGCAGGCCTTCGACCCGCTGGGCATCCTCAACCCCGGCAAGCTGTTCTGACGCCGTCGCCTCACTGGGCGAGCAACTGGTCCAGCTCGTCGTCGAGCCCCAGCTGTTCGCCCTCCGTCCCCGGCGGCACCACCCGCAGCGTCCGCTCCAGCCACGCCGACACCTGCGCCGCCGGGGCCTCCAGCAGAGCGTCCCCGTCGGGCGAGCTCAGCGCCATCAGCACCACGCTGCGCCCCTCCGTCTTCGTCGGCCACACCCGCACGTCCCCCTGCCCGCAGGGCCGGAAGACGCCCTCCACGAGCAGGTCCCGGGCGAACGTCCAGTACACCGGGTGCGCGCAGTCGGTGTGGAAGGTGACGTGGACGGCGTACGGGTCGTCGGTGAGGTACCCCAGCCGCGCCGGCACCGGGATCCTGCGCTCCGGCGACAGGACGAGATGCAGCTCCAGTTCGCGCTCCACCACGGTCCGCATGGCGGTGTTCCCTTCTTCTGACGGCTGCCCCTGAGGGCCGGTCAGCAGGAGAGAGCAGGCCGGGGCCGCGGCATTACGCGCGTTGCCGGAAGTTTTTTCGCAGAGGGACACCCCGGGGCGGCGCCGTGCGTAGCACATCGGTGCTCGAAAGGGGCGGGTCCGGTGGGAGCGGCGGTGGGGCTTGCCCTCGTCTGATAGATGTGGAGGCCCCCATTTGGCCCCCGAGCAGATACGGGACGACGGACATGAGCGCCCCAACCCCGGCCCCCGGTGACGACAGGCCCCGCGAAGGGTATTACCCGGACCCGTCCATTCCTGGATACGTCCGGTACTGGAACGGCGCCTCCTGGGTGCCGGGCACCAGCCGTCCGGCGCCCAAGGACGGCGAGTCGCTCGCGCCGCCGCCCGGTGCGGGCGCGGCGCCCGCCGCCTCGGTCGAGGAGACCGGGCCGCACTTCTTCGACGAGGACCCGGTCGACGAGCCCGCCCCCGCCGACGCCCAGCACGGCAGCCGTCCCGAACCGGCCTCCGCCTGGGGCGCGGACCGCTCCCGCCAGTCCGGCTTCGGCGGCGACCAGGACCGCCGCGTGTCGTGGGGAGCGCCGCAGGGAGCACAGGGAGCGCAGGGAGCGCAGGGAACACCCCGGCAGGCGGCTGCGCAGCCCGGGGCCCAGCAGTCCGGTGCCCAGCAGTCCGGGACCCGGCAGGGCGCCGACCCGAGGGTGCCGCGCGGCGACGGCCGGCCGGCGGGCGAGTCCCCGCGCGCCGACGGCACGGCGTCGATCCCGCCGGCCGGCCGTGAGGCCGGCGCGGCGGCCTCCGGCAGCACGTTCGTCTTCCGCCGCCCGTCGGGCAAGCCCGGGGAAGGGGCCGCCGCCGAGGTCCCCGACGAGGGCACGATGACGTTCCGGGCGGTCCCGCCGCGCTCGGGCGGCCCCCGGGGCGGCGCGGCGGGCACGAGCGGCAACACCGGGGCGCGGGGCGCCGGTTCACCCGGTGCCGCCGGTTCCCCGGCTTCTCCGCCGGCTCAGGGCTCCGCCGATGCGTCCGGCCCGGCCGGTTCTCCGGGCTCGGCACCGGGCAGGGGCCAGACCGGGCCGGGCTTCGGTGCTCCGGCCGGTTCCCCGGGCGCGTCCGGCGGTTCGGCCCCGGCCGCCTTCGGCGGCGCTCCCGCGCCGGGCGGTGCTTCGGCGGGGCCCGCCTTCGGCGGCCCGGCCGCTCCCGCTCCCTCGGGCGGTAACTCCGGTTTCGGCGGTCCCGCCGGCGCGGCCGGTCCAGCACCCGCTCCGGCGGGGCCCGCCTTCCGCGGGCAGGGCGGTGCGGCCGGTGTCGCCGACGGGGAGAACCGGCCCGGCTTCGCAGCCGGCAAGGCCGCCGCCGCCCGGGCCGCCGCAGCGCAGGCAGCGGCCGGGCCCCTGGGCGCGCAGGCCCCCGCCGCCGGTGCCACGGCACTGCCGGGACCCCAGGCGGCTTCCACGGTCCCCCCGCAGCCCGGCGGTTCCCCGTCCGGCCCGGGCGCCTCCGCGGCCACCCCCCTCAGCCCCGGCCCCGGTGGCGGTCAGTCCTCCTGGGCGCAGCAGGTGCACCGGCTCGCCGGAGCCGGCGGGGGCGACGAGCAGCCCGTCGCGCCCTGGAAGCCGCCGGTCGAGGACGTGTTCCAGGCGGCCGCCCGGCGCCAGGCCTCGGCCCGCCCCGCCGGGCTCGGCAAGCGGCTGGCCGCCCGTCTCGTGGACACGGTCGTGCTCCTGGGCCTGACCGCCGGGGCCGCCGTCCCGCTCGGCATGAGGGCCGTCGACCACGTCAACGAGAAGATCGACGCGGCCAGGCTCTCCGGGGAGACCGTCACGGTGTGGCTGCTCGACGGCACGACCTCGGTCCACCTCGGCATCATCCTGGTCGTGCTGCTGCTCGCCGGTGTGCTGAGCGAGGTGCTGCCCACCGCCAAGTGGGGACGCACGCTCGGCAAGAAGCTGATGGGCCTGGACGTGCGGGACATCGAGGGCCACGACACCCCGGAGTTCGGCGCGGCCCTGCGCCGCTGGCTGGTCTACAGCGTGCCCGGCCTCCTCGTCGTCGGGGTCGTCGGCATCGCCTGGTGCCTCTTCGACAAGCCGTGGCGCCAGTGCTGGCACGACAAGGCCGCGCACACGTTCGTGGCGGGCTGAGCTCCCCCGGACGGCCGTCTGCCGGATGCGGAGCCCGGGGGTTCGCGGTCGACTCGGGCCATGAGCAGTGAACCGCCCCCCGGCTCCGGTCAGCAGCCCCCGGAAGACGACCCGTTCAGGAAGCGGCCTCCGGGTGAGCCGCCACGCGAGGGCACGGGCTCCCCGTACGGCAACGAACCCCCGCCGTACCCGGGAAGCGGCGCCGGAAGCGGCCCGGGCGGCGGCGCGGACGGCTTCGGCGGCGGCCCACCAGGGGGCGGTCCACCCGGTGGCGGTCCCTACGGCGGCGGTCCCTACGGCGGGGGCCCACCCGGTGGCGGTCCCTACGGAGGTGACCCCTACGGCGGCGGTTCCTCCCCCTCCGACCCCCTCGCCGGCATGCCCCCGCTCGCCGACAGCGGCAAGCGCACGCTCGCCCGCATCATCGACATGATCCTGGTCGGTGTCGTCGTCTGGCTGCTCACCTGGAGCTTCGGCGTCAGCGAGTACGACGTCGACAGCGACCGCATCGAGATGGGCAACTCGTTCTGGCAGTCGGCGGTCGCCGCCGTGCTCTACATCGCCTACGACACCGCCCTGACCGCCAGGACCGGCCAGACCCTCGGCAAGAAACTGCTGCACCTGCGCGTGGCCAACCTCGACAACGGCGCCACGCCCTCCGTGCAGACCGCGCTGGCGCGCGCGGCCGTGCTGTGGATCCCGTTCGCCTTCTGCTGTGCCTGCGTCTGGACGGCGATCTCCGGCGGCTGGAGCTTCTTCGACCGTCCCTACAAGCAGGGCCTGCACGACAAGGCGGCCAAAACGGTCGTGGTCAGCACCACTTGAGGCACGTAGGCGTCACGTCCTGAAGAAAACCGAGCACCGGGCTCAGGAAGCCGCCCGCTCCCGCACCGGTTCCGGTGCCGACGCGGCGACCGGGGCCCGTACCGGCTCCGCGGGCGCGGGCTGCTCGACCGCCGCTGAACGCCTGCCGGGCAGCGGCACCGTCATGGCGACCAGGAGCCCGAGGGCGAGCGCCGCGACGGCGATGAGCGCGATCCCGGCACCCGAACTCGCCTGCGACAGCAGCAGCATGGCGAGGGTCGAGAAGATCACGGTGCTCGCACCGTAGGCGAGCTGTGCGGCGGTCGGACGGGGCATGGCCATCATGTCCTCGAAAGTGGGGGTCCACGGGGGCGTCGGCCTGGCATTCCGCCGGCTTCCGGGCGTTCCGCCAAGAGACTCTATTCGGCAGGCTGCCCGAGCGGAACGAGCGGTAAGCGTGACCTGACCAACAAGGGCGGTGCACGGGGGGCGCACGGAGTCATGGCGTCCACGAAGTGGACATATGCACGCGCCTGCCGCCGGGCGGGGCAACCGTTTGGTTGTCCGTAAAACGAACGTCGACTCCGCATAGTGCACTTGACTTGTCCAAGTCAAGGTCTGTCTTTTCTGCCAAACCTCTAGTCAAATGTCGTCACTTGACTACACGCGTTGATCACGCGCGCGCGGACCCGCACCTGACCAGGGACCCCTTCCTTCCGCGCGCACGCACGCGGGGGAGGAACTCAAGTGACCAGTAGACCCTGGACGTTCAGAGCGGCCGCCATCGGTGTGGCGCTCGCGGCGGCCACCGCCACCGCCTCGACGTACGCGGTGGCGGACGACACCTCCGCCCCCCGGTCCACCACCGTGGACCGGCACGACCCGGCGGACCGTCACCACGACGAGCACGACCTCGCAGGCCCCCTCAGCAAGACGCAGGAGGCGCAGCGCCAGGAGGCCCTGGAGCAGGTCATCTCCGGCGAGACCAAGGTCAAGGACCGCGAGGGCTCGAAGGTCGTCCAGCTCAAGAGCAAGAAGGGCGACAGCAAGTACGTCGAGCTCGGCCGCGAGAAGACCGACAAGATCTTCACGATCCTGGTCGAGTTCGGCGACAAGACCGACCCGCGCTACGGCGGCACCGCCGGCCCGCTGCACAACCAGATACCCAAGCCGGACCGCAAGAAGGACAACTCCACCGCCTGGCGGGCCGACTACGACCGGGACTACTTCCAGGACCTGTACTTCGGCTCCGGCGAGGGCGTCGACTCGGTCAAGACCTACTACGAGAAGCAGTCCTCGGGTCGCTACTCGGTCGAGGGCGAGGTCTCGGACTGGGTCAAGGTCCCCTACAACGAGGCCCGTTACGGCAACAACGCCTGCGGCCAGACCAACTGCTCCAGCGTGTGGAACGTCGTCAGCGACGGCCTGGACGCCTGGGTCTCCCAGCAGAAGGCAGCGGGGAGGACCGACGCCCAGATCAAGGCGGACGTCGCACGGTTCGACGAGTGGGACCGCTACGACTTCGACGGCGACGGCGACTTCAACGAGCCCGACGGCTACATCGACCACTTCCAGATCGTGCACGCCGGCGAGGACGAGTCCGCGGGCGGCGGCGCGCAGGGCACGGACGCGATCTGGGCCCACCGCTGGTACGCATTCGGCACCGACGCCGGCGCCACCGGCCCCGAGAACAACAAGCTCGGCGGCGCGAAGATCGGCGACACCGGCATCTGGGTCGGCGACTACACCGTCCAGCCGGAGAACGGCGGACTGGGCGTCTACGCCCACGAGTACGGCCACGACCTCGGCCTGCCCGACCACTACGACACCGCGGGCGGCGAGAACTCCACCGGTTTCTGGACGCTGATGTCGTCCGGTTCCTGGCTGGGCACCGGCAAGAACGAGATCGGTGACCTGCCCGGCGACATGACCGCCTGGGACAAGCTCCAGCTGGGCTGGCTGAACTACGACCGCGCCAAGGCGGGCGTCGACTCCTGGCACAAGCTGGGCGTCGCCGAGTACAACACCAAGCACAAGCAGGCGCTGGTCGTCGACCTGCCCAAGAAGGCGGTCACCACCGAACTCGTCACCCCCGCCGAGGGCAAGACCCAGTGGTGGAGCGGCAGCGGTGACAACCTCAAGAACACGCTGACGCGTTCGGTCGACCTCACCGGCAAGGCGAAGGCCCAGCTGACCCTGGACGGCTGGTACGACATCGAGGCCGAGTACGACTACCTCTACACCGAGGTCTCGACCGACGGCGGCGCCAACTGGACCGCCCTCGACGGCACGGTGGACGGCCAGCCGATCCCCCGCGACGGCGGTGACAAGCCGGCCCTGACCGGCACGGTCGACGGCTACAAGAAGCTCGCCTTCTCGCTGGACGCCTACGCCGGCAAGAAGATCGACCTGCGCTTCCGCTACCAGACCGACGGCGGCGTGGCCCAGAAGGGCTTCACGGCCGACGCGATCACGGTGACCGCCGACGGCGCGCCCGTCTTCACGGACAACGCCGAGAGCGCGGACGAGGCGTGGAAGGCCACCGGCTTCTCCCGCATCGGCGCGTCCTTCACCAAGGACTACGCGCAGTACTACATCGCCGAGAACCGGCAGTACGTGTCGTACGACAAGACCCTCAAGGTCGGCCCGTACAACTTCGGCTTCACCGAGCGCCCGGACTGGGTCGAGCACTACGCGTACCAGAACGGCCTGCTGATCTGGAAGTGGGACACCTCCCAGGCGGACAACAACACCAGCCAGCACCGGGGCACCGGTCTGGTCCTGCCGGTCGACTCCCACCCGACCGCGCTGAAGTGGGCCGACGGCACGCTGATGCGCAACCGCATCCAGTCCTACGACTCGCCTTTCAGCCTCTACCGCACCGACGGCATGACGCTGCACAAGGCGGACGTGGCGAAGTACATCCCGGGCTCGAAGGGTGTGTCGGTCTTCAACGACCGGACGAACGACTACTACGACGAGTCGAACCCGACGGCGGGTGTCAAGATCACTGACACCAACACGAAGATCAAGATCCTCAAGGAGGCCAAGGACGGCTCGACGATCGAGCTGGAGGTCGGCCCCGCGGGTAGGTAATCCGCATCCTTGCAGGTCAGAACATGATCGGCGGTGACCCACTGGCGGGTCACCGCCGATCCGTGTTTAGGTGCGTCCTGTGGCTCGCTTATTGACACCGACCGACACGGGGGTATGACCACATGGCCGCAGGAGGCTTCTGCAAGTTGCCGAACGGCACGGTGGTGGTGGCGCTGAATCTGCCCAGCCCCGCCGCCGACGGCCCCGGCGCCGTCCGGGTGCTCGTCCACTCCGTGAACCGGGCGCGGGCCCTGACCAGGCTCCGCAACCTCGGTCTGCGCTCGGTGTACCTGCGCGGCAACGCCGCCCCGCCGACCCCCGACGAGATCACGGCGGTCCTGCACCATCCCGACGGACTGATATGGCGCACGGCCCCTGACAACGGTGTCGTGGGCGGCCCGGACCTGGTCCAGGAGTTGTGGCGCCCGATCAGGTCCCTGCTGCGGCGCCCCTCGGCCCAGACCTGACCGCCAGGCCCGCCGGGGCTACTGGACGACCGGCTTGCCGGTGAGCTCCACGCCCGCTTCCCGCAGCTCCTCCAGGGCCCGCTCGGTGGTCTCCGCGGCCACGCCCGCGGTGAGGTCGAGCAGGACCTGGGTGCGGAAACCCTCCTTCGCGGCGTCCAGGGCCGTGGCGCGCACGCAGTGGTCCGTGGCGATGCCGACCACGTCGACCTCGGTGACCTCGCGGGAGCGCAGCCAGTCGGCCAGGGTGGTGCCGTTCTCGTCGGTCCCCTCGAAGCCGCTGTAGGCCGCCGCGTACGCCCCCTTGTCGAAGACGGCGTCGATGGCCCCGGAGGCGACCGCGGGGGCGAAGTTCGGGTGGAAGCCGACGCCCTCCGTGCCGGCGACGCAGTGCGCCGGCCAGGAGCGGACGTAGTCGGGGCTGGCGGAGAAGTGGCCGCCGGGCGCGATGTGGTGGTCGCGGGTGGCCACCACGTGCTGGTAGCCGGACCCGCTGGCCTGGCCGATCAGCTCGGTGACGGCGGCGGCCACGTCGGCGCCGCCGGACACGGCGAGGCTGCCCCCCTCGCAGAAGTCGTTCTGCACGTCTACGACGATCAAGGCGCGGCGCATGGTCGGTGTCCTTCGGCTATGGGGTCGGCGAGCCCGGCCGGTGCACTGCCGAGCCTACGAACAAGTGAGCGGGGTCGGGAGGGGGCGCGGGTCGGCGCATCGCGGCACACCGCCATTAGCTACCCGAGCCCTCGTGCAGGTACTCCGTCGGAATGACCGGCTCCCCCCGGGAGAGCTGGGTGGCCGACATCGGGAGCCCCGCGCGCGCCGCCGTGTGCCGGTCCCGCGCCGCGTCCAGCGGCTCGCGCGCCACCACCTCGCCGCCCTTGACCAGCTCCACCAGCAGCTGCCGGTCCGCGAGCGCGGCCGGCACCCGCCCGGTGCCGATCACCTCGGCCTCGGCGATCCCGTGGGAGTCGAGCCGCCGGGCGGCCCACTTGCGCCCGCCCACCGACGTCTTGCCGCCGCTGGACTTCTTCGCCACCGGCACCAGCGGTGCCTTCGGGTCCGCCGACTCCGCCCGCGCGACCAGCTTGTAGACCATCGACGAGGTGGGGTGCCCGGAGCCGGTCACCAGCTGGGTGCCGACGCCGTAGGCGTCCACGGGCGCCGCCGCCAGCGAGGCGATGGCGTACTCGTCCAGGTCGGAGGTGACGACGATCTTGGTGTCGGTCGCGCCCAGCTCGTCCAGCTGCCGGCGCACCCGGTGCGCGACCAGCAGCAGGTCGCCGGAGTCGATCCGCACGGCCCCGAGCCCGGTCCCGGCGACCTCCACGGCCGTCCGGACCGCCTCGTCGACGTCGTAGGTGTCCACCAGCAGCGTGGTGCCCCGGCCCAGCGTCTCCACCTGGGCCCGGAAGGCGTCCCGCTCACTGTCGTGCAGCAGCGTGAAGGCGTGTGCGGAGGTGCCGACGGTGGGGATGCCGTAGCGGAAGCCGGCGGCCAGGTCGGAGGTGGTCGAGAAGCCGCCGACGTACGCGGCCCGGGAGGCCGCCACCGCCGCCAGCTCGTGGGTGCGCCGGGCGCCCATCTCGATCAGCGGCCGGTCGCCGGCCGCCGCCGACATGCGCGAGGCGGCCGCGGCGATCGCCGAGTCGTGGTTGAGGATCGACAGGATCACCGTCTCCAGCAGCACGCACTCGGCGAAGGTGCCCTCCACCCGCATGATCGGCGAGCCGGGGAAGTACACCTCGCCCTCGGGGTAGCCCCAGATGTCGCCGCTGAAGCGGTAGCCGGCGAGCCACTCCAGGGTCTGCTCGTCGACGATGCCGCGCTCGCGCAGGAAGCCCAGGACGCCCGGGTCGAAGCGGAAGTTCTCCACCGCGTCCAGCACCCGCCCGGTGCCCGCCACGACGCCGTAGCGGCGCCCGTCCGGCAGTCGCCGGGTGAAGACCTCGAACACGCTCCGCCGCTCGGCCGTGCCCGAGGCGAGAGCGGCCCGCAGCATCGTCAGCTCGTACTGGTCCGTGAAGAGCGCCGTCGAGGGAACATCCACCGGCAGCCCAAGGTCCGCTGTGTTCATGGTGAGGAGCGTACCCCCATTTCGTCAATCTGACGATTGCGGTCCCGGAGGACGCGATCGCCTCCCGGCCAGGCCCGTTTGTGCGACTACCCCCCTCGGGTGGCAGCATGGGCAGTGTGACGTCACCCGCGCCCCTGGAGATCGAACGCACCGAGTCGGCGGAGGAGGTCTTCGCCGTACCCGAGCCCGACGTCCCCTGGGTCACCATCGTGCACAACGACCCGGTCAACCTCATGAGCTACGTGACGTACGTCTTCCAGACGTACTTCGGCTACTCCAAGGACAAGGCCACCAAGCTCATGCTCGACGTCCACCACAAGGGCCGGGCGGTCGTCTCCAGCGGCACCCGCGAGGAGATGGAACGCGACGTGCAGGCCATGCACGGCTACGGCCTGTGGGCCACCCTCCAGCAGGACCGCAAGTAGCCCGCACCCGCCCAGCAGCGAAAAGGCGTTCATGCCCGGAACCTTCGAACCGCTCCCCGGCGGCGGCGCGGCCGTCGCCCTCGACGACGTCGAGATCTCCATCATCCGGTCGCTGGCCGTCCAGCTCCTGGAGCTCATCGGCCCCGGCCCCGCCGAGGACGCCTCCGGCGACCCGCTCGCCGAGCTGTTCGCCGAGGGCCCGAGCGAGCCGCCCGCCGACCCGGTGCTCCGGCGCCTGTTCCCGGACGCCTACAGCGACCCCGAGCGGCCCGCCTCGGCGCAGGACGCCGAGGAGCAGCGCGCCTACTCGGCCGAGTTCCGCCGCTACACCGAGAACGACCTGCGGGCCGGCAAGCGGGACAACGCCCTCGCGGTGGTCCGCTCCCTGGACGCGCTCGCCTCGACCTCGGCCGGCGAGGGCGGAGCGGTGCTGAAGCTGTCGGTGGAGGAGTCCCGGCGGTGGCTGGGCGCGCTGAACGACCTGCGGCTCGCGATCGGCTCCCGGCTGGAGATCGCCGAGGAGGAGGACACCGACCTCCTCTACCGCCTCCCGGACGACGACCCGCGCAAGCCGATGGTGATGGCCTACTTGTGGCTCGGCGGACTCCAGGAGACGCTGGTCGGAACGCTGATGCCCTGATCCGTGCGGGTTTCGTGATCCTCCGGCGACCATGCGGTGTTCGCTCAGAGGACACTCAAATCCGGATAACGATCCCGTCACCGCGCCCGCCGCCTATGGCGGTCCAGGTGACGCTTTGTCCTCTTTTGCTTGTGCGGTGCGCCACACCGCCGTGCGGCGATCAGTTCGACGGCCGTGATAAATCTTCACGATCGCCCGGCGGGACACCACCCGAATGTCCGGCCGGGTGCGCCACCGAGCCGGCAACCGCCGGCCAGGCACGACTCCAGCAATCCGGGGGGATCGAAACCCGATCCGAGGCCGACGAGAGGCCCGGGTCGGCATGGAGAAAGGCGCACCACACATGACCTCTGCGCAGGTCGACACGGAAAACGTGCCCGAGGAGGGCTACGAGCGGGGCCTGGGCAGTCGCCAGGTCCAGATGATCGCGATCGGCGGCGCCATCGGCGTCGGCCTGTTCATGGGTGCCGGAGCGAACATCGCCAAGGCGGGACCCAGCATCATCCTCATGTACGCCCTCGCGGGCGTCGTGATCTTCTTCATCATGCGGGCCCTGGGCGAACTGCTCCTCTACCGGCCCGTCTCCGGCTCCTTCGCCGAGTACGCGCGCGAGTTCCTCGGCCCGTTCTTCGGGTTCGTCACGGGCTGGACGTACTGGCTCATGTGGGTGGTCACCGGCATGGCCGAGCTCACGGCCGCCGCCATCTACATCCACTTCTGGTTCCCGGAGATCCCGCAGTGGGTCAGCGCCCTGGTGTTCCTGGTGGTGCTCTTCGGCGTCAACCTGATCTCGGTCAAGATCTTCGGCGAGGTCGAGTTCTGGTTCTCGATGATCAAGGTCACGGCCATCATCGGCATGATCGTCATCGGCCTCGGCGTGCTCACCCTCGGCTTCTCCGACGCCGGTGACACCGCCACCGTCTCCAACCTCTGGGCGCACGACGGCTTCTTCCCGAACGGCATCGGCTCCAGCCTGATGACGCTCCAGGGCGTCATGTTCGCCTACCTCGCCGTCGAGCTCGTCGGCGTCACCGCGGGCGAGTCCGAGAACCCCGAGAAGACCCTGCCCAAGGCCATCAACACCCTGCCCTGGCGCATCATCGTCTTCTACGTCGGCGCCCTGCTGGTGATCCTCTCCGTCGTCAAGTGGACCGAGTTCTCCGCCGGCGAGAGCCCCTTCGTGCACGCCTTCGGCAAGATCGGAATCCCGCTCGCCGCGGGCATCGTCAACTTCGTGGTGCTCACCGCGGCCCTGTCGTCCTGCAACTCGGGCATGTACTCCACCGGCCGCATGCTGCGCGACCTGGCCTCCAACAGCGAGGCGCCGCAGGCCTTCGGCAAGCTCAACGCCCGCAAGACGCCCGCCGTCGGCATCACCGTCTCCGTGGCCCTCATGGGCATCGGCGTGGTCCTGAACTACGTGGTCCCGGAGAAGGCGTTCCTCTACGTCACCTCCGTCGCCACCGCGGCCGGCATCTGGACCTGGATGATGATCCTCGTCAGCCACATCCGCTACCGCGCCGCGGTCGACGCGGGCCGGCTGCGCGCCTCGTCCTTCCCCGCCCCCGGCGGAGCCCTGTTCAGCTGGGTCGCGCTCCTCTTCCTCATCGGCGTGACCTGCATGATCGCCTACGACAAGGACGCGCGGATCTGCCTGTACGTCGCGGCCGGCTGGGCCGTCGCCCTCGGCGCCGGCTGGGCGGTCCTCAAGCGCCGCAACCCGCAGATCGCCGAGCGCCGCGACGACGCGGAGTTCGAGAAGGTCGGCTGACCAGCCAGGACGTCCAGCCGCGGGGAGTTCTCGTGGTACTCCCCGCGGCTGCCGCTCAGGGCGTCCGGCATGTGGGCCGTTCCGTACCATCCCTCGGTACGGAACGGCCCTTCTGCTTATCCTGACGCACATGCTGACCATCACCCAGGACCTGGTCGACCGGATCGTCGCGCACGCGCGCAAGGACCACCCCGACGAGGCGTGCGGCGTCGTCGCCGGACCGGCCGGCTCGGACCGACCCGAGCGCTTCATCCCCATGCTGAACGCGGCCATGTCGCCCACGTTCTACGAGTTCGACTCCGGCGACCTGCTCAGGCTCTACCGCGAGATGGACGACCGCGACGAGGAACCGGTGGTCATCTACCACTCCCACACGGCCACCGAGGCCTACCCCTCGCGCACCGACATCTCCTACGCCAACGAGCCCGGCGCGCACTACGTCCTGGTCTCCACCGCCGACACCGACGGGGCCGGCGAGTTCCAGTTCCGTTCCTTCCGGATCGTCGAGGGCGAGGTCACCGAGGAGGAGGTCCGGATCGTCGAGGCGTACTGAGCCAGGCCTGAGCTCGGACGCAGCGCAGGAATCTCGACATGCGGATGAATAACGTCCGAAGTGTGGGATCACACTCCGGGGGCCCGGCCGGGAATCGATACGATGAGCCCATGGTTTTCCACGACGTGAGCGAAAAGACGCCGGGCGATCTGCTCGTGGCGCGGCTGCACGTCGACCTGTGCAGGCTCGCCAGCGCCATCTGTTGACGCAGCACCCTGCCGCCGTACGGCCGTGAGCCGCGGCGAAACGCTCCACCTGCGTACGACCACGCAAGCCCGCGCCGCCGCGCGCCACCACCCGACGACACCTTCCGACAGGAGCCCTGAGCCATGGCCATCGAGGTCCGCATCCCGACCATCCTCCGCACCTACACCGACGGCCAGAAGGCGGTGGAGGGCACCGGGGACACCCTCGCCGACCTGTTCAACGACCTCGAGACCCGGCATGCGGGCATCCAGGCCCGCATCGTGGACGGCGACCAGCTGCGCCGCTTCGTCAACGTGTACCTGAACGACGAGGACGTGCGCTTCCTCGACGGCATCAACACCAAGCTGTCGGACGGCGACAACGTCACGATCCTGCCGGCCGTGGCCGGCGGCATGGTCTGATCACCGATGCGCTACGACTCACCCCTGGCCGCGGTGGGCAACACCCCCTTGGTGCGCCTGCCGCGGCTGTCGCCGTCCCCCGACGTCCGCATCTGGGCGAAGCTGGAGGACCGCAACCCGACCGGCTCGGTCAAGGACCGTCCCGCCCTGCACATGATCGAGCAGGCGGAGAAGGACGGCCGGCTCACCCCCGGCTGCACGATCCTGGAGCCGACCTCGGGCAACACCGGCATCTCCCTGGCCATGGCGGCGAAGCTCAAGGGCTACCGCATCGTCTGCGTGATGCCCGAGAACACCTCGCAGGAACGCCGTGACCTGCTGGCCATGTGGGGCGCCGAGATCATCTCCTCCCCGGCCGCGGGAGGCTCCAACACCGCCGTGCGCGTCGCCAAGGAGCTCTCAGCCGAGCACCCGGACTGGGTGATGCTCTACCAGTACGGCAACCCGGACAACGCGGGCGCCCACTACGCGACCACCGGCCCCGAGATCCTCGCCGACCTGCCGTCCGTCACGCACTTCGTGGCCGGCCTCGGCACCACCGGCACGCTCATGGGCGTCGGCCGCTACCTGCGCGAGCACAAGCCCGGCGTGCAGATCGTCGCGGCCGAACCGCGCTACGACGACCTGGTCTACGGCCTGCGCAACCTCGACGAGGGGTTCGTGCCGGAGCTGTACGACGCGTCGGTGCTCACCACGCGCTTCTCGGTCGGCTCGGCGGACGCGGTGACGCGCACCCGCGAGCTGCTCCAGCAGGAGGGCATCTTCGCCGGCGTCTCCACGGGCGCCGCGCTGCACGCCGCGATCGGCGTGGGCCGCAAGGCAGTCAAGGCGGGCGAGCCGGCCGACATCGTCTTCGTCGTCGCCGACGGAGGCTGGAAGTACCTCTCCACCGGCGTCTACACGGCCGCCACCACGGAGGAGGCCATCGAGACGCTCCAGGGACAGCTCTGGGCGTAGCCGACGGCACGGACACACCGAGGGGCTGGGGTCGCGACTCCGGCCCCTTCGCTGTTCCGTCCCCTGTCCTCCGGGTCGCCCGGCGCCCGGATCATCCCGCCAGGTGGCGCACCTGGTCCCACAGCCCCGGATCGACCACCCCGACCCGGCGCCGGAAGCCCCGCACCGGGACCTCCCGCAGCTCGTCGGTCTCCAGGAAGCTCGCCCGGCCCCGGGCGTCGCCGACCGTGCCGGGCGGCAGCGGGATCACCGCGTGCTCGTGCCGGAACCGGGTGGTGATCTTCGCGACCGTCGCCCGCTCCCCGCGCACCGCCAGCACCAGGCACGGCCGGTCCTTGGTGACCGCCGCGTCCTCGTAGGGCACCTCCGCCCACCAGATCTCCGCGGGCTGCGGCCGTCCCGTCACCGGCGGGCCCGGGGCCGTCCTCCGGGTCCGCCGCTCCAGGGTGCGCCGGCCCCGTCCCCAGCCGTCGACGAGCGTGGCGACGAGCGCGAGCAGTACCACCGCGGCGAGCGCGAGCCACCAGGACGTGTCCATACTGAGACGGTACCGGCGTACTCCCTCCCACGCGCCCGTCCGCGTGCGGATCCCGCCCGGCCCTGCCAGCCGAACCGGTGACACCACAGGTGAGTTCGCCCACAACGGGCCTTGGCGGAGGAGCTACCGGAGGTTTCGCGCCTTACGCTCGACGAACCGCACGACCCCCGACGCCCTTACCACACCCATCCCGCCAGCGGAGGTTTCTGCTTCATGAAGCTCACCGTCGTCGGCTGCTCGGGGTCGTTCCCGTCCGCGGAATCGGCCTGCTCGAGCTACCTCGTCGAGGCCGACGGCTTCCGGCTGCTCCTCGACATGGGCAACGGCGCCCTGGGCGAGCTGCAGCGCCACTGCGGTCTCTACGACCTCGACGCGATCTTCCTCAGCCACCTGCACGCCGACCACTGCATCGACATGTGCGCGTACTTCGTCGCGCGCTACTACCGCCACGACGGCGGCCGCTGCGATCCGCTCCCCGTCTACGGCCCCGAGGGCACGGAACACCGGCTGACCACCGCCTACGCGGACACCCCCACCGCCTCCTCGATGAGCGAGGTCTTCGACTTCCACACGGTCAAGCCGTCCACCTTCGACGTCGGCCCCTTCACGGTGCACACCGAGCGGGTGGCCCACCCCGTGGAGGCGTACGGCATCCGCGTCGAGCACGAGGGCAAGGTCCTGACGTACTCCGGCGACACCGGCGTGAGCCCCGCCCTGGACGAACTCGCCCGGGACGCCGACCTGTTCCTGTGCGAGGCGGCGTTCACGCACGGCAAGGAGAGCATTCCCGACCTGCACCTCAACGGCCGTGAGGCGGGCGAGACGGCGGCCCGGGCCGGCGCCCGGCGCCTGGTCCTCACCCACATCCCGCCGTGGACCGACCCGCAGGTCAACCTCGTCGACGCCCGCGAGGTCTACGACGGCCCCGTGGACCTCGCCGCACCCCGGCAGACGTACGAGATCTGAGCGGTCCGCACGCGCGAGGGCCCCGGAACCGCTCGGTTCCGGGGCCCTCGCGCGTGAGCGGACCTACTTGGCCTCCGCCTTCTGCAGCTCGGCGAGTTCCTCGTCGGACTCCCGGCCGGGCGTCGGCAGGTTGAACTTGGTGATCGCGAAGCGGAAGACCGCGTAGTAGACCGCCGCGAAGCACAGGCCGACCAGGGCCAGGCCCCACGGGTTGGTCGCGATGCCCAGGTTGAGGAAGAAGTCCACCGCGCCGGCCGAGAAGCCGAAGCCGTCCTTCATCCCGAGCGCCCAGGTCAGCGCCATCGAGACACCGGTGAGCACCGCGTGGATCGCGTACAGCACCGGGGCGATGAACATGAAGGTGAACTCGATCGGCTCGGTGACACCGGTGACGAACGAGGTCAGCGCGAGGGAGAACATCATGCCGCCGACGACCTTGCGGCGCTCGGGGCGGGCGCAGTGCACGATCGCGAGGCACGCGGCCGGCAGGGCGAACATCATGATCGGGAAGAAGCCGGTCATGAACTGGCCGGCGGTCGGGTCACCCGCGAGGAACCGCGCGATGTCGCCGCTCTTGCCCTCGTAGGTGCCGGCCTGGAACCAGGGGAAGGAGTTCAGCAGGTGGTGCATGCCGATCGGGATCAGCGCACGGTTGGCGACACCGAAGATGCCCGCGCCGACCGCGCCGGAGCCGACCAGCCACTCACCGAAGTTGTGCAGGCCCGTGCCGAGGACCGGCCAGATGTAACCGAAGACGATGCCGATGAGCAGACCCGCGAAGGCCGACAGGATCGGAACCAGGCGGCGGCCGCCGAAGAAGCCCGCCCAGTCGGGCAGCTTGGTGCGGTAGAAGCGCTGGTAGAGCAGGGCGACGACGAGGCCCATCACCACACCGCCGAGGACCTTGGCGTCGACCGCCTGCTCGACCATGACGATCTTGCCGTCGACGATGGCTTCCTTCTTGGGCAGGCTGCCGTCGGTGAACGTGGCGAGCACGTTCTTGAAGACCAGGTAACCGACCACGGCCGCCAGGGCGGTGGAGCCGTCCGACTTCTTGGCGAAGCCGATCGCGATGCCCACGGCGAACAGCAGCGCCATGTTGTCGAGGATGGCGTTGCCGCCGGCCGCCATGAAGCCCGCGATCTTGGTGATGAAGGCGGGGAACGACTCGCGCCCCAGCATGTCGGCGTTGCCGAGCCGGACCAGCAGGGCGGCGGCGGGCAGCACCGCGACGGGCAGCATCAGGCTGCGGCCGATCCGCTGCAGGACGGCCATCACGGCCGACCCTCTGCTCGGGCTCGCGGGCGCGGCGGTCTCTGTGGACATGAACTTCCTCCAGGGGGCACGGCGCCGCCCAGGAAGTGTTCGACGGGGGACGGCGGCGTCTCAAAGAAAGGGGAACGCGGTATCCACCGCGCGACCTCCACCGGTGAGTGGTGTAGACCAGTTGTAGCACGGTAGGCCGAACGAGTGGAACCCGCCATTTCCGCTCGCCCCGGACGATCACGCCTTGGCGCTGTCCTCCACGTCCTCCTCCGGCTCACGCCCCGGAGTCCTCAGGTCGAACCGCGTGATCGCGAACCGGAAGATCACGTAGTAGACGAGCGCGAAACCCAGCCCGATCGGCACGATCAGCCACGGCCTGGTCGCCAGATTCCAGTTGATGACGTAGTCGATCAGCCCCGCCGAGAAGCTGAACCCGTCATGCACCCCCAGCCCCCACGTCACCGCCATCGACACCCCCGTCAGCAGCGCGTGCACCACGTACAGCACCGGCGCCACGAACAGGAACGAATACTCGATCGGCTCCGTGATCCCCGTGACGAACGACGTCAGCGCCACCGACAGCATCAGGCCACCGACCTCCTTGCGCCGGTCCGGCCGCGCACAGTGCGTGATCGCCAGCGCCGCCGCCGGCAACGCGAACATCATGATCGGGAAGAACCCCGACGTGAACTGCCCCGCGTCCGGGTCGCCCGCCAGGAACATGTTGATGTCCCCGTGCACCACCGTCCCGTCCGGCTTCGTGAACGAACCGAACTGGAACCAGATGGGCACGTTCAGGAACTGGTGCAGCCCCACCACCAGCAACGCCCGGTTCGCCACCCCGAACACACCCGCGCCCCACGCGTCCAGCCCGTCCATCCAGTCGCTGAAACTCTCCAGCGCGTCACCGACCGGCGGCCACACCCACAGACACAACGCCGCGAACACGATCGCCACGAACGCCATCAGGATCGGCACCAGCCGCCGCCCGTTGAAGAACCCCAGCCAGTCCACCAGCCGCGTCCGGTGGAACCGCGCCCAGAAGAACGCCGCCAGCAGCCCCATCACGATCCCGCCGAACACCCCCGGATTCTGGAACGCGAACGCCGTCACCTCCCGGTCCCCGTCGGTCACCTGGCACCCCACCCCGGGCACCGCCACCGACCCCGGCGGACAGTCCTCCGGAAACTGCCGCAGCACCGTCCAGTACACGAGGAAACCGGCCACCGCCGCCAGCGCCGTCGACCCGTCCGCCTTCCTCGCCATCCCGATCGCCACACCCACGCAGAACAGCAGCGGCAGCCCCAGCGAACTGTCCAGCAGCGCCCCGCCCGCCCCCACCATCACCTTCGAGACGTTCGTCCAGCCCAGCCCCTCGGCCCCGAACACGTCCGGCTGCCCCAGCCGGTTGAGGATCCCCGCCGCCGGCAGCACCGCGATCGGCAGCTGCAGACTGCGGCCCATCTTCTGCAAGCCCTGGAACAACCGGTTCCAGCGCTCACGCGCGGGGCCGGCGGCGGCCTCGGCGCCGGCGGGACTGTCGGCACTCATTCCGGTCCCCTTTGTCGAGAGACGCGCTCGTGGTGTAGACCAGTCGTTCGACGGTCCCGCGAACGTGCCGCCATCCTTCGGCACACACGACGAGACCGCTCGCGAAGATGGGCCAACTGTGGGTTACTGCGACAAAGCGGTTCGGATCAGGGAGAACGAACATGGCCACCAAGGCTGAGAAGATCGTTGCCGGGCTCGGCGGCATCGACAACATCGAAGAAGTCGAAGGCTGCATCACCCGCCTCCGCACCGAGGTCGTGGACCCCGCCAAGGTCGACGAAACCGCCCTCAAGGCCGCCGGCGCCCACGGCGTCGTCAAGATGGGCAGCGCCATCCAGGTCGTCATCGGCACCGACGCCGACCCCATCGCGGCGGAGATCGAAGACATGATGTGAAGCGCCGGGATCGTCCCGGGCTTCACCCCTGACGGACCCTGACACCACGGCACGGGCCCCTCCCCACCACGGGAGGGGCCCGCTCCACACAGCCGGATAGGCTCAGCGCCATGTCTCGAATCGACGGCCGCACCCCCCAGCAGCTCCGCCCCATCACCATCGAGCGCGGCTGGAGCAAGCACGCCGAGGGCTCCGTCCTCGTCTCCTTCGGCGACACCAAGGTCCTCTGCACCGCCTCCGTCACCGAAGGCGTCCCGCGCTGGCGCAAGGGCAGCGGCGAAGGCTGGGTCACCGCCGAATACTCCATGCTGCCCCGCGCCACCAACACCCGCGGCGACCGCGAGTCCGTCAAGGGCCGCATCGGCGGCCGCACCCACGAGATCAGCCGCCTCATCGGCCGCTCCCTGCGCGCCGTCATCGACTACAAGGCCCTCGGCGAGAACACCGTCGTCCTCGACTGCGACGTCCTCCAGGCCGACGGCGGCACCCGCACCGCGGCCATCACCGGCGCCTACGTCGCCCTCGCCGACGCCATCACCTGGGCCCAGGGCAAGAAGCTCGTCAAAGCCGGCCGCAAGCCCCTCACAGGCACCGTCTCCGCCGTCTCCGTCGGCATCGTCGGCGGCGTCCCCCTCCTCGACCTCTGCTACGAGGAAGACGTCAGGGCCGACACCGACATGAACGTCGTCTGCACCGGCGACGGCCGCTTCGTCGAGGTCCAGGGCACCGCCGAGGCCGAACCCTTCGCCCGCGCCGAACTCGACGCCCTCCTCGACCTCGCCGTCGCCGGCTGCACCGAACTCGCCGCCCACCAGCGCACCGCCCTCGCCGCCGTCACCGAAAAGTAAAATCCCCACCAAGGCAAGTGCTCGGCACGGGCAACCGCGCCGAGCACCGGCGCGTCTGAAGGAGTACGGGCGCACGGCTCATCCCTGTGCGCCCGGCCAGCCACGGGCCCCACCGGCCCGACCGAACGAGAGGGACCGCTCCATGGCCGCGAGCCGCCGACGCCGCACCGCAGCCGTCGCCGCCACCCTGGCGGCCGTCGCGCTGACCGCCGGACTCACCACCGGCTGCGCCGCCGTCGACAAGGCGCTGGACTGCGTCCAGACCGCCGACGCCATCGCCGACAGCGTCACGGAACTCCAGCAGGCCGTGGAGAACGTCGCCAACGACCCCACACAGCTCGACGAGTCCCTCGACTCCATCGACAAGAACCTCGGCGAGATCGGCGACAAGACCGACAACGCCGACGTCGACAAGGCCGTGGACGACCTCAACAAGGCCGTCGACAACGTCCGCACGTCCATCGAGAACGGCGACGAGACACCCGACATCAGCCCCGTCACGGACGCGGCGGGCGAACTGACGAAGGTGTGCACGCCGTAACGCCGCGCCGGCTGGGCCGGGCTTGTCGTCTGCCGGGTTTCTGACGCGGGCGCGTGCCGGTGCGTGGGGGCTGATCGCGCAGTTCCCCGCGCCCCTTACAGGGCACGATCCTGCCCGGGCAATACTGGGGCCATGAGTCGCCTGATCCTCGCCACCCGCAACGCCGGAAAGATCACCGAGCTGCGCGCGATCCTCGCCGAAGCCGGACTGCCCCACGAACTCGTCGGCGCCGACGCCTACCCCGACATCCCCGACGTCAAGGAAACGGGCGTCACCTTCGCCGAGAACGCCCTGCTCAAGGCCCACGCCCTCGCCCGGGCCACCGGGCTGCCGGCCGTCGCCGACGACTCGGGCCTGTGCGTGGACGTCCTCAACGGCGCCCCCGGCATCTTCTCCGCCCGCTGGGCCGGCCGCCACGGCGACGACAAGGCCAACCTGGACCTGCTCCTCGCCCAGCTCTCCGACATCGCCGACGAACACCGCCAGGCCCACTTCGCCTGCGCGGCGGCCCTGGCCCTGCCCGACGGCACCGAGCGGGTCGTCGAGGGACAGCTCCGCGGCGTCCTGCGCCACGCACCCGCGGGCACGGGCGGCTTCGGCTACGACCCGATCCTCCAGCCGGAGGGCGAGACCCGCACCTGCGCGGAACTGACCCCCCAGGAGAAGAACGCGATCAGCCACCGGGGGAAGGCGTTCCGGGCGCTGGTGCCGGTGGTGCGGGAGCTGCTGGGCTGAGGTGTGCGGAAGGGCCGCCCAGGCGGGCGGCCCCTCTCTGCGTGTGCGGCCGGTGGGATTCGAACCCACACGGGTGTGAACCCACTGGGACCTAAACCCAGCATGACTGCCAATTCCATCACGGCCGCTCAAAAACGGTCATGGCGCTCGACCGGCAGCGTTCAGTGTACGGGTAGCCCGAGTTGTGCGACGAGAGGTGCCTTCACCTTCTGACGGCACCACGTCTCCGTCAGGGAATGGCAGTTGGGGCACAGGTACCGCAGATTTTCACGGCGGTTGTCGCGCCAGTCGCCGTTGATGTGGTCGATCTGCAGCGTCATCGGCTGCCCCAGCCATTCCCCCTCGTTGCCGCAGGTCTCGCAGGCGTAGGGCACTCCGATCTCGACCAGAGCGCGGTGGAGCTGGGATCTGTTCGTCCTTCCTGTGCCCGGCGGCAGGACGATCAGCACTCTGTGGGAGACGGGCGCGGGAGCCGGGCGGTCGGGTCGCGCCCACGTCCTGCGCTTGAAGTGGCTGGTGTCCAGGCTGAGCCGGGATGCCGCGCGCCGAACCCGTCGGTGATTGGTGTCGTTCACATCCAGGCCGAGGCCGCGCATGACGTCGGCGTAGCTCGTGCAGTGCGCCACGAGGTCACGAAGTCTGTCCTCGGGGAGCGACACGCGCCGGTGGGAGAAGTGCCCGGTATCGATGTCCCGGTCTCGCAGCATGCGGCCGAGTGTCGCGCGTGAGCGGCTGTCGTCCGGTACGCCCAGAGCGCGAGCGACGCCCCTCACACTGATTGCCGTGGCCGCTGCCGCCCTGAGCTCTTCGGTGGTGAAGGGAAGGTCCAGCTCGACGCTGTTGATACCGGGGAAATGGCTGATGTCGATGTCCGCCGCGCGAATGCGGCGGCGGATGTGCGACAGGGTGCCGGTGGCCGGCTCGGCACCCAGTTTCAGAGCTACCTCACGCAGCGAGGACGACGACGCGGCGGCTTCGGCGACAGCGGCGTCCGGATACTTGCGCCAGGGGCTGCGCTTGACGAAGTGACTCGTGTCGATCCCATGCATCGCCACCCTCTCCTGCAGCACACGCCGTCGCCCTCCGCTGGGCTTCAGGCCGAGTCGTCGCATCAGATCGGTCCAGTTGCGGGACTCGGTCACCGCCGAGGCCAGTTCTTCGTCGTTCGTGCCCGGTTCGTTCCGCACGTCTCGCGCCCCTCCCTCATCGACCACGCGTTCGTGATCTCGTACGGAGTAACGAAGCGACCGGCGGACGGTCACCTGGGAAACGTGAGAGCGGCTCGGGGCGGGACGGTGCCGGTGCGAGCCGCTCTCGGGTGGGGAGGAGGTCTCAGATCCCCAGGTCCTTGATGATCTTGGCGACGTGGCCCGTGGCCTTCACGTTGTACAGGGCCCGCTCGACCTTGCCGTCCTCGTCCACGATCACCGTGGAGCGGATGACGCCGACGACCGTCTTGCCGTACAGCTTCTTCTCGCCGAAGGCGCCGTAGGCCTCCAGGACCTTTTTGTCCGGGTCGGCGAGCAGGGTGACCTTCAGGGACTCCTTGTCGCGGAACTTCGCCAGCTTCTCCGGCTTGTCCGGAGAGATGCCGATGACGTCGTAGCCCGCGCCCGTCAGCAGCTCCAGGTTGTCCGTGAAGTCGCAGGCCTGCTTCGTGCAGCCCGGCGTGAGGGCGGCCGGGTAGAAGTACACGATGACCTTGCGGCCCTTGTGGTCCGACAGGGACACCTCGGTGCCGTCGGCGTCGGGCAGGGTGAAGGCGGGGGCCACGTCCCCCGGCTGGAGTCGCTCGCTCATCGGGCCAGCCTAACCGGGGGTCGACGCGATGCGATGAGCCGTGGAGCTGACAGACTGTCCGGCACAGGCTCATACCGACTTCGAAAGGCGACACGGTGGCGGACACGGCGGACACCAGGACCCCGGCGCAGATCGAGGCGGACATCAGGCGCCGCCGCGCGACCCTGGCCGAGACCCTCGACGAGATCGGGGTGCGGGTGCACCCGAAGACGATCGTCGGGGATGCCAAGGCCAAGGTCGCGTCGAACATCGACCACACCCTGGGCCGGGCCTACGTGGGAGTGAACAAGGCGGTCACGGATGTGCGCGCGCGTTTCGTCGACGAGGACGGGGCGCCCCGGCTGGAGCGGGTGGTGCCCGTCGCGCTCGTCGTCGTGGGCGTGGTCGGGCTGCTCGCGCTCGGCACGCGGCGGCGCAAGGGCTGACCCGACTGCGGACGTCCCCCGGGAAGACAGGTAGGTTTCAGGGCGTGAGCGCCAACAGAAACGAGCACAGCACCCATCCCGACAAGCTGCCCATCCGGATGCTGCACGACCGCGTACTCGTGCGGCAGGACACCAGCGAGGGCGAGCGGCGTTCCGGCGGCGGCATCCTGATCCCCGCCACGGCGGCGGTCGGCCGGCGGCTGGCCTGGGCGGAGGTCGTCGCGGTGGGGCAGAACGTGCGGACCGTGGAGCCGGGCGACCGGGTTCTGTTCGACCCGGAGGACCGTGCCGAGGTCGAGGTGCGGGGCATCGCGTACGTGCTCATGCGCGAGCGCGACCTGCACGCCGTGGCCGCGGACCGGTTCGAGGGGTCGGAGGACTCGACGGGCCTGTACCTGTAGGTCCTCGCGTGGCAGTGGAAAGGGGCCGGTGGCGCTCGTCACCGGCCCCTTCGCCGTGTCCGCACGCTTTGCTACGTTGGAGGGACCCCCGACGAGACGCGCCGTACCGGGATCAAGGCAAAGACGACGCACCGACACCGTCAGCCCGTTTCCCGGAGGTGCCCGTCATGGCCTGGGTTCTGCTCGTCGTCGCCGGTCTGCTCGAGGTGGGGTGGTCCGTCGGCATGAAGTACACCGACGGCTTCACGCGCCCGGTCCCGAGTGTGCTCACCGGCGCCGGCATCGTCGCCAGCATGCTGTTGCTGTCGCAGGCCGCCAGGACCCTGCCCATCGGGACCGCGTACGGCGTGTGGGTGGGGATCGGCGCGGCCGGGGCGGCGGTGTTCGGCATGGCGGTGCTGGGGGAGCCGGTGACCGCCGCCCGGATCTTCTTCGTGTGCCTGCTGCTGGTCGCCGTGGTGGGGCTGAAGGCGACCAGCGGTCACTGAGTCAGCGCGTCAGCGCGTCAGCGTCTCGTCGCGTCATTCGCGGCGCGCGCCCTGCGGGACCACGCCCCAGCCGGGGCCGGCCGGGCCTTCGGAGGTGCCGCCGTCGCCCGTCTCGCCGCCTGTGGTGGCTCCGCCGTCGGCCGTGCCGCCGTCGCCGCCGGTGGTTCCGCCGGTGGCCGTGCCGCCGTCACCGCCGGTGGCTCCGCCGGTGGGGGACTCGCCGCCCGTGCCGCCGTCGGTGGTGCCGCCGTCGGTCTGGCCCTGGTTCTGGCCCTCGGGCGCGCTCGGGGTCTGGCTGGGCGTCTCGGGGCCGTCGTCCTGGCCGCCGGTGGTGGTGCCGCCGTCGGTGGCGCCGGCGGTGGGGTCGGCCGGGGCCTCGGTGCCGGGGGCCTGGGAGACGTCGGCGCCGGGCTGGAGGCGGAGGTCGAAGTCCTTGACCGGCTTGCCCTTGAGGGCGTCGCGGGTGAACTGTGCCCAGATCTCGGCGGGCGGGCCGCCGCCGTTGATGCGGGGCAGGCCGAGGGCGCCGTACAGGGGCTTCTGGGCGGCGGTGACAGGGTCCTGGCCCATGACGGAGACGACGACGGCGAGGTCGGGCGTGTAGCCGGCGAACCAGGCCGCCTTGTCGTTCTCGGCGGTGCCGGTCTTGCCGGCGACGGGGCGGCCGGCGGCCTGGGCGGCGGCGGCCGTGCCGTTCTGGACGACGCTCTGCAGGACCTTGGTGGTGGTGTCGGCGGCCTCGCGGCTGACGGCCTGCCGGGTGCGCCGCTCGGGCAGGTCGATCGGGGTGCCTTCCTTGGTGACCTTCTCGACCATGGTGTAGGTGCCGTGGCGGCCGTGGTTGGCGAGGGTGGCGTAGGCCTCGGCCATGTCGAGGACGCTGGCGGTGGCCGTGCCGAGGGCGATCGCGGGGCCGTCGGCGAGGTCGGGGGTGGTCTCGGGGATGCCGAGGTCGATGGCGGTCTGCTTGACCTTCTGCGGGCCGACGTCGGCGGCCATCTGCGCGTACACCGAGTTCACGGACTTGTCGGTGGCCGCGGTGACGGTGATGTCGCCGTAGGAGACCTGGTCCTCGTTCTCCGGGGCGTACGGGTCGCCGGTCCAGCCCTGGACGGGGCGCTTGTTGGTGCCGTCGTAGATGGTGTTGGGGGTGATGACGCGGCCGTCCTGCGTCTCGGAGTGGTTCTCGACGGCGGCGGTGAAGACGAAGGGCTTGAAGGTGGAGCCGACCTGGAAGTCCCTGCGGGTGGCGTTGGGGGTGTACTGCTTGACGTAGTCGATGCCGTTGTACATCGCCACGACCTTGCCGGTCTTCGGGTCGACGGCGGCGCCGCCGGCGCGGACGTAGCGGTCGACCTTGTTGTTCTTCTTGTCGAGCTTGGACATCAGCTTGTCGTCGACGGCCTTCACGAAGGCGTCCTGCTTCGGCTTCTGCAGGGTCGTCGTGATGCGGTAGCCGCCGGCGTCGAGCTTGCTCTCGTCGACGATCCGGTTCTGGATCAGGTAGTCCTTGACGGTGCGGACGATGTAGCCGCGCTGGCCGGACATGCCGGTGGAGAGGGTGGACTCCTTCGGCAGCGGGAACTTCATGCCCGTTCGCTCCGACTCGCTGAGCCAGCCCTTCTTGACCATGCCGTCCAGTACGTAGTTCCAGCGGGACTCGGCGGCCCTGCGGTTCTCGGGGTGGGCGACGACGTCGTACTGGCTGGGCGCGTTGACCAGGGCGGCGAGGTAGGCGGCGCGGCCGGCGTCGAGGTCCTTGGCGTCCATGCCGTAGTAGGCCTGGGCGGCGGCCTGGATGCCGTAGGCGTTGCGGCCGAAGAAGCTGGTGTTGAGGTAGCCCTCGAGGATCTCGTCCTTGCTCTTCTCGCGGTCGAGCTTGATCGCGATGAAGAACTCCTTGGCCTTGCGCGTGACGGTCTGCTCCTGGCGCAGGTAGTAGTTCTTCACGTACTGCTGCGTGATGGTGGAGCCGGACTGCTTGCCCTTGCCGAGGGCGGTGTTCCAGGCGGCGCGGACCATGGCCTTGGGGTCGACGGCGGACTCGGTGTAGAAGTCGCGGTCCTCGGCGGCCAGGATGGCGTGCTGGGCGTCCTTGGAGATCTGCGCGAGGGTGACGTTCTCCCGGTTGACCTCGCCGTCGCGGGCGATGACGGAGCCGTCCGCGTAGAGGTACACGTTGGCCTGCTGGGTGGCGAGCGCGTTGGCGGGCGGGATCTTGACCAGCGAGTAGCCGAGGAAGAAGCCGCCGACCAGCAGCAGGGCGACGATCAGGAACGCGCCCAGCGTCATGCGCCAGGTCGGGACGATCCGGCGCCAGCCCGTCCGCTTCGGTTTCCCGGCGGCCTCGGGCGTGCCGGAGTCGCCGTCCGGTCGCGGCTCGCTCGGTGCCCAGCCCGGGTTCGGCTGCTGCGGCTGAGGCTCGTCACTCATGTCGTGCACGGACTCCTGTTTCGCGTCGTACGTCGTTCCCGTACGTCTCTGCTCGCTCTTGCGCCCCTGTGATGAAGACTGTCCCATCCGGCGATCAGTTCCCTGATCGAGGGCCGTGTCGTGAGCCGTGGGGCGAGGCGGGCGGCGCGCGGGCGAACGTCCGGGCGGGCAGAGGGTGGACCGCGCCCTCGTCCGCCGGTGCGTGCCGGGATCCTGCTCGCGCGAGATCCGCCCCAAGGGGGACACGCCCCCGAGGGTGATCCGACCGTCTGCGCGTCGGTCGGTGTGCTCCGCCCGGCCGGCACCGCCGTCACGCCGCTCGCCCTGGCCACGGGCGCCTCGGCCCACGCGGACGCAACGGATCGTACCGTCAATGCCGGTGCGGGCTCGCCGCGCGGCGCCCCGGCCGGTGCGGGAAATCCCGTGGCAGGGCGGTCCGCCGGAGCACTAGGCTCCTGCGCTTCGGTGCCGGGCGGCGAGGAGGGCGGTGGATGTGGGCTCGGGACGGTTGTACGCGGCCGTCGCGGCGGGCGGCTTCCGGCGGTACGCGACCTATCGGGCGGCCACGGCGGCCGGGGTGTTCACCAACACGGTCTTCGGTGTCGTCCTCGTCCACACGTATCTCGCGCTGTGGGACGAGAGGCCGCATCTGGGCGGGTACGACCAGGCGCAGGCCGTGACCTATGTGTGGCTGGGGCAGTGTCTCTACGCGACCCTCGCCATCCAGGGCGGCGGTGCCGAGAAGGACCTGATGGAGCGGATCCGCACGGGTGAGATCGCGGTCGACCTGTACCGGCCGGCCGACCTGCAGCTGTGGTGGCTGGCCGGGGACCTGGGGCGGGCGCTGTTCCAGATGCTGGGGCGGGGCGTGATCCCGTTCCTGTTCGGTGCGGCGTTCTTCCCGATGGCGCTGCCCACGGAGGTGACCCCGTGGGCCGCCTTCACGGTCACGTTGCTGCTGGCGGCGGTGGTCAGTTTCGCGATCCGCTACCTGGCGGCGCTGAGCGTGTTCTGGCTGATGGACGGCATGGGCGTGAACCAGGCCGTGATGGTCACGGGGATCTTCTTCTCGGGCATGGTGCTGCCGCTGAACGCCTTCCCGGGCGCCTTCGGCGAGGTCGTGCGGGTGCTGCCGTGGGCGGCGCAGATCCAGATGCCGGCGGACGTGCTGATGGGGGAGACGAGTGCGCTGCGGGCGCTCGCCTTCCAGGCCGGGTGGGCGGTGGCGCTGCTCGCGGCGGGCCGGCTGGTGCAGTCGGCGGCGACCCGGCGGGTGGTGGTGCAGGGTGGCTGAGCGCAACGCCCTGTTCGAGGGGGTGCGGGCCTACCGGCTGATCGCCGGGATGTGGGTGCGCTCCAGCATGGCCTACCGTGCCTCCTTCGCCGTCACGGTGTTCGGCAACCTGGCGGTGACCGGCCTGGACTTCGTGGCGATCCTGCTGATGTTCTCGCAGGTGGACTCGCTGGGCGGCTGGTCGCTGCCCGAGGTGGCCTTCCTGTACGGGCTGTCGGTGACGTCGTTCGGGATCGCCGATCTGCTGCTCGGCTCGGCGGAGACGGTGGGCTCCCGGATGCGGGACGGTTCCTTCGACACGCTGCTGGTGCGTCCCGCGCCGGTGCTCGCCCAGGTCGGGGCGGACCGGTTCGCGCTGCGCCGGCTGGGCCGGATCACGCAGGGCGCGGTGGTGCTGGGCTGGGCGCTGGTGGCGGTGGACGTCGACTGGACCGCGGGGAAGGTGCTGCTGGTGCCGGTGATGGTGGTCAGCGGGGCGGCGATCTTCTCGGCGGTGTTCGTGGCCGGCGCGGCCTTCCAGATCTTCGCGCAGGACGCCGCCGAGGTGCAGAACGCCTTCACCTACGGCGGGACGACGCTGCTGCAGTACCCGCCCGGTGTGTTCGGCAAGGACCTGGTGCGCGGGGTGACCTTCATGGTGCCGCTGGCCTTCGTCAACTGGGTGCCCGCCGCCCATGTGCTGGGCAGGCCGTATCCGGTCGGGCTGCCCGGCTGGGCGGCGTACGCCTCGCCGCTGGTGGCGGTGGTGTGCGGTGCGCTGGCGGGCATGGCGTGGCGGACGGGGCTGCGCTCGTACCGCAGTACAGGGAGTTGAGATGACCGGTCGGGACAGTGGCTTCATCGAGCTGGACGGTGTCGAGAAGGTCTTCGAGGTGCGCCGGAAGACCGGTTTCATGAAGCGGGAGCGGCGGCGGGTGCGGGCCGTCGACGCGATCTCGTTCCGGGTGGAGCGCGGCGAGATGGTCGGCTACATCGGCCCGAACGGCGCGGGCAAGTCCACCACGATCAAGATGCTGACGGGCATCCTCACGCCCAGCGCGGGCCGGGTGCGGGTGGCGGGCATCGAGCCGTCCCGGGACCGCGTCCGCCTCGCGCACCGCATCGGGGTGGTGTTCGGGCAGCGTACGACGCTGTGGTGGGATCTGCCGCTGATCGACTCCTACCGGCTGACGCATCGCATGTACCGCATCCCGGACGCCCGTTACCGGGAGAACCTCGACCGGCTGGTCGAACTGCTGGACCTGGGCGGCCTGCTGGACGTGCCGGTGCGGCAGCTCTCGCTCGGGCAGCGGATGCGCGGGGACATCGTGGCGGCGCTGCTGCACGACCCGGAGGTGCTGTACCTGGACGAGCCGACCATCGGTCTCGACGTGGTCTCCAAGGCGAAGGTGCGGCAGTTCCTGCGGGAGTTGAACGCCGAGCGCGGTACGACGGTGCTGCTGACCACGCACGACCTGCAGGACATCGAGCAGTTGTGCAAGCGGGTGATGGTCATCGACCGCGGGCGGCTGGTGTACGACGGGCCGCTCACCGGGCTGCACGAGGTGGGGGGCAGCGAACGGACCCTGGTCGTGGACCTGGAGCGGGAGCTGCCGCCCATCGAGGCGCCGGCGCCCGCCCGGGTCGTCCGGGTGGAAGGGCCGCGGCAGTGGCTGGCGTTCCCGGCGGCGGAGTCGGCGGCTCCGCTGGTGGCGCGGATCGCCGCGCGCTACCCGCTGGTCGACCTGTCGGTGCGGGAGCCGGACATCGAGGCGGTCATCGCGACGATGCTGCACGCGGTGGGGGACACCCCGGAGCCCGGGCCGGAGCGCGCGACCACGTAGTGCGCGGCGGGGGCAACTCGTAGGCTGCTGTGTATGACCGACGACGCAGTGCCGGACCTCCGCGCCTCCGACGCCGACCGTGAGAAGGTCGCCGGCATCTTGCGGGACGCCCTCGCGGAGGGGCGGCTCGACATGGCGGAGTTCGAGGAGCGGCTGGACGCCACGTACCGGGCGCGGACGTACGGGGAGCTGGCGCCGATCACCCGGGACCTGCCCGCCCCGGGCGTCACCGCGCCGGTGGTGTCGCTGAGCAAGGAGCCCGCCGCCGGGCCGGACTGGTCCGGGCGGATCGTCGGCGGCGAGGGGACCTCGACATGGGCCGTCGCCGTCATGTCCGGCTTCCAGCGCAAGGGCCGCTGGACGATGCCCCGGCGGTTCACCTGCTTCGCCTTCTGGGGCGGTGGGGAGATCGACCTGCGCGAGGCGAACTTCACCGAGCGGGAGGTCGAGATCAACGCGATCGCGATCATGGGCGGGGTGGACGTGATCGTCCCGCCCGGTGTCGAGGTCGTCGTCCGCGGCATCGGCGTCATGGGCGGCTTCGACCACCGCGAGGAGGGCGTGCCGGGCGATCCCGGCGCCCCGCGGGTGATCGTCACCGGGTTCGCCTTCTGGGGAGGCGTCGGGGTCCAGCGCAAGCTGACGCGCGCGGAGAAGCTCCGCCTCCGCGAGGCCCGGCGCCGGGAGAAGCTCGACCGCAGGACGGACCGCCGGGAACTGGACTGAGACGCCGCCGCCCCCGGGATGAGGGAGCGGCGGCGGCCGATCGTCCCGCCGGTCCTACAGCTCCGCCGGTGCCGAGCCCTTCAGCGACTCCAGGTCGAACACCTCGGCCATGCGCGTGTACCCCTTGTCGCTGGGGTGCAGATGGTCGCCCGAGTCGTAGTCGGCGCGCAGCCGGCGCGGGTCGTAGGGGTCGCGCAGCGCCCGGTCGAAGTCGACCACCGCGTCGAAGACCCGCCCGGAGCGGATCTCGGCGTTGATGGCCTGGCGCACCGACTCGCGCGCCTCCGTGTAGCCGCGGTGGCCGTGGAACGGCATCAGGGTCGCGCCCACGACCTTCAGGCCCCGCGCGTGGGCCTGGTCCACCAGCGTGCGCAGGCCGCCCAGGATCGCCTGGGGGTCGGCGAGCCGCGGGTTGCGCAGGATGTCGTTGACGCCGAGGTCGATGACGACGACCTTGACGTTGGTCCGCTGCAGCACGTCCCGCGAGAAGCGGTTCAGGCCGCTGGGGTTGTCCGCCGGGCGGCCCAGTCCGTCGGTGAGGACCCGGTTGCCGCTGATGCCCTGGTTGACGACGCTGTAGCGCGGCAGGTCCCGCCCGGCGGCGATCTCCGCGCGCAGCCGGTCGGACAGCACGTCGGGCCACCGGTTGTTGGCGTTCATGGTGGACGTGATGCCGTCGGTGAGCGAGTCGCCGAGGGCGACGACCGTCCCCTCGGACTCGTTGCTCAGCACGTCCAGCGCGGTCAGGTACCGCCAGTTCTTGGTCTGCTCGGTGTAGGGCGCGCCCGTCGTGTCCAGCGTCTGGTCGCCCTGCGCGAGGTAGGAGATCTGCCGGGCGTGCGGGTGGTAGGTCACCGTGCCGGAACCGGCCGGCGTGTACGTGGTGATCAGCACGTCCGAGTCGTGCGGGACGGCGATGCGCACGGCGTCGCTCATCACCTGCCGGCCGGGCGGGATGACGACCGTGGGGCCGCCGTTGAAGGTCAGCTGCCGCAGGGTGTCCGGCAGCGCGGCGGGCGTGCCGGGGCCCGCGGCCAGGGCGATGGAGGCGCCCGTGATGCTCAGCGGGGAGCGGCCGTAGAGATTGGACAGCGTCACGCGGGCACTCGTACCCCCGACGCTGGTGTGGACGACGTTGCGCACCGAACGGTCCGCCATGCCCGTCGTCTCGGTGCCGGGCTCGCCGGCGGCCGGGGACGTGGACCAGGTGCTGACCCAGGTGCCGGTGGAGGCGGGAGCGGCGGAGTTCGGGGCGCGACCGTCACCGAGGGCGTTCCGGCCACGGTCGCCGTCGCCGGACGCCACTTGGACGTATATGGCAGTGGAAAGGGCCATGATCGCTGCGACGACCAGGGCCAAGAGGGCGTAGCCACGTCCTCGGGTCATGCTGTGTAGTTCTCCTCGGGCGATGGGAGCCCAAGGCTCCGATCTGATGTGCCCATGATGCGTCATGGACCGGGGGAGGCTCACAGGACCCCGTGGCAATACCCCCTCCCGACAGACGCCGGGAACTCCTGTTCCGTTCCAGGAGTCGGTCAGGAAGGGACAATGTGTGCGGGATCACCGAGCGGGTGGAGCGGATGGAACGGACGAAAACGGAAGAAAAGGTCAGTGTCGGCGGGGAGCATGCCCGCCCCGGCGCCACCGTGAACCGTGCGATGACGACCTTCAGCCCGGCGGACGAGGAGAAACAGCGCGGCGTACGCCGGATGAAGCTCACCGCCACCGGACTGCTGCTGTTCGTGGCCCTGGTCTACGTGCTCGCCAAGATCGCGCAGAACTCCGGCGCCGGCGCCTGGGCGGGCTATGTCGCCGCCGCCTCCGAGGCCGGCATGGTCGGCGCGCTCGCCGACTGGTTCGCCGTCACGGCCCTGTTCCGCCACCCCTTGGGCATCCCCATCCCGCACACCGCGATCATCCCCACCAAGAAGGACCAGCTGGGCGTCTCCCTGGGCGAGTTCGTCGGGGAGAACTTCCTCTCCGAGGAGGTCGTACGGCAGCGGCTGCGCGCCGTCGGCATCGGCAGCCGCCTCGGCGCCTGGCTCGCCGTCCCCGAGCACGCCGACCGGGTCACGGCCGAGCTGTCCACGGCCCTGCGCGGCGCCCTGACGGTCCTGCGCGACTCCGACGTCCAGGCCGTCGTCGGCGAGGCCATCACGCGCCGGGCCAACGCCCAGGAGATCGGCCCCGGCGTCGGCAAGATGCTGGAGAAGGTCGTCGCCGACGGCGGCCACAAACGCGTCGTCGACCTGGTCGTCACCCGCGCCCACGACTGGCTCGTGCTGCACGGCGACTCCGTCATGGACGCCGTGCAGGGCGGCGCCCCCGGCTGGACCCCGAAGTTCGTCGACCGCAAGGTCGGCGAGCGCGTCTACAAGGAACTGCTGCGCTTCGTCACCGAGATGCGCGACATGCCCGCCCACCCCGCGCGCGGCGCCCTCGACCGCTTCCTCACCGACTTCGCCACCGACCTGCAGTCCGACACCGACACCCGGGCCCGCGTCGAGCGGCTCAAGGGCGAGGTGCTCGGCCGCGGCGAGGTCCAGGACCTCATCGCCAGCGCCTGGACGGCCGTCCGGTCGATGATCGTCGCGGCCGCCGAGGACGAGCGCAGCGAACTGCGGCTGCGCGTGCGCACCTCCCTGCTGTCCCTGGGCTCCCGGATGGCCGCCGAACGCAAGGTGCAGGACAAGGTCGACCAGTGGGTGGAGGACGCGGCCGTCTACGTCGTCACCACCTACCGCAAGGAGATCACCTCCCTGATCACCGACACGGTCGCCGGCTGGGACGCCGAGCACACCACGAAGAAGATCGAGGCGAACATCGGCCGTGACCTGCAGTTCATCCGCATCAACGGCACGGTGGTCGGCTCCCTGGCCGGCCTGCTGATCTACACGGTGACGCACGCGCTCGGGGCGTAAGGAGACGCCGGCCGGGCACCCGATGGGGGTTCTTCTCGACGAGGAGGGAGCCCATGGCCACCGCGCAGGCCGAGACCGGCCGGACCCTGACCACCGACATCCCCGCCAGACTCGACCGCCTCCCGTGGTCACGCTGGCACTGGACGATCGTCATCGGTCTCGGCACCGTGTGGATCCTCGACGGTCTCGAAGTCACCGTCGTCGGCAACATCGCGAGCCGCCTGTCGGAACCCGGCAGCGGCCTGCCCATCACCTCCGGGGAGGTCACCGGCATGGCCGCCGCGCTGTACGTGGCGGGGGCCTGCGCGGGAGCCCTGTTCTGGGGCCGCCTCACCGACAAGTGGGGGCGCAAAAAACTCTTCATGATCACCCTGGCGGTCTACCTGGGGGCCACGGCCCTCACGGCGATCTCCTTCGACACCTGGTGGTTCTTCCTCTTCCGGTTCCTCACCGGCTTCGGCATCGGCGGCGAGTACGCGGCCATCAACTCCGCCATCGACGAACTGATCCCCAAGGAGTACCGCGGCCGCGTCGACCTCATGATCAACGGCAGTTTCTGGCTGGGCGCGGTCTTCGGCTCGCTGCTGTCGATCGTCGCGCTGGACACCGACATCTTCGCCGCGAACGTCGGCTGGCGCCTGACCTTCGCCCTCGGCGCGGTCCTCGCCCTGGTCATCCTGCTGGTGCGCCGGCACGTCCCGGAGAGCCCACGCTGGCTGCTGATCCACGGCCGTGACGACGAGGCGGAACGCATCGTCTCCTCCATCGAGCAGGAGATCGAACGCGAGAACGGCAAGCCGCTGCCGCCCGCGGAGGGCGAGCTCACCATCCACCAGCGTCGCAGCGTCTCCTTCCTGGAGATCGGCCGCACGGTCTTCGCCGACTACCGCAAGCGCGCGATCCTCGGCTTCTCCCTCTTCATCGGCCAGGCGTTCCTGTACAACGCCATCACCTTCGGCTTCGGCGCGATCCTGACGACGTTCTTCGACGTCCCGAGCGGCAACACCGGCTACTACTTCGCCGTCATCGCGCTCGGCAACTTCTGCGGCCCGCTGCTGCTGGGCAAGCTCTTCGACACGGTCGGCCGCCGCGTGATGATCTCCAGCACCTACATCCTGTCCGGCCTGCTCCTGTTCGGCACGGCCTGGCTGTTCGACCAGGGCTCCCTCAGCGCGGCCACGATGACGGCCTGCTGGTGCGCGGTCCTGTTCTTCGCCTCGGCCGGAGCCTCCAGCGCCTACCTGACGGTCTCCGAGATCTTCCCGATGGAGACCCGCGCGATGTCCATCGCCTTCTTCTACGCCATCGGCACCGCCGCGGGCGGCATCAGCGGCCCGCTGCTGTTCGCCAAGCTCACGGAGTCCGGCGTCGTCGGCGACACGGTCCTCGCCTTCTCGATCGGCGCGACGCTGATGTGCCTGGCGGGCCTGGTGGCGGCGCTGCTCGCGGTGAACGCCGAACGCCGCTCCCTGGAGGACATCGCCAAGCCGCTCACGGCGGCGGCGAGCAAGGCGACGTCCGGCATCCGCGGCGGCGGCAACTCCCAGGGCCCGGGCTCGGATCCGGGCTCGGGTCCGGGCTCGGATCCGGGCTCTCCGGGGTCCAGCCCGGCGACGGTGTAGCGCCGGTGCCGGGCGGTGGGCGGGCGGCGGGACGGCCGCCCGCCCACGCCCGGCGGAGTGGGCGGGTGGCACCCCGATCTGCGCTATAGTTGATCTGCGCCCGCTCGCCGAACTCCGGCAGACGGACGATGCGTTGGTGGTCCAAGGAAAGACGCCCCACTTCCTGTGGGGAGATGCAGGTGCAAGGCCTGCCCGGCGCTCCGAAAAAGAACCCGGCCCTGGTGACAGGGCCGGGTTCTTTGCTGTGCGGTTACGGGGCCAGGACCGGTCTGTGGGCGCCGGGCCGGACCCCGGGCGCCGGACCTCGGACCCCGGGCGCCGGGATGCGTGGCGCTCGGGGTTCCCGGCGCGTGGCCCTCCGGACGTCTGGCCGCGTGGTCCTCCGGGCTCCCGGCGCGTGGCCCTCCGGACCTTCGGCCGCGTTGGCCTCCGGGCTTCCGGCCATGAGGCCTACTGGCACCCGGTTGTGCGGCATTCCGGCCCTGGGTTGCGCGGCACCCCGGCCCCCCGGTTACGGCCTCCAGGCCCCCGGCTGCGGCCCCGGCCCGCGGTTGCGCGGCTCCGGGCCCTACACCTCGTCCCGCCGCCGGTCCGCCACCACCCACGACGCCAGCCCCACCGCCCCCGCCACACCGAACACGGCGGGCCAGGCCCCCACCTTCCGGGCCAGCGGATGCGACCCGGCGAAAGCGGCGACGTACGCGGCCGACAACGCCCCCGCGGCCACCCCGCCCGCCTGCTGCCGCCACTGCCGCGCGGCCGCCGCCCCGGCGACGGCGAGCACGACTCCGCCGAGCGGCCGCTGCCTGGTCCAGCGGGCCACGCCGTACCCGCCCACCAGCCCGCCCGCGGCCACCACCGCGCTGGGAACCTTCGCCACTGCTGCCTCCTGACACGCCCACGCTTACGAGATCACGAGGCTAACCCGCCGCAGCACAGGCACGGAGGCCACCCCGAACCTGAGTCGGGGGTTGTCAAGTTTCCTCCTTCGAGCTATATAAGAAGACGCAGACCGTAGGGCATCGCACACACAGCGCCTGAAGAGAGGAGTGACCAGTGATGCTCATGCGCACGGACCCCTTCCGTGAACTCGACCGGCTCACCCAGCAGGTACTGGGCTCCGCCGCCCGGCCGTCCGCGATGGCGATGGACGCCTACCGCTCCGGGGACGACTTCTTCGTCCACTTCGACCTCCCCGGCATCGACCCCGAGACGATCGAGCTGGACGTCGAACGCAACGTCCTCAACGTGCGAGCCGAGCGCAGGTCCCCCGCCCCCGAGGGCGCGGAACCGCTGGTCGCCGAGCGCCCCACCGGCACCTTCACGCGCCAGCTCTTCCTCGGCGACACGCTCGACACGGAGCGCATCGACGCCTCCTACGAGGCCGGCGTCCTGACCCTGCGCATCCCGGTGGCCGAGCAGGCCAAGCCCCGCCGCATCCAGATCACGGGCGGCGACGCCCGCAGGCAGATCAGCGGCTGACCGCACGACGGATCAGCGGCCGACCGCACTGCAGGTCGGCGGCTGACCGCGCCACCCCGCGAACACCGCCCGTCCATTCCAGGGGTCGCGCCACCGCTGCGGTATGTACGCACGCACGGTGGCGCGCCCCGGGAGGACCGCACCCACGCACCCGGAGGAAAAACCCGCACATGACCACGGCGACAGTGTCCGGTGTGACCACGAGGGACCCCGATGGCGACAACGGCTGGCCCCGCCTCGTCGAGTCGGTCCGCGCGTCGGGCCAGTACGAGACCTGGACCAAGGCCGAGCAGGTGACCCGTACCGTCCTGGCCGCCCTCGGCGCCCACGTCATCGGCGACGAACGGGTCGACCTCGCCCGGGCCCTCCCCGAGGAGGCGGCCCGCCTGATCGCCGCCCAGGTCCCGGCCACGCACCGGCTGACCGCCGCGCGGTTCGTCGACGAGGTGGCGTCCCGCACACCGGGAGCCACCTCCGCCACCGCCCGCTGGGACGTCAGCTCGGTCCTCAGCGTGCTCCCGCCCCTGATCGGTGACGGTCTGGTGACCCGCATCCTGGCCCAACTCCCGCCGGGTTACGCCCTGCTGTTCGGGCGGGCGGACCTGAGCCCGGCGGCCTAAGCTCCCGGCCCCCCTTCCGCCGCGTACGACGGCCACCACTGCGATGTGACCGGGGGTGGCCGTCGGGCAGCGCCGCAGGCGCCCGGAGGGGCAGGAGGCGCAGGGCGTCCTGGCCGCCGTCTTGGCCGCCGTACGAGCCGCCCGGGTCGCCCGAGCGCCGCCTCAACTGCCTGGGCTGCCCGCCCCGCCCTTGGACCAACCGGCCCGCCTCCACGGGCGATTCGCACCTTCATCCTTGACCTCGACCTTGCTTGAGGTCCTACTTTCATGCCCGTCCGGCCGACCACACCACAGACGGGACGAACAGGACTCATGACCACACACGCCGAGGACCTCAAGGACTACCCGACGGAGGAACTGGCCGCCCAGCCCATCGGCGCATGGACCGGCCAGGCCTACCGCAGGGTCGTAGGAGCCATCCGCGCCCAACTCGCGGTGGAGAACCTCACCCAACCCCACTGGTGGACCCTCAACCACGCCGCCGGTGCCCCGGGCACCTGGACCCGCACCACCCTCACCGCCCGCCTGACCCCCTACGACGACCAGGACACCGACTTCGAGACGGTCTACGACGACCTGACGGCCCGGGGCTGGCTCACCGAGGACGACACGACAGGCGGCCTGAGCCTCACGGAGGAGGGCGAGGCCGCCCGCCTCCGGGCCAGGGAACGCAACCTCCGCGTCCACCACCAGACCCACGAGGGCATCTCCGAGGCCGACTTCATCACCACGATCAACGTCCTGCGCCGCATGGTGGCCAACCTGGGCGGGAACGGGAACCTGCCTGAACCTGCCAAATAGTTCGACAGCGGCCGGCCCGCCGACGATGCTGCGGAGCGCACGGCACCTCTGGCCACCGACGGGACGGAACCGACCGTTGAACCCCACCCTTCGCCACATCACCTTCGACTGCACAGGCGAGCCTTACGAACTGGCCCTCTTCTGGTCCGACTTCCTCGGCCACCCGATCTCCGACACGGACGAGCCCGGCGACGACGAGGTCCTGATCGAACTCCCGGCCGGCACGCCCGGCCTCCTCTTCATCAGGACCGGAGACCCCAAGAAGACCAAGAACCGCCTCCACTTCGACCTCGCACCTACGGGCCGAACCCGCTCCGAGGAGGTAGACCGCGCGCTCTCCCTCGGCGCCCGCATCGAAACGGACCGCACCCTCCCGAACGGCCGCGGCTGGGTCGTGATGACCGACCCGGAGGGCAACGAGTTCTGCGTCGAACTGGGGGATCGGGGCTGAAGCTGCCGGTTGAGAGGAGGGCTTGTCCGAGCCTTCGAAAGAAGGCAAGAAGATCCCGCGGACCCGCACCCGGCGACGCACCCTGCCCCTGCCCCCTCCTGCCCCGCCGCCCCCCCTCGGGCCGCCCGGCCGGGCATCACTTCGCGGTGGAGGGGCGGGCGTCAAGAGTGAAGCGCAGCGCAATCGGCGAAGCCGACGCCCGGAGGGCGCTCTTGACACCCGCCCCGGAACCGCCAACCTGAGAAAAACCGGGCGGCCATGAGTACGTCCTGGCCAACAGGTGGTCCCTCGGCCTACGGGAAAGCGACAGACAGCTCACCCCCGATCCAGTAATGGCTCAGGGCAGAGAGGTTCTACGCAGGAGAAGGTCGGGCACGGTGGGGTGCACGAGGCGTTGGTCCGCGTCGCACACCCGCAGGGTGAACGTCTCCGGCCCTGGACGGCCAGCGGCATCGAAGGCAGACACGACCCGTTCGACGCGCTCCCACAAACGCAGTGGACCGCCCTCACGCACCCGCCACTTGCCGTCCGAAGGCGACAGAGTCGCTGCGGAACCACTCACGACATCCACCAGGCAGACGGTCTCGTCGACCATGACCACCTGTGCGTCCGGCACGGCGCATTGAGCGATGAACCGTAGATGGAACGCTTCCTCGGTCGCGGCCATGAGACGCTCGGGACCGTGCAGGGCCGTTCTCGGCTTGTCCGGTAGCCCAGCGGCCCAGTGCGCAGGGTTTCCGAACGACGGTGGGGCATGGGTCCGAGCAGCCATGAAAGAGACCGTGTCGGGCAGCAGCGAGCCCTGCGCCGTCCCGTCCTCGGCGACCGTGAGCAGCACACGGGCATAGCCGTAAAGCCATCCCGAAAGAGTGAGCAGTATCTTTCCGCCCGGTCGGGTTTGGTCGAGAAGCGCAGCCGGGACGCTGCGGAAGGAACAGGCGGCTACGACCCGATCGAAGCGCGCCTCGGGCCAATACCCGTACAGTCCGTCCGCCACGGCGAGTGTCGGGGTGTAGCCGCACCCATATAGTGCGTCCGCCGCCGCCTCCAGCCGCCGTGGGTCAACCTCGATACTGGTGACGTCGCCGGAGTCGAGGCGCTCACAGGCCAGCGCGGTCGAGTATCCGGTCCCAGTACCGATCTCCAGCACTGTGTGCCCCTCGGCCACATCGGCGTCGGACCACATGCGAACCACCAGGGACGGCAGAGTGGACGACGAAGTGGGCGCTCCGCCCCGCCGGGCGACGGGCGCCTTCCAGTCGGGCTCCTCGCCGTCGAACTGGGTGATGAGTGTGGCGTCCGAGTAGATGGACGTCAGCCATCGCCCTACGCGCGCCGGGCGCCCGCTTCCGCCGAGTTCCTCGCGTGGCTGGACGCCGTGGAGGCCGAGTGCGGGACCAGGTGTGGTGACACCCGCACCGCTCTGCACCTGATCGCCCATGCCGAGGACATTCTCGAGAACGGCAGCGAGCACGCCTCACCTCCATGGATGGACTGGTTCTCTCCGGCACGCCTCGCCGCCTTCAAGGGCAACACTCAACTGCTCGCCGGCCACCTGCCCCAAGCCCGGTCCACGTTGCTCCAGGCCCTTGGGGCCATGACTCCGGGAGAGGAGAAGCAGCGCACCGTCGTCTACGCCGACTTGGCAGCTGTCGAGGCAGCGTCCGGCAAGGCCGAAGCCGCCTGCGAGTACGCCGGCAAGGCGCTGGATCAGCTGGCACTTACCTGGTACGCCATCGGCATGGACCGGGTACGGGAAGTCCGCCGCGCTCTCACCCCGAACCAGCACGAGAGCTGCGTGCGCGCTCTCGACGACCGCCTTTACGACTGGGCTACGACGCTCAGTGTGCTGCGGCGTTGAACTCGCTCACCCTAGGGGCGAGCTCGTCCAGGGCCTCGATCCGGAAGGTCGGCAACTCCCTGGCCTCTGTGCTGTTCCACTGGATGCTGGCCCATGGCCCGCGGTGCACGAGCGCGGTGTGCATGCCGGCTTCTCCAGCCGGCCTGATGTCGTTGTCGCACCGATCACCGACATACAGAATCTCGCGCGTCTCGAAGGGCACGGCTGCGGCCACCCGCTTGAAGAACGCGGGGTCAGGCTTGCTGGCGCCCCAGTCGTCGGACGTACCGATCAGGTCGACATCGTCGGAGAACAGGTCCCGCAAGATCCTCCCGGCCCGAACGGTCTGGTTACCGGCGATGCCGAGCCACAGTCCGTCGGCTCGGAGCCGCCGCAGAGTCGGCCGGACATCCGGGTAGAGGTCGTTCTCCCCAAAGCTCTCCGGTTGCCCGGCAGCGGCCCGCTTCTCCCGCTCCTCGTAGAGATCGAACCCCGGCCGGAACTCCTGGAACGTCTCCCGGTAGTCGCGACCTTGGGCGATCACCGCCCCGAACATCGCGTGGAAGGTATGCCGCGGCACACCCAGCCAGTCAGCCCAAGTCCCGTACTCGCGGGTCTCGTCCACGAGGCACTCACCGACGTCGAAGACCACTGCGCGAATCATGAGGGCAGGCTATCCAATGCTGGTCTCCGGTCCAGTTCGGCGAACGAGCCCAAGTGCTTAGAGGCCCTGAGTCTCAACTGATCTTGGTGCGGTACTGGGTGAACAAGTCGTGACGCTGATGGTCATCCTGACCTACGAATGCCTTGAACTGGCCCAAGCTGTAGGCCAGATCACCGGATTTGCGTTCCGTCTTCTGCAGGTCGAAGTCGTGGCTCAGGTGGTTGAGGCGTCGCTCTACCTCAGGCTGGTCCATGAACACACCTGTCCTGGCAAGTTTCGTGATGATTTGCTCGGCAGTCAGAGGCCGAGACTGTTGCCGCAGAAGCCGGTACACCGGGTCGTGAATCGTGCTGGAGGTTTCCACGAGAGCAATCGGTTCACCTTTCTGCAGAAGGGCATCCCTGATCGCCTCGCCGAGAGCCTTCGCGACGGGCGGTGGGAAGGCGTTGCCGATTTGTCGGTAAACCGAAGTCTTGAGGCCCAGGAAGTCCCAGTCCGCGAACTCTCCGTGCCAGCCCTGCAGTCTGGCGACCATTTTGGTTGTCAGTTTCGGGCCCGGGGCGCCCTTCGTAGGTGTGAAGTCGGGCCTCGGCGCGTGGTTGGCAACGCCCATGGCGTCAACACCCAGCTCTGCCCAAGCCTTCTTCGCCCGGGTCGGGCCTAGATCGGCTCCACCGTGCTTTTTGGAGCCGCCAACGATAGTCGGAGCAATCTTGTTCGCCTTTGCCACCCAGGCGTCAACTTCCTCGTCGCTCCAGCCGTTCTCACGCATGAGATCATCGAGAATCTCACCCACTGTAGGGGCGTCCCCCGGACGCCCCTCGGGCCACCTGAAGTACTTCGCGTACTCGGGCTGAAGGGCAACGAGAACAAAACGAGGCCGCAACTGCGGGACGCCGAAGTCAGAAGCGTTGAGAAGCTTCCAGAATGCGATGTAGCCGAAGTCGTGCAGTTTGTCGAGAACGGCTTGCCTGTATCCAGAGAATCGATTCGCGCTAAGCCCGCGTACGTTTTCCAGCAGAAGAGCCTTGGGGCGCATCCGGCCGCACAACTCGATAGCCCAGGCGAAGAGATCACGCTCGTCGCTTGAGCCTAGTTGCTTACCCGCGATGCTGAAGGGCGGGCAGGGAACGCCGCCTGCCAGAAGGGCGATTTCGCCCTTCTCGAAGGCATCTGGGTCCCAGACGTCTGGATCCGCTACGTCACCAACTCTCACCAGGTCCTCTGGTGCCTCGGTGCCGTCCTCCTTGAGCAGGCGGCGAAGGTTCTGCTCCAGCGTATGGGCCGCATGGACGTCCAGCTCAATGGCAAGCCGGTGAGTGAACCCGGCACGGTGGAGTCCGAAGGACTGCCCGCCGGCGCCGGCGCAGATCTCGACGACTTCGAGTGTCTGCTTGTGCTCCGCCGCCGACATCGCGATCTCCTTCCGCATGCGCTGAACGGGCCAGCGCAAGTGGGGATGGTCAGTGCACCATCCCGCAGATATGACAAGTCTGTCCGACTCCGTGTGGACCAGCACCATAGCCGCAGATGGGTGGTCGGCACGGTAAGGCGGACGGGCTCGTGAAGTCTACGGCTCCCTGCGGCTCCTCTTAGCCGTGGGTCTCGCCGTGGGGCGCGGTGCCGAAGGCTATTAGTCCTGTATAGCTGACCGCAGCTCACCCCGGGCCTCGGCCGGCAGTCTCCGGTAAGTGTTCCAGGCCCGGTCCAACGGCGTGGTACCCCGGCGCCCTCGCTCCATCCAGCGAAGCAGACGACGTCGGTCTCCGGGCTCAAGGCACTTGATCTCGGCCAATGCGTCATCTACGCGTGCAGTGTCCCCATCGAAGCCGGAGCGGCACCGCTTGCACTCCGTCACCAGGAGAGCTTCCTCGCTGCCGTCGAGCAGGACTGCCTGTCGCCGGACAACGGAGAGCACCGCGGTCTGGTTCGAGTCGTCGTAATAGGACTCTCCTCCTGATACCCCGCAGATAGTGCACATGTAGTGATCTCGGGCAAGGATGGCCTGCCGTTCCTTACTGGAGACCGGCTTCCGCAGTGTGGCTGCGCGCCGGGCGACGGGGTCCCAGACTGGGACCCCGCTCTTCACGAAGCGCTGGTCCTCAGCGGTAAGGGTCGCGTCCTCCGTGTTGGTCAGCATGACCCATCCGTAGTCGCGGAGATCTCGTATGCGCCGGTCCGCTTGCGCGATGCCAGGGAACGCCTCCCGGATCTGCTCCTTGGTGAACGTGTTTCCTTCGCCGACCACCTGGACGAGCCAGAGTGCCCCCCGGACCATGGTTCCGGCCTTGAGCTCAGGGTCGTTCCAAGCGGGAAGCGTCACTTTGTGCTCCGTTCTCCATGGCGTCAGGATGCTGATTGTGGATCATCGGCATGCCTCCTGTCAGCGATGCCTGCGATAATGCTGGGGCACGCTGGCTCTGTGTGGGGAGGCTTCTGGTCATGGCAGTGAAGTTCGGTGTTCCACCCGAGGGTGAGAAGATTCGCTCGCTGGTGGACGAGCGACTGAAACAAGCCATGGTCGAGGACGGTGCGAAGGTCACCGTGGAGTGGCGCGGTGAGCAGAAGCACCTGCATGTGATCTCGATGCCGGTCGACATGCTCTACTTCAATCCCGACACTCACCGCATCCGCGCACAACGCACCCTCGACCCCGAGCGCAACCGCGTGCTGGAGGAGGAGCCGTGGAGTGAGGCCGGGCAAACGTATCTGCGCGACCTGCTGCGCTGTCGGCCTTCGAACCCCAACCAGACGGACCCTGATTATCTAGCGTTGCAGGATGAGCTCGATGACGTGGGTCAGCGCGAGCCGGGCATCATCAGCCCGGATGGCATCCTCGTCGATGGGAACACACGCTGTGCCGCTTTGAGGGATCTCGGTATCAGGGATATTCGGGTCGGTGTTCTCCCGGCGGATACATCCCGACGGGACATTAACAACGTCGAGCTCGCTCTTCAGCTCCGTCGCGACAAACGTCGTGAGTACTCGTACATCAACAGGCTCATCGCGATTGAAGACGAGTTGGCGGATGGCCGCCGAGAGGAAGACGTAGCCCGGGATTTCAACATCAAGCGGACCACCCTTCAGCAGGACCGCTGGGTCTATCAGCTGATCAACGACGCGATCGAGCGAAGCCGCACAGGCAGCGGTGCGGCTCTGCGGCTAGTTGACTTCGAGGACCATCAGGAGAAGCTCCGCGAACTCCACCGCGACTACACCAAGCTCGCCAAGACTGACCCCGATGCTGCCGAGCAGCTGAAGGAATCACGTCTCGCCATGGTGGTGCTGAACTACGCGAAGACGACTGTGCGCCTGGCCGAAGCTGACTTCCACAGCCGCTACCTTGACGAGCGCCTGCCTGACGAACTGCGGCCTGCTGCGCAGGAGTCCGCTGCTGTGTCGATCCCCGGACTCGAAGGTGTGGCGATCCCGGATGCCACGGCAGCGGTAAAGACTACTCGCGCACTTACGGATGCCCTGCTCCAGGCGAAGGCCGCCTCACAGGCCGGCGATAAGCTCGGCGCAGCCGCAGTGACCCGGGCCGATGGGTTGATCAAGTCTGCGCGGAAGACGTTCGATGTAGCCGTGAAGATGGCAGGTGCGAACGCCGAGTTGCTGAAGCGCCAGGTCGCTGTTCCAGCACGCCTCACTGATGCCGCAGACTACGTCAACCAATGTTCGGCGGAGTTCGCCGAAGCGCGGGCCAAGCGCGCGCTTGATGAGGATGCCTTCGACGATGCTTTGCTCACCCTGAAAGCGAGTCTCGCCCGGCTTGCTAAGCAAGCAGGACGCACGTTCTCCTCCCCTGGAGACGGGGTGGCCTGGCTGCTCGACGCCACGCGGGAGAGCTGATGCCTGGACAGTCGTCCGGCCCCAGCCTGGAGATCGGCTTCAGCGATGGTGTGACGCGCGCAAGGTTCCGGGCCGGAGCGGCCTTCGAAGGCGAGCTGCGACGCCTCGCACTTCGTTTCCAAAGCAGTGTGCAGCGTTCTCCAGGGACGCTGGAGGTCGAGATCGACGACCTTCTGACGAACCTGGTTGCCCTCGCTGCATGGCCGGAACCTGGAAGCGTTGTTTGGGATCCGCAGCTCGCGGCCCTTGCCAGAGATTCCGCGGCCGATGCACAGACTGTTGCCAGGCGCCTAGATCCTGCAGCTGGTTCTGACGGAGAGATCAGTCCTGAGGAAGTTGGTGACCTGCTCGGCGCAAAGTGGAAGGCGGGTCTCACCGAGTTTCAGCGGCGGGACATCGCGAAACTTTTGTCTCTGCGCCACGGAGCGAACTTCTCGGTACCTGGAGCTGGAAAGACTCGCGTCGGCCTTGCGGTTTTTCATGCTCTTAAGCGCAGAAACGGCATAGAACGACTTCTCATCATTGGACCCAAGTCCTGCTATGAGTCGTGGAAGTACGAGAATGAGGAGTGCCTGGCTGAGCCCCTGAGGATGGATGTCTTCTCAAAGGATTCCGATCCGGCGGCAGACGCGCTCATCGTCAACTATGAACGGCTGCGCCAGGATGGAGTCGTGAATAAGCTGGGTCAATGGCTGGCTGCGAGGCCGTCAATGCTGCTGCTTGATGAAGCCCACAGAATGAAGCGCGGAGCGGACGGGACGGATGGTTCAGCGTGTCTTGCACTCGGCCCTCGGAGCAGGCATCGCTTGATCCTGACCGGGACTCCTGCCCCAAACGGGGTTAAGGACCTCGAGAATCTTTTCGGTTTCGTGTGGCCAGGTCACGGACGGCAGAAGGTAATCCAGGCCGTAGCGGGTGGCGATCTCGCACGGGCGAGCCGAGTTCTCCGGCCACTGTTCACTCGCACCACAAAGGCGGAACTGGGATTGCCTCCGGTCGCCACGCGCCTGACCCCCGTGCCGATGCCGCCACTCCATCGTGAGGTATATGAGGCACTCATTGGGCGGTTCTCCGCCCGTGCTGCAGGTTCAGAGAACGACTTCCTGGCTCTGGGTAAAGTCATTGTCTACATGCTTATGGCGGCAACTAGCCCTGCGCTTCTTGCTGTAGGTACCACGCGTCATGAGCCGCTTTCCTACCAGGTTCCTCCGCTCTCTGTGCCTGAGGGCACACCGCTCTTCGAGCTGATGCGTGATCTTCCGAGTTACGAGATGTCGCCGAAGTACCGTGAGGTCCTCGCGATCGTCGGGCGGAACGCGGCTGAGGGGCGCAAGACGCTTGTCTGGTCGACGTTCGTCCGGAGCCTCAGCACCCTTGAGCGAATGCTTGGCGAGTTTTCACCAGCCCTGGTGTACGGCTCCATGCCTGATACCGACCGTGAGGCGGCGATCGAGCGGTTCCGGTATGACCCTGATTGCATGGTCCTCCTGTCCAATCCAGGGACGCTCGGTGAGGGCATCAGTCTGCATCATCACTGCCACGACGCTGTGTATGTCGACCGTGACTTCGCCGCTGGCCGCTTCCTTCAGAGTCTTGATCGTATTCACCGTCTTGGTCTTCCTCCAGGGACGGAGACCCGGGTTACCGTTCTGGCGTCTGAGGGTACGATCGACGAAATCGTTGATCAACGGCTCAGCGATAAGCTGCAGTTCATGGGTGGCATTCTCGATGATCCTGCAGTACAGCAACTGGGGGACCTCGACGAGGAACCGGCTGTCGGCGGCGGTCTGGATCACCGGGACCTCCAAGCGCTGATGGGTCATCTCCGTGCCCGTGCCGCCTGACCCGGTGCTGCGCGCGGCGGTGCGCTGGCTGGAGAGGCTTCCGGCGAGCGGGGTCTCCAGGGTGCGCGCACTGTTCACCACGCACAGTGATTACAGCGACATCACACCAACTCAGTACGACGCCGCGTACGCTTGGATTGGAGATGTCGGGCTTCTGGATGAGCTGGATAGTAAGGTCCCGTTGCCCTGCAGAGTATTTGGCGCTGCGATGGCAAACAGCCAAGTACCTTGGTTTCGCGATGCTGACCTGCTTATCCGCAGGCCAGATGAACTTCCCGAAGACGCCTTGCGTGCGGCAGAAGCTCTCGGCCTCACCCAAGAGGAGGCCTTCGCACAGGTAAGTACCGTCTGGGGCAAAGTGGACTCCGAGGAGCGCTCCCGGATCGGTACCGCTGGCGAACTCGCGCTTGTCGAGTTGCTGTCTAAATCAGCAAAGGGCCGAGTGGAGCATGTCGCGGCTTGGTCCGACGGTTACGGATACGACATTTTTGTGGATACACGCCAGCACTCTGCACATCTGGAAGTGAAGACAACGCTTCGCAAAGGGCGGCTTACCGTTTATATCTCACGCAACGAATACGAGACTATGATGCGTGACGCAGACTGGGAACTCGTCACGGTCCGTCTCACGGCTGATCTGCAGCTCGCGGCCGTGGCGGCGGTGCCGAAGCGCTGGATAGTGGACCACGTTCCCTCGGATCGCAGTCCCCGGGGGCGGTGGCAGTCGTGCAGACTCGACATACCCCCGGAAGTACCGGTACCAGGCATCCCGAGCGTCATGCCGATGCTCAACGAAGCCGCACCCGTTGTGCTACGGAAGGGCTTTGCCTCCTAGGCCGGCCCTGCGCACCATGGCGTGCAAGAGTGGGAACGTCTCCGGTTCAGCTCCCCGGTAATCGCTTCAGGACAGACTCGGCACCGATGTGCAGCGGAGCAGTCGCGCCGTCGGCCACGATGTCGCAGCCTTGGCACAGTGCAACGGACCCGGGCGAGGTCAGTGGCATGACGCGCTGCATTAGCGCGATGCCCTGCCCTGCTCCGCTCGGCGAGCCGTCACTGCCTTGCAGACGGCGAGTGCGCATTCTTCCGCTGGCTCGTGCTCCCAGAAGCGGAGGACGAGCCACCCTGCTTCCTCAAGACGCCGGTCAGTGTCACGATCGCGCGTCACATTGCTCACAACCTTCTCTGACCAGTAGCCCGAGTTAGTTTTCGGCGGGATGTAGTGCTCGGGGCATCCGTGCCAGTAACAGCCATCGATGAAGACTGCCACCTTGACTGGACGGAAGACCATGTCTGCTGTACGCCGAAGATCCGGAAGGGGGCGGGCGGCAACGCGGTACCGCAGGCCCCGGGCGTGCACCAGCCGCCGCAGCAGCCTCTCGGGCTGTGTGTCACGGCTGCGGATAGCCTGCATGTTCCTGCGGCGAGCCGCGGACGAGGCCCATGAACCAGCGGGCGCTTTCCATGCGGAACCTTCGGACATACGGCAGAGGGTAGTCCGCCGTCGAGCAGAGTTCACCAGCGCCGCTAGGCCGCCCGCTTCCCGGCCAGTGTCGTGCCTCCGCGCCCCGCCCCAAGGGCGCTTCACTCCGCTGCGCTCCGTTCCGCGTCGGCTGCGCCGATGGCCCTGCGGGCCACCCTTGACCCGGACCGCTCCAGCAAGGGAGAGAAGCGAGCGGGCGGCCCGGGGAAGCGGGGGCACGGGCTCGCAGCGCCGAGGTGCGCTGACCGGCCGCCCGGCGGTGCGGGCGCGTCAGCGTCGCCGCGCACGCCGGGGCGGTTCAGCGGCATTCTGCCGGTGGTCGTTGTGGCCCGCCGGCGGCCAAGTCAGGCAACACCCCCATGGCACTCCCCATACCCCCGCCCCGACCCGCACCAGCACCCCGCCCCCTCCTGCGGGGGCCACGCCACCGCGCGGCCCCGGGCCGCCAGGGTCGTGGCGTACTGGGGGAGGAGCGTCGGGTCGCCCGGGGAGGAGCCCTCCGATGCCGCGAAGGCCTCGTAGGACGGGACCGTGCCGGTGACGATGCCGAGGTTGGGGGTGCCGGAGGCGGCGAGTTCGCGCAGGGCGCGCTCTATCGACGCGAGGTGTTCCTCGTGGGAGGGGTACTCCTCGGCCAGGGACGGATACGCCTGGAGCAGCTCCGTCAGTTCCGTCGCGGGCCAGTGGAGCATCGCCACCGGGAACGGGCGGGAGAGGGCCTCCCGGTAGGCGCCGAGTTCCGCGCGGAGGCGGAGGATCTCGGCCTCCAGTTCCGCCGGGTTCTCCGAGCCGAGGGACCACACGCGCTTGGGGTCGTGAAGTTCGTCCAGAGAGACCGGCAGGGAGTGGACCGTGTCGGCCAGGGCGTCCCACTCGTCGTGGGAGCGGCCCAGCATGCGGCGCACCCGGTGGCGGCCGAAGAGCAGGGGGTGGGTCGGCTGCGGGGGCCGCGGCACGTCCGTCAGGAGCAGGCGCACGGCCTCCGTGAAGGTGTCGTGCGCCGCTTCCAGCTCGTCGTGCGACTCCAGGGCCTCCGCCACGATCACCCAGGGGGCCGGGTCCCGCGGGGCCGCCGTCCGGACGCCGTCGATGATCGCCCTGGCCTCGGCCTCGTGGCCGTACTCCCAGAGGTTCGAGGCCTTGAGCGCCCGTACCAGGTGGGGATGGTCGAGGGCCTCGGGGGAGGACAGGAGGCGGTCGTAGAGCTTGGTCGCGGTGGGGCGGTCGCCGGCGAGTTCGAGGTGGGCCGCTGCCCGCAGCAGCAGGGCCTCCGCGTCCTCGGGGTACAGGCCGGCGGTCCGCTCCAGGCGTGCCGCCTCGGCGGTGTGGTCGACGTTTTCGGCAGGCGTGTCGGGGCGCATGGGGGACACCGTACTGCCGGGAGGTGACGAGCGTGAGAGATGCGCAGGCCAGGCCGCGTCAGCGCGCACGCTCGTCACCGGGGCTCCACCGTTCGCCCCGGACCACCGTTCGCCCCGGACCGCCGGCCGGGTCCGGTTACGGCGTCACGCCCTCGACGTGGAGCGTCTGCACCGATTGCGCGGCGAAGGGGACGCTGACCGACTTGCCGGACAGGCGGATGTCCGAGCGCGGGGTGTAGAGGTCGCCGCCTCCCGTCGTCACCGTGTTCCAGCGGGGGACCAGGCCGCCGGAGCCGCCCGTCACCGTCGTGAAGCGGGAGAGGTCGAAGGTGAGGGTCTGGGCTGTCGTGGCCGTGTTGACGGCCACCAGGACCAGGCGGCGGGACTGCGCGTCGTACGCCGCCACCGCGTTGCCCGCTCCCGTGTCCAGGATGGTCATGCCGGGGCGGATGTGGCGGCTGAACTGGGCCAGGACGTAGTGCTTGGTCTGGACGGTGGTCGGCTGGAGCGTGTTCGCGTCGTAGGCGATCATCGCCCAGCCCGCCGACGGGTCCATGACCTGCCAGTAGCACCAGGCGGTGGGGTGCAGCCAGCGGAAGTCGTAGCAGAGGTTGGACGCCATGGTCAGGCCGGTGCCGTCGCTGTCGCCGGTCTCGGAGTTCCACAGCTTCTTGCCAGACGTCGTCACCACGTCCGTGTAGAGGAGGTCGCGGCGGCCACCCGAACCCTGGTAGCCGTGCACGTTGACCTGGGAGACCAGGGCCTTGGTGGAGGAGCCGAAGGAGGCCCAGGTGGAGCGGGCCGTGTCGTAGTTCGTCTCGTCCGAGGCGGCGATGCGCACGCCCGTGAGGCCGCGCTTGTCCAGCTCGCTGCGCAGGTGGGGCAGGACGGCGGCCTGGACGGCGGGGTCCATGTGGCAGCCCTCCTGGGTGCCGGTCGCGGTCCACCAGGTGGAGGCCGGTTCGTTGAACGGGTCGACCGTCGCGAAGTTCACGCCCCAGTTCGACTTCGCGTACAGCGCCGTCGCCGCCAGGTGGGAGGCGTGCTGGCGGTAGTTCCAGGTCTGGAGGTTGTTGCCGCCGCCGGCCGCGCCCGAGGGGTTGTGGTTGCTGCACATCCACCACATCGGGGAGTTGGCGAACAGCTCGGTGACAGCGCCCCGTTGGACCGCCTTGACCAGCATGGCGCGCTGGTTCGCGTCCGCCGTCCACTTCCAGGCCGAGGAGGTGGGGTCCTCGTTGTTCCAGTCCTGCCAGAAGCCCTCGATCTGCTTGAAGCCGGGGATGTTGGGCGACTTCACCATGGTCTCGCCGCCGACGCTGTTCCAGCTGCACGCGCCGAGGTTGTAGCGGGCGATGTTCAGGCCGAGGCCGGGCAGCGACCTGCCGTCGTACGTCACCGACTTGGTGGTGAAGAACAGGTCGGCGAAGTCGTCCCGGGCGCCGAAGACGTTGGCCCACCAGGCCAGGGAGGTGCCCCAGCCCTCCCAGGTGCCGTACGTCGTCGACGGGTTGACGGCGATCGTGGCGTCCGCGTGCGCGGTGCCCGTCGCCAGGGCGCTGCCGAGGAACGTACCGCCTGCTGCGGCCAGCAGGGATCTGCGTCGGATCACGGCTCCTCCGTCACGGAATTCGGGCTCGGGGGTCTTCAGGGCGGCTCGTTCTTGTCCCGTGCATGGCAACGGGGTGATGGCATCGAGAAGCATCGGGCGTGGCGGGAGGGTTGTCGAGAGTTCTGACGGGGGTTTCTCAAACCCGTTTATGAAGTGCCCGGTCCGTGCGGGAGCGCGATCCTGTATAACCGAGAGCAGGACACACACGTGTACGAGGGAGGGGGCAGCCGGTGAACCGCGGTGGGACCAGCCTGCGTCCCGCTCTCGCGCTGCTCCTCCTGATCGTCCAGGTGGTGCTGCTCGACGGGGGCGGCCTCTCCGCCACCGTCGCCCTCGCCGCGACCGCCGCGGCCTCGGCCGCCCTCACGCTGTGCGCCGTCGCCGCCGCGCGCTGCGCTCCCGCCGTGCCGCGGACCCGGGTCCGTACGGCCATCCGTGACCGTGACCGCCGTACGGCCTTCCTGCCCCAGCGCGATCCCGACGCCCGGGGGCGCACCCGTCCCCGCGCACCCGGTCACGCCCTCCGGGCGACCATCGCGTAGGGCCTCACCAGCACCTCGGTGACCCCGCGCGGGTCGTCATGCCGCTTGTCTCCGTCCGGCACGACGAGACCCCCGGAGGGCTCACCCATGTCCGTCTTCGCCACCCTGGTCGAGCGACTCGCCGACCTGCTCCAGCCGCTGTTCGGCACGTCCGCTGCCGCCGCCGCGATCGTCCTGTTCACCGCACTCGTACGACTCCTCGTCCACCCCCTGTCCCGGGCCGCCGCGCGCGGTCAGAAGGCCCGCACCGCGCTGCAGCCCAAGATCGCCGAACTGCGCGGGAAGCACGGGAAGGACCCCGAGAGGCTCCAGCGGGCCGTGCTGGAACTGCACGCCCGGGAGAAGGTGTCGCCGCTGGCCGGCTGCCTGCCCGGGCTGCTCCAGGTGCCCGCGTTCTTCCTGCTGTACCACCTGTTCTCCAGCGACACGATCGGCGGGCGGGCCAACGAGCTGCTCGGCCACGCGCTGTTCGCCGCGCCGCTGGGCGGACGGTGGGCGGACGCGCTCCAGGGCGGGATCCTCGGCGGGGCGGGGCTGGTGTACGCCGGGCTGTTCGCCGTCGTCGCCGTCGTCGCCGCGTTCAGCTACCGCCTCAGCAAGCGCATGACGGCCGCGAACCCGGTCCTCCCGGCCGGCCAGGGGGAGCAGGTGCCGGGGCTGGGGGCGGTGACCCGGGTGATGCCGTTCCTGTCCTTCTTCACGCTCGTCACCGTGGCCGTCGTGCCGCTGGCCGCCGCCCTGTACGTGGTGACCAGCACGGCCTGGAGCACCGTCGAGCGGGCCGTGCTGTACCGCTGACCGCCCGGGGCGGCGGTCCAGTACGTGAACGGGGTATTGCGGAGCGAACACCGAGCTTGGACGATCGACCAGTCCTCCGATGGCTGCCCCGCCGCACCCGGGTCGCGCGCATCGGCGGGCGCCCGCGATCGAGGGAGACTGATCATGAAGCTGCTGCGAGTCGGTACGGCGGGGGCGGAGCGCCCCGCGCTGCTCGACGCCGAGGGGACCCTGCGGGACCTGTCCGGCGTCGTCGCGGACGTCGACGGCGCGCTGCTCGCCGACGAGGAGGCGCTCGGCCGCGTCCGGGCCGCCGCCGACGCGGGGGAGCTGCCCGTGCTGGACGCCACCGGGCTGCGCGTCGGGCCGCCCCTCGGGCGGATCGGCAAGATCGTCTGCATCGGGCTGAACTACCACGACCACGCGCGCGAGACCGGAGCCGAGCCGCCCGCCGAGCCCGTGGTGTTCATGAAGGCGCCCGACACCGTCGTCGGGCCGCACGACACCGTCCTGGTGCCGCGCGGCTCCCGCAAGACTGACTGGGAGGTCGAGCTGGCCGTCGTCATCGGGCGGACGGCCCGGTACCTGGAGTCGGCGGAGGAGGGGCTGGCCCACGTCGCCGGGTACGCCGTGGCGCACGACGTGTCCGAGCGGGAGTTCCAGATCGAGCGGGGCGGCACCTGGGACAAGGGCAAGAACTGCGAGACGTTCAACCCGCTCGGACCGTGGCTGGTGACGGCGGACGAGGTGCCCGACCCGCAGGCCCTGTCCCTGCGGCTGTGGGTCAACGGCGAGCTGAAGCAGGACGGGACGACGGCCGAGCAGATCTTTCCCGTGGGGGAGGTCGTGCGGTACCTCAGCCGGTTCATGACGCTGTACCCGGGCGACGTGATCAACACCGGGACGCCGGCGGGGGTGGCGCTGGGCGCGCCCGAGCCCAAGCCGTTCCTGCGGGCCGGGGACGTCGTGGAGCTGGAGATCGACGGGCTGGGGCGGCAGCGGCAGGAGTTCAAGGACGCGTAGCGCTCCGCTGGGAGAGCCGGGGAACTGGGGAGAGCCGGGGGCCGCGGTCGTGGTTCGGCTGCGGCCGGAGGGTGGCTTGCCGCGCAGTTCCCCGCGCCCCTGGGGCGCGCCCCCGCCAGGTCAGCCCAGCAGGGCCGCCAGGTCGCGCCAGGCCTTCCGGGGGAGCGCGTCGCGCGGCTCCCCGTTCACCACCTGCAGGGCCACGTGGTCCGCGCCCGCGTCGAGGAAGCCGTCGATCTTCCGGCGGATCGCCTCGTCGTCACCCCAGGCGAACAGGGCGTCCACCAGGCGGTCGCTGCCGCCGTCCTTCAGGTCTTCCTCCGTGAAGCCGTGGCGGAGGAAGTTGTTGGTGTAGTTGGGCAGGGGAAGGTAGAGCTCGAGGAACTCCCGCGCCCGGGCGCGGGCCCGGTCCGGGTCCGTCTCCGGGACCACGCCCAGCTCCGGGGCGAGCAGCGGCTCCTCGCCCAGGATCTCGCGGGCGTGCGCGGTGTGTTCGGGCGTGACCAGGTACGGGATCGAGCCCGCCGCCCGGTCGCGGGCCAGCCGCAGCGACTTCGGGCCGAGGGCGGCGAGCAGGCGCCGCTGCGCCGGGACTCCGGCGGCGTCCAGTCCGTCCAGGTGGGCGACCAGCGCCGAGTAGGGGCGGGCGTACTGCTCCACCCGCTTGGCGTGGCTCACGCCGAGTCCCAGCAGGAAGCGCCCGGGCCGGGCCGCCTCCAGCTCCGCGAAGGCCCGGCCGGCGGCGTCCGGTTCGTGCTGCCAGATGCTCTGGATGCTGGTGCCGACGGTGAGCCCGGAGGTCGCCTCGACCAGCGGGGCGGCGTGGGCGGCGGAGCTGTTGCCGCCCAGCCAGACGGCGCCGTAGCCCAGTTCCTCCAGTTCGGCGGCGGCCTCGGCCCGTTCACCGCGGCGGTCCGGGTCCTCCGAGCGCAGCCCCACGCTCCAGATCCCGTACCTGCCGACCGCTTCCTTCACCTGAGTGCTCATCCGTTCAGGTCCCTCCGGTGGTGCCTTGCTCGATCACGCTGACGCAAGGGCAACCGGAGGGACCCGGTGATGATTCCGGCACCACCCGGCGGCAGGTCCTAGCGGCCGAGGAACTGCTCCAGGGCCTCCACCACGAGCCGGTGGTCCTGCAACTGCGGCAGGCCCGACACCGTCACCGCGCCGACCACACCCACGCCCTCCACGGTGATGGGGAACGAACCGCCGTGCGCCGCGTAGGTGTCCGGGTCGAGGCGCGAGGACTCCTCGAACGTGGTGCCCTTGGCACGGAAGCGGGCGCCGACCAGGTAGGACGCCGAGCCGTAACGCTCGACCACCCGGCGCTTGCGGGCGATCCAGGCGTCGTTGTCGGGGGTCGAGCCGGGCAGCGCGGCGTGGAAGAGCTGCTGGCCCGCGCGGTGGATGTCGATGGCGACCGGCGCCTGCCGCTCCCGCGCCAGCTCCACGAGGAGCGAGCCGAGCTCCCAGGCGTCGTCGTGGGTGAACCGGCGGAACACCAGGCGGCGTTCCTCCTTCTCCAGCTCTTCCAGGCTCGGGGTGAGTTCCGGATGGAACTTCGGGGTGAGCTCCTGGTTGTGCGAGGAACCGTGCGGGTTCTTGTGCGTCACAGCGTCACCACCGTCTTCTCGCGGGCCGAACGACGGGCCGCCTCCAGTACGTCCAGGGCGGCGGCCGCCTCCAGCGCGGTCACCGGGTTCGGGGCGCCCGCCAGCAGGGCCTGCGCCACGGCCGCATAGTAAGCGGGGTAGTCGCCCGGGAGGGTCGGTTCGGTCCGGCCGCCGCCGGTCACCGGGGACTCGCCGGAGCCCACCCGCCCCCACAGAGACTCGGGCTCCACACCCCAGTCCGCGCCGGGGCGCCGCCCCTCGCGCAGGGCCGCCTCCTGGGGGTCGAGGCCGTACTTGACGTAGCCCGCCCGCGAACCCAGGACGCGGAAGCGGGGGCCGAGCTGGGCGGTCGTCGCGGACACGTAGAGGTGGGAGCGGACGCCGCTCGCGTGCGTGAGCGCGATGAACGTGTCGTCGTCCGTCTCCGCGCCCGGGCGGCGGACGTCCGTCTCCGCGTACACGGCGGTCGCCGGGCCGAACAGGACCAGGGCCTGGTCGACGACATGGCTGCCGAGGTCGTAGAGGAGGCCTCCGATCTCCGCCGGGTCGCCGGACTCGCGCCAGCCGCCCTTCGGCTTCGGCCGCCAGCGCTCGAAGCGGGACTCGAACCGCCAGACGTCGCCCAGCTCGCCCTCCGTCAAGAGCTTGCGCAGGGTGAGGAAGTCGTTGTCCCAGCGGCGGTTCTGGAAGACGGACAGGAGCAGGCCGCGCTCCTCGGCGAGGGCGGCGAGCGCCCGGGCCTCGGCGGCCGTGCCCGCGACGGGCTTGTCGACCACGACCGGCAGGCCGGCCTCCAGGGCGGTGGTGGCGAGCGGCACGTGCGTCTTGTTCGGCGACGCGACGACGATGAGGTCCAGCTCGGCGGCCCGCGCGAACAGCTCGTCCGGCGAGGCGGCGAGGCGGACGTCCGGGAACTCGGCGCGGGCCTGCTGCTGCCGCTCGGGGTTCGAGGTGACCACCGTGTCGAGGACGAGGCCCTCGGTGGCGGCGATCAGCGGGGCGTGGAAGACGGAGCCGGCGAGGCCGTAGCCGACGAGGCCGACGCGCAGGGCCGAGCCGGGGGCTGCGCCGGGCGGGGTTCCGAGGGGTGTGCCAGTCATGCCGTCCACTTTCGCAACGCTGTTGCCAAAGTGCAAGCGCCGGGGACAATGGGGGAGTGAACAGGGCGAACGACGGGGTGGCGGCGGGAGCGGCGGGGGCCGGAGCGGCGGACACGGCCGCGGCGGGCCGGGCCGCGGCGAGCGGGGGTGCGACGCACAGTGCTGCGAGGCACCGGGCTGCGGCGAGCGGGGTCGCGCCGCACGGGACTGCGGCGAGCGGGGTTGCGGGAAGCGGGGTCGCGGCCAGCGGCATGCGCGGGGCCGTGGGGGCGGCCGCCGGCGGGGCGGGGCAGGGGGCCGGGGCGAACCTGCTCGCCCTGCGCAGCCACAACACCGCGCTGGTGCTGGACCTGCTGCGGGCGGCCGGAACCGAGGGCATCAGCCGGCTGGAACTGGCCGAGCGGACGGGGCTCACCCCACAGGCCGTCAGCAAGATCACGACGCGGCTGCGGGAGGAAGGGCTCGCGGCGGAGGCAGGGCGGCGGGCGTCGACCGGGGGCAAGCCGCGGACGGTACTGCGCCTGGTCCCGGAGGCCGGGCACGCGGTCGGGGTCCACCTGGACCGGGACGAACTGCGGGTCGTGCTCGTGGATCTCCGGGGAACCGTGGTCGGTGAGCGGCGCACGGAACTGGATCTGGGGGCCGGGGCGGAGGCGGTGCTGGGGGCGGTGACCGAGGCGGTGGGCTCGGTGCTGCCGGGCGGGGCGGGGGCCGTGCGGTCAGACGGGCCCGGGACGGTGCCGGCGGACGCGGCGCCGTCGAGTGGGGCCGGCAGGGCCGGCGTGTCATCGAGCGAGTCGGACGTGCCGCTGCCGAACCAGGCCGGCAGGGCGGACGTGCTCCTGCCGGGCGCGCCGGATGCGCCGGCGCCGAGCCGGGCCGACAGGCCGGACGTACCGCTGTCGGGCGCGCCGGGCGCGCCGGGCGCGTCGGACGCGGCGTCGCCGGGCGGGGGCGGCACGGTCGCGGCCGAGAGGGCGGGCGGGGGCGAGGGCCCCGGGACCAGCCGCAGGACGGGTGAGACGCTGCCGGCCCGGGAGGGCGGGGTGCTGCCGGACACGAGGGAGATGGCCCTGCTCGGGGCCGGGGTCGTGCTGCCCGGGCCGCTCGACCATGAGCGGGGCGTGCTGCACCGCGTGACGGGCTTCCCCGAGTGGGACGGCTTCCCCCTGCGGGAGGCACTGGCCGGACGGCTCGGTGTGCCGGTCGTGGTCGACAAGGACACCAACGCCGCGGCCCTGGGCCTGGCCGTCGGCGGCGAGGGCGGTTCCTTCGCCTACCTGCATCTCGGCACGGGTCTGGGGGCCGGGCTGGTGATCGGCGGCAGCGTGCACCGCGGGGCCAGGACCGGGGCCGGGGAGTTCGGCCACCAGGTGATCCAGCTGGACGGCCCGCCGTGCACCTGCGGTGACCGCGGCTGCGTGGAGGCCCTGTGCCTCGACGCGGTGGCGCGCGGCGACCTGGACGAGGCGGCACGGGTCCTCGGGACCGGAGCGGCGAACCTGGTGAGCCTGCTCGACATCGACGTGGTCCTGCTGGGCGGCCGCACGGTGACCGCGGCACCCGAGCCCTTCGTCCGCGGGGTCGGGGCGGTCCTGGCGGAACGGGCCCGGAGGACGGGCCAGGACGCCGTGCCGGTACGGCTCGCGCCGGGAGGCGGACGGGCCGTTGCGGCCGGGGCGGCCCAGCTGGTGCTGGGGCCGGTGTTCGGACGGGGAGACGGGTAGGGGCGCCCCGGTCCTGTCCGCCGACCGGGCGGTTCCGCACCGCCGTTCGGGCTGCTTCCCGGCCCCGCCGACTTCCCCCCGCCGCCGATCGGCAATGTCACGTCATCATGCGACTCTGCACGCCCGCTCGCCTCGGCCCGGCGGCGGCAGCCGCCGCCGTCCTGTTCATGGGTGCACCCCCGGCGTACGCCGAGGACCCCGCGCCCGCCTGTGCCGCGCCCGACGACCACACCTTCCCCCTCACCACCCGCCTGCGCGGCGGGCCGGACAGCTACACGGCCGGGGGCGGGTTCGGGACCTGGTACCTCGACCTGACCAACACCACCGACCGGACCTGCTCCGCCATCCATCCCGTCGTCGTGCTCGTCGACGACCGGCGGGCCCTCCAGCCCTCCCAGCCCCGGCTGGAGTTCTTCGAGGAGGGACGCACCCGTGCCCATCCCGTGCGGTTCGAGAAGACCGGGGAGGACGAACTCGTCGGGGCGTTCACCGACGAGGCGGACCGCTTCGGCGGGTTCACCGTCGGGCCGGGCCGGACCGTCAGCGTGAAGGTCCGGCTCGCGGTCACCTCGGACGCCGCGCCCAACGACGTGACCGCCAACGCCGCCGTCGTACAGCGGCACGACGACGACGGCGACTGGGTCGGGCAGTCCAACGACTACCGCTTCCGCATCCAGGGCGACGGGCCCGGCACCCAGCCGCGCCCCGACGCCGACGCCTCCGTCCCGCCCCGGCAGGACCGGTTCCCGTTCGCCGAGGAACTGGCCCGCACCGGCACCGGCGTCCGGATCGCCGCGGCCTGCGCCGCCGGCCTGATCGCCGCGGGCGCGGCGGCACTGCTCCTCGCCCGCAGACGGTCCTGAGCCGCCGTCCAGGTCAGGCGGGACACCGGCTCCCCGTCCCGCCTGTCGGGACGGGACCGGCGGCCCGTTCCGCAAGATCCCGTCACTGTCTAGGCTGGGTCGCACGCTGGACCGCGTACGGCAGGAGACCCCGCACATGGCAGACCGCAAGCCCATCGAGTCGTGGCTCACCGACATGGACGGTGTGCTCATCCACGAGGGCGTACCGATCCCCGGCGCCGACGCCTTCCTGAAGAAGCTGCGCGAGTCCGGCAAGCCCTTCCTGGTGCTCACCAACAACTCGATCTACACCCCGCGCGACCTGCACGCCCGGCTGAAGCGCATGGGGCTCGACGTGCCGATCGAGAGCATCTGGACCTCGGCGCTGGCCACCGCCCAGTTCCTGGACGACCAGCGGCCGGGCGGGTCCGCGTACGTCATCGGCGAGGCGGGCCTGACCACCGCGCTGCACGACATCGGCTACATCCTGACCGACCACGAGCCGGACTACGTCGTCCTCGGCGAGACCCGCACGTACTCCTTCGAGGCCATGACGAAGGCGGTCCGGCTGATCCTCGGCGGCGCGCGGTTCATCGCCACCAACCCCGACGAGACCGGCCCGTCCACGGAGGGCCCGCTGCCCGCGACCGGCGCGGTGGCCGCGCTGATCACCCAGGCCACCGGCAGGAAGCCGTACTTCGCGGGCAAGCCCAACCCCCTGATGATGCGCACCGGGCTGAACGCCATCGGCGCGCACTCCGAGACCAGCGCGATGATCGGCGACCGCATGGACACCGACGTGCTGGCCGGCATCGAGGCCGGGATGCGGACGTTCCTGGTGCTGACCGGCCTGACCCGGCCCGACCAGGTCGAGGACTTCCCGTACCGGCCGTCGCACATCGTGGACTCCATCGCGGACCTCGTCGACCGGGTCTGAACCCCCGCGGCGGCACGCCCCCCGGGCTCAAACCCGTCGCCACCCGTACGGAGCAGTCGCCGCGTCCTTGCGGATGCGGTGACCGGCCCTGCGGGGGAGGCTCCAGGCGTCTGGAGGTTCACGATGGGTTCCCTGAGAGTCACGGTCTGCACGGCCGTCCTGGCCGCGACCGCCCTGACGCCGGCGGCGCACGCGGCGGACACGCCGGACGCGGGGGGCGCGAAGGGCAGGAAGGGCGCGGCGGGTGTCTCGGTGACCCCGGCGACCCCCGCGCCCGGCACGGACGTCACCCTCCGAGTGACCCGCTGCGCCCAGCGCACGGCCGTCGCCGCCTCGCCCGCGTTCGTCACGGACGCCCGGCTGACCGTCGCGGACGGCGAGCGCGAGCTCACCGGCGAGAGCCGCGTCCGCTCCACGCTCGCACCGGGCAGGTACACCGTGCGGGTCACGTGCGGCGACACCGAACGGACCGGCGGGTTCACCGTGCGCGAGGCCACCAACGGGTGGTCGGCCGAACGACCGCCCGCCCCCGCCGGACACGAACGACTGCCCGTTGCCGCCGGCGACGACGGGGAGCCGCCCGCACCCGCCGGCCACGAGCAGCCGCCCGCCCCCGGCGAGGACGGCGGGCCGCCCGAGCCCGGGGGCCCGGGTGAGCGCGGCACCGGCGGGCCGCCGCCCGTCCCCGGCGGCGACGGGCACTCCGCCGCTTCCGACCCCGGCCACCAGGACGACGAGCAGGGGACCGCACACCGCCCCACCGCCCCCGTCTCCCCGGTCGCACCCGTCCAGGCGGGCGGTGGCGGCACCGCCGGTCTCGCCGCCGACGAGCGCGGGACCGGGCCCGGGACCGCGCAGGGGGTGACCGGCCTGGTGCTCGCCGGGGTGGCCGCCGTGGCCGTCGCGCTGGGCGGCGTCCGCCGGCGCCGGGAAACGGACTGACCCGTGTCCGACCACGAACAGAGGCTCTCCACGGGCACCGGCCGTCTGCTGGCCGGCGTGGCCTGGGTCGTGCTGCTGCTCGGCCTGTGGCTGTGGGGCCGTGAGGTCACCGACGTACGGCACGGCATCTCCGCGCCGACCACGGGCGACATGGCGGCGGCCGGCCGGCCCCCGGACGTGAAGCTGCCCCCCGCCCACCGCCCGCTCACCGACGCGCTGCCGCAGCGCGTCGACATCCCCGGGCTCGGCGTCCAGGCCCCCGTGGTGGCACGCGGCCTGGACTCACGCGGGGCGCTCGACCCGCCGCCCTACGACCAGCCGGGCGTGGTCGGCTGGTACGCCGGGGGCGTCGCGCCCGGGGCGCCCGGCACCGCGCTGCTGGTCGGCCACGTCGACACCGACACCCGGCCGGCCGTGTTCTACCGGGTCAGCGCCATGCGGCCGGGGCAGACGATCCGGGTGATCCGGGCCGACGCGAAGGTCGCCGAGTTCACCGTCGAGTCCGTCCAGGTCCTCTCCCGCGACCGCTTCGACGCCCATCAGGCCTACGGCCCCCGCGAGTCGGGGCGGGCCGAGCTGCGGCTGATCACCTGCGGCGGCAGCTTCGACCGTGCGACGCGCAGCTACACGGCGAACGTGGTCGTCTCGGCGTACCTGACGGGAACCGGCCTGTGACGCCTCCGGCGCGGCCCGCCGGCCCGGCCGGCGGCCCGCTCCCCCTGAAGCCGCCGGCCGGTCCGGCCTCGACCGCGCGCGCACGGGCCGCGGGAGTGACCCGGCGAGCTGCGCGGGAGGTCACGGGAGACACGGTGAGTGAATCTCTGGCCGAAGGCCGGGCCTCGCAGGAAGACTCTAGAACCAAAGCACCGCCCGGGCCTAGAGGCCGGATGACGCCAAGTTCCGGAACGGTGGCGCAGCGTGATCCGCGCAGGTCGGATTCGGCCTCGTGGGGGGTGCGGGACGTATGTCAGGATTGAGCCTCGGAACGCTGCACCCAAGGGGGAGTTGGATGTACGGCAGCAGGGGGGTCGGGACACGCGCCGGGAGGCGGGTGTCCGCGGTGGTGCTGGGGGCGGCACTGCTCATCACGGGATGCTCGGACGGCGACGGGGGCGACGAGGCAGCGGACCCGGGCACCGACGCGGGCGCCGGCATCACCCAGCAGCCGAAGGACACCGCCCCGTTCTGGGTCAATCCGAACGGCACGGCGGCCCGGCAGGTCGCCACGCTGGAGAAGGCCGGCAAGAAGCGGGAAGCCGAGCAGATCCGCAAGATCGCCGAGCAGCCGGTGGCCGAGTGGGTCGGCCCGGACAACCCCGAGGAGCAGACCCGGGGCTTCACCGAGGCCGCCGACAAGGCCGGCCGTACGGCCCTGCTCGTCCTCTACAACATCCCGCACCGCGACTGCGGCCAGTACTCCCAGGGCGGCGCCGCCGACGGCGACGCCTACCGGGCCTGGCTCGACGGTGTCGCGGCCGGCATCGGCGACCGCCCGGCCACGGTCGTGCTGGAACCGGACGCCCTGCTCCACCTCGTCGACGGCTGCACCCCGCAGCAGTTCCACGAGGAGCGCTACGACCTCCTCAAGGGCGCCGTCGCCAAGCTGAAGTCCCTGAAGAACACGAAGGTCTACCTGGACGCGGGCAACGCCGGCTGGCAGAACCCCGACCAGATCTTCGAGCCGCTGCAACGCGCGGGCATCGAGCAGGCCGACGGCTTCTCGGTCAACGTCTCCAACTTCTACTCCACGCAGGACTCCATCGCCTACGGCAAGCAGCTCTCCGCCAAGGTCGGCGGCAAGCACTTCGTCATCGACACCAGCCGCAACGGCAAGGGCCCCTACACGCAGGGCAACCCGGACGAGCGCTGGTGCAACCCGCCCGGCCGCGCGCTGGGCGAGACGCCGACGACGAAGACGGCGGACCCGCTGGTCGACGCGTACCTGTGGGTCAAGCGTCCCGGCGAGTCGGACGGCGAGTGCAAGGGCGGCCCGAAGGCCGGCCAGTGGTGGGAGGACTACGCGCTCAAGCTGGCGAAGGCCAGCGGCTGACGTACCCGGCCAGGCATGCGAAAGGGGCGCCCTCCGGCCGGAGGGCGCCCCTTCTGCCGTTCGGCTACGGCACCTTCACCCACTGCGCCTTGCTCGGCGTGCCCTGGGCGTCCGTCACGAACAGCATGTACCAGCCCGCCTGGACCAGGTTCCGGTTCTCCGGCACGGTCACCGTCAGTTTGTCGCCGGACGCCTCGAAGTCCAGCGCGATGGACCGCTGGTCGATGTCCGTGACGTGCGTGGCGGCGCTCGGCCGGATCAGCCGCACCTTCTCGACCTTCGACGCGTCCGCGGAGGTGAAGGTCCCCGTGCCGCCGCGCTCGATGGTCTTCGGCCCGCCGGACAGGGCGGGCCGGTCCGTGTCGCCGTAGAGGTAGGGCGGGGTGTAGATCTCGATGCGCTGCTCGAACTTGCCCGGCTTGGTGTTGGCCTTGTCGGCGTAGAGCGAGTCGGAGCCGAAGACCATCACGCGGCCGTCGGGCAGCAGGACCGAACCGGAGTGGTAGTTGCGGCCCACCAGCGGGTCGGCCACCCGCTTCATCTCGTTCTTCGCCGCGTCGTACAGCCGCGCCTCGAAGATGTTGGAGTCGCCGCGGCCCCGGTAGTCCTCCGAGCCGCCGGAGATCAGCACGCTGTCGTCCGGCAGGACCGAGGCGTTCGGGTAGCGGGTGCCCTTGTCCAGGGACGGGCCGTCCACGAAGCGCGGGTCCGGCTTCTTCAGGTCGACGATCCGGGTCTTCTCGCTGGACTGCTGGGACTCGCCGACGCCACCGCCGCCGATCACCATGTACTTCTCGTCCTGCGCCGGCGGCAGCAGCACCGTGCCGGACGTCTCCATCAGCTTCGGGTCGCTCAGGCCGGGGATCTTCGTGAACTTGTTGGTGTCCACGTCCCACACGCCCGGGTCACGGCCGATGTCGTCCGGTCCGTAGCCCGCGTTGGAACCCGAGTAGAAGATCTTGCCGTTCTGCATGAGGAACAGCGCCGGGTAGGTCGGGAACTGCCGGACCTTGTCCGTGTAGGTCCACTTCCTGGTCTTGGGGTCGAACACCTCGTTCTTGCCCGGGACCAGCTGGCCGATGTCGTCCAGGCCGGAGACGCTGAGGATCTTCCCGTCGCTCAGGGTGGTGAGCGTCGGGTACCAGCGGGCCTCCTTCATCGGGTCGACCTTGATGTACTTCTCGGCGACCGGGTCGAACTCGAAGGCGTCCCGGATGCCCTGGAAGTCCTTCTTGTCCAGGGCGAGTTTCTGCGCGATGCCGTAGGTGTTCTTGGCGTCGGCGCCCTTGAGGCCGTGCACGCGGTAGTTGTCCTGCGTGCCCGTCTCGAACTTCTTGCCGCGCTTCTGCGCCTCGACGTAGATCCGGCCCAGGCCGGGATCGTTGCGCAGGAACCTGCCGGTGGCCTTGTCGAAGACCTTCTTGGCGCGCGGCACCAGCACCGGGTCCTTGGAGACGAACGTCTTGCCGTTCTCCTTGCCCGTGAACTTCGTGCCGGCGGGCAGGGTGATCGGCTTGTCCGGGTTCTCGTTGTGGACGATCATCAGGCCGCCGGCCTTGGTGACGTCACCCTTGAGCTTCTCGTACCGCTTGGTGCCGCCCGCGATCAGCAGGTTGCCGTTGGCGAGCTGCGTGTGGCCGGTGCAGAACAGGTCGCTGGGCGTGGGCACCTTCTTGATGGTGCCCTTGACCGGGTCCCAGATGCGGGTGTCGAACTTCTTCGCGTCGAAGTTGTCCTGGTTGTTGCCCGACCCCGCGACGAGCAGCACCTTGCCGGTGCGCAGCAGCGCCGCGTGGATGGTGTTCTGCCGGTACTCCTCGGGAAACTCGACGATCTCCCACTTGCCGTTCGCGGCCTTGTACTCCGGCTGGTTGATCTTGTACTGGTGGTATTTCTCGGTGCTGAAGCGGTAGAGCCACGGCCCGTTCATCCCGGCCAGCGCGAGTACCACCGCCGTGCCGATCGCGAGTCGACGGGCCCGGCGGCGGCCTGCACGGTCGTTCATTCCTTACGTCCCCCAAGTCCACCAAGGGCGATCTGCATGGTCTGGTCGGTCCCCCCGACCTCCCCGTGTGCGCCCGGGGTCGCGGCCCACGTGGGCTTGTGCTGCGGGGCGTGCGGCGCGTGCTGCTGCGGGACGGGCAGCGGCTGCGTCCGGTGCGGGCCCGCAGAGTCCTGCGGCGGCTCCCCGGAGGGAGCGGCGGGCTTCTTGGCGTCCTGCTTCAGCTGCCAGCGCCAGGCGAAGATCGGCGTGGCCGTGATCAGCATGGCGAAGGTCGCCCAAATGATCATCGCGGGGTGCGAGTGGCCGAAGACGAGACCGGCCGCGATCGAGCCGCCGAAGATCAGGATGAAGTACCAGTGGTAGCGGAACGTGCCGAACCAGCGGTCGGGGCTCGCGGAGTCGCCCTTGGGCGTGACCACGAACTTGCTCTTGCGGCGCAGCGCGGAGTCGATCAGCGCCTTCGCGTACAGCGGCGCCGACAGCGCCGACATCACCATGCCCGCCACACCGCCGGAGCCCTCCGGCTCGTGCGGCGAGACGTTGTGGCGGCGGTTCCAGACGTACAGCCCGATCTGCAGGGCGGAGGCGTTGCCGTAGAGCATCAGCCACACGGCCGGGTCGATGTTCACACCCGAGGCGCCCAGGCCCAGGAACAGGCAGCAGCTCAGCGCGGCCAGGATCCAGTTCAGGGCGGACATCGGGTAGAAGATGATCATCATCGTGTAGTTGAAGAGCTTGCTCGGCGGCAGCGAGTACCAGCCCTTCCAGTACTGCTTGAGGATCGTCTCGTACGTCCCTCGCGACCAGCGCATCTGCTGGGTGAAGAAGTCCGTCCAGGCGCTGGGGCCCTCACCGACGGCGAGCACGTCCGGGGTGTAGACCGAGCGCCACTTGTTGCCCGTCGCCGGGTTCTTGTGGCGGTGGATCTCGAAGCCGGTCGCCATGTCCTCGGTGATCGAGTCGTACAGACCGCCGATCTGCTTGAGCGCCTTGATGCGCACGGCGTTGGACGTGCCGACGAACATCGGGGCGCCGTAGCGGTTGCCCGCGCGCTGGATCAGGGCGTGGAAGAGGAACTGCTGCGACTCGGCGGCCTTGGTGACGAACGAGTCGTAGTTGCCGTAGACCTGCGGGCCGATGACGAAGCCGACGTCCGGGTCGCGGAAGAAGCCGAGCATCCGCTCCAGGTAGTTGGGCAGCGGCACGTGGTCGGTGTCGACCGAGGCGAAGAAGTCGTAGTCGTCGCCGTGGGCTTCGAGCCAGGCGTTGTAGTTGCCGTGCTTGGTCTTGGCGCGGTGCGGGCCCTTGGCCTGGTTCCACTTCGCGACGCCCTTGCGGGAGAAGTGGTGCACGCCGAGGCGCTCGCAGACCGCCTTCACCTCGGGGTCGTCGCCCTCGTCCAGCAGCCAGACGTGCATCAGACCCCGGTGGCGGATCTTGACGGCCGCCTCCAGGGTCTTCGTCACCATCTCCAGCGGCTCCTTGCCGGGCACGAAGGAGGTGAGGAAGGCCACTCTGGTGCCGACCTCGGGCACCACCGGGATCGGGTCGCGGGCGACCAGCGTGGCGTGCGCGTTGGACACCACGTTCATGCAGCGGAAGAACTCGATCAGGCCGATCGAGACGAGCATCACCATGTCGAGCGCCGGCAGCCAGTCGAACGCCGGGTAGTCGCGCTCGGTCCAGTGCTCGGGCTGGAGCAGCCAGAACAGCAGCACCAGCGACAGCACCGGGGCCGCGGCCAGCATCAGGGCGACCCGGATGCGGTGCGGCTCCTGCGAGATGAGCGAGCGGTACTGCACCTTGTACGGCTTGCTCGGATCGGGCTGGGTGAGGGGACCCGCGAGCCGGCTGTAGTGCTCGTAGTCGTATCTCGGCAGCGTCTTCTTGATCCGCCGGAACGTCCCCGTGGTGCTCATCCGGTGAGACGGCACCCTCAGCTGGGTCGTCTGGGACGGGTCGTTTTCCTGCCGGGCACCCGTGGGCCTCGACGTCATGAGTCATCCCCCCACACGCGGACCGCCGCGTGTTTCGTCGCTTCCTACCGTCTGCTGCGGTCCCCCTCGACCTTCACAGACGTATCAGTGGTGGGTCGCAGTCACCACGTCATCCACACCCTATAGACATGGCAACGCGACCTTCCGGTTGCATGATGCCCCCCACGGCATCCATGCACGAACGGGGCCCCTACCCCCGTCCGGTCCGCAACCGGTTCCGAATCCCCCCAACTGCCGCGTAACCGCAGCATCTTGAAATACCAGAAAACCAGGGTTCTACGGCGTTCATCATGATCGCAAGATGCGAAACGCGGTGTTTACCGGTCAAACGCGTTCATTGTGGCGGGTGTGGGGACCCTGTGGAGCCGTTGTGGACAGGCGGGCGCGGATGTTGCCGAAGTGCTCCCTTATGGCCTCCTCCGCCCGCATCGCGTCGCCGGAGCGCACCGCGTCCAGGATCTCCCGGTGCTGCCGGCAGGTCACCTTCGGGTCCTGCGGCACGCCCCCCAGGTCCGTCCTGACCCGGTGGAACGCGTCCCAGAACGCCTCCAGGACCTCGCTCAGCAGCACATTGTCCAGCCCCCGGTAGAGGGTGGCGTGGAAGGCCCGGTCGGTCTCCGCGAGGCCGGCTCCCCGCGCGGCCTGCTCTTCCATACGGCCGACGAGCCGGTCCAGTTCAACGAGGTCGTCAGGCGGTATCCGCCCCGCGAGCCGGGAGACCAGGCCGGTCTCCACGGCCTCGCGCAGTTCGAGCAGCTGGAGCAGGGAGTCCTCGCCCCGGTAGTGCCCGGCGACCGTGCGGAAGGCGAGGCCCTCGATCATCGGGGCGAGGGACATCGGGCCGACGTAGGTGCCGAAGCCGTGCCGGATCTCGACGATGCCCATCGCCTGGAGCGCCTTCAGCGCCTCGCGCACCGAGTTCCGGCTCGCGCCGAGGTACTCCATCAGCTCGGGCTCGGTCGGCAGCGGGGCCCCGGAGGCCAGCCGGCGGTCGATGATGAGCTTCTTGATCCGCTCCTGGAGGTCACGCGCTGCCATGGCGAGAGGGTATCCGGCCAAACGTGCGGTGGCCCCCGTTCCGGCCAGAGAAAGATTCCGGCCAGGGAAATACCCGGGGAGTGCGTGCTCCGGGCATGCGGAAGGCCCCTCGTCGCCGAGGGGCCTTCCGGTCGGTGCGCCGCCAGGGACTCGAACCCCGGACCCGCTGATTAAGAGTCAGCTGCTCTAACCAACTGAGCTAGCGGCGCGCGCTGACGTCGCAACTCTACAGGACGCGCGGAGGTGCTCCCGACCACCGGCAGGGACCCGGGTGGCCCCTCCGGGCGGAGCCCGCGTACATCATTCGGACCGTCAGCATGCGCGTGCGGAAGACAGTTGCGAAACTGACGACGCGCGCCCGGACGCCCACGGGTGCCGCATTTTCCGCCGGAAGTGTGAGGGGAATCGCATGGAGTCTCCGGTATTCGAGGAATTCGACCCCGCGAGCGACTGCGACTGCCCCGGCTGTGTCCACTGGCGCCGCGTCCTGCCGCATTCCCCGGCCGGCCGTTCCACCGCCCACCCGGCGGCCCACCGGGCTCTCGCCCTGGCGGCCGTGGCGTCCGCCGCGCTCGGCGCGGGGCATGCCGTACCGGCCGCGGCGACCGTCCCGCACGCCCCCTACCGGCCCGGCGTCCCCGCAGGTGAGGAGCCCGACAGTCCGCAGGGCGACCGGGCGCCGCTGCACGGCCCGGCCGGCCGGCCGGCGCTTCCGCGCAAGCCCTCAGCCATCACCCGGGCGGAGATCATCGACCGGGCGAAGACCTGGGTCGCGGCGAAAGTGCCGTACAGCATGACCGCCTACTGGTCCGACGGTTACCGGCAGGACTGCTCGGGTTATGTCTCGATGGCCTGGCAGCTGCCCGGGAACGAATGGACGGGCAGTCTCGCCCAGTACGCCGACCCCATTTCCAAGGAGGAACTCCAGCCGGGCGACATTCTGCTGTTCCACAATGCGGCCGACCCCGAGAGCGGGTCGCACGTCACGATCTTCGGCGGCTGGACGGACGACTCGCACAGCCACTACCTGGCCTACGAGCAGACCCGCCCGCACACGCGGCGGCAGTCCACCCCGTACGCCTACTGGAGCGACTCCGACCGGTACGTCCCCTACCGGTACAAGGGCGTCACGACCGAGGAGCCGGCCCCGGAGCCGGACGGCGGCGAGCCCGGCGCACCGGCGGCCACGCCGTTCCCGGGGGCGGCGTATTTCGGCCCCGGCGCGCGCAACAAGTACGTCACGCTGCTCGGCCGCATGCTCGTGGCGCGCGGGGCCGGCGCCGCCTACGCCTCGGGTCCCGGACCGCGCTGGACGGACGCGGACCGGCGGGCGACCCGGGCCTTCCAGCTGGCCCAGGGCTGGACGGGCGCCGACGCGGACGGGCTGCCCGGCCCGCGCACCTGGGAGCTGCTGGTCACGGGCGGGGGCGTGGACGTCAAGGGCGGCGCCGTGGGCCCGCCGTCCTCGCACGGCGTCCCGGGCTACCCGGGGCGGGCCGTGTTCCGTCCCGGTGCCGACAACGCGTACGTCACCCGGCTCGGCAGGCAGCTGGTGCGCAAGGGGTTCGGCAGGTTCTACGCGGTCGGGCCCGGGCCGCGCTGGAGCGAGGCGGACCGGCGGGCCGTGGAGGCGTTCCAGCGCACCCAGGGCTGGCGGGGCGGCGCGGCCGACGGTTACCCGGGGCCGGAGACCTGGCGGCGGCTCTTCTCGTAGGCCCTCGCCGAGGGGCCCGCATCCCGGCCGACCCGGCCGAATCCGACCCCCGACGGGCCGGACCACTGTTGTGACGCATCTGGCGCGGAGGCTGGAGGCACGCATGAGCACGACCACTTCCCACACGTCCGAGCCCGACGGGCCGGCCGAGGGGCCGGGCAGGCCCGCCCGGCTCATCCAGAACGAGGCCACCACCGAGATCCCCGTCCATCTGCTGTTCCGCGACGACCCGGACCCGGCCACGGTGGCGCTGCGGCCCGCCGTGGTCGCCCGCCGGCAGGGTACGGGCGAGCAGCCGCGCCCGCGGCGTGCCTCCGCCGCGGTACCGCGGCCCGTGCCGCAGGTCGACCCCGGCCTGGCGGAGCGGCCCGCGCGGGTGCTGCCCGGGGCGGCCGGTGTGCTGGCCGGGGCGTGCGGGCTGGCCGGGTGCGCGGTCACCTCCTGGTGGGCCGGGGTGCTGCCGCCGCTGGTGGTCGGGGCGCTGGGGCTGCCCGCGCAGGCCGGGGCCGGGCTCGGCCCCGCGCAGTGGGCGGCGTACGCGGGCGCCGGAGTGCTCGGCCTGTTCGGGTTCGGCGGACTGGCCCGGGGCCGGACCGGACGGGCCTGGGTGCTCGACCTGTTCGGCCGTTACCGCGGGACCGTCCGGCGCTCGGGGCTGCTGTGGGTCAACCCGCTGCTGCTGCGCCGCCGGGTGGACGTGCGGCTGCGGCACTGGCGCAGCGAACCGCTGCCGGCCGCCGACGGCAGCGGGGTCGCGCTGCGGGTGGTCGTGCAGGTGGTGTGGCGGGTGCGGGACACCGCGCGGGCCACGCTGGGCGTCGAGGACCACGAGTCGTATCTGCGCGAGTGTGTGGAGGCGGCCCTGGCCCGGGTGCCGGTGGAGACGCCGGGCGGAGGCAAGGGCGCGGGGGACTGCGCGGCCGAGGCCCTGACCCGGCTGGTGGCGTCGGACGCCGTCCCGGTCGGCCTGGAGGTGTTCTCCGTGCAGCCGCTGCGCGTGGAGTACGCGCCCGAGGTGGCGGCCGCGATGCACCGGCGCCGGATCGCCGCGCTGGACGCCCGGCACCGGGCGAGTGTGCTCACCTCGGTCGTGGACTCGGTGGAGGACACGGTGACCCGGCTGACCATGCGGGGGCTGGTCGAACTCGACGACTACGAGCGCAAGGCGCTGGTGAAGGACCTGACGGTGGCGTTCTGCGCGGGCCGCGGGGAAACAGGTCCGTGATTGGTATGGACATGCTCAACTGACGGTCATACTCTCAGACTTGGTCTAGACCTACCTGCACGCCTCAGTGAAACTCCCCCACGTTCTCCAGGAGCGGCAGCATGCGCACAAGGACCAAGTTGTCCGCACTCGCGGTGGGACTGGCCACGACCGGAGCCCTCGTCCTCTCCTCCGGCGGCGCCAGTGGCCACGGCTACACCGACCTCCCCATCAGCCGGCAGAAGCTCTGCCAGAACGGCACGGTGACCAACTGCGGTTCCATCCAGTGGGAACCGCAGAGCGTCGAGGGGCCGAAGGGCTTCCCGGCCTCCGGACCGGCCGACGGGCAGATATGCAACGGCGGCGTCGGCCACTTCAGTCAGCTCAGCGCGCCCCGCACGCCGTCCGGCGGCGCGTGGCCCGCGACCCAGGTCACGGGCGGCCAGAACTACACGTTCCGCTGGCAGTTCACCGCCATGCACGCCACGACCGACTTCAAGTACTACATCACCAAGCCGGGCTGGAACCAGAACCACAACCTGTCCCGGTCCGACCTCAACCTCACGCCGTTCTTCACGGTGCCGTACAACGGGCAGCGTCCGCCGCAGACCCTGTCCCACACGGGCAGGCTGCCGTCCGGGCTCAGCGGCCGGCACGTCATCGTCGCGGTGTGGACGATCGCCGACACGGCCAACGCGTTCTACGCCTGCTCGGACGTCACCTTCTGAACCTCTGAGGTTCCCTTGAGTCACCGCCGCGGCCGGCGTGGGTAGGTTCCTCCCACGCCGGCCGCTCGGGGCCGGCGCATCGACTCCGGGGGTGCGCGATGGACGTGATCCTCTACGTCGTGCCCGGCCTGGCCATGGCACTGGCCGTCTGGATGGCCTGCCGCGCGGTGCGGTGCTGGTGGCGGATCCGCGGCGCCTGGGGCAGCGGACTGACGGCCGAGGCGCGGTGCCTCGGGGCGTACCCGGCGGGGCGGGGCGGGCTCCACCACGTGTACGAGTTCATCACGCACGACGGCCGGGTGATCACCTTCGAGGAGGGCGGCGGCCCCGGGACGACCGCCGAGGGCGACTACGTCACCGTCCACTACACCGCCGGCCGCCGGATCGTGGCCACAGCCCAGGCGCCGAGCCGGGCGCGACGGGCGATGACCGCCGTCGGCCTGCTCGCGTTCCTCGGCGTGGTCGCCCTGTTCTGCGCCGGCTTCCTCGCCGTGTACGGCGAGGCCTCCGGCCCGTACGGCGACCTGGTCTCCGGCGTCGACCCGGGAACGTCCGTGGCGCCGTGACCTGCATACACGCCGAAGGGCCCCTCGCTCCCACGAGAGGCCCTTCACCGGTGCGCCGCCAGGGACTCGAACCCCGGACCCGCTGATTAAGAGTCAGCTGCTCTAACCAACTGAGCTAGCGGCGCATGACTCCCGCCCTGCCGCTGGAACCGTGTTCCGCGGCGGGCGACGGAGAAAATACTACCTGGTCCACAGGGGTGCTCCGGACCACCCGGGCGACGCTAGATCGCCATGGACAGCAGGACCGGGGCGGCGTTGCGGTTGAGGGTGTCCGCCGCCTGGCGCAGGCGGTGGGCGTGCTCGACGGGCAGGGACAGGGCCAGGCAGCCGACGGAGGAGCCGGCCGTGATCGGGACGGCCGCGCAGACCGTGCCGACCGCGTACTCCTGGAGGTCCAGGACGGGCACGGTCGGCGGCTGGGCCTCCAGGCGGGACAGCAGCAGCCGGTCGCTGGTGATGGTGCGCGAGGTGAGGCGGGCCATCTTGTGCCGGGCGAGGTGGTCGCGGCGCCCGGCGTGGTCGAGCTGCGTGAGCAGGCTCTTGCCGATCGCGGTGGCGTGGGCCGAGGAGCGGAAGTCGACCCACTCGTTGACCTTGGGCGTGGCCGGGCTGTCGGCGTACTGGGTGACGCTGATCTCGCCGTCGACGTAGCGGCTCATGTAGACGGCGGCGCCGACCGAGTCGCGCAGCCGGTCCAGGGTGTGCTGGAGCTTGTCCCGCAAGGCCTGCTCGCGCCGGCGGGCGGAGGTGAGGCGGGCCAGGGTCTCGCCAGCGACGTACGCCCCGTCGGTGATCTGCTCGACGTAGCCCTCGCGACGCAGCATGCGCAGGAGGGTGGTCAGCCGCTCCGGTCCGATGCGGGTGCGCCGGGCGAGCTCGGCGTCGGTGACGCCGGAGCTGTTTCCCGCCACCGTCTCCAGGACGCGCAGGGCTTCCTGGGCCGAGTGGTACGGGGTGGTCGGCTCGTGCTTCAGCGCCACGGTGGTCTCCCCCTGCGCTTGCTGTAGGGCCGTAATCCGGTCAGTGAACCGTGTCCAGGCTAACCGGCAAAGGCCCTGCGCGGAGCGGGGGTTGACAAGATTCCCGGGCACCCGAACTGGGGCAACGGCACTCTGGCACATGCCAGACGCATGCCCCAGTCCGGTGGTCCCGCGTTCCCCCTGCTCACGGCCCGTAGTCAGAGCACTGCGCTGAGGAACTCCCGGGTGCGGTCCCGCTCCGGCTCGCTGAAGATCTTCTCCGGTGGGCCGGCCTCGATGATCCGGCCGGAATCGAACATCAGCACCTGGTCGGAGATGTCCCGGGCGAAATTCATCTCGTGGGTCACACAGAGCATGGTGATGTCGGTGGAGCGGGCGATGTCCCTGAGCACGTCGAGCACGCCCGCGACCAGCTCAGGGTCGAGCGCGGAGGTCACCTCGTCCAGCAGCAGCACCTGCGGGCGCATCGCCAGCGCCCGGGCGATCGCCACCCGCTGCTGCTGGCCGCCGGACAGCTGCGCCGGGTGCTTGTCGAGGTGCTCGGTCAGCCCGACCAGCTCCAGCAGCTCGCGCGCCCGCTCCTCGGCGGCGTCCTTGGACATGCCGAGGACCGTGACCGGGGCCTCGGTGATGTTGCGCAGGACCGTCATGTTGGGGAACAGGTTGAACTGCTGGAACACCATCCCGATCTTCTTGCGGACCTCGCGCACCTGCTTCTCGGGCGCCGGGAACAGCCGCTCCCCGTCCACGGTGATCGTGCCCTCGTCGGGCTTGGTCAGCGTCATCAGCAGCCGCAGGATCGTGGTCTTGCCGGATCCGGACGGGCCGATCAGCGTGACGTGCTTGCCGGCGTCCACGGAGAAGTCCAGGTGGTCCAGGACCGTGTGGTCGCCGAACCGCTTGGTGACCTGCTCCAGCCGGATCAGCTCGCCGCCGCTCCTCGTCGGGTTCGTCTCGGGGTCGGGGAGGGTGTCAGTGGACAAGGCGTCGCTCCAGGGCTCGCAGGGCAAGGGAGGCCAGATAGGAAATGACGATGAAGGCCGCTCCGATCACCGTCAGCGGCTCGGTGAAGCGGAAGTTCTCCTGCGAGAACAGGCGCGCGTGACCGAGCATCTCCAGGACGGTGATCGCCATCAGCAGCGGCGTGTCCTTCAGCATCGCGATGACGTAGTTGCCGAGCGCGGGCACCACCCGGCGCACCGCCTGCGGCAGGATCACCGCGGTCCACGTGCGGCGCAGCGGCAGGTTCAGCGCCGTCGCCGCCTCCCACTGGCCGGCCGGCACGGCCTCGATACCGGCCCGGTAGACCTGCATGGTGTACGTCGAGTAGTGCAGCCCGATCGCGAAGACGCCCGTGGTCAGCGCCGAGAAGGCCAGGCCCCACTCGGGCAGCACGTAGAAGAGGAAGAACAGCTGCACCAGCAGCGGGGTGTTGCGGACGAACTCCGTCACCGCCCCGACCGGCCAGGTCACCCAGCGCGTCGGCACCCGCATCAGCAGCGCCCACACCAGGCCCAGCACGAACGAGATCAGCGAGCCGAGCACCAGGATCTGCAGGGTGACCAGCAGGCCCTTCCAGAAGTCCGGCATGAAGTCGGAGACCGCGCTCCAGTCCCAGTTCATCGGACCGCCTCCACCACGACCGGGTCAGCGGCCCCGGCCTTGTCGTCGGGCGCCTTGCCGACGCCCGCCTTGAGCTTGTTCTCCAGACCGCGCATCAGCCGGGTGAGCAGGAAGGCGATCACGAAGTAGATGACCAGGACGTACGTGTAGATCTCCGCGCTCTCCTGGAGCGCCAGGCGCACCAGGTTGCCGCTGAAGGCCAGGTCGCCCATGCCCATGATCGACACCAGGGCGGTGCCCTTGAGCAGTTCGATCAGCAGGTTGGAGAACGGCGGGATCATCTCCGGCACCGCCTGCGGCAGCAGGATCAGCCGCATCCGCTGCCAGGACGTGAAGCTGAGCGCGATCCCGCCCTCCTGCTGCGCCGGGTCGACCGCGGTCAGCGCGCCGCGCACGATCTCCGAGCCGTAGGCGCCGTAGGTCAGGCCGAGCGCCAGCGTGCCCGCCCACAGCGGCACCAGCTGCCAGCCGAAGGCCGGGGGCAGCACGAAGAACACCCAGAAGATCATCACCAGCGCCGAGGTGCCGCGGAACACCTCGGTGTAGAAGCCCGCCAGGAAGCGGACGACCCACAGCCGGTGGGTGCGCGCGACACCGACGGTGAAGGACACCGCCGCGGCCAGCAGCGCGCTGCAGACCAGCAGCTGGACCGTGACCCAGACGCCTTCGATTACCAGTTCCCAGAGTCCCGGGGTCATCCGCCGCAGAGCTCCTTCGCGGTCAGGTCCGTCATCTCCGCCTCGGTGAAACCGAACGGCTTGAGGATGCGGAGGAGTTCGCCGCTCTTCTTGAGCTTGCGCAGCTCCACGTTGAACGCGTCGCGCAGCTTCGTCTCGGTCGGCCGGAAGGCGAAGGCGCCCCCGTCGACGTGCGGCTTGCCGCCCACGATCGGCTTGAACGGCTCGGTGGCCTCCGCCTTGGCGGACTTCTTCACCACCTCGCGCACGGTGAGCGCCGTGCCGGCGAACACGTCGACGCGCCCCGCCTCGACGGCGTTCAGCCCCGCGACCTGGTCCGGGACGATGAGGATGTCGCTCTCCTCGTACCCCGCCTCGACGGCGTACTGGATCTCGGCGTAGCCGGTCCCGGTGGCGAACTTCGCCTTCCTCTCGACGACGTCCGCGTAGCTGCGCAGGCCCATCGGGTTGCCCTTGCGGACGATGAACGCGTCGAGCATCTGGTAGTCCGGATCGGAGAAGATCACCTGCTCGCAGCGCTCGGGGTTGACGTACATGCCCGCCGCGACGACGTCGAACTGCTGGGAGTTCAGGCCGGGGATGAGCGAGCCGAACTCCGTCGGCACGGGCTGCACCCGGTCGACGCCGAGGCGCTTGAAGATCACCTTGGCCAGTTCCGGTGCCTCTCCGGTCAGCTCGCCGTCCTTGTCGATGAAGCCGAACGGGATCTCGCCCGCGATGCCGAGCCGGACCACACCCGCCGCGCGGAGCCGGTCGAGGAGGTCGCCGCCCTCCACGTCCGAGGCGGTGGCGACCCGGCTGCACCCGGCCGCGCCCAGCGCGCCGAGCGCCGCGACCCCCGCGAGCAGCGACCGGCGGGCGGGCCCGGATCCGGGCCGGGATATGGGTTCAGGACTTCTCAGGGGGCTTCTCTGTGGTGGAGCCATGGGCGCGCGGCTACCCGACCGCCTTCGACTTATGCGGGTCTTTTCAAGCCCCCCACGTCCCCGGCGCGCCCTTGACCGCGCACGTCGGGGGGCACTCCCATGGAGGGCATGGCTGATCGCTACCTCGAAGTCTCGCTGGTCAAGCGTGACGTGACCTGCACGGCCAGGCTGCTGGACGACCGCGCGCCGATCACCTGCGCGGCCGTCTGGGACTCCCTTCCGCTGGCCGGCGACGTCTACCACGCGAAGTACGCGCGCAACGAGATCTACGCCCTTTTCCCGCCCTTCGCCGCAACCGAGCCACCTCTGGAGAATCCGACCGTCACCCCCATTCCGGGCGACCTGTGCTATTTCACCTTCGCCGGCGCGGAGTTGGGAACCACGTCCTACGGCTACGACCGCGAGGTCCGGGCCGGGACCACGCTCGTCGACCTGGCCCTGTTCTACGAGCGCAACAACCTGCTGCTCAACGGCGACGTCGGCTGGGTGCCCGGCATCGTGTGGGGCCAGGTCGTCGACGGCCTGGAGACCATGGCCGAGGCGTGCAACGACCTGTGGCGCTCGGGAGCGGCGGGGGAGACCCTCAGCTTCAGGCGGGCGTAGGCCGGCTGCCCGGCGCCACCCCCGCCTCGTACAGCGCGTGGGCCGCCCGCAGCACCAGATCGTCCCGGTGCCGGGCGGCCACGAGCTGGAGCCCCACCGGCAGCCCGTCCGCGTCGGAGCCGACCGGCACGCTCGCCGCGGGCTGCTGCGTCATGTTGAACGGATAGGTGAAGGGCGTCCAGCCCGTCCAGCGCCGGTGGCCGGACCCCTTGGGCACCTCCGCGCCCGCCTCGAACGCCGTGATCGGCAGGGTCGGCGTGACGAGCAGGTCGTAGGTGTCGTGGAAGCGGCCCATGCGGCGGCCCAGGTCCATCCGGACGTCCACGGCGGCCAGGTAGTCCAGCGCCGAGTACCGGGCGCCCCGCGCGCGGATCTCCCGCAGGCCCGGGTCGAGCAGCTCCCGCCGGTGCGGGGCCAGGTGCTGGGTGACCCGGGCGGCCCCGCTGAACCACAGGGTGTGGAAGGCCTCCACCGGGTCGGTGAGGTCCGGGTCGGTCTCCGTGACGTACGCGCCGAGTTCCGCGAGCCGCTCCACGGCCCGCCGCACCGCCGCCGCCACCGCCGGCCGCACCGCCACCTGCCCGCCCAGGGACGGGGAGTACGCCACCCGCAGCCCGCGCACCCCGCCGGCCAGGCCCTCGGTGTACGACCCGGGCGGCGGGGCGAGCGCCGACCAGTCGCGCGAGTCCGGGTGGCCGATGACGTCCAGCAGCAGGGCCGCGTCCGCCGCGCTGCGGGTCATCGGCCCGACGTGCGCGAGCGTGCCGAAGGCGCTCGCCGGGTAGAGCGGCACCCGCCCGTAGGTCGGCTTCAGCCCGAAGATCCCGCAGAACGCGGCCGGGATGCGGACGCTGCCGCCGCCGTCCGTGCCCAGCGACAGCGGTCCCGCGCCGAGCGCCACGGCCGCCGCGCTGCCGCCGCTGGAACCGCCCGCCGTGCGCGCGGGGTCGTACGGATGGCGGGTCACGCCGCTCAGCGGCGAGTCCGTCACGCCCTTCCAGCCGTACTCGGGCGTCGTCGTCTTGCCCAGGAACACCGCCCCGTGCTCGCGCAGCCGGGCCACCGACGGGGCGTCCTCGTCCCAGCGGCCCGCCGGATCCACCGCCTTCGAGCCGCGCAGGGTCGGCGCCCCGCGCAGCAGCAGGATGTCCTTCACCGTGACGGGCACCCCGTCCAGCAGCCCCCGTGGCTCACCGCGCCGCCAGCGCTCCTCCGACTCCCGGGCCCGCTCCAGCGCGTCCTCGGCGGTCAGCCGCACGAACGCGTTCACCTCCGGCTGGATCGCCTCGGCCCGCCGCAGCGCCGCCCGGGTCGCCTCGACGGGAGAGAACTCGCCCGCGCGGTACCCGTCGAGCAGTCGTACGGCCGTCGGCTCGGTGAGCTCGGTCATCCACCCTCCCAGGGACGTCAGTGTCCGGGTACGTACCCACGCTGCTTGTCGACCACGTTCCGCAACGGCTCGCCGGACGCCCACAGGCCGAACAGCTCGACGAACTGCGCGCCGAGCTCGTCGCGCCAGCCGGCGACGTCGCCGCTCATGTGCGGTGACACGATCAGGCCCGGGGCCCGCCACAACCGGCTCTCGGCGGGGAGGGGTTCGGTCTCGAAGACATCCAGGGCGGCACCCGCGATCCAGCGCTTCTCCAGGGCCTCGGCGAGGGCGTCCTCCACGACGAGTGCGCCGCGGCCGATGTTGAGGAACCGGGCGGACGGCTGCATCACGCCGAAGCGGCGGGCGTCGAACATGCCGCGGGTCTGCTCGGTGAGGGGCGCGGCCGCGATCACCCAGTCGGCGCGGGACAGCAGCCGGTCCAGGTCCTCCGGGCCGTGCACGCCGGTGCGCGCGGTGCGGCCGGCCAGCGCGGTCGTGACGCCCAGCGCCTTCAGCGTGCCGGCGATCGCCCGGCCGATCGGGCCGGACCCGACCACCACCGCCCGGCTCCCGGCGACCCTGCGCGACTCGCGGTGCCGCCAGGTCCGCTCCCGCTGGAGCTCCAGGGTGCGGGGCAGGTCCTTGGCCATGGCCAGGACGAGCGCGGCGACGTACTCGGCGATCGGCTGGTCGAAGATGCCCCGGGCGTTCGTCACGACCGTGCCGGAGGCGGCGAGTTCGGGACACATCAGGTGGTCCACCCCGGCGCTCGCGGTGTGCACCCAGCGCGGGCGCGGGCCCTCGCCAGGCCAGGCGTCCCGGACGGCGTGCGAGGTGAAGTCCCACACCAGGAGTGCGTCCGCGCGCGGGAGGCGCTCCGCGAGCCCCGCCGCGTCGGTGTGTTCGATGTGCGCGCGGCCGGTGAGGCGACCGAGGCGGGGGAGGGGTTCGGCGTCCAGGACGAGCAGGGTGGGCAGGGGCATGAGCAGCCGTTTCTCCAGCCGTTCGGCGGGGCCGGGGCCGTGCGGTGGCCGCCGGTGACGTCGATTTCACCTGGTGTTGACCGAGGGGTGATCCGGGCGGATTGACCACGCTCGCACCCGAACCTACCGTCGTCAACACGGGCGTATCCACGATCCGTTGCCTACTCGTCGCCCAGCGTGAGGCCGGTGCCTGCCATGGACGTGTCATTTCTCGGCGGGCCCGGCCCGCAGCGCGCGGTCGGCGTCGTCGCCCCCTTCGACTTCGCCCTGGACCGCGAGCTGTGGCGCTGGGTCCCGGACGGCGTCTCCCTGCACATGACCCGCACGCCCTACGTGCCGGTCGAGGTCGGCCTCGACCTCGCCCGCCTGGTCAGCGAGCACGAGACGCTGAGCGAGGCGGTCCGCACGCTCGTCGCGATCGCCCCCGAGGTCGTGGCCTACGCCTGCACGTCGGGCAGCTTCGTCGGCGGCACCATGGGCGAGCGCGCGATGTGCGAGGTGATGAGCCGGGCCGGGGCCGTCCCCGCGATCACCACCTCGGGCGCGCTGCTGGAGGCCCTGGTCGAGCTGGACGTGCGCCGGGTCGCGCTGGTGACGCCGTACACGCTCTCGGTCACCCGGTCCCTGGAGGCCTACGTCGCCCAGGCCGGCGTGACCGTCTCCGGCCGCGCCTTCATGGGCCTGACCCGGCACATCTGGAAGGTGTCCTACCGCGAGGTCGTCGACATGGCCCGGCAGGCCGCCCGCGCCGACGCCGACGCGCTCTTCATCAGCTGCACCAACCTGCCCACCTACGACGTCATCCCGCAGCTGGAGGCCGAGCTGCGGATCCCGGTGATCTCGGCCAACCAAGTGACGATGTGGGCGGCGCTGCGCCGATTGGGTACCCGTGCGGTGGGGCCGTATCAAGCGCTGATCGATCCGGCGGCGCGTTCCGGTCCCGCGACGCCGGGGGCGGACCCCGGTCCCGTAGTGCCGGAAGAAGAGCAGCAGCAGGAAGGCTGGACATGACAGCACTGGGATTCCTCTACCCGGGCCACTCCGCCGAGGACGACTATCCGCGCATCGAGCAGCTGCTGGGCAGCGACATCCGGGTGGACCTGGTGCACACCGACATCGGTGAGGACGCGCACCGGGTGGACGCGCTGCTGGAGATGGGCTCCGCCGGGCGGCTGGCGGCCGGCGTGCAGGAGCTGCGGCACGCCGGTGCGGACGCCGTGGTGTGGGCCTGCACCAGCGGCAGTTTCGTGCACGGCTGGGACGGCGCCCAGGAGCAGGTGCGCACCCTGGCCCTGACGGCCGGGATGCCCGCCTCCTCCACCTCCTTCGCGTTCGTGCACGCGGTGCGGGAGCTGGGGGTGCGGCGGGTCGCGATCGGCGCGACGTACCCGGAGGACGTGGCGCAGCTCTTCGCGCAGTTCCTGCGCTCGGACGGCGTCGACGTGGTGTCGGTCCGCAGCTCGGGTGTCATCACGGCGGCCGAGGTGGGCACCTGGGGCGAGCCCGAACTGCTCGCCCTGGCCCGGAACTCCGACCACCCCGACGCGGAGGCGCTCCTGCTGCCCGACACGGCCCTGCACACGGCGGCCCACATCCCGGCCCTGGAGAAGGAGCTCGGCAAGCCGGTCCTCACCGCCAACCAGGTCACGGTCTGGGAGGCCCTGCGGCTGGCGGACCGCCGGGTGAACGCGCCGGAGCTGGGCGCGCTGTTCACACGGGAGCCCATCGTCCAGGCGTGAGCCGGCCTCACGGCCGCCGCCCGGGCGGCAGCGGCGGGGGCGGGCCCGGGGGATGCGGGGGCGGCGGGACACCGGGCCGTTCCCGGCGCCGCCGGGACAGAACGGTGGGGAACGCGAAGCCGAAGACCCCGCCCGCGGCGGCCCCGACCAGCATGCCCAGCGGAACGTCCCAGCCGACGCCGGAGTCGAACAGCTGCGGTGGCCCGGCCACCACGGCCCCGAAGGCGCCCGCCGCGCCGGCGCCGCGCCGGCGTTCTCCCCAGCCGGCCCGCCCGCCCATCAGTTCCTCCCGCGGCGCCACCGCAGCACCCACAGCGCTGCCCAGGCCACGAGGGCGAGCGTGAAGGCCACGCTCGCTGCCAGCCGGACCACCCGCCACGCCGTTCCGTCCGGGTCCCCGACGGCCTCGACGAGATTCAGGCTCACGGCGACGGTGAACGTAGCCCCGAGGCATCTCGCCGCACGCCTCGTCATGAAGTCCAAGAGGTCCTCCCGGCAGCCGGTGTACGGGGGCGGTGCCCGCGAACGGGCCTCCCATGCGGTCCGGAATCGGTCCTGCCGCTTATTCGGGACAAACAGGGAGGTAAGTACCCGTCCGTCACCCCCGGAGGTGAGGAACGCTCAACTCCGCCGCCCCACACGGCCCGTGAGTTGACCGAAAGCGCGTTCCCCTCGCGCCGCCCACTCCGTGCACACTGACCACGTCCGCCGCCAGTCGTGCCGTGAAGGACTCCCCGATGGCCGTAACGGGCCCGTTCAGATCCCCCGCAAGCGCTGTCCGGTTCTCCGCCCGCCTGCTGTGCTGGAGCCTGGCCGCGGCCATGACCAGTGCCGCGGTGGACGCCCTCCTCGCTCCCCGGGCCGGCTGGTGGGGCACGGTGTGGCCCCTGCCGTGGTGGCTCTTCGGTGCGACCGCCCTCGCCTGGGTCGCGCTCCGGGCCCGTGAGAAGACCGACCCCACGCCTCCGCCCGGCTGCGCGCGGAGCGACTGGGAGCAGGCCGCCTGACAGCCCGGCCCGGCACCCGGGCCGGGAATAAGCGGAGACAGTCCCCTGTTAGAGCCGTAACGACAGCACACGGCCCACAGCAGGAGGCACCCCACCGTGGCGGCAGACGAGATTCGCGGCGCAGCGCAGGGCAGCGCCCCCGTTCCCCTCTCCGTACTGGACCTGGTCACCGTGGGGGCCGGGCGCACCGCCTCCGACGCGCTGCGCACCAGCGTCGACCTGGCCCGTCTCGCGGAGCGGCGCGGCTTCCACCGCTACTGGGTCGCCGAGCACCACTCCATGCCCGGCGTGGCCTCCTCGTCCCCGGCCGTGATCCTCGCCCACCTCGCCGCCCACACCGACCGCATCCGTCTCGGCTCGGGCGGCGTCATGCTGCCCAACCACGCCCCGCTGGTGATCGCCGAGCAGTTCGGGACGCTGGAGGCCATGGCCCCGGGCCGGGTCGACCTCGGCCTCGGCCGCGCGCCCGGCACCGACGGCGCCACCGCCGCCGCCCTGCGCCGCACCGACCGGCTGAACGAGGGAGCCGACGACTTCCCGCAGCAGCTCGCCGAGCTGATCCGGTTCCTCGACGACGACTTCCCGGACGGTCACCCCTACCGCCGGATCCACGCCGTCCCCGGCCCGGTCCAGGCCACGTCCCCCGGCGGCGTGCAGTCCCCGCACCGCCCGCCCGTCTGGCTGCTCGGCTCCTCCGGCTTCAGCGCCCGCCTGGCCGGGGCGCTGGGCCTGCCGTTCGCCTTCGCCCACCACTTCTCGGCGCAGAACACCATCCCGGCTCTGGACCTGTACCGGGAGTCCTTCCAGCCGTCCGCCGTGCTCGACGCGCCGTACGCCCTCATCGGCGTCTCCGCCCTCGCCGCCGAGGACGAGAAGGAGGCCCGCCGCCAGGTGCTGGCCGCCGCCCTCAGCATGGTCCGGCTGCGCACCGGCCGCCCCGGCCTCGTGCCCACGCCGGAGGAGGCCGAGGCCTACGCGTTCAGCCCCATGGAGCGCGACTTCGTCGACTCCTGGAACGCCAACGTCATCCACGGCACCCCCGACGAGGTCCGCTCCGGCCTGGACGGCCTCGCCAAGCGCACCGGCGCCGACGAGCTGATGATCACGGCCAACGCGCGCGGCGGCGACGTCCGGCTGCGCAGCTACGAACTCATCGCCGACGCCTACGGATTGGCGACGCCCGCCTCCGCCTGAACGTCGGGCGTGCCGAGCAGCTCGGAGATGCGGTCCGGCGACACCGGGCGGGAGTAGAGCCAGCCCTGTCCGGTGTCGCAGCCGATGCGCCGCAGCCGGGTCGCCTGCGCCGAGGTCTCCACGCACTCGGCCGTGACGGTCAGCCCCAGCCGGTGCGCGAGCTGGATCATCGCCTCGACCACGACCTCGTCGGCCGGGTTCGCCCGGCTCGCCGCGTCCCGGTCGTCGTACTGGAAGCCGCGGACGAAGGACCCGTCCAGCTTCAGCGCCGACACCGGCAGCCGGCTCAGGTAGGCCAGGTTCGAGTAGCCCGTTCCGAAGTCGTCGATGGCGATGCGCACGCCCATGTCGCTGAGGGCCTTCAGGGTCTGCAGCGGCCGCCCGGCCGAACCCATCACCGCGGACTCGGTCAGCTCCAGCTGGAGCAGGCGCGGCTCCAGCCCCGTCTCGGCCAGGGTCTCGGCGACGTCCGCCACCAGGTCGGAGTCCCAGATCTGACGCACCGCCACGTTCACGCTGACGAAGATCGGCGGCTCGTCGGGATGGTCCAGCTGCCAGCGGCGGGCCTGCTCGCACGCCGTGCGCAGCACCCAGCGGCCCAGCGGGACGATCGAGCCGTCCTCCTCGGCAAGTCCGATGAACCGATTCGGCGTCAGTACGCCGAACTGAGGATGATTCCAGCGGACCAGCGCCTCGACCCCGTGCAGCCGGTCGTCCTCCATGCCGACCAGCGGCTGGTACTCCAGCCGGAACTCGTCGCGGTCGATGGCCGGCCGCAGCGTCGAGGCGAGGGCCTGGCGGGTCATGCGGTGGGCGTTGCGCTCCGGGTCGAACAGGGTCCAGCGGGCCTTGCCGTCGGCCTTGGCCCAGTAGAGCGTCGTGTCGGCGGCCTGCATCAGGGCGGTGGGGGTCGTGCCGGCCGCGTGCCGTTCCACGACCCCGATCGACGCCGACACCGACAGCCGCCGCCCGGAGAGGTCGAACGGCTCCTGGACGGCCCGCAGTACCGCCTCGGCCAGCTCGGCCAGTTGTTCGGTGCCCGTGGAGTCCTCGACGAGCAGCGCGAACTCGTCCCCGCCGAGCCGGGCCACCAGCGGGATGCTGGTGCGCGACCGGCCGGCCTCGTCGGCGCAGCGCGTGAGCCGCTCGGCGACGGCGGCCAGCAGGCGGTCGCCCACGCGGTGGCCGAGGGTGTCGTTGATGGCCTTGAAGCCGTCCAGGTCCAGGTAGCACAGCCCGATCCGGCCGGTGCCGCTCCGCTCGTACGACTCCGCCTCCAGCGCGGCCGACAGCCGTTCGAAGAACAGCGTGCGGTTGGGCAGCCGGGTCACCGGGTCGTGCATCTGCAAGTGCCTGAGCCGGGCCTGGAGTTCGCGCCGGGCGCTGATGTCGGCGACGGACAGCAGCACGGCCCGGTCCCCCTCGGGCAGCGGGGCGACGGTCACCTGCACCCACAGCGAGTGCCCGTCGGGGTGCTTGAGGCGGCGGGTGCAGCGCAGCCGTGACTGCCGGCCGCGCAGCACCTCGCGGAAGGCGTGCAGGCTGCGGGCGTCGGAGGTCAGGTCGACCAGGTCGGCGGCGACGGACCCGGCCAGCTCGTCCGGGGCGCTGCCGACCAGCGCGCCGAGCGCGTCGTTGGCGCTGACGACCACGCCCTCGCGGTCGACGACGGCCATGGCGAGCGGGGCGGCCGTGAAGACGGACCGGTAGGGCGGCCGGGTCGGTGGCTCGGTACGGGGAGACGTATCGATCTCACTCTCTGTGACGACCGGCCGGTCGAGTTCTGCCGCGGGCGCCGGCCCTTCGGAGGTTCCGCTCACCGCTCGCTCCCGCATGTATTCGATCTCTGTCCGTGCAGGAAAGGTCAGGAAAGTGTGCCGATCATAGAGGCTGGCCCCAGGGCCTTCCAGCCGGTGTCCAGTCTCCCCGACCAACCGGCCCTTCTGCCAGATCGTTTCTGCTCGCACCTGGACGGCTTCTTCAGGCCCTCGACCAGTTGTGACGTTCTGTGAGTGCTTCGGGGGTGTCGGCTTCCGGTTTTTTCCGGGCCCTTCACCCGAGTGGTGCAGGCAAACAGGGCGCAGTACGACAAATCCCCACAGGCTGGGTGCGGTGTCCCGCGAACCGTACCCGGAGGTACCCGTGCCGCGTCCGTTTCCGCGCGCCCGACTGCGCAGCACCGCGGCCGTGTTCACCACCATGTCGGCCCTCGCCGCGACGTCCCTCGGCGCCGGTCCCTCGGTCGCCGGGGACGATCCGGCGGCCCCCTGCGCCCTGACGCGGACCGAGGCCCACCACTCGGAGGGCCTGGACACCTGGAACACCGCCTATCCGCGCCCGGCCCGGTCGCTGGACGCGGTCATGGTCTTCCTGTCCTTCCCGGACTCCCATCCGCTGACCACGCCGCGGGAGCTGACCGCCGACCACTTCCCGGCCACCACCCGTTTCTTCGAACGGGCTTCCTACGGCCGGTTCACCCTGCGCCCGCATCCGCTCGGGCACTGGATCCGCATGCCGCAGCCGTCCACGGCGTACGCCATACAGCGCGACTGGCGCCCCGAGCACCGGGCCGCCTACCTCCGCGACGCACTGGCCGTCGCCGACCCGCAGGTCGACTTCTCGCGCTACGACGTCGTGTACTTCGTCGCCGACCCGGACGCGCCCGGCGTGGACTCCGACGCGACCAAGGTGGTGAACCTGACTACCCCGCTGCGGGCCGACGGCACGGATCTGCGCCGGATCGTCACGGTGTTCGAGCAGCATCCGCCGGACCGGCTGGTTCTCGCCCATGAGACCGGTCATGTGTTCGATCTGCCTGATCTGTACCACCGGCCCGCCGACGGCAAGGGCGACTGGGACACCCACGTCGGCGACTGGGACCTGATGGGCAGCCAGTTCGGGCTCGCACCCGATCTGTTCGGCTGGCACAAGTGGAAGCTGGGCTGGCTGGACTCGCGGCAGGTGCGGTGCGTGCAGGACGCCGGACCGGCCCGGCTCACCCTGGAGCCGCTGGCCGCCGGCCCGGGCGTGCCGGTGACGGGATCCGCCGGGGCGCCGGCCTTCGGGCTCGGCCGGGGCGTCAAGCTCGCGGTGGTGCGGACGGGGCGGGACAGCGTGCTCGCCTTCGAGGCGCGGGGGCCGGTGGGCAACGACGCCTCCGCCTGCCGGGAGGGGGTGCTGGTGTACCGGGTGCGGGGCGGGGCGCACTCCGGGGGCGGCCCCATCGAGGTGATCGACGCCCATCCGCGCACGGAGGCCTGCTGGGAGCAGTCGGTCTACCCGCCCCTCGCGGACGCCCCGATCGCCGTCGGGGAGAGCTTCACCGTGCCGGGGGAGGGCGTGCGGGTGGAGGTGGAGGGCCGGACGGCCGCGGGCGCCTGGACCGTGAAGATCGGGGTGGGTCACTGACCCCGTACCGACACCGTCCCGCGGGTACGCGAAAGGCCCCTCGCTCTCGCGAGGGGCCTTTCACTGTCGTGCGCCGCCAGGGACTCGAACCCCGGACCCGCTGATTAAGAGTCAGCTGCTCTAACCAACTGAGCTAGCGGCGCCTGCTGACGTCGTAGACCTTAGCATCCTGGTCGGCGGGAGGAAAAATCGAAATCCGCACGGCGGACCGGGCCGCCCGCACCGCCGCCCACAGCAGCACCTCGGGGCCGGGGAGCCAGGGCTGACGGGTGTCGGGGGCGACGAGCCAGCGGGAGCGGGAGACGCTCCCGGCCGGTGCGGGCACGGTGACGGCGTCACCGGTGCCGTGGCACAGCAGCGGCGGGACGGCGTCCGTGCGGCAGGCCTCCCGGGCGCCGTCCGGATCCCCGGCGGCCCGGCCGTGCGCGCCCCACTCCTCCCACTCCAGCAGCGCCGGCAGCCGCTGGGCCGTGCCGGGCGCGGCGAACAGCAGCATCCGGCCGCGGTACTCCGCGACCGGCCCCGAGCCCGGCCCGTCGTCCCAGAGCCGGTCGAGCATCCGCCGCCCGAACATCGCGGGCGCGCTGACCACGTCGAAGACCGACCCGCACGGCAGGACGACCGGGGCGTCCGGCCGCTCCTCCCAGAGGGCGAGCGTGCTTCGCGGATACGTTCCTGCCGAGGCGAGCCAGGCGGCTCCGTCGGAGGTGACGAGGGAGGCGTTCCATGCGCTGCTCATGTCTCCAGGTGTACCGGGCGTGAGCGTGCGGCTCCCGAGGGTTGCGGGAAATCGGGACAGGAGGGGGTGGGCGGGGGTATCTTGCCCGGCTGGCATATGCCGGGTGATCGGGCGGGGGTCGTGCCGGGACGCCGGCTCACCGGCCCTCGGCGTCGCCCCGCATCAGGTCCCGTCCGAACTCGACCATCTTCTTGGCGTAGTCCTCGGTCCACTCGGCCCGCTCGGCGATGTCCGCCGTCGTCAGCCGGTCGAAGCGCCGCGGATCGGCCAGCTGCGCCGCCGCCAGCGCCTGGAACTCCACCGCCCGGTCCGCCGCGGCGCGGAAGGCCAGCGTCAGCTCCGTGGCCCGGGCCAGCAGCGCCCGGGGGTCGTCGATCGACTCGAGGTCGAAGAAGTGCTCAGGGTCCGAGGCCGCCTCCGCGGGCTCGAAGAGCAGGGGCGCGGGGCGTAGCCGCGGTTCGTTACGACGCGGCGTGGGCTCCGCCATGTCTTCTCCTCCTCGTACGTCGCGCTGGCCGTCCGGCTGGACCGGGCCACCGTCCATTGTCTCGCGGGCGCGCAAGTGGGCATCGCGGTCGTGGAGACGGCCGTCCCACCACCCCGCGTTCGCTACGGCCGCCAGGACACGCGGTGTTCGGACAGGTGCGCCAGCACCGCGTGGTTCGCCTCCCAGCCGTCGGGAAACTTCACCACCGTCCCCAGCTGCACCGGCTCGGTCGACGGATAGTCGTCCAGCAGGTCGGGCACCCCCGCCCGGCACACCACGACACAGGCGTGCCGGTGGCGGGAGGCCAGGACGCACAGGCGGCCCGTCTCCAGGTGGAAGGCGGTGGCGTCCGGGCGGCCGGACAGGGGGTGGAGCACCACCGTGACGTCGTACTCCCGGCCCTGCAGCCGGTTCGCCGTGTCCACGACCACGTCGGTGACGCCGAGCTCGGCCAACGCCGCGCGGACAGCCGCCGCCTGGTCCCGGTGCGCCGTGCCCACGGCGATCCGGCCGGCCGTGAGCGGGGACGGGTCGGACGAGCGTTCCGAGGTCGCCGCGCCGCCGCGGTCGAGCAGGCGCCGCACCACCGTCGCCACCGCCCGCACCGCCTCCGGGTCCGTGCGCGGGGTGTGCCGGGCGGGCAGCTCCAGCAGGCCCCAGCCCGATGCCGCCGCCTCGTCGATCACCCGGTCGGGGCCCGAACCGTCCGACGGCACCGCGAAGGCCAGGGAGCGGTCGCCGGGCCCGGTGCCGCTGCGGAACGGCGTGTACGGGTAGAAGGCGTCCGAGACCAGCGGCGCCGCCGACGCCGGGAGCCGCCAGGACACCGGCAGGCGGTGCTGCGGCAGGTCCGGGTTGTGCGCGAGCAGGGTCGTCACCGCCGAGGCCGACGGGTCGTAGGCGAGGCCCGCCCACTGCTCGCTGCCGACGATCGCGAACGGGTCGAGCTGCCCCGGGTCGCCCACGAACAGCGCCCGCTCGAACAGCCCGGCCACCGCGAGCAGCGCGTCGGAGCGCATCTGGTACGCCTCGTCGACGATCGCGTACCGCCACGGCTCGTCGGTCTTCACGTGCGCCCACTTCGCCGCCGTGGAGATCACCACGGCCAGTCCCGCGAGGTCGGCCGCCCTGGCCGACTTGCGCACGTTGTCCAGGCCGTCGAGCGCCTTGTCGTACGGGTCGGCGTCACTGCTGTGCAGCCGCCCCACCGGCAGCTCAGGGTTCTTCTCGGCAAGCCGCAGCACGAGGTCGTCGACCTGGGCGTTGGTCTGGGCGACCACCATCAGGGGGTGGCCCGCCCCGGCCAGCTCCAGCGCCGCGCGCACCACCAGCGTCGACTTGCCCGCGCCGGGCGGGGAGTCCACGACGACCCCGCGCGCGGTGCCGTGCAGCGTGTCGTGCAGGATCGCGTCGGTGGCCTCGGCCGCGGCCGCCGACGGGTCGAACACCGTGGTCACAGCACATCCTCCTCGGTCACCGGGTCGGCCGGCTCCGGGGTCGCCTCACCGGGCGGCCCGCCGTGCGTCCACGGCGTCTCCTCCGGGTCGGGCAGCTTCGCGCCGCCCCGCTGCTCGTGCTCGAAGAGCGTGAAGCAGACCCGGTCGCCCTTCTCCGGCACGGACCCCGGCTCGGGCTCCTTGCCGCGGCCCATCTTGTCGAGGATGCGCAGCACCAGGTACGCCCCGTCCTCCTCGGCCGCGACGAACTCCGCCGACTGCGGCTTGCCGCCCAGCGACCGGTACACCTTCGTGCGCTCCCCGAGGTGCGGCCGGTCGTCCGTGCGGACCGTGACCAGGGGGCGGGGGCTCGGGCGCTTGCCGTCGCTGTACGCCATCACGACGTCCGTGACCTCGCCCGCGAACGCCTCCCCGGACAGCCGCCGGCCCGCCATCACCAGCGGGTCGTCGAGCGCCTCCTGCGCCTCCAGCCGGGCCTGTTCGCGCTCGCGCGTGGCCAGTTTGTTCGCCGCGGTGACCGCGTCGTCGCGGCGCGGCTGCGGGGGCTCCCCGGCCAGGACCCGGTCGCGGTGGCCGGTGAACGACCAGCGGTCGCGCGTCCACCGCTCCTCGACGTGCGCCCCCGGGGGCAGCGCGCGCAGCAAATCCAGGCCCCGCCACACCGCGTCCCAGGTGGGCCGGGTGCGGCTGAGCACCAGGTCGCGGATCTCCCGCTCCGCGGCGGCCAGCGCGCCCAGCCGGTCGTCGGCCTCCAGGCCGTCCTCGGCGGCGGCAAGGGCCGTGCGGGCCCGGTCGTAGCGCTCGATGGCCGGGGCGAGGAGCTTGTTGTCGAAGGCCGGGTCGGTGGCCGGCCCGGCCGGGGGGCAGGTGAGCTGCCCCTGCGCGTCCCGCTCCAGCTCGGCCCGCAGCGCCGCCTCGGCGCCGGTCGTGCCCTCGGGCGGGTCGATCCAGGCGAGCAGCGCCCCCAGGTGCTGGTCCTCCAGGGTGGACTGCCCGGTCGCCCAGTGCCGGCCGAGGACGTCCGTCATCGCCAGCAGCAGCGAGGAACCGGGCACCCGGGCCCGCTCCCCGAAGTGCGTCAGCCACCGCCCGAGCAGCGGCACCCGCGGCGGCGCCGGGTACGGGGCCTCGGGGTCCTGCTCGGCCGTACGCCGGAACCGCGTGGACCGCCCGAGCAGGCGCACCAGCTCGATGCCCGCCCGGCTCGGCACGATCAGCTGCGGCGCGTCCGCGCACAGGTCCACCTCGACCTTGACCCGCTTGCCGGTCTCCGGGTCCGTCTCGGTGCGCTCGGCGGCCTCCACCACGTCCGCGTAGCCGTCGACGTACGGCAGCACCACGTCGGCCAGGTCGGCCAGGAACGAGAACCTCAGGTCCCGGTCGCGCGGCTGCGGGACGGCCAGCAGCCGCGGCGCGTCCCGGTCGGTGCCGACGAGCGCGCCGAGCGGGGCACCGGCCTCACCGGCGGTGACCAGCGGCACGAACACCAGCGGACGCCCGGACAGATGGCGGTGGCGGACGGTGGCGGCGGGCTGGGCGCGGCCCGTGCTGACGGCTTCCAGCCGGGCCAGGGTGGAGATCAGCGACACGCCGCCTCCAGGGCCTCGGCGCGCAGGGCCGCCGCGCGGCGCAGCGCCGCCACCGCCGGGTCGGCGGGATCGCCGGCCTCGCCGCGGGCGGCCGCCAGAACGTCCTCCACGGTGGTCAGGCCGCCCAGCTCCGCCCGCACCGCACGGCCGAGGGAGGTCACCGCGCCCGCCTCACGGGACCGGGACCGGCAGTGGAAGGCCAGCTCGCAGGCGGACAGGCACTCGGGCGCGTACGTCGCCGGGACCGACTCCACGGCCGCCGTCAGCTCCTCGGCCGGCAGCTCGGGCGAGAAGCACGTGCCCTCGGGAAGCGCGTCGGCGATCTCCTCGATGCGGGTCAGCCGGGCCAGCTGGCGGGCCGTCACCGCGCGCTGCTTGCGGATGTCCACGGCGGACGCGGCCGGCAGGTTGGAGAAGTCCCGGGGGCAGACCAGCAGGATCCGGTGCCGCACGCGCGGGGCCGGCTCCAGCCGGGCCGCGACCTCCTCCAGCGCCAGCACGTACACCGCCGCCTGCCGGGCCGCCGCCCCCACCTTCGCCGGGTCCGCCGAACCGTCCAGCAGCGGGAAGGACTTGATCTCCACGACCGTCCAGCTGCCGTCCGGGTGGACCACCACCGCGTCCGGCTCCAGGAAGGCGGGGGAGCCCGCGACGTCCAGGGCGAGCATCGGGTGGTCCAGCAGCGTCCACGCCCCCGGGTGCGCCGCGGCCTCCCGCAGCTCCAGCGCCGTACGGGCCGTCCGCCCCTGCGGGCCGGTCGCGGTCAGGTCGGGCACGCGCGCGTGGGCGGGGGGCTCGGCCGAGCGGTCCAGCTTCTCGTGCACCAGCCGCAGCAGCTCCGCGCCGCCGTCGGCCTTGACCTTCGCCTCGAACGCGTTGCCCCGCGTGAGCGCGAACTGCGACTGCCCGAAGGCGGACGGCGCGCCCAGCGCGCTCGCCAGCGCCGTCTTGTTCACCCCGGCGCCGTCGAGGATCGCGCGCCGGGCGCAGCCGGGGTTGGCGGCCAGCGCCGCCAGGGCGCGCGCGTCCAGTGCCTTCGCGGGGACGTCCGGGCCGCGCAGCTCAGCGAGCCGGTGCCGGAGCGCCGTCCCCCGCGTCCTTGGGGGAGGCACTCGGCTCGGCCCCTGCTCCGAACCGCGACTCGCGCTGCCGTGGAATTCGCTCACCCGCGGAAGTCTGGCATCCGGCACTGACAATCGAGGAACCCGCGGCGGAAGTGTCCGCCGGGACCGGTGCGACGCGCGGCACGAACCGCGCCTTGACCCGGTCGGCCGTCCGCATCACGACCGGCGCCAGCAGCAGCCCGACGCCCATGACGGCGGCGCCCGCGACCGCGTCGAGGAAGTAGTGGTTGGCGGTGCCCATGACGACGATCGTGGTGATCAGGGGATAGGCGACACCGGCCGCCTTCGTCAGGCGCGTGGTGCCGTAGCGCCACAGGATGACGCCGCACCACAGGGCCCAGCCCACGTGCAGGCTCGGCATCGCCGCGTACTGGTTGGTCATGCCGCCCATGCCGCGCGGCGCGCTCGCCGCGCCTCCCCACCAGCCGTAGGAGCTGTACTGCGCCATCGTGTCGACGAAACCGTGGCTCGCGTCCAGCAGCCGGGGCGGGCAGGTCGGCAGCAGGGTGAAGCCGATCAGCCCGATCAGGGTGGACGTCATCAGCCAGGTGCGCGCGGCGCGGTAGCGCACGGCGCGGGAGCGGAACAGCCACACCAGCAGGGCCGGGGTGACCAGGTAGTGCAGCGACGCGTACCAGAAGTCGGCGGGTATGCCTATCCACGGCTCGCGCGTGAAGAGGCGGTTGAGCGGGTGCTCGAAGTTCAGGTACAGCGCCTTCTCGAAGCGCAGGAGGGCCAGACCGTGGTCGACCGCCCCGGAGACGTCGCCCCGGGCGAGCAGCCGCCCCGCCGAGTAGCACGCGTACACCAGCAGGATCAGCGGCAGCTCGGTCCACCAGCGCAGCCGCGGCGTGGGGTCCGCCTCGGTGCCCGGTGTCTCGGTGTGCGGCATCCGATGCCCTCCCCCTTCTTGTCACGCGGCGCCCGGCCGTCCGGTCGTGCCACTTTACGGCGTACGGGCTCGCCCTGGGGGCACCCTCCGGCCCTCAAAGACGCAGAGATCGCCCCCCGGGTTGCCCACGGACGGGGTGCGCGATGATGGAGGAGTTCCGCTTGCGTCGTTCTTCCGGAAAGGTTCCCCATGTCTGCGCGCATCCTGCTGGCCCGCCACGGACAGACCGAGTGGTCCCTGTCCGGCAAGCACACCGGCAGGACCGACGTACCCCTCCTGGAGGAGGGCCGGCGCGGTGCCAAGCTGCTCGGGGAACGCCTGCACCGCGCGCCGTACGAGGGCCTGCCCGAGGCCGAGGTGCGCACCAGCCCGCTGGCCCGCGCGCGGGAGACGTGCGAACTGGCCGGCTTCGGCGACCGCGCGCGTGCCTGGGACGCGCTGCTGGAGTGGGACTACGGGGCGTACGAGGGCATGACCCCGGCGGACATCCAGGCCGTCCGCCCCGGCTGGCTGATCTGGCGCGACGGCGTCCCCGGGGGCGAGACCCTCGCCGAGATGACGGCCCGGGCGGACGAGGTGGTCGCCTGGGCGCGCTCGGCCGACCGCGACGTCCTGGTCTTCGCCCACGGGCACATCCTGCGCTCCATCGGCGCGCGCTGGCTGGGCCTGCCGCTGGACTTCGCGGCCCGGATACGGCTGAACCCGACGTCCCTGTCGGTGCTGGGCTGGGCCTACGGCGAGCCCGCCATCGAGAGCTGGAACGACCTCGGGCACCTGGCCTAGGTGGTCCGGGGCAAGGAGGCGTACCGGTCCAGGAACGCCGACACCCCCGAGGCCCTCCGGTGCGGCGCCAGCACCCGTGCCGTGGCCGCCAGCATGGACTGGATCCGGGACGACTGGACCTCCTCCAGCAGGTCCAGCACCCGCATCCCCGCGACGGCGGCCTCGTCCGGTCGTCCGCCGCGCGCGAGGTCGTCCGCCAGTTCCGCCGTGTACAGCGCGATGTTCCGCGTGAAGTGCCTGTCCTGCAGCTGCGCCGCCCGCCGCGCGTGCCGTGCCGCACGGGGCCAGTCGCCGAGCGTGGACCAGCACTGCGCCTCCAGGCCCTCCAGCTCGGCCTCCCCGTAGAAGCTCATCCACTCGGGGTCGTCCTGCGAGGGACCCCGTTCGAAGAGGGTCTGCGCCCGGGCCAGGGCCTGCTCGCAGCCGACGCGGTCGGCGAGGCCGGCCCAGCCGCCCGCCTCGCGCAGCGCGAGCAGCGACATCAGCCGGGGCGTCCCGACGGGCCGGGCGACGCGCTGGGCCGCCTGGGCCGCCCGGACCGCCTCGCGCGGCCGGCCCGCGTCGCGCGCGAGGAACGCCATGTTGCAGAAGGCGTGCGCCTCCAGACCCGGGTCGCCGGTCATCCGGGCGGTCGCCAGGGCCTCGGCGTAGTGGGAGCGGGCGTCGTCGAAGCGCCCGGAGTCGTGGGCCAGCCAGCCCACCGAGATGGCCAGTTCCCCGGCGCCCCAGTACAGCCGGTCCGCCGTCGTCTGCCGGGTCGCCCCGGCGTCCAGCAGGGCGTAGGCGGCGCGCAGCGGGGCGGCGGCGCGGCGGTAGAGGCCGTCGGCGCCGTGCCGGTCGTCGAGCAGCCGGATCCGGCGCACGGCTTCTTCCAGGGCGCCCGCGTCGCCCGCCCCGGCGCGGCGCGGCGGGCACTGTGCCGCCGAGGCGTCGCGGGCGAGGCCGACGGGCCCCAGCGAGGCGGCGGCCACCGTGGCGCCCCCGCCGGTCATGAACGCGCGACGTAGCACGTCGCTCTCCTCGTAGGTGTCGTGCGGATGGTGCGGGTCGTACGGGTTCTGCGTCGCATACGGCTCGCCCGCCCCGCTGGTCTCATGCGTGGCGTCCGCCGGGTTCGTGGTGTGCGGCCAGGGCGCGTCCTCGGTGGCGCGCGCCCGGCGTCCGCGTACCGACGAGCGGGGCGCGAACCCCAGGTCCGTGAGCGTGCGGCCAGGGAACATGTGCAGGAACACCCGTTCGTACGCGTAGTTGGGGCAGCGGATCTCGCCCGCCTCGACCCGGCCGATGTAGCGCGCGTCGCAGCTCACCTGCTCGCCGATCTCCAGGCCGGCCCGTCGGACCGCCGCGGCGAACTCGGCCGGTGAGCGCTGCCCGCGCAGCCGCCGGAAGGCGAGATTCGGCCGTGCCGGCCGGTCGGGTCGAGACGAGGTCACCGCTGACGACGCCATGGCCGGGTCCTCTCGTGCGAACCGTCGAACCATGCCGGACCCAGGACGACTTGAGAGCTTTCGTCCGCATCGTCGGCCCTGTGCCCGGCGAGCAAGAACGTACCTGCTGTGTCGGAGCCCTCACGCTGGGTTTGGCTACAAACCGGATATCTCATCCGTGATCTGCCATGAAGTGCCATCCTTTGCGGCTGACTTTCGCCGTAGCCGTTGACGGCCGGCCGCGTTGAACCCTGTGGACCGGGAGGAGACCCCGACTCCCGACCGCTCGACCGCTTGTCCAAGCATGGGGTTTTCGTGGTGGAGGCCGGGATGGAGACCAGCCGGATCAACGATCCTCGTACGCCGCCGTGCGCACCGGCGGCCGGCTGCGATGTGGTGACGGTGCCGGCGCGGCAGGGACTGGAGGCGGTCGACATCCTGCGGCGCGGACCGGGAGAGGCGGTGGGGCCCGTGCTGCACGACGACGGGGGCGGCACGCTCGGTTTCCTCGTCCCGCCCGGGACGGCCGCCGCCTGGGACCTGCCGGGCAGCACCTGCACCGGGACGAACGGACGCGGGACGAGCTTCGCGCCCCGGCCCCCGGTCGAGGGCTCCGACTGGCTGCTGCCCCCCGGCGAGGCGGACCTTGCGACGGACCCGGCCGTCCTGCGCAGGGCCCTGGGCGAGGCGGCCCGCACGATCGAGGCCGCAGACAGCTGCCGCTGAGGTGCGGCCGGGGCGCGGGCGGCGGGCCGGTGGCCGACGCCGGCGCCTCGCCGCCCGGATCACGGGCCGGGCGGCTGTCCCCGGCCGGAGGCGGACGCGGGCCCGCGGACGCCGCCGCCCCCGGGAGGCGCGCGCCGGACGCGGCGGGCCGCCCGGATAATGAGCCCATGGGAAAGTCCAGGAGCGGCCGGCGCCGGCAGGCCGACGCCGAGGCCGTCGTCGAGGCCGTCGTCGAGAGCGTCGACGGCGGAATCGCCGAGCTGATCCCCGACCGGGACCGCGCCCGGGCCCGGACGCTGCTGATCGACGGAGCCCCCCAGTCGCACGTCGACCTGGACGACCCGGCCCACCTGTCGTTCGAGTACCAGCGCCGCCTCGGGCACGTCGTCGACCTCGTCGCCCCGCCCGGCAGGCCCGTGCACGCCGTGCACCTCGGCGGGGGAGCGTTCACCCTCGCCCGCTACGTCGCCGCCACCCGGCCCCGCTCCACCCAGCAGGTCGTCGAACGCGACGCGGCCCTCGTCCGCCTGGTCCGCCGCGAGCTGCCCCTGGACCCGAACGCCCGCATCCGGGTGCGCTCCACCGACGCCCGCGAAGGACTCGCCAAGGTGCCGGACGGCTGGGCCGACCTCGTCATCACCGACGTGTTCAGCGGAGCCCGGACCCCCGCCCACCTCACCTCGACCGAGTTCCTCGACGACATCCGCAGGGTCCTCAAGCCGGGCGGGACGCACGCCGCCAACCTCACCGACGGGCCACCGCTGACCCACCTGCGCGGCCAGATCGCCACCGCCGCCGCCCGGTTCGGGCAGCTCGCACTGATCGCGGACCCGGCGGTGCTGCGCGGCAAGCGCTTCGGCAACGCCGTCCTGGTCGCCTCCGACGCGCCGCTCCCGGTCGCCGAGCTGACCCGCCGCGCCGCCTCCGACCCGCACCCCGCCCGGGTCGAACACGGCAGGGCGCTGACCGACTTCACCGGCGGGGCCGTGCCGGTGACCGACCGCGCGGCGGTGGCGTCCCCGGCGCCGCCGCCCTCGGTGTTCCGGTGATCCCGGACGGAACTCAGTAGGTCCCGATCTCCACGCGCGGCGGCCCGTCGTGCCACGTGCAGAAGACCGACACCCGGTCCGCGCCCCGGGAGAACTCCACGCGGATCCACGACTCCGTCTTCCACACCTGCATCGACCAGCCCGCGCCGGGAGTCGCCGACACCAGGGTGGCCGAGGCCGTCCCGAGGTCGAACACCGCGCGCCCGCCGTCGGTGTCGTAGCTCTTGACCCGGCCGGTGGCCGTGGGGGAGGGGGAGGGAGAGGGCCCGGCCGTCCGGCCGGCGGAGGGGACCGGCTCCGACGCCGCCGGCGGCGAGGGCGTCGGGGTGCGCTTCGGCGCGGGGGTCCGCCGCGGCGGCGCGGACGACGGTGCGGGCGGCGGCGCGGACTCCGGCGCCGAGGCGTCGGCGGCCTTGATGGGCAAGGCCCGCGGCGGGTCGTAGGCCGTGCCCGCCATCACCGTGTGGACACCCCACCACGACAGCGTGACCGCCGCGCCCGTGGCGAGCAGCCAGGCCAGTACGTGTACGAGTCCTCTGCGCATCGCGGGCCATCCTGCCTCACGGGTCCCGGGAGTTGTCCACACACGGAGGCCGCGGGTGGGCCCGCCGTCCACAGCCGCGGAGTTGTCCACAGGCCCGCACCCGGCTGTTCGGGATGGCGTACGGTGCGGCGCATGGCAAGTGTGCTCGTGGTCGAGGACGACCCGTTCGTACGCTCGGCGCTGATCCGGCATCTGACCGACGCCTCGCACACCGTGCGCAGCGTCGGGACGGCGCTGGAGGCGCTGCGCGAGGTCGCCCATTTCCGCTTCGACGTGGTCATCCTGGACCTCGGACTGCCCGATCTCGACGGGTCCGAGGCCCTGAAGATGCTGCGCGGCATCACGGACGTACCGGTGATCATCGCCACCGCCCGGGACGACGAGACGGAGATCGTCCGCCTGCTGAACGCGGGCGCGGACGACTACCTCACCAAGCCCTTCTCCGTCGAGCACCTCTCGGCCCGCATGGCCGCCGTGCTGCGCCGCGCCCGCTCCGGCGCCGGGGAGGCCGAGCCGTCCCCGGTGATCCGGGTCGGCGGCCTGACCGTCGACCCGCTGCGCCGCCAGGCCGAGCTGGACGGCGTGCGCCTGGACCTCACCCGCCGCGAGTTCGACCTGCTCGCCTTCCTGGCCCGCCGCCCCGGAGTCGTCGTCCCCCGCAAGGAGTTGCTCGCCGAGGTCTGGCAGCAGTCCTACGGCGACGATCAGACCATCGACGTCCATCTGTCCTGGCTCCGCCGCAAACTGGGCGAGACGGCCGCCAGCCCCCGCTATCTGCACACCCTGCGGGGCGTCGGCGTCAAGCTGGAGCCGCCGGGAGCGGGGACGCCGCGATGAGGTGGGCCCTGGTCAAGGTGTCCCTGGCCGTGACCACCATGGTCGTGCTCGCGTTCGCGGTGCCGCTCGGGCTCGTCATCCGCGAGATGGCCAGGGACCGCGCCTTCTCCAACGCCGAGCGGGAGGCGGCTGCCGTGGCCCCCGCCCTGTCCATCACCACCGACCGCGACCAGCTGGAGCGGGTCGTCGCCGCGGCCGGCTCCGACGCCGGGATGGCCGTGCACATCCCCGCGGGCGACGGCCAGCGCGCCCTCGAACTCGGGCGGCAGCGCGCCGCCGGCCAGGACATCGCGGCCGTACGGAGACTGGGCCGCGCCTCCACCACCGGCGTCCCCGGCGGCTCCACGCTGCTCCAGCCGGTCGCGCTCAGCACCGGCGAGATCGCGGTCGTCGAGGTGTTCGTGCCGGAGTCCGAGGTCACCAACGGCGTGGGCACGGCCTGGGCGGTGCTCGCCGGGGTCGGGATCGCCCTGGTCGTCGGCTCCGTCGCGGTCGCCGACCGGCTGGGCGTGCGCATGGTCCTGCCCGCCCGGCGCCTGGTCGAGGGCGCACGGGAACTGGGCGAGGGCAAGCTCGGCGCCCGCGTCCCGGAGGAGGGCCCGAGCGAACTGCGGCTCGCGGCGGTCGCGTTCAACTCGATGGCCGACCAGGTCGTTCAGCTCCTCGCCAACGAGCGGGAGCTGGCGGCCGACCTGTCCCACCGGCTGCGCACGCCTTTGACCGTGCTGCGGCTCAACACGGCCTCGCTCGGCGAGGGACCGGCCGCAGAGCAGACCAGGACCGCCGTCGAGCAACTGGAGCGCGAGGTCGACACCATCATCCGCACGGCCCGGGAGGCCAAGCCGCAGACGGCCGCGGCCGGTCCGGGCGCCGGGTGCGACGCTGCCGAGGTGGTGCGCGAACGGATGGCGTTCTGGTCGGCGCTCGCGGAGGACGAGGGCCGCAAGTGGCGGGTGGCCGGGGCCGACCGGCCGGTGCGCATCCCCGTGGCCCGCGCCGACCTGGCCGCCGCGCTCGACGCGCTGCTCGGCAACGTCTTCCGGCACACCCCGGAGGGCACCGCCTTCGCGGTCGACGTGCACAACGCCGAGGACGCGGTGATCGTCCTCGTCTCCGACGCCGGCCCCGGCATACCCGACCCCGAGACCGCCATGGCGCGCGGTCGCGGCTCCGGCAGCGACGGCTCGACCGGGCTCGGCCTGGACATCGTGCGCCGGCTCGCCGAGTCCACCGGCGGGGACGTGCGCATCGGCTCCTCGGTGCTCGGCGGGACCGAGGTGCGGATCTGGATCCAGCTGGACGGCCGGGCCCCGTCGGGCGGGGGCCACCGCCAACTCCGGCGCCGCCGGCGCCGCAGACCTGCCGCGGCCTCCCGGCACGCCTGAGGCCCCCTCCGCCCCGACGGCGCTGGCCCTCGCCCCCCAGCGAGCGCTGACCTCGCGCGGCGGGGCGCGGCGCCGCCCTGAGCGTGCCGCGCCCCGTCCCCCGGTCCCGCGGTCAGACCGCCTCGACCTCCGGCAGCGTTCCCGTCCGCGCCGCCCGGGCGTACCAGAGCGCGCTCGTCTTCGGCGTGCGCTCCAGCGTCGCGTAGTCCACGTACACCGCGCCGAAGCGCTTGCCGTAGCCGTACGCCCACTCGAAGTTGTCCATCAGGGACCACAGGAAGTAGCCCCGGACGTCCGCGCCGTCCGAGATCGCGCGGCGGACCGCCGACAGGTGGCCGTGCAGGTACGCGACCCGCTCCGGGTCGTGCACCCGGCCGTCCGAGTCGATCTTGTCGTCGTAGGCCGCGCCGTTCTCCGTGATGTACAGCGGCAGGCCCGGCGCCTCCCGGGTGTAGCGCATGATCAGCTCGTGCAGGCCGGTCGGGTCGATCGTCCAGCCCATCTCGGTGCGGTCGCCGGGCGTCTGGTGGAAGGCGACGTCGTCCGCGGCCGGCCACGGCGAGTGCTCGCTCGACCCGTGCCCGTCGGCCCGCGGCGTCTTCGCCGACACGTCTGCCGCCGAGACCAGCGAGGGCGTGTAGTAGTTGAGGCCCAGCGCGTCCAGCGGCTGGTGGATCAGCGCCAGGTCGCCGTCCAGGACGTAGTCCCAGTCCGTCAGGCTCGCCGTCGCCGTGAACAGCGTCTCCGGGTAGGCGCCGTGCAGGATCGGCCCGTGGAAGACGCCGTTGGCCAGGTCGTCGATGCGGCGGACCGCCGCCAGGTCCGCCGGGTCCTGCGAAAGCGGCCGCACCACCGAGGAGTTGAGGCTGATCGCCACCGAGTTGCGGGCCGGCATGACCGACCGCAGCGCGGTCGCGCCCAGCCCGTGCGCCAGGTTCAGGTGGTGCGCGGCACGCAGCGACGCCGCCGGATCGGTCCGGCCCGGCGCGTGCACCCCGGAGGCGTAGCCCAGGAACGCGCTGCACCACGGCTCGTTGAGCGTGATCCACTGCTCCACCCGGTCGCCCAGCGCCTCGCCGACGATCTGCGCGTACTCGGCGAACCGGTACGCGGTGTCGCGCTCGGGCCAGCCGCCCGCGTCCTCCAGCTCCTGCGGCAGGTCCCAGTGGTAGAGGGTGACGGCCGGCTTGATGCCCTTGGACAGCAGCTCGTCCACCAGCCGGCGGTAGAAGTCCAGGCCCTTCTGCACGGCCGGGCCCCGCCCGGTCGGCTGCACCCGCGACCACGAGACGGAGAAGCGGTAGGCGCCCAGGCCCAGCTCCGCCATCAGCGCCACGTCATCGCGGTAGCGGTGGTAGTGGTCGACAGCGATGTCACCGTGGTCGCCGCCGGCCGTCTTGCCCGGCGTATGGCTGAAGGTGTCCCAGATCGACGGCGTACGTCCGTCCTCCCGCACCGCGCCCTCGATCTGGTACGCGGAGGTCGCCGCGCCCCAGAGGAAGGCGGGAGGGAAGGTCACCGGGGTGGCCGGGTTCTCGGAGTCAGGCATGGAAGCGCTCCCAATGGGGTCGTCGAGACCGTTGGTGGAGGGGGAGGGAAGAGGAGAGGAAGAGGAAGGAGGGGCCGGAGCGGCGTCGGCCCGGCCCCTGGAGACAGGACGTCACCCCTTGACGGCGCCCTGCATGATGCCGCCCACGATCTGCTTGCCGAAGATCGCGAAGACCAGCAGCAGCGGCAGCGTGCCCAGCAGCGCGCCCGCCATGATCAGGGACTGGTCGGGCGTGTAGCCGCGGCCGAGGCCGGCCACGGCGACCTGGACGGTCGGGTTGCCGGTCTGGGTGAGCACCAGGAACGGCCACAGGAAGTCGTTCCAGGTCTGCACGAACATCAGCATGCCGAGCACCGCCATCGCGGGCCGGGCGGCGGGGAACACCACGTGCCACACCACCCGCCAGCTGCTCGCGCCGTCCACCCGGGCGGCCTCGATGATCTCGTCGGGCAGTGCCTGGAGCAGGTACTGCCGCATGAAGAACACACCGAACGCGCTCACCAGCGACGGGAAGATCACCGCCTGGAGCTGGTCGGTCCAGTCCAGCTTCGCGACCATCATGTACAGCGGGATCACGCTCAGCTGCGGCGGCACCATCATCGTGCCGATGACGATCAGCATCAGCGCGTTGCGGCCCTTGAAGCGCAGCTTGGCGAAGGCGAACCCGGCGATCGTCGACAGCACGACGATGGTGAGCGCCGAGATGCCCGCCACGATCGTGGTGTTCAGGAACGCCTCGCCGAGGTTGGCGTCCGTCCAGGCGATCTCCAGGTTCTTGAACAGGTTGGAGCCGAACCAGAACGGCGGCGGCGTCTGCGCCAGGCGCTGGTTGTCACGGGAGGCGGCGATCGCGGTCCACACCAGCGGGAACAGCGAAACGATCGTGAACAGGATCAGGATCGCGTACGCGATCGGACCGCCGTGCAGGGTCCCACCGGCCCGCGCCGACTTCGGCAGGCGCGAGCGCTTGGTCTGCCGGGCGGGCGTGGTCTCGGGGGGCGTCACAGTCGTCGTCACGGCCACACCTCCTAACTACTGGCGCGCAGCCGGCGCGAGATGACGTAGTTGACGATGCCGATGACGATCAGGATCAGGAACATCGTCCAGGCGATCGCCGAGGCGCGGCCCAGGTGCTGGTTCACCCAGCCCTGCTCGTACAGGTACAGGCCGAGCGTCTGGAACTGGTGCTCCGCGCCGCCGGAGGCGCCCTTGTTGGCGTCGAACAGCAGCGGCTCACCGAAGACCTGGCTGGCGCCGATGGTCGACACCACGGCCGTGAACAGGATGGTCGGACGCAGCGACGGCAGCGTGACGTGCAGGAACTGCTGCCAGCGGCTCGCCCCGTCCAGGGCGGCCGACTCGTACAGGTCCTGTGGGATCGCCTGCATCGCGGCCAGGTAGATCAGCGCGTTGTAGCCGGTCCACCGCCAGATGATGATGGTCGAGACGGCGATCTGCGAGGGCCACTTGTCGCCCTGCCAGTCGACCGGGTCGATCCCGACGAAGTCCAGCGCCCAGTTGATCATCCCGTAGTCGCGGCCGAAGAGCAGCACGAACACCAGGGAGGCGGCGGCGATGGAGGTGGCGTACGGGGCGAGCATCGCGACCCGGTAGAAGGTCGAGGCGCGCAGCTTGTAGTTGAGGATGTGGGCGATGCCCATCGCCATCAGCAGCTGCGGGACCGTGGAGATGATGCCGATGGTCAGGGTGTTCTTCGCCGCGTTCCAGAAGAACTCGTCGTCGAAGATGCGGGTGTAGTTGCGCAGCCCCACCCAGTTCATGTCGGTGGGCGCGGTCAGTTCCACCTGGTGCAGCGAGGCCCATCCCGTGTAGATCAGCGGGAACAGGCCGAAGGCCAGGAACAGCAGGAAGAACGGCGAGACGAAGGCGTACGGGCTCCAGCGCACGTCCCGCTGCCAGCGGCGCGACAGCTTGGCCCGGCGCTTCACCTCCTGCTCGGAGACGGCGTCGGCGGGCGGGCGGCCCGGGGCCGCGCCCCCCTCCTTGGCGGGGGGCGCGGCGGTGTGGTGGCGGGTGGCCATGCGGGTCACTGGTCCAGGTTGTTGTCGATGGTCTTCGTCGCCGTCTCCCAGGCCTCCTTCGCGGACTTGCCCTTCGTGACGAGGATGACGCCGTTGTCGGTCAGGCCCTGCTGGATGATTTGGTCCTTCGGGCCGATCACCTGGACCGGGATCTGCTGCGCGGCCTCGGCGAAGATCTCACCGATCGGCGCGTCGCCGGTCATGTCGTTCTTGGCACCCGTGACCTCGGGGCTGTCGAAGGCGGCCTGCGCGCTCGGGAAGCTGCCCTGCACCTTGAACAGCTTGGCCTGCTGCTCCGGCGCGGTCAGCCAGGCGACCAGCTTCTTGGCCTCTTCGACGTTCTTGCCGTTCTTCGGCACGGTCAGGAAGGAGCCGCCCCAGTTGCCGGACTTGGGCGCCACGGCGACGTCCCACTTGCCCTTGGCGTCGGGCTGCGACTTGCCCTTGATGTAGCCGAGCATCCACGGCGGGCACGCCATCGCGGCGAACTTGTTGTTCGCGATCGTCTGGTCCCAGGCGGGCTGGAACTGCGTCTGCGCGCCGACCAGGCCCTTCTCGGCGGCCTCGGCCGTCAGGTCGAAGGCCTTCTTGACGGCCGGGTTGGTCTTGTAGACGACCTTGCCGGAGGCGTCGTAGAACTTCTCCTTCTCACTGCTGAGGATCGCGTTGATCAGACCGCCGGGGGAGTCCATGAAGGTCGTGCCCTCGGGGCCGTTCTTCTTGTACCGCTCACCGGCGTCGACGAACTTGCCCCAGTCACCCGCCCACAGCTTGCCGACCTCCGCGCGGTCGGTGGGCAGGCCCGCCTTCTCGAACAGGTCCTTGCGGTAGCAGATCGCCATCGGGCCGATGTCGGTGCCGAGGCCGATCGTCTGGCCGTCCTTGGTGGTGGCCTGCTGCCACTTCCAGTCCAGCCAGTCGGCCTTGTTCACGCCGGAGACCTTGGAGAGGTCCTCCAGCTTGGCGGCCTGGGTGTTGACGATCTCGGCGATGTTGCCGACCTCGACGGCCTGGACGTCCTGCAGGCCGCTGTTGGTGGTCAGGTGGTTCAGCAGCGCCGGGTAGTAGTTCTCGTTGCGTTCGACGACGTTCTCGGCGATCTTGATCTTCGGGTTGAGCTTCTCGTACTCGGCGTACAGGCCCGCTTCCTTGAAGCCCATGGTGCCGAAGAGCCCGAGCGTGATCGTGGTCTTGCCCTTGCCGCCGGACGACGAGCCGGAGCTGTCGTCTCCGCCGTCGTCGGCACAGCCGGCCAGCAGCCCGGCGCCCAGCGACGCGACGGCCGCGACGGCCAGCGCCTTGCGGGCGGTTCGGATGCGTGCTCGCATGTCGTCCTCCTGTTGCCCTGACGTGCCGACCCCCCGGCCAACTGCATTGTTGGACCCGTTTTTACTCGCTGCGGCTCGGGCGGGGAACGTGCGGGTTGTGTATGTGTCAGGTACTGTGGGAGCGCTCCCACCAGTGATGTGTTGAAGGTTCGCGGGTCGGAGCGGGGGTGTCAAGGGACCGGACAGGGAGAGATGCGTTCAGTTATCGGGACGTTAACTGGACCGGGACCGGGCGCCCTTGGGTGCCCGGTCGGCAGTATCAAGCCAGTCGGGCCCCGGCGGTACCGGTGCGCCGGGCGGAAGCGGAAGGCCGGGGGCGGCAAGCCGTCGGTACCGGTCACCGGAGCGGGCGGGCCTGTTAAATTCCAGGCCAGCCGCAGAGTGCGGGTCAGTACGGGAAGGCGGAGCCCATGGCAAGCCACGGAGCGCGGGGCCGAAGCGGTGGCCGGCCCACCCTCGAAGAGGTGGCGGCGCGCGCCGGTGTCGGCCGCGGCACGGTCTCCCGGGTGATCAACGGCTCGCCCCGGGTCAGCGACGCCACCCGCGCGGCCGTCGAGGCGGCGGTCGCGGAGCTCGGCTATGTGCCCAACACCGCGGCGCGCGCCCTGGCCGCCAACCGCACGGACGCCATCGCTCTGGTCGTGCCCGAGCCGGAGACCCGGTTCTTCGCCGAGCCGTACTTCTCCGACATGCTCAAGGGCGTCGGCTCGGAGCTGTCCGAGACGGAGATGCAGCTGCTGCTGATCTTCGCGGGCAGCGACCGGGAGCGGCAGCGGCTCGCGCAGTACCTGGCGGCCCACCGGGTGGACGGCGTCCTGCTGGTCTCGGTGCACGCGGACGACCCGCTGCCCGACCTGCTGGCGCAGCTGGAGATCCCGGCGGTGATCAGCGGTCCGCGCTCGGCGGCGGAGTCCCTGCCGTCGGTCGACTCGGACAACTACGGGGGTGCCCGCCAGGCCGTCGAGCACCTGCTCTCCCGCGGCCGGCGCCGGATAGCCCACATCACCGGCCGCGTGGACGTCTACGGTGCCCAGCGCCGTGTCGACGGGTACCGCGCGGCGCTGAGCGGCGCGGGACACGAGGTGGACGAGTCACTGATCGAGGGCGGCGACTTCACGGAGGAGGGCGGCCGCCGCGCGATGGAGGCGCTGCTGGAGCGCCGGCCGGACGTGGACGCGGTGTTCGCCGCCTCGGACGTGACGGCGGCCGGCGCGCGGCAGGCGCTGCGCGAGGCGGGGCGCCGCATCCCGGACGACGTGGCGCTCGTCGGCTACGACGACTCGGCCATAGCGCGTCACCTGGATCCGCCGCTGACCAGCGTCCGCCAGCCCATCGAGGAGATGGGCCGCCGGATGATCGACCTGCTCCTCACGGAGATCGCCGACCGCCGCCCGCTCGCGTCCCGGGGTCTGGAGCGGCGGCAGCTGGTCCTGGCGACGGAGCTGGTGCCGCGGTCTTCTTCGTGACGTGGGGGCGTCGCCGTCGAGCGGGGCGACGGCGCCCCGGAGCCGACGCCGGGAGGGCACGAAGAAGGGGCTGACCCGGTCTCCCGGGATCAGCCCCTTCTTCTTCGAGGGTGAGTGACGGGACTCGAACCCGCGGCATCCTGGACCACAACCAGGTGCTCTACCAGCTGAGCTACACCCACCATGGCCGGCTTGGAGATCAGTGTGTTCCCCGACCGGCCGAGAAAAAGTGTACAGGGTCCGAAGGGGTGCTCGCGCCCGGCTTTCCGGGTGGCCCCCGACGGGCCCCTCGCGCACCTACTGAGCAGGCAGGACGTGCTTCGCCGCGATCGTCTTCGCGGTGTCGGAGTCGGGTCCGGGCTGCGGGACGAAGACGGCCTCGCGGTAGTAGCGCAGCTCCGCGATGGACTCGCGGATGTCGGCGAGCGCGCGGTGGTTGCCGTTCTTCTGCGGACTGTTGAAGTACGCCCGCGGGTACCAGCGACGGGCCAGCTCCTTGATCGACGACACGTCGACGATCCGGTAGTGGAGGTAGTCCTCCAGCGTCGGCATGTCGCGCAGCAGGAAGCCGCGGTCGGTGCCGACGGAGTTGCCGCACAGCGGGGCCTTGCCCGGCTCCTTGACGAACTCCCGCACGTACGCCAAGACCTGCTCCTCGGCGTCCTTCAGCGTCGTGCCGTTCGGCAGCTCGGCGAGCAGTCCGGACGCGGTGTGCATCTGACGCACCACCTCCGGCATCGTCTCCAGCGCCCGCTCCGGCGGCCGGATGACGATGTCCACGCCCTCGCCGAGCACGTTCAGCTCGGAGTCGGTGACGAGGGCGGCCACCTCGATGAGCGCGTCGTCCGACAGCGAGAGGCCGGTCATCTCGCAGTCGATCCACACCATGCGATCGTTCATGTGTCTCACCTTACGGCGCCCTGGGGTGGGCCGGGCCGACCGTGCGCCGGAATGACGTGGGGCCGGTGGGGTCAAGGGTGCGGCCGTGGCCGTGAGTGCTCCTGCCGGGCAGGGCGTGTGGGCACGGTCCGGCGGGCCGGCGGGAGAAAGCGGCGGGGCCCGCGAGGAGGTGTGCTCCTCGCGGGCCCCGCCGTGCGTTCACGTCGCGCTGCGCTGGCCCGGCAGGCTCGCCGACAGGGCCGGGGACGCCCCGACCGCGCTCGCGGCCGCCGTGCGGCGGGACTGGAGCGGGACCGGATGCTCCGGGTGGAGCGCGGCGGCCGCCTGGCCGGGCTGACCGGACGTGCCGGGGTGCCCGCCGTGTCCCGGGTGCCCCTGCATGCCGGGCCCGGGGCCGCCCGGCGCGGCCTCGGTGTCCTGGGGCCGCTCGCCCTGCGGGCGCCGGGCGCGGTACGCCGCCCGGTACGCGGCCGGGGACGAGCCCAGCTGGCGGCGGAAGTGGCCGCGCAGAGCCACCGGTGAGCGGAAGCCGCAGCGGCCCGCCACCTCGTCCACCGAGTAGTCCGACGTCTCCAGCAGGCGCTGCGCCTGGAGCACCCGCTGCGTGATCAGCCATTGCAGCGGCGCGCTCCCGGTCAGCGAGCGGAAGCGGCGGTCGAACGTACGCCGGCTCATGTACGCGCGTGCCGCCAGGGTCTCCACGTCGAACTGTTCGTGGAGGTGCTCCAGCGCCCAGGCGACGACCTCGGCGAGCGGGTCGGCGCCGATCTCCTCGGGTAAAGACCTGTCGAGGTAGCGCTCCTGCCCGCCGGACCGGCGCGGGGGGACCACCAGGCGGCGGGCCAGGGCCCCGGCCGCCTCGTTGCCGTGGTCCGTGCGCACGATGTGCAGGCAGAGATCGATTCCGGCCGCCGTGCCCGCAGAGGTGAGCACGTCGCCGTCGTCCACGAAGAGTTCCCGTGGATCGACGTGCACCGACGGATAGCGCTTGGCCAGCGTCGGCGCGTACATCCAGTGTGTCGTCGCGGGGCGGCCGTCGAGCAGGCCCGCCGCCGCGAGGACGAAGGCGCCGGTGCACAGTCCGACGATGCGGGCGCCCTCCTCGTGGGCGCGGCGCAGCGCGTCGAGCGCCTCGTCCGGTGGCGGGGAAGTGATCGAGCGCCAGGCCGGCACGACGACCGTGCCCGCGCGCGAGATCGCTTCCAGGCCATGCGGTGTGCTGAGTTCCAGGCCCCCTGTGGTCCGCAGTGGGCCGTCCTCGCCGCCGCACACCAGCAGTCGGTAGCGTGGCACGCCGGCGTCCTGGCGGTCGATCCCGAACACCGACAACGGTATGGAACTCTCGAAGATGGGGCCGCCGCTGAACAGCAGCACCGCGACGATCTCCTTGCGGCGTCGCCCGGACAGCTTCCGGGCCGCAGCTTCCGGCGCGGCAGTGGAGTCGTGGCTCATACTGCTAAGCCCCCCTCGGTGGTCGCGGCTCCTCGGTTGTGTCGCTCCTGCACGTTTCCCCTCGGTCCTGCACGAGTCCCCCGCCGTAGACAGTCAAGATCGAATCTACTGTGTCCCGTCGTGCCGGAGTGGCCGGTTCGGCACTCGGCACATTGTCGACTTGGCAACTTGGCGTGAAGCATTCGATCACGAAGCGTTGCACTCGTGGGGCGTGCAGGGAAGTGCGCCTCGTCGCGGTGGCCAATCCACGTAGGGTGCGCAGGGCCCCTGAGGCCCTTTCCGTGCAGGTCGAACGGGGGTTGAGGGGTGTTTCGGCAGGGGGATGCGGGGGTGCCGGAAGTTGGCTGAAAACCGCCGTGCACGTGCACGGAAACCGGTCAACCGACCGGTGTATCGCCGCCGGTGTGCCGTCCGCCCCGGTGCGACCCCGTTCCGGTGCGGTGGTGACGTCCGCGGTGGGGCGCCCGGTCCTCGGCGGCGAGCCGGGCGGCGCCCCGCTCGGACTGGCGCAGCAGGACCCGGCAGGCACCCGTGACGGCGGCGAGCCCGAGGGCGGTGCCGGCGGCGCCGGCGAGCGAGGTGCCGTAGGCGAGGAGGACCACCGGGACCAGCAGGCAGCTGAAGGCCGCCCAGCGGACCACGTCCGTCGCGGTGTCCCGCGGGGGCGGGGTCGCGCGGCCCGCCTCGGCGGCGGGGCGGGGTCCGGACATGGTGTGCTCCCTGTGGCGTGGTTCAGCGGGTTCAACGCGCGGCCGGGACGTCGGTCACTGTGTGACCGGATCACCCCCACGGGTAAGTGAATCCCGTGCAAACCGCCTGTACAGCGCAGCAACCATTGCGTTACGGGCGTCGCCTCGTGCATGCTCCCTGGAACCCGCTCGCACGGCGGACGGGAACTGGGCTGAGGAGGCGTGCCGCCGTACCCTTGGGGGTATGGGCTTGGGAAGACCATTCCCGGACACAGCTCCGCCGCTCACTGCCGCACGCGTCAGCGAGCCCCGCTCGCGGGCCCATCCACTAAAGGATCACAACGCCGAGACAGCCATGGCCGGTCACGAATTCTTCGAACCCGCGGACCGCAAGCGGCCCGTCGCCGATCCCACGGCGGCCGAGCCCCTGGCGGCGGAAGAGCCACGCCATTCCTGCGACCCCGCCTTCAAGCACGGGGTCGTCGTCGGCTTCGACGGCTCCACGTCCAGCGAGCGCGCCCTGGCGTACGCGATCGGCATGGCCCGTCGCTCCGGGTCGGGCCTGATCATCGTCCATGTCGCCAACCGGCTGCCGACCACGGTGTGGGCCGGCTGCGAGCCGCCGGTGTTCGTGGACGTGCCGGACCACCGCACCGAGGTGCTCGGTCTGGAGCTGGCCTGTGCCGACTACCTCGCCGAGGTGCCGTGGATCCTGGTCGAGCGCGGTGGCGACATCTGCCACGAACTGGAGGAGGTCGGCCGGGAGTACGAGGCCGACGCGATCGTCGTCGGGTCGACGCACGGTCTCGTGGGCCGCATCTTCGGCTCCGTCGCCGGGCGGCTCGCCAAGCGGGCGCAGCGGCCCGTGGTCGTCATTCCCTGATCCGGCCGCAACTGGCCAACTCCCTTGTGCGACACGCGAATCTACTCGCGCGTAGAGGTGTTTGTGCCCTTGTGAAGGGCATATACGGAACACCGCACGACTGCACTTGCACGAAGGGAGCCCGCCGTGGACAAAGACGTCTCCGCGGGAAGCGGAATCACGACCGTGGCCGGTCGACTCGCCCTCGGACTCACCCTGTTGGCCTTCGGCTTGGGGAACACCGCCGTGATCGACGGTGTTTCGGCCGCCGACGCCACGTCCCTCGCCCAGTACGTGGGCGGAGTCGCCCTCTTCGTCGCCGGAACGGTGGCGCTGCGCGAGGGTGACGCCGCCGGTGGCACGGCGTTCTCGGTGCTCGGGGCGCTCTGGTTCACCTGGGCCGTGTCCGATGCCGCCGCCGGCAACGAGGCGGGTCTCTTCCTGCTGTTGTTCGCCCTGGTGGCGCTGTCGCTCACGGTGGCGGGCGGGGATCAGCTCGGGCGGGGCGTGTACGGGCTGTTCTTCGTGTCGCTGCTGCTCCTCGCGATCGCCGTGTTCGCGGAGAACGACGGGCTCGCGAAGGTCGCGGGCTGGTTCGCGGTCGCCGCGGGCGCGGTGGCCTGGTACGCCGCGACGGCCGCGCTGGCCCACTGGCCGACGGCTCTTCCGCGACGCGCTGCGGGCCGGGGTGTGACGGCCACCGGCTAGCTGCGCCGGCCGGGGAGTTGGGCGGCTTCCCGGCGATGAAACGGACCCCCCGTGCGTGGTGGCAGCACGTGGGGGTCCGTTTTCGTCCGTCGGCCTGTGCGGGCGCGCTGTGGTTGCTCGGGCAGTTCCCCGCGCCCCTTACAGGAAGGCCTCTACTCCACCGTCACCGACTTGGCCAGGTTGCGGGGCTTGTCGATGTCGCGGCCGAGGGCCAACGCCGTGTGGTACGCCAGGAGCTGGAGCGGGATGCCCATCAGGATCGGGTCCAGCTCGTCCTCGTTCTTCGGGACGACGATCGTCTCGTCGGCCTTCTCCTGGTGCTGGTGGGCCACCGCGAGGATCCTGCCGCTGCGGGCCTTGATCTCCTCCATGGCGGCGCGGTTCTTCTCCAGCAGGTCGTCGTCGGGGACGATCGCGACCGTGGGCAGCGCCGGCTCGATCAGGGCGAGCGGGCCGTGCTTGAGCTCGGAGGCGGGGTAGGCCTCGGCGTGGATGTACGAGACCTCCTTGAGCTTCAGGGACGCCTCGCGGGCCACCGGGTAGCCCCGGACCCGGCCGATGAAGAGCATCGAGCGGGCCTCGGCGAACTGCTGGGCCAGCTTCTTGACGTCCTCCTCCTGCTCCATGATCTCGGCGATCTGCGCGGGCAGCTTGCGCAGGCCCTCGATGATGCGCTTGCCGTCGCGGACCGACAGGTCACGGGTGCGGCCCAGGTGCAGGGCGAGCAGGGCGAAGGCGACCGTGGTGTTGGTGAAGCACTTGGTGGAGACGACGCAGACCTCGGGGCCGGCGTGCACGTAGATGCCGCCGTCGGCCTCGCGGGCGATGGCCGAGCCGACCACGTTCACCACGCCCAGGACGCGGGCGCCCTTGCGCTTCAGCTCCTGCACGGCGGCCAGGACGTCGTACGTCTCACCGGACTGGGAGACGGCGACGTAGAGCGTGTCGGGGTCGACGACCGCGTTGCGGTAGCGGAACTCCGAGGCCGGCTCCGCGTCGGCGGGGATGCGGGCCAGCTCCTCGATCATCTGGGCGCCGATCATGCCCGCGTGGTACGAGGTGCCGCAGCCGAGGATCTTCACGCGGCGGATCCGCCGGGCCTCGCGGGCGTCCAGGTTGAGGCCGCCGAGGTGCACGGTGGAGAAGCGGTCGTCGATGCGGCCGCGCAGCACGCGGTCCACGGCGTCGGCCTGCTCGTGGATCTCCTTGTGCATGTAGGTGTCGTGGCCGCCCATGTCGTAGGAGGCGGCCTCCCACTCGACGGTGGTGGGCTCGGCGGTGGTGCGGGTGCCCTCGGTGGTGTAGGTCCGGAAGTCGTCGGCCTTGAGGGTGGCCATCTCGCCGTCGTCGAGGGTGACGATCTGGCGGGTGTGGGCGACCAGGGCGGCGATGTCGGAGGCGACGAACATCTCCTTCTCGCCGATGCCGAGGACGACCGGGGAGCCGTTGCGGGCGACGACGATGCGGTCGGGGAAGTCGGCGTGCATCACGGCGATGCCGTAGGTGCCCTCGATCAGCCGGAGGGTCTCGCGGACCTTGTCCTCCAGCTTGGTCGCCTGCGAGCGGGCGATGAGGTGGACGAGGACCTCGGTGTCGGTCTCGGAGAGGAACTCGACGCCGTCCGCCTCCAGCTTGCGGCGCAGGTCGGAGGCGTTGTCGATGATGCCGTTGTGGACGACGGCGACCTTGCCCTCGGCGTCCAGGTGCGGGTGGGCGTTCACGTCGGAGGGGGCGCCGTGGGTGGCCCAGCGGGTGTGGGCGATGCCGGTCGTGCCCTTGAAGCGGGCCGGGACCTTGGCCTCCAGGTCGCGCACGCGGCCCTTGGCCTTGACCATCTTCAGGCCGGAGGTCTTCGGGGACGTGACGACGATGCCCGCGGAGTCGTAGCCGCGGTACTCCAGGCGCTGCAGGCCCTCCAGGAGCAGGGGCGCGACGTCACGCTTCCCGATGTAACCGACGATTCCGCACATGTATACGTATTCCTAGCCGTAGACGATGCGCCGCAGCTGCCGGAGCGAGAGCTCCGGCGGGGCCACCGCGCGGTATTTGAGGTCCGCCTCGATCCGCTCGAAGATCGCCGCGTTCACCAGGCCCTGGGCCTGGAGCTCGCGGTGGCGGCGACGGACGTACTCCTCGGTCGTCTCGTCGAAGTAGGCGAGCACGTCCTGGATCACGCGCAGCGCCTCGCCCCGGCTGAGGGCGGTGGACCGCGTCAGATGATCAACGAGTTCGTCGTGCACTCGCTAGATCCTGGGGTACGAGCGGCTCTTTCGCAAGAATTCTGCCCGGATTCGGGCAAGCGTCTGTGGAGAGCCTCGGCGCACGGCGGCCCGCCGGGCACAGCAGGGCCCGCGCGGGCTCCTCGCGCGGGCGCTCACATCCGCTTGAGCACCGCCTGCTTGGCCAGTGCGAACTCGTCGTCCGTGAGCACGCCCGTGCGGTGCAGCTCACCGAGCTCGCGCAGCCGGCGCAGCAGGGCGTCGTGGTCGTCCTCCGCTGAGGCGGCCGGGGGAGAGGGCAGCTCCGGTCGCGCGTCCGCCACGCCGTCGGCGGCGGCCCGGGCCGGGTGCGGCAGCCTCGCCTGGACCGCCGCGGCGACCAGCGCCATCAGCGGGTCCTTCTTGAAGCCCCACAGCTCCACGGCGTTGGGGTCGTACTTGGGCGGTGTCTTGGCCGGCGCGTTGCGCACGACGAAGCGGAGGTGGCCGTTCTCCAGGCCTGCCGCCGGGTGCCACTCCACGCCCGTGATGTCGGCGAGCGCGAGCGTACGGGCGCCGGCGGCGGCCTTGGCGTCCTCCGTCTTCCAGTTCCACTCCAGGCGTATGCGCTCGCCGTCGAAGCTCGCCGTGCCGTCCCCGGCGGACACCGACAGCGGCACGGCCGGGCCCGGCAGCAGGTACTCGGTCACCGGGCCGGACGGCACCTGGTCCAGCAGCAGCGCGTTGCGGACCTCGTCCGTGAAGTACTCGGCGACTCCGTAGCGGTCGGACTCGACGATCAGCTGGTACGGGTCGTGGGGCTCGGTGAGCCGCCCGCCGGTCGCGTGCAGCAGCGGGTCGGCGCCGTCGCGCAGGCGCAGCCGCAGCCGGCCGCTCCGCTTGCCCTGCTCCAGCGAGATGCCCGCCAACGCCCCGAGCGGGACGGTGAGTTCACCCAGCTCCCTGCGCAGCAGACTGACGTTCTTGTCCCGCCCGGGCGTCAGCCGCAGGGCGTCGCCGTCGAAGATCCACGAACCGTCCTTCTGGATGATTTCCGCCATGGGGTGGATTGTTTCACCCAAGTCCCGGGATAGTGGTCCAGACCTCTTGGAGCTCAACGGCTCACGGAAGGGACGGTTTTGTGAGAGACGGTCTTGTCAGACAGCGCCACAGAACACTTCGCCTTCTCGGCTCGCTGCTGCTCGTCGCGGTGGGCGTCGGCGTCACCCAGGCCGCCCCGGCCCGGGCGGCGGACCCCACCCCGCTCGACCGGGTCGTCCCCGCACCGGCCTCGGCCGAGCCCGGCGGCGCCCCGTACCGCATCACCCGCTCCACACACATCCGCGTCGACGGCTCACGGGAGGCGCGGGGCGTCGCCGAATACCTCGCGGACCTCCTGCGCCCCTCGACCGGCTACCGCCTGCCGGTCACCACGCACGGCCGGGGCGGCATTCGACTGCGGCTCGCTCACGGCGACTTCGGCCCCGAGGGCTACCGCCTGAACAGCGACGCCCGCTCCCTCACGATCAGCGCCAGGACCCCCGCGGGCCTCTTCCACGGCGTGCAGACCCTGCGCCAGCTGCTGCCCGCGGCCGTCGAGAAGGACACCGTGCAGCCCGGCCCCTGGCTGGTCGCCGGCGGCACGATCGAGGACAGTCCGCGCTACGGCTGGCGCGGTGCCATGCTCGACGTCTCCCGGCACTTCTTCACCGTCGACGAGGTCAAGCGCTACGTCGACCAGCTCGCCCTGTACAAGTTCAACAAGCTGCATCTGCACCTCAGCGACGACCAGGGCTGGCGCATCGCCGTCGACTCCTGGCCGCGCCTGGCGACCTACGGCGGCTCCACGGAGGTCGGCGGCGGCCCCGGCGGCTACTACACCAAGGCGCAGTACAAGGAGATCGTGCGCTACGCGGCCTCCCGCCACCTGGAGGTCGTCCCCGAGATCGACATGCCCGGCCACACCAACGCCGCCCTCGCCTCCTACGCCGAGCTGAACTGCGACGGCGTGGCGCCTCCCCTGTACACCGGCACCGAGGTCGGCTTCAGCTCGCTGTGCGTCGGCAAGGAGATCACCTACGACTTCGTCGACGACGTGATCCGGGAGCTGGCCGCGCTCACCCCGGGCAGGTACCTGCACATCGGCGGCGACGAGGCGCACTCCACCAGCCACGAGGACTACGTGAAGTTCATGGACCGGGTGCAGCCGGTCGTCGCGAAGTACGGCAAGACGGTCGTCGGCTGGCACCAGCTGGCCGGGGCCACTCCGGCGAAGGGCGCGCTCGCGCAGTACTGGGGCCTCGACCGGACGAGCCCCGAGGAGAAGGCGCAGGTCGTGAAGGCCGCGCAGAGCGGGACCGGGCTGATCCTGTCCCCGGCGGACCGGGTGTACCTCGACATGAAGTACACCAAGGACACACCCCTCGGGCTGTCCTGGGCGGGATACGTCGAGGTGCAGCGGTCCTACGACTGGGACCCGGGGGCGTATCTGCCCGGGGTGCCGGCCGGCGCCGTGCGGGGCGTGGAGGCGCCGATGTGGTCGGAGACCCTGGAGAACTCCGGGCAGATCGAGTTCATGGCGTTCCCGCGGCTGCCGGGGGTGGCCGAGCTGGGGTGGTCACCGGCGTCCACGCACGACTGGGAGCGGTACAAGGTGCGGCTGGCTGCGCAGGCCGAGCGGTGGGATGCCCTGGGGATTCAGTGGTACCGGTCGCCGCAGGTGCCCTGGGGGGCCGCCGGGCAGTGATGCGGTGTGCGGGTGGTGGGGGCTTGTCGCGCAGTTCCCCGCGCCCCTGAAAGAAAGGCGATGACGGGCACCCCGGAGGACCGTACTCCGGGGTGCCCGTCTGTTCGGGTCAGAACCCCGCGATCGGGTTCTTCAGGTCGCCCACCAGCTGGAGGGCGCCCGACGGGTCCGCGAGGTCCACCATCTGCTGGTTGTTGCGCAGTTGCAGGCGGTTCAGGCAGGACAGGGCGAACTCGGGGGCGAACATGTCGTACTGCTCGAACTTGTCGGCCAGTTCGGGCGCCGACTCCTGGTAGGCGCGGGTGACCTCCGCGACCGTGCGCCAGAAGTCGTCCTCCGGGAGGATCCCCTCGGTGGCGAGGTTCGCCGCGAGGAAGCGGAAGAAGCAGTCGAAGACGTCCGTGAAGATCGACAGGAGTTTCTTGTCCTCCGGGACCTCCACGCGCAGCCGCTCGACCGCCGGCGGCAGCACCGCGTCCGGGTCCATGACCGCGATCTCCTCGGCGATGTCCTTGTAGATCGCCCGCTGCACGACCCCGTCCTTCAGCACGAGGATGACGTTCTCGCCGTGCGGCATGAAGACCAGGTCGTAGGCGTAGAAGCTGTGCAGCAGCGGGGTGAAGTACGCCTGGAGGTAGCGGCGCAGCCACTCCGTGGGGGCGAGGCCCGACCGCTCGATCAGGGCGCCCGCGACGGAGGCCCCCTCGTGGTCGACGTGGACCAGCGAGGCCATGGTGGCCAGCTGCTCGCCCTCCTGGAGGGACGGCACCGGGCTCTCCCGCCACAGTGCGGCGAGCATCTTGCGGTACGGCGAGTAGCGGTCGGTGGCCTGCTCGTACTCCAGGTGCCGGTAGCCGACGGCCGCGCGCTCCCGGATGATCGACAGACCCGTGGCCTTCAGCACCGGGTCGCCCTCGATGAGCTGGGCCAGCCAGTCGTTGATCGCCGGGGTGGCCTCCATGTAGGCGGCCGAGAGACCCCGCATGAAGCCCATGTTGATGACGGACAGGGCCGTCTTCACGTAGTGCTTCTCCGGGCTTGTCCGGTTGAAGAAGGTCCGGATGGACTGCTGGGCCAGGTACTCGTCGTCGCCCTCGCCCAGGCACACCAGGTGCCGGCGGGCGACCTCGGCGGCGAAGGTGACCGAGAGCTTGTTCCACCACTGCCAGGGGTGGACGGGGATGAGCAGGTAGTCGGCCGGGTCGAGGTCCTGCTCGCGCAGGACGGCGTGGAAGCGCTCGACGGTCTCCGCGCCGAGCTCCTCGCGCAGGAACGACTCGTACTCGATGCCGACGCCGGCCGTGAACGCGGCCCGCGAGCGGTGCGCGGCCAGCCAGACGAGCCGGACCGGGCTCGCCGTCTCGGGGGCGTACGCCAGGTACTCGTGGATGCCGAAGCCGAGCCGCCCGTTGTTGGCCACGAAGCAGGGGTGGCCCTCGGTCATCGAGGTCTCGATGGTCTGGAAGTCGCTGCCCGCCAGCTCGGCCGCCGTGGCCTTCGGCTTGGTGAGCTTGTAGCAGGTGCCGGACAGGGTGGAGGAGATCTCCTCCAGGTAGACCGGCAGGATGCTGTCGCTCAGGCCCAGGGACTTCTGCAGCTCGATGAAGAAGTCCAGTGCGGCGAGGGGGAGTTCGGCGCCGTCCCGATGGCGGGTGATCGACTCGGCGTCGACCTGCCAGTGGTCCAGGGCACGGACCGTCGCGGCGAAGGTGTACCGGGTCAGGCCGTCGTCGCTGCGGACGACGTAGGTGCCCTCGGCGGTGGCCTCCGGCGTGATGAGGCGTTCGTGCGCGAACTCGGCGAGCGCCTTGCGGATCAGGAGGCGGTTGGCCCGCGCCCAGCGGTGGGGGGACAGATGCGCCACGGCGTCGGACAGGGTCATACGGCTACTCCTCGGGCGGCCAGGAACTGTGCGCGCGTGCAGAAGCTGAGCAGCGCGCGCTTCTCCGGCTTCTGGATCTCGCGCTCGGGTACGAACCCGACGGCCTCGTTCAGGGCGTGGACGGCCTTGTTGTCCACGTCGGGCTCGACGACGACGCGCCGCACCGCCGGGTCCTCGAAGAGGTGCTCCATCACGGCGGTGATGACGGACCGGGTGAAGCCGCGCACGGGCGTGTCGGTCGGCGGGGTGAGGAAGTGCATGCCGATGTCGCCCGGCTGCGGCTCGTACAGGCCCACCAGCTCGCGGTGGGCCGGGTCGTACTTCTCCATCAGGAAGGCGGGGACACCCTCCTGGAGGCCGAGCTCGGCGTGGTGGTGCTCGTCGGCCGCGATCTCCATGTAGGCGCGCTCGACGTCCTCCAGTCTCGCGTCCTGCATCATCCAGAAGGCGGCCTTGGGGTGGGTGACCCAGGCGTGCAGGAGCTCTGCGTCCTTCAGCGGGTCGAGGGGGCGGAACGTGAAGGTCATACCGAGAACTCCTGGAACGCGATCGTCTTCTCCACCGGGTAGTACTCGGTGCCGAGCAGCTCGCGGATGATGTACGCGTTCCGGTAGGGGCCCATGCCCAGGTCGGGGCTGGTGATGCTGTGCGTGTGGACGCCGGCGTTCTGCAGGAAGATCCCCCGGCCGGTGACGTCGATGGCGTAGTTGCGGGCCACGTCGAAGTTGCCGTGGGAGTCGTAGCGCAGGCGGTCGCGGACCGGCTTGAGGAACTCCGGCTCGGCGTACCGGTAGCCCGTGGCCAGGATCAGGCCCTCGGAGGTCAGCTCGAAGTCCTTCTGCTGCTCCTCCTGGCGGAAGGACAGCGTGTACGTGCCGTTGTCGTACCGCGCCGCGTTCAGCGAGGAGTTGGTGAGCAGCCGCGTCGGGACCGGGCCGCCGAGGTTCTTCTGGTAGAGCAGGTCGAAGATCTCGTTGATGAGGTCGCCGTCGATGCCCTTGAACAGGCCCTTCTGCTCGGCCGTGAGGCGGTAGCGGGTGGCCTCGGGCAGCTCGCGGAAGTAGTCGACGTACTCGGGGGACGTCATCTCCAGCGTGAGCTTGGTGTACTCCAGCGGGAAGAACCGGGGGGAGCGGGTGACCCAGTTCAGCTTGTAGCCGTGGACGTCGATCTCGCCGAGCAGGTCGTAGTAGATCTCGGCGGCCGACTGGCCGGAGCCGACCAGCGTGATGGAGTCCTTCTTCTGCAGCTCCGCCTTGTGCTGGAGGTAGCGGGAGTTGTGGATGAAGTCGCCGCCCAGGTCCCGGCAGGCCTCGGGAATGTGGGGCGGGGTGCCGGTGCCGAGGACCAGGTGGCGGGCGCGGTAGGTGTCGCCGGCCGTGGTCGTCACGACGTAGACGTCGTCCTCGTAGGTCACCTCCGCCACCGTCGTGCCGAAGCGGATGCTGCTCAGCTTGTTCGCGGCCCAGCGGCAGTAGTCGTCGTACTCGACCCGCAGCGGGTAGAAGTTCTCCCGGATGTAGAACGAGTACAGCCGGCCCTTCTCCTTCAGGTAGTTCAGGAAGGAGTACGGCGACGTCGGGTCGGCGAGGGTGACCAGGTCCGACATGAACGGCGTCTGCAGGTGGGCGCCGTCGAGGAACATCCCCGCGTGCCACTCGAAGTCGGGCTTCGACTCCAGGAAGACGCCGTCGAGTTCGGCGATGGGCTCGGTCAGGCAGGCCAGGCCGAGGTTGAAGGGGCCGAGCCCGATGCCCACGAAGTCGTGGGTGGTGGTCGGGTTGTCAGGACGCGCGGTCAAGGGACTCTCCCAGGTACTGCTCGGCGTGGCCGGCGATCAGGTCGAGGACGGCGGCGATGTCGGACGCCTGCGTCTCGGGATTGAGCAGGGTGAACTTCAGGTAGTGGCGGCCGCCCACCTTGGTGCCCGCGACGATGGCGTCACCGGAGGCGAAGAGGGCCTTGCGGGCGTAGAGGTTGGCGCGGTCGATCTCGGCGGGGTCGGTGACGTTCGCCGGGATGTAGCGGAAGACCAGGGTGGACAGGCTCGGCTCGACCACCACGTCGAAGCGCGGGTCGGCGGCGAGCAGCTTCCAGCCCTCCCGGGCCAGCTCGCACACCTCGTCGAAGAGCTGCCCGATGCCGTCGGCACCCATGGTGCGCAGCGTCATCCACAGCTTGAGGGCGTCGAAGCGGCGGGTGGTCTGCAGGGACTTGTCCACCTGGTTGGGGATACGTTCCTGCACCATACGGCGCGGGTTCAGGTACTCGGCGTGGTAGGTGGCGTGGCGCAGCGTGGCGGCGTCGCGGACCAGCACGGCCGAGGAACTGACCGGCTGGAAGAAGGACTTGTGGTAGTCGACGGTGACCGAGTCGGCGCGCTCGATGCCGGCGATGCGGTCGCGGTGCTTGAGCGAGGCGAGCAGGCCGCAGCCGTAGGCGGCGTCGACGTGCATCCAGGTGCCGTACTGGGCGACGAGTTCGGCGATCTCGGGCAGCGGGTCGATGGAGCCGAAGTCGGTGGTGCCGGCGGTGGCGACGACGGCCATGGGGACGAGGCCGTCCTGCGCGCAGCGCTCCAGCTCCCGGGCGAGGGCGACGGTCTGCATGCGCTTGTCGTGGTCGACGGGGATCGACACCACGGCGTCCTGGCCGAGGCCGAGCAGTTTCGCGGACTTCTTCACGCTGAAGTGGCTGACCTCGGAGGCGAAGATGCGCAGTTTCGCCAGGTCCTGGGTCTTGGCCTCCTCGCGGGCGAGCAGCAGCGCCTGGAGGTTGGACTGGGTGCCGCCGGAGGTGAACACGCCGTCGGCGTTCTCGCCGAGGCCGATGCGGGCCGTCGTCCAGTCGATCAGTTTCCGCTCGATGAGCGTGCCGCCGGCCGACTGGTCCCAGGTGTCCAGCGAGGAGTTCACGGCGGACAGCACGGCCTCGCCCAGCACGGCCGGGATGACGACCGGGCAGTTGAGGTGGGCCAGGTAGCGCGGGTGGTGGAAGTAGATCGCGTCCCGGAGGTAGACGTCCTCCAGTTCGTCGAGCACCGCGGTGGTGTCGTGCAGCGGCTGGTCGAGGTCGATCGCGTCGATGCGGGGAGCGAGGGCGTCGACGGTGACGCCGGTGAACGGCCGGTCGGTGGCGGCGAGTTTGGCGGCCACCCGCTCGACTCCTTCGGTCACGGAGCGGCGGTACTGCTCCGCGGTGGTGTCGTTGAGCAGGTGCGAGCGCATGTGGGGGTCCTCCGGTGGGGACAGTCCGGTGCGGGACAGGAGCAGACTGCTCCGGGTTCAACTTAGGTAAGCCTAACCTAACTTCGATCACGCGAAACCGGGCCCTGCCGTGACCGTGGTCACTCACGTCACGCGGGACGCTCGCGGTCGGCGGGCCCGACGGCCGCGGGCACGGCCTAGCCCTCGGCGCGCAACTGCTCCTCGGTCACACCACGCCGCCAGTAGCCGACGAACGTGATCCGCCGCCGGTCGACCCCGAGCTCGCGCACGAAGTGCCGGCGCAGCTCCTTCACGCACCCGGACTCGCCGGCGACCCAGACGTACGGCCGCTCGGCGGCGGGCAGCCGGGCCGCGCGCAGGGTGTCGAGGGCCATGGGGGACCCCTCGGCGCCCTCCCGCTCCCCGACCAGCCAGGTGATCTCGGCGTCGGCCTCGGTCACCAGGTCCTGGATGTCCCCGGCGTGTGGCACCTCCAGCCAGACCCGGGCACGCGTGCCGGCGGGCAGCGACTCGACGATGGCCGAGGCGGCGGGCACGGCGGTCTCGTCGCCCCAGACGACCACGAGGTCGGTGTCCTCGGGCGGCCGGAAGCGGATCGCCCGGTTGTCGGCCACGGCCGGGCCGAGCAGCAGCACCCGGTCCCCGGCGGCGGCCCGGGCGGCCCAGCGGGAGGCGGGGCCGGCCTGGACCGAGGCGCCCGGCTCGACGCCGTGCAGGGCGAAGTCGATGTCGATCTCGTCCGGGTCCCGGCGCAGCGCCCTCAGCGTGTACGACCGCATCACGGCCCGTACGTCGTCCGGCAGTTCGCGCCAGCCCTGCCACCAGCCGTCCCCGAGCTCCAGCGGCACGACCGGCTCGGGCTGTCCCGGATGCGGCAGGAACAGCGACAGCGACTGGTCACGGCCGTCGGAGTGGAAGGCGTGCAGATCGGGCCCGGTGAAGGTGACACGGACCAGAGACGGCCCGAGCCGCCTCGTCCGCGCGACCTGGAGGGAGAAGAAGCGGAACGGGGCGGCTACGGCGGTGGTCATGGAAGGGCTCCTGAGTCGTCGTCAGGGGGTGGGGGTGCGCCCCTTGGGTGCGCCTCTTCGGGGCGCGGAGCGCGGGGAACGGCGCGCGCAGCCAGCCGGGCCCGCGGTGGCGGGCCCCGGCGCGTTCCCCTCGGCGCCGAGCGCCTAGCTGACCTTCTTGGCGGTCTCGATGGCCTTGGCGAGGTTCTCCACCAGCGGCACGCACTTGTCGTAGGACAGGATCGGCTCGGCCGAACGCGAGATGACCTGACCGGCCTTGACCGCGGGCAGCTTCTTCCAGGTGGCCTCGGTGATGTCCGCCGGCTGGATGGCGGAGGAGCGGTCGTCCATCATGATGATGTCGGCCTTGTACTTGTCGACGTTCTCCCAGCTGAGGCTCTCGAACCAGCCGCCGCCCTGGGCCTTGGCCTTCTCCGGCGGCTCGACGAAGTTCACGCCGAGGGCCTTGAAGTACTCCAGGTCGATGGAGAGGTTGGTGCCCGAGACGTAGAACAGCTCCTGGCTCGCGGAACCGGCCATCACCTTGATGTCGGGGTGCGCCTTGGCGGCCTTGCGCAGCCGCTCGGAGGCCTCCTCGAAGCGCTTCTTGGCGTCGGCGGCCTTCGCGGACTTCATGTCGCCGCCGAGGGACTCGGCCAGCTCCCACATGCGCTGCAGCGGGGCGGTGATCTGCCGGTCGTAGACGGAGACGCCGACGCTCGGGGCGAGCTTGGCGATCTTGTCCTTGGAGGCCTCGGGGACGTACCAGAGGGTGCCGGCGTCGTCGAACATCGTGGAGATCAGCACGTCGGGCGCGAGGGCCGCGTACTTCTCGACGTTGAACTGGTCCCAGGTGTTGCCGAGGATGGTCACCTTGCTGATGTCCATGTCGCCGGCCTGGACGTCGGGCTTGCCGTCCTGGGTCTTGGTGGGGCCGAAGACGCCCTTGACGGAGACGCCGTAGTCGTACAGGGCGGCGGCGACACCGGTGAACGCCACGATGTTCGCGGGGGCCTTGTCGAGCTTGACGGTCTTGCCGCGGTCGTCCTTGAAGGACCACGGGCCGGACTGGGCAGCAGCCGTCGATTCCGAGCCGCCGTCCTTGGAGTCCTCGCCGCCGCACGCGGTCACGAGGGCGCCGAGTCCGAGTGCACCACCGGCGGCGAGGAGGCCGCGGCGGGAGAAGCGGGCGGTTCTGGCGTTCGACATGGGTGGGTCTGCTTTCATGCGTACGGAGCCACTGCGGGCGCGGCTGACAGCCGCCTGGCTGGAATCAGGCTTAGGTTAGCCTAACCTCAGATCTTGTCCAGAGGGGCCCTGGTATCCGTGCCCGGGGAACCGGGCCGGAATGCCGGGGGAGGCAGTGATCCGGATCACGAAGGGCCGGGACGGTCCGGCCGCCCCGCCTACGAGTTGAGGCGCCGCGTCACGGCCCGGACCAGGTCGGTGCGGGCGACGCGCAGTGTGAACGCCTCGCCGGCCTCGCTGTTCTCCATCGCGGGCTTCGCGTACCAAGGAAGGCCGCGGCGGCGCCACTTGGCGGGGGCGAGGTCCAGGGGGACGGGCGGCAGCGGCACGGTCCACGGTCCGAGGCGGACGCGTCCCTCCCACAGTCCGGCGGGCAGCTCGGTGACCGGAACCCGCACCACGAAGTCACCGCCGGACTCCGAGGCCCGGCGGGCGGGGAAGGCGGCGCTGCCGCCGCGGCCGTCCTCCAAGTGCACGGCGAGGGCCCCGTCGGGGACGGCGGCGAGCGTGCACCGGCCGGCCAACTCCAGTTCCGTGGGCGCGCCGGGAGCCCACCGCACCGTGGCGACGTTCAGCTGGGGCAGCACCTCGTGCTTGCGTTCCCCGATGTCGAGCGTGAGGTTGCCGTACGGCTTGGTGGCGTACAGCGTCACGGCCCGCAGCGCGTCGCCGCTGCCGACGATGTGCGTCGCCGGGGATCCGCAGACCCCGCGGTCCCGCTTGCTGCCGATCCGCACCTCACGGGTGACGCCCTGAGCCCCGATCATGAGGAACAGGTCCCACAGCCCGTCGGCGAGCGGGGCGCCGTGGCCGGCGGTGCCGATGTCGACGGCGACCTCGAAGCCGGCCTTGTCGTAGACGTAGTGGCCCTCGTCCTCGTCTTGGCCGAGCCCGGGGGTCGCGGTGTGCGTGACCGGGAGCCGGTACTCGGTACCGCTCTCCCGCTCGCGCAGCACGAGCTCGCTGGACACGTCCTCGGTGGCCACCCGGTGCAGATAGCCGTGCCCGGCCAGGTGCAGCACGGTGCCGCGGAGTTCGGCGCGGGAGACGTGGTGGCGCACGCCGAGCTGGCGGGTCACGTCGTAGCAGGCGTCGGGGATGCCGCGGGACGGGTCGCGCAGGTAGGGGTAGCGGGCGTAGGCGCGGCCGCCGTCGACGAGGACCGGGGTCGCCACGTCGGTCTTGGCCAGCTCGCTCTCGAACCGCACCAGTTCGAGCAGTTCGTCCAGCATGGTGTGCCGGACGAGGTGCAGGCGCAGGCGGGCCATCGCCGACAGCCGGTCGTCCAGCCCTTCGTGCCAGAGCGGAGCGATGATCTCGGCGAGCCGGGCCAGCCCCTTTTCCTGCTCGGCGCGAGGCTCGTGCGCCAGGTGGGCGAGGAGCTGCTGCACCTCCACCGTCAGGTGGCGGTGGGCCAGGTGGTCGCGGCCGGGACCGGACGGCACCTGTTCGAGGAGCAGGTCGACCATGCGGGGCAGGAAACGCAGCCGGGGTTCGGAGCCGCCGGTCCGCAGGGTGATGTTGCCGCTGTCCTCGCGTTCGACCCAGTAGAGGCAGTCGTAGTCGGCGAGGACGGAGATGCCGTCCGCGTGCACGTAGGCGGGGGCGACGAAGAGCTGGTCCTCGCCGATCTTCAGGTCCGTCGGGAAGCGCAGCTCCAGCCGCTCCAGCAGCTCCCGGCGGAACAGCTTCATCGGGTTGAGGGTCCAGTACGCGCGGGACGAGAAGACGTCCGTGCGTGGCTGGTTGCGCCGGAACATCGAGGTGGGGGCCCCGCGCCCGCCGACCCCGACCATCTTGCCGAGCACGATGTCGGTGCCGTTGCTCTCGGCCATGGCCACCATGCGCTCCAGCGCCTCGGGGGCCAGGTAGTCGTCGGCGTCGAGGAAGAAGACGAAGGTGCCCCGGGCGTGGTCGAGGCCCTTGTTCCGCGGCGCCGAGGGTCCACCCGAATTCTCCTGGTGGAAGACCCGCAACAGCGTCGGGTATTCCTCGGCGAGCCGGTCGAGTTCCTCGCCGGTACCGTCCGTGGAGCCGTCATCGACGGCGAGGATTTCCAACGCGTCCCGGCCGATGCTTTGCTCGGCCACGGAGGTGATGCAGCGCGTGAGATAGGGCATCGCGTTGTACGCAGCGATAACCACGGAAACGACAGGGCCGGCCATCGGAGCTCCCCCAGAAAAACGACGCACGTCCCCTCGCCAAGCCTCATGGGAATGCACGTGTGGTCATAACGCGCGCAGGGGAAAATGCCATATGCATGGTAAAGATACCATGGAGTAGGGGTGTCTGTGAAGTGGCCCCCTGTCGAACCGGCAGGTCAGGGCGACTTTCGGCCGGTTGGCTCGAAGGGTGATTTGTGTCTGTGTCGGCAGAATCGTCGCTTCCTCTTTCCTGTGGCCGAGGGTTGACATGCTTTAGTCGCCCCATATTTAGTCTGCGCTTACAACTTTCATAGCGGGCGGGGGTGGGTCTGCCCGGATGAGCCCAAGGGGTGGGTGTGCGTACGCGTATGCGTCCGGGCTGGGTATGGGCTGCGACAGCAGGTGCCTTTGCCATGGCTGTAAGTGGTCTTTCGGTGACTTCTCCGCAGGCCGCGGCAGCAGCCTGCACAGCGGGAACTTCCAGTGACTTCAACGGGGACGGCGTGGCCGACACGGTCATCGCCGATCCGCAGGCCACCGTGAACGGAGCCAAGGCGGCGGGCCTCGTCCGGGTCGTCCTGGGCGGCGGCAAGGGTGTTGCCGAGATCTCCCAGGCGACGAGCGGCATGGGTGCGACCCCCGAAGCGGGTGACCAGTTCGGCTTCTCCCGGAGTTCGTACGACGCGGACGGGGATGGTTGCACCGACCTGGTCGTAGGCACTCCGTACGAAGACGTTGCCAAGGACGGCGGGCAGTTGGTCGACGCGGGTGCCGTGTACGTCATCCACGGCACCCCGACCGGCATCGGCGCGGGTTCGAGGATCGAGGGGTACACCCAGTCGGAGCTCGACTCCGGTACGTCCACCGAGGCGTACGACTGGTTCGGATACGCGCTGCGGGCCGGGGGAACGGCGAGCAGCGCGCCGTACCTTGTGGTCGGCGCACCCGGTGAGAACGTGACCGTGGACGGGACGACGTATGGCGACGCGGGCTGCGTCACCTACGTCCAGGGCACGACGCGGGTGTCGGTCAGCCAGAAGGATCCGGGCGTTCCCGGCGAGGTCGAGGCGCATGATCGCTTCGGTTACTCGGTGACCGGGACGAATCGGTTCTTCGCCGTCGGTGCCCCCGGTGAGGCCATCGGAGACGCCAAGTTCGCGGGCGGTGTGAGCGTCTTCAGTCACACCATGTCCGGCGGACTGCCCACGCCCCTGGCCGGACTCGATCAGGACGGCGCCGGGATCGACGGTGTAGCCGAAGCCGGTGACGGCTTCGGCACCTCACTGTCCATGACGGTTTACCGGCCCGGCGACCAGACCTACAACTCGGACGTGCTCCTCGCGGTCGGGACGCCGGGCGAGGACATCGGGGAGACCGCCGACGCGGGCAGCGCCGTGGTGTTCCGGGTCCAGCCGTCCGGGTCGTACACGGAGGTGACGGCGATCGACGCTGTGGATCTCGGTGAGACCCCGGTCGCCGGGGACTTCATGGGGCAGCGCGTGACGATCGCCAACACCGACACCGCTGTGGTCACGAGCTCGGCGACCGTTCGGCTCGCCGTAGGCGTGCCCGGCAGGGACACCGCCTCCGCCAAGGACGCGGGAGCCGTTCGTATCCTTCGGCCACTGGACTCGGCTGTCGGCGCGGCCGACAAGACCCTCGTGCGCGGTTCGGGGCTGCCGGGAACCGCCACCGCCCGTGACTACACCGGCACCGCCCTCACTTCTGGATCAGCTCACCTCTACCTCGGAGTCCCCCACAGCAAAGCCGCCGACTCGCCCAAGGGAGTGCTCTACGTCCTGCCCTGGACCGACATCACCGGCACGACCCAGGTCGGCACCACGACCTACCTTCCCGGCGCGAACGGGCTGCCCAACGAAGGCGTGGCGTTCGGAACGGTCGGATGAGCAGCGGATCGGGAAGAGGGAAGCGCGTCACGATGATCACTGGACGCCGTACGGCCACGGTGGCCGCCACGCTCGTCGCCCTGCTGGCGGCCGGCATGAGCGGGGTACCCGCCGCCGGGAAGGCCGTCGCCTCCGGTGCGGACACGGGCACGAACGCCGATGCCCCGGCTCTGAGCATGGCCGACGCCCGAGCGAAGGCCGCGAAGTCGGGCAAGCCGGTCGAGATCTTCAGTCTGCGTGACGAGCGCAGCACCACCGTCGCCAACCCGGACGGGACGTTCACCAGCACCGAGTACGTCCAGCCCGTCCGCGTGCGGCAGAACGGCACGTGGACGGAGATCGACACCACCCTGGTCAAGCGCAAGAACGGCACCTTCGCGCCGAAGGCCGCGCTGACCACGATGAGCTTCTCCGGCGGTGGTGACACCACCTTCGCCGAGATCGAGAAAGACGGGCGCACGCTCGCCCTGAACTGGCCGGACAAGTTGCCCAAGCCCAAGACGGACGGTTCGACCGCCACGTACTCCGATGTCCTTCCGGGCGTCGACCTCAAGGTGACGGCCAGCGCCGAGGGCTTCTCGCACATCCTGGTCGTCAAGAACGCGGAAGCCGCAGCGCACCCCGACCTGGCCACATTGGAACTGCCGATCGACACCTCCTCGCTCGAGCTGTCGGAGACAGCGGGCGGCGGACTGACGGCGACCGACAGCGCCGCCGGGGGAGACGTCTTCGAGGCGCCGCAGCCCGTGATGTGGGACTCCAGCGAGGGCCCGGCCGAAGCTGCGGAGCCCACAGCCCCCGCATCGCCGGGCGGAGAAACGGTCACCCCGCCGGACGGCGCCCAGGTGGCTGATGTCGCCGTGGATCTCGAACCCGGCACCATGACCCTCACACCCGACGCGAGCATGCTCGCCGACGCAGACACCGTCTATCCGGTCTACATCGACCCCGTGGTCAAGACGGCGAACCGCACCGGCTGGACCATGGTGTCGTCGCACTACTCGACCGCCGAGTTCTGGAAGTTCGGGGACGACGAGGGTGTGGGGCGCTGCCCCACCGACGTGTCGTACCGCTGCTCCAGCAACAGTGACGTCAAGCGTCAGTTCTTCGCGATACCGACCGGCGCATTCAAGGGCAAGGACATCGTCAGCGCCGAATTCGCGGTGACCATGGTGCACACCTACAGCGACTCCGGGCGTGAGGTGCAACTCGCCCGGGTCAACAGCACGGGCGCGAGCGCGATCAACTCGTCGACGAACTGGTCCAACCAGCCTTCCTCGAAGGAGACCGTCGCCTCCAAGTCGCCGACGAACCCGGCGGGATCGTGCACCTCGACCAATCAGAACGTGCGGTTCGGCGTGACGGGCACCGTCCAGAAGGCCGCCGACAGCGGATGGGACACCACGACCTTCCGCCTCAAGGCCGGGAGCGAATCGGACACCTCTTACTGGAAGCGTTTCTGCGGCAACGCGCACCTCTCCGTGACCTACAACCGGCCACCGCTCCGGCCGGAGCAGGACGACCTGAACATGACGCCCGGCGACACGTGCGAGTACGGACGGGCCACCGAGCACTACGTGACCAGGGCACCGACCCTGTACGCCGTGATCAGGGACTACGACCACGGTGACCTCGGGTCCAACTCGGAGGAGCTGCAGGCCGAGTTCAAGGTGTGGTGGACCAACAGCTCCGGGACGGAGGTCGTCCACTACGCGAAGACGGGCAAGAAGAGCACGGTCGACGCGAGCAAGGACGGACAGACCGGTCAGGCGACCTTCAAGTACACCGTCGGGTCCGATATCTCGGGCGACGATCAGGCAGGATTCTCCCTGCCCAAGAACACCGTCATCGGCTGGGCGGTCCGTGGCTACGACCAGAAGGCATCCGGACCGTGGTCCAGCGACGGGGACCAGACTCGCTGCGAGTTCATCTTCGACGACACGAAACCTCAGTCCGCCGTGGTCACGTCGCCCCAGTACCCGAGCGACGACGAGTGGCACGCCGGTGTCGGCGACTACGGTGACTTCACGATGGACTCGCCGGCTGCCGATGTGACCCAGTACAGGTACTACTTCACGGGTCCCCAGGCGAACACCGCACGGAAGACGGCGGAACCCAAGTCCGTCGGTGGCCCGGTCACCATCCGCTGGATGCCGCCGGCCGAGGGCTCATACACCCTCCACGTCACCGCCGTGGATGGTGCGGGCAACCCGCAGAAGACACCGACGAGCCATGTCTTCCTGGTCAGTGACGGCCGGGCACCGGTGGCCGCCTGGACGCTCGGTGACGCCAAGAACTCCGCGAAGGCCGCAGGCAGCAGCGGAGCGCCCGACGCCGCCGCCGGCTCGGGAGTGACGTTCGGATCGGCGGGTCCTCTGGGCTCCACCGATACCGCAGCCTCACTGGACGGAACCGGCAACGCCTATCTCGACGCCGGCGCACCCGCCGTCGACACCAGTGACACCTTCTCCGTGAGTGCCTGGGTCATGCTGCCCTCGCTGCCCACGCAGAACGTCACCGTCGTCAGCCAGGACGGCACCGCACAGCCAGGCTTCGAGCTGGGCTACGACGTCGACACGTCGTCGTGGACCTTCCGTACACCGGTCAGCGACATCGAATCGCTCGGCTCCTGGAAGGTCTCCGGTGCGGCCGCCGTGGCCGGTAGCTGGACGCACCTCATCGGGGTGTACGACGCCGAACTCGGCAAGATGATGCTGTACGTCAACGGTGTACTCGTGGCTGACGACGTCCAGGCACGCCACACGGCCTGGAACGCGGCCGGAGCGCTCCAGATCGGCCGCAAGATCGACCTCGGGGGATACACCAACCACCTCAAGGGCAGCGTGGCCGACGTCAAGCTGCACGACCGAGTGGTTCCGCCCACGGAGGGACAGCAGCTCGGCGGTATCCGGCCCCACCAGCTCGCCTACTGGCAGTTGGACGAGGCCGCGGGAACCCTGTCTCCGGAGGTTGCGGGCGGTACCGGCCTGACCCTCGGTGGAGGCGCCGCCGTCTATGTGCCGGATGACTCCTGTGACCCTGCCGCCGATCCCGAGTGCGTGCCACCCGCCGCACCGGTGTGGGGTGACGGCCACCTGGCCCTGAACGGCACCGGCGCCCATGCGACGCGACCCACGGGACTGCTCACGGCACAGGACAGCTTCACGCTGACCACTCGGGCTCGACTCGCCTCGGCGAAGCCGACGACGGACCAGACGGTGCTCGCACTGTCCGGCACCAGCGGCAGCATGATCAGGGTCAAGTACAGCGCCGCAGCAGCCCGGTGGCAGCTGGTGGCGACCGACGCCGGATCCACGACACCGGTGACCGTGCTCGACCCGAACCGTGTGCCGAGTTCCCAGGGATCCGGCGACCACCTCGCGCTGGTCTACAACGCCGTCTTCGGTGAGGTGATCCTGTACGTCAACGGCACCGCGGCAGGCAAGGCGGCCTGGGACAACACCTGGGACTTCAGCAAGGCGAGCCTCCAGGTCGGCCGGACCATGACCGGAGCCACGGCCGGCGAGTACCTCTCCGGGGCCGTCGACGAAGTCCGCATGTACCAAGGCCCGCTCGACGCCGCGCTGATGGCGACGGTCTCGGTCCTGCCATCGGGTGCCAGCATCGAGGAATCCTCGGCCTGACACCTCATGTCCCGTGAGGCGGGCGGCTCAGTGGCCGCCCGCCCTCCTCACCCCTGCGCTCCTGCTCCCCGCATCCCCCGATCACTCATGGAGATGTCATGTCCTCGCCCCCATGGTTCCGGTCCACGAGACCGGCCTGGCGCAGCGGCCGCCGCGGTGCGGCGGTGCTGCTCGGCCTGGCGCTGTCGATAGGCCTGCTTCCGCAGAACGCCCCCGAGGCCGTGGCCGACGAGGGCATGAAGAGGCCCAAGGCGCAGACGGACCTGGACGATCCCGTGCGGGGGCGGAACGCCACGCCGAAGACTTTCAAGAAGACCGACCAAGCCGAGAAGGCGGCGGTCAGGCGGCCCGACGCGGTCCGCTGGCCCGAGGCCGGAAGCGCCGAGGTGCGGCTGTCCGGCAAGGCGGTCAAAGCTCAGGGGCTGCCGTTGCAGGCCGCCGTGGCGAAGGGGAAGAAAGCCGCGCGGGCCATACGCGTCGAGGTGCTCGACCGCAAGGTGTCCAAGGGCGCCGGCATCGACGGCGTCCTGTTCACCGTGGCCCGCACCGACGGTGAAGCCGCCAAGGGCGCGACTCGTGTCACGCTGGACTACTCGGACTTCTCGGGAGCCTACGGCGGTGGCTACGGTTCCCGTCTCCGCCTCGTCCAGTACCCAGCGTGCTTCCTGACGACGCCGACGCAGCAGAACTGCTCCACTCCGACGTACCTGGAGAGTGACAACGACGCGACGCAGGAGACGCTGACGGCTACCGTGAGCGCCGCGGGCGACATCTCCGGTGTCTCTCCTCAACTCCTCGACGCACCGTCGGCGGCTTCTTCCGGCACCGTGCTGGCGGCCGTCGCGAGCAGTGGTGGCGACGGGGGCGACTACAAGGCGACCGGCCTCTCCGCCTCGTCCGAATGGGGTGTCGACACCAGGTCGGGTGCCTTCACCTGGACGTACCCGGTGACCACGCCGCCGGTGCCCGGCGGGCTGCAGCCGAGTGTCGGACTGAGTTACAACTCCCAGTCCATCGACGGGCAGACGGCGACCACGAACAACCAGGGATCGTGGATCGGGCAGGGATTCTCCTACGAACCCGGTTACATCGAGCGCCGGTACAAGCCGTGTGCCGACGACGGCCACGACGACACCTTCGGTGACCAGTGCTGGGCGTACGACAACGCCACCCTCGCCCTGGCCGGCGGCACGTCCGGCGAACTCGTGAAGGACGACGCCACGGGCCAGTGGCGACTCGCCAACGACGACAACTCCAAGATCGAGCGCCTGACCGGCACCACCAACGGCGACGACAACGGCGAGTACTGGAAGCTCACCACCACCGACGGCACCCAGTACTTCTTCGGCCAGAACCGGCTGCCGGGCTTCGCCTCGGGCAACGAGGAGACCGGTTCCGCCTGGACCGTCCCCGTGTACGGCGACGACTCCGGGGAGCCCTGCTACAAGGCGACGTTCGCCGACGCCCATTGCTCCCAGGCCTGGCGCTGGAACCTCGACCACGTCATCGACCCGCACGGCAACGTCATGTCGTTCTTCTACGGCAAGGAGACGAACTACTACACGCAGGGTCTGAAGACGGCCGAGAACGGCAAGCCGTACATCCGCGGCGGTTACCTCAAGCGGATCGACTACGGCCAGCGCGTGGACAAGGTGTACTCCACCAAGCCCGCGGCGCAGGTCGTCTTCACCACGGCGGAACGCTGCGTCGGCGCGGCGGCCGACTGCGAGCCCGCAGACCTGACGGACGCCACGGCGACCCGGTGGCCGGACGTGCCCTGGGACCAGAACTGCAAGGCGAGCACCAAGTGCGAGGGCCAGAACTCTCCCACCTTCTGGACCCGCAAGAAGCTGACGAAGATCACCACGCAGATCCGCACCGGAGACGCGTCGTACAGCCCGGTCGACGAGTGGAGCCTCGCTCAGATCTTCACCGACAACGGCGACGGGTCCAAGTCGCTGTGGCTCGACGGCATCGACCACACCGGCAAGGTTGGTACGGATGTCTCCCTTCCGTCCGTCAAGCTCTACGGCAAGCAGCTTCCCAACCGCGTCGACAAGACCGGCGACAACATCCAGCCCTTCCACCGCTTCCGCCTGTCGGGAGTCGAGAACGAAACAGGCGGGGCGCTCAGCGTCAGCTACGCGCCCACCGAGTGCACGCCGACGAGCCTGCCCACTGAGGACTCCTCGACCAGGCGCTGCTTTCCGGTCAAATGGAACCCGCCGGGCGAAGAGGACCCGATCCTCGACTGGTTCCACAAGTACGTCGTCGAGTCCGTCACCGAGACCGACCTGACCGGCGGCAACCCCGACCGGATCACGTCCTACACGTACGTCGGAGACGCGGGCTGGCGCAAAAGCAAGGCCGACGGCATCACGAAGGCGGAGTATCGCACCTGGGGCGACTGGCGTGGTTACGGCAGAGTGCGCGTCGTCACCTCGCAGGGCACCAACTCGCCTTCCAACACCAAGACCGAGCACGTCTTCTTCCGCGGGCTCCACGGTGACGTGAACGCGAGCGGCGCCACGCGCTCCGCCTCGGTCACCGACTCCAACGGGACCTCGTACGAGGACACGGAGTGGAAGGCCGGCCAGGAACTCGAAACGCTCACCTATGACGGCGCCGACGTCACCGAGAAGTCGGTGGCGGTGCCGTGGACCGCGGTGACGGCCACGAGCGTCAAGGACTGGGGCACGCGCAGGGCCCGCTACGTCGCGAACGGTGCGACCGACACCTACGTCGCCCTCGCCATCGGCGGCTGGCGCCGGACCAGGGCCACCACGCAGTACGACTCGAAGACCGGCCGGGTCCGCCAGGTCGACGACTACGGCCAGGTCGGCGTCGCGGACAACCAGTGCATTCGCACGGAGTACGCGGACAGCGAGAGCCGGCACATGTACGCGTACGTGTCGCGGGTGGAGAAGGTCAGTGTCGAGTGCGGGGTGACTCCGGACCGGAGCACTCAGGTCATCTCGGACGACCTGAGCTTCTACGACGGCTCCACAACACTGGGCGCGGCTCCCGTCAAGGGCGACGTGACCACGACCAAGCGCCTGGAATCGCACAGCGGTACGACGGCGACCTACCAGACGACCGCCGTCACGACCTACGACGACTTCGGCCGCCCGCTGGTGGTGAGGGACGCGGAAACGGCTTCGTCCCCGACGGAGTACGCCTCGTCGACCACCTACACGGAGACGTACGGTCTCGCCACCAAGTCCGTGGTGACCAACAGAGCCGGCTGGACGGCCACGACCGAGTACAAGCCGCACTGGGGCGTGCCCTCCGCCAAGAGTGACCAGAACAACCGGCGCACCGAGTTGGCGTACGACGGGCTGGGCCGGCTGACGTCGGTCTGGCTCCCGGACCGCATCGGCGCGAGCGCGTCGATCAAGTACGAGTACCTGGTGCGCGGGAACACCGGCCCGACGGCCGTGCACACCCAGAAGATCGAAAAGGGAGGCCAGTCGTACGGCAGTGAGTGGACGCTGTACGACGGTCTGCTGCGGCCCCGGCAGGAGCAGACCGAGGGACCGGGAGGCGGCCGTATGGTCGCCGACACCCTCTATGACGGCTCCAACCGCGTGGTGCAGGTCAACGACACCTACTACGCCGCGGGTGCCCCGTCCGCGCAGCTCTTCCAGCCCGTCAACGCGGACCTCACCGGCCAGACGGTGACCGAGTACGACGGAGCCGGCAGAGTCACCGCCTCGATCTTCAACGTGCAGGGCGAGGAGAAGCACCGTACGACCTATGTCCACGGTGGGGACCGGGTCACCATCACCCCGCCGGCGGGCGGCACGAAGACGACGGTCGTGAAGGACGCCCGCGAGCACACCACCACCCAGATCCAGTACCCGCAGGGTGGCGACGCGGTCACCACGTCCTACGGCTACACCCCGGCCGGTCAGCTGCAGAAGGTGACGGACGACGCCGGGAACGCGTGGACCTACACCTATGACCAGTTGGGCCGCAAGAAGAAGGCGGTCGACCCGGACACGGGCACGGCGGAGTTCACCTACGACGCCCTGGACCGCCAGACGTCCGTGACCGTCAACGGCAACAAGACGTCCACCAAGTACGACGTGCTGGGCCGCGCCGAGTCCACCTGGCAGGGCGAGCCGGACACCGGCACCAGGCTGTCCCTGACGAAATACGACACGGTGGCCAAGGGCGAGCTCTACGGCGTCTACAGCTACAAGGAAGGCGCGGTCCATTCGTCGGTCACCTACCCGACCCTCGACGCGGCCAACGACTACAAGCCGGTCTCGACGAAGTACTTCCTGTCGAAGACGGCCGAGCCGCAGCTGGGCGGGACGTACGAGTTCACCGCCCAGTACAACGACGACGGCACCGTGCAGGGGCAGGGCCTGCCCGCCGCGGGCGACCTGCCCGCCGAGGCCCTCGGCTACACGTACGACGAACTGCAGCGGCCGACTGGCCTGAACACCTCGCTCGGCGGGCTCAAGTACGTCACGGGCGTGTCGTACTCGCCGACGTCCGACCTGGAACAGGTGGAACTCTTCACCGGCGAGTCCACAGCCAAGAAGACCTGGCTCAACAACACGTTCGAGGCGGGGACGCACCGCCTGGCCAACACGAGCGTCAGGGTCGAGGGCGCGTCGAGCGCGGCCTACGACGCGGACTTCACGTACAACTCCGTCGGTGACGTCCTCTCGATCGCGGACACGCCCGCGGGCGGCGCGAACGACGTGCAGTGCTTCCGGTATGACGGGCTGCGGCGACTGACGGATGCGTGGACGTCGTCGGTGGCGTCCAACGGGGCCAGAGGCACGGGCAGTGCCGATGCCGCCTGTACGTCGGCGGCGTCATCCTCGACGGTCGGCGGCGTGTCGCCCTACTGGACGGAGTACGGCTACGACGCGATCGGCAACCGGAAGAGCGAGACGCGGCACGGCGTGAACGGGTCCCCGACCTCGACGCGGACGTACACGTACGGAGAGAAGTCGGGCCCCAACGGCACCAACTCCGGCCCGCACACGGTGTCGTCGGTCGTCGAGAAGACGGCAGCGACCAGCACGACGCCCGAAGTCACCTCTCAGGACACCTACACCTACGACGTCACGGGCAACACCAAGACCCGTGTCCTCAACGGTGACACGCAGTCCCTGGACTGGGACAAGCAAGGTGAGCTGACGAAGGTCACCAACGCCGACGGCACGGTGACGCAGTACACCTACGACGCGTCGGGCGAGCGGATCCTCCGGGACACCTCCAAGGAGAAGACCTTCTACCTGCCGGGCATGGAGCTGCACCTGGACAAGGCGACGTCGAAGGTCACGACGACGCGCTACTACTCGTTCAGCGGCATGCAGATCGCCATGCGGGACGCGTCCGGTGTCCACTTCCTCGCGTCGGACCATCAGGGAACGGCCCAACTGGCGATCAACGCCAAGACGGGCGACACCACGCGCCGCCGCACGGACCCGTTCGGCAATCCACGTGACGAGTCGACGTCGTCGGCGTCCTCCGCCGCATGGGTCAACGACAAGGGTTTCGTGGGTGGCACGGTCCAGAAGACCACGGGCCTGACCACACTCGGGGCACGGGACTACGACGCCGACACGGGCCGCTTCATCTCGGCGGACCCGATCATCGACTACACCGATCCGCAGCAGATCAACGGCTACTCGTACAGCAACAACAACCCGGTCACCTTCTCCGACCCGAGCGGCCTGGCGCCCGACGACTGCGTGAACGTCGGCATCACCTGCAGCCTGAACCGTGACGGCGGGTGGGACGTCAAGGCGACCGACACGTACTACACGTACTACGGCGTCAAGAAGCCGAAGGAGTCGCCGGCACAGTACCGGGCGCGCCAGCAGAAGGCCCAGGCGGACGCAGCCAAGCAGCGGGCGATCGCTGTCGCCAAGGAGCTCGGGCAGATCATCGCGGACGAGCTGGGCATCACGGACGCGCTGGACTGCTTCACCACCGGCGCGTTGGGCTCTTGCGGGGCTACGGCGCTCAACGTGGTGTCGTCACTCGTGGCCGGCGGACCGCTGGCGCGGCTGGCGGCGAAGTACTGGAACAAGTTGGACAAGGCCTATGCGTTGATCAAACGCATCGGAGCTCTGAGCCGCAGGCTGTGGGAGAGCTTCCAGGACTGGCGCAAGAGCAGCAAGGCGGCGGACGAGGCCACGGAAGCCGTGACCTGCAAGGTGGGGAACAGCTTCACGCCGGACACCAAGGTGTTGATGGCCGACGGTTCCACCAGAAAGATCAAGGACGTCGACATCGGCGACAAGGTCTTGGCGACCGACCCGGAGACGGGCGAGACCAAGGTCGAGACGGTCACGGCCGAGATCAAGGGCAAGGGCGTCAAGCACCTCGTCAAGATCACGGTGGACACCGACGGCAAGAAGGGCTCGAAGACGGCGTCGGTCACGGCGACGGATGGCCATCCGTTCTGGGTGCCGGAACTGGGGGAGTGGGTCGATGCCACCGACCTGAAGGCCGGAGCATGGCTGCGGACCGGCACGGGGACGCGAGTCCAGGTCACTTCAGTGCAGCGGTGGACGGTCGGCTCGGCTGCCGTTCATAACCTCACGGTCAGCAGTCTGCATACGTACTATGTGCTGGCGGGGGCCACGCCGGTCCTCGTTCATAACTGCGGCACCGCGAATGGCGGAAAGTATGGGGATCTGCAACCTGCTGGAGCAGGAAATGAGATCAATCATATCCCTGCCAACGCATCCAGCCCTCTCAGTAAGTACAGCGGACCGTCGATTCGGATGGATTACGCCGACCATCGCGCGGTTTACAGCACTGGGTCATCACTCGCCTCGAAGGCTTGGCGCATGAGGCAGAAAGAAATGATAGACGCTGGCGATTTCCGAGGCGCCATACAAATGGACGTAGATGACATTCGCGCCCGCTTCGGCAATAAATACGATGAGGCGATCACGGAGATGTGGATGAGCCTCAGTCAGAATAAGGCCCTTCGAAAATGGGCCACAGATCGACAGAATCCCTAGATGTTGCAGAGAAAGAAGTGAGATTCGGGTGTCGTCGGACTGGAAAGTTGAGATCGTTGAATGTGGTGACCTCGTGCAAGACGATGACGAGGTCACTCCTCCCGATGAGGCTGAGCGTCGGTGGAATCGCTATGTCGAGCTGGCTGATTCGGTGACCGGCGACGAAGGCCCAGCTGGTGTCGCTGCGATTGTTTCTTCCTTGAAGGCTGAGGAGGATTACGGGGCCTACCAGGCGGCGCATGCAGCTTTGGATCGCTTCCCTCGGGCGGATCTCGGTCAGGGAGTGGCCGATGCGGCCAAGGAACTTCTTTCCATCCCCCAGGATGGGAGTGGGAATGTTCTGCTAATCCTGGCCCAGGCTGGCCCTGTGGCAGTTAATGCCTTCAATGAAGCTATTCGGTCAATCGATCCAGGCGTTCGGGTCGCGATTCGCGAACTTGTAGAGTTTCACGAATCTGAGGAGTGGCTCTCTGAGGGCAGTGTCCAGAACGTTCTTCTGATGCCGCGGACGTAGCCTGGCAGTGTGAATTCGAAAGCCCCACGGGCAGTGGTGCCGGTGGGGCTTTCGGGCGTCTTGATGGCAACGCTGACGGCAACGTCAGCGGATGAGGGCTGCGGTGGGTGGGTCATCGGGGGCACCGTCGCCCTGACCGAGGGCGTTGCCGAGGGTGTCGATGGCTTGGCGTTGGAGGCGGAGTCGGACGTGGGCGTAGACGCCGGCGGTGACGCCGATGTACCCCAAGGTGCAGTCCGGCCGCGCCGACGAACGCGTGAAGGCGATGTTCGATCTCTTGCGCCCTCATCTGAAGAACGCAACAGCGCTCGACCTGTACGACCGAGCACGGACGATCGCACCACCCGTCGCTGGTCACATGATCCCCGTGGCACCTTCGAGCTCAGCCACAGAAAGTCAGCCACGACGGCGGGTGCGCCGACAGATCACCCGCCACGTGTGTCTCCAGCAACCCCGCACCGGCCTCAACCACGTCTCTTCCTTCCGTCACGGCATCCGCCCGGGAAATCCCGCGTAATCCCCGGACTGGAGAACCTGAGCCCGATCCTGCGGCCGCCGGGTTCCCGCATACGCAGGTGAGAGTGAAAAAGAGTAAAAGTGGACGTACTCCTCCCTATGCGCAAGCGCGCTATTTTGACGCGGAAGGGAAGCCCGTGAAGGACGTTGACTTTACTGATCACGGGGGCCTCAAAATCACCCCAATCCGCATCAGCATCCTTGGAACGAGAAAGCCGCCGGCGGCACCCGTAGTCGGGGTGGTGCGGAACCGCTGGACTACGGATATTAGGTGAGCAAGCAGATGAGTTCCGGATGTGGGACGGCTAGGGATCAGTGATGGGGCTTGACAGCCTTTTCTCTCTGATTGGGGAGAATCAATGGGTGTGGAGCGTCCTTGATTTCGACGGAATCGGGACTGCGCTTTGCCCGGCCTGGGATATGCGGAGATCCGGGACCGGGCGCACTCCTGCCCTCAGGGGTATGTGATGTCTTGGCCGCAGGTGAGGGAATTCGCGGCAAGTGTGCAGCAATGCTTCGACTTGCTGCTCGTCGCAGCAACCGACCGTCGCGCGCTTGATCCGAAGCGTTTGGTGACCGGCGATTTCTCGGATTGTCTCATGGTGCTGACTGCGAGTGACAGTACTTGGTGGTCTGTTGAGGCACTTACCGAGACGGAAGTGACCACCGGCATCATGGAGCGAGTTCGAGCCCGCTACGGTGCCGCCTCATAGCCTGTACCTGCTCCGAAGATGAAGCCCCGCCGCGATCTCAGGCGGGGCTTCTGGGCGAGATACAGCACGTTCTGTCGTTCAGCCCGTCAGCCCCAATTCCCGCGCGATCAGCATGCGCTGGACCTCGCTCGTGCCCTCGCCGATTTCCAGGATTTTGGAGTCGCGCCACATGCGGGCGACCGGGTATTCGTTCATGAAGCCGTAGCCGCCGTGGATTTGCGTCGCCTCGCGGGCGTTGTCCACCGCGACCGTGGAGGAGTGGAGCTTGGCGAGGGCCGCTTCCTTCTTGAAGGGGGCGCCGGCGACCAGGCGGGCCGCCGCGTCGCGCCAGGCGAGGCGGGCTGTGTGGGCCTTCATCTCCATGTCCGCGATCTTGAACTGGATCGCCTGGTTCGCGGCGATCGGCTTGCCGAAGGCGTGGCGCTCCTTGGCGTACTTCACCGACTCGTCGACGCAGCCCTGTGCCAGGCCCGTCGCCAGGGCCGCGATCGCGATGCGGCCCTCGTCGAGGATGCGCAGGAACTGGGCGTAGCCGCGGCCCTCCTCGCCCAGCAGGTTCGCCGCCGGGACGCGGACGTCCGAGAAGGACAGTTCGCGGGTGTCCGAGGCGTTCCAGCCGACCTTCGAGTAGGGGGCCGCGACCGTGAAGCCGGGGGTGCCGGACGGGACGATGATGGAGGAGATCAGCGGCTTGCCGTCCGGCTTGCGGCCCGTGACCGCCGTGACCGTCACCAGGCCCGTGATGTCCGTGCCCGAGTTGGTGATGAAGCACTTCGTGCCGTTGATGACCCACTCGTTCGTCGACTCGTCCAGGCGGGCCGTCGTGCGGGTCGCGCCCGCGTCGCTGCCGCCGTCCGGTTCCGTCAGGCCGAACGCGCCCAGCACTTCGCCCGAGCAGAGGCGGGGGAGCCACTCCCGCTTCTGGGCCTCCGTGCCGTAGAGGTGGATCGGCATCGCGCCGAGGGAGACTCCGGCTTCCAGGGTGATGGCGATCGAGGAGTCGACCCGCGCCAACTCCTCCAGGGCCACGCCGAGGGCCAGGTAGTCGCCGCCCATGCCGCCGTACTCCTCCGGGAACGGCAGGCCGAACAGGCCCATGCGGCCCATCTCCCGGACGATCTCGTACGGGAACTCGTGCCGCTCGTAGAAGTCGCCGATCTTGGGCGCGACGACTTCGTGTGCGAACTCCTCGACCGTGCGGCGGAGTTCTTCCAGCTCGGCGGGAAGGCGGTAGTCCATGGTGGTCACTGCTCCTCGGTGTCCTCGTGGGACAGGGCTCGGACGGTGCGGGACGGGCTGGGTCGGCCCAGGTGAGCGGCCATCCACGTGCTTGTGGCGACGAGGCGGCCGAGGTCGATGCCGGTGTCGATGCCGAGGCCCCGCAGCATCCACACGAGGTCTTCGGTGGCGAGGTTGCCGGTCGCCGACTTCGCGTACGGGCAGCCGCCGAGGCCGCCCGCCGAGGCGTCGACGGTCGTCACACCCTGCTGGAGCGCGGCGAGGGTGTTGGCCAGGGCCTGGCCGTAGGTGTCGTGGAAGTGGACGCCGAGGGCGGCGGGCGGGATGCCCGCCTCGTCCAGGGCCGCCAGCAGTGCGACCACGTGGCCCGGCGTCGCCACGCCGATCGTGTCGCCCAGGCTCAGTTCGTCGCAGCCCATGTCCGTCAGGGCCCGGCAGACCTTCACCACCTGGGCGATCGGGACCGGGCCCTCCCAGGGGTCGCCGAAGCACATGGAGAGGTAGCCGCGGACGTGGACCGACTCCGCCTTCGCCCGGCTCACCACCGGCTGGAACATCGCCAGGGCCTCGTCCACCGTGCGGTTGAGGTTGGCCTTGGCGAACGACTCCGTGGCGCTGGCGAAGACCGCCACCCGGCGGGCCCCCAGCGCCAGGGCGCGGTCCAGGCCCCGTTCGTTCGGAACGAGGACCGGGAGGGCCGCCGGGAGGTCGCTGACGAGCGGGAACAACTGCTCCGCGTCGGCCAGTTGCGGCACCCACTTGGGGTGGACGAAGCTCGTCGCCTCGATCGTCGTCAGGCCCGCGTCGGCCAGCCGGCGGATGAACTCCGCCTTGACCTCCGTGGGGACCGTCGCCTTCTCGTTCTGCAGGCCGTCGCGCGCGCCCACCTCGTGGATGCGGACCCGGCGGGGGAGGTCACCGGCCGGGACGGCCATCGGGAGCCCTGGGACCGTCATTCCGCCGCCTCCTCGTTCGGTGCGATGACCGCCAGGACCTGGTCCATGGCGACCGTGGTGCCGGGCGCCACGTCCAGCTCGGTGACCTTGCCGGCGTGCGGCGCGGAGATGACGTGCTCCATCTTCATCGCCTCCACCACCAGCAGGCTCTGGCCGGCGCTCACCTCGTCGCCGACGGCGACCTTGACGACGGTCACCGTGCCGGGCATGGGGGCGGTGAGGGAGTCGGCCCCCGCGTGTGCCGACCGGGTGAGGGACGCGGCGACCGGATCGTGGTCGCGCACGTGCCAGGCGTCGCCGTCGCGGCCGAGCCAGTCGGCCGCGCGGTGGAAGGTGTGCCGGACGCCGTCCAGGGTCACCGCGACCCGGTCGTCGGTGACCCTGGCCGTGCCGCGCGGGGTGTACTCCAGTGGGTCCTGTACTCGCAGGTGGAACGCCGGTGGCTTGCGGGCACCGCCCAGGCGCCAGCCGCTCGGGACGGAGAAGGGGTCCGTCCAGCCGCCCGGCTCGGGCTTCAGGGCCTCCAGGCGCACGGCTGCCGCCGCCTCGTAGACCTCCTCCGGGACGTCCGTGGGGACCAGGTCCTCCACCGCCCGCTCGACCAGGCCGGTGTCCATGTCGCCGGAGACCACCGCCGGGTGGGCCAGCAGCCGGCGCAGGAAACCGGCGTTGGTCTGCACGCCGAGCGTGACCGTCTCCGCCAGGGCCGCGCGCAGCTTGCGCAGGGCCGTCGCCCGGTCCGGGCCGTACGCGATGACCTTGGAGAGCATCGGGTCGTAGAGGCTGCCGACCTCCGTGCCCTCGGTGAGGCCCGAGTCGGTGCGGATGCCGTCGCCCTGGGGCTCGCGCAGCCTGAGCACCGTGCCGCCGGAGGGCAGGAAGCCGCGGGCCGGGTCCTCGGCGCAGATGCGGGCCTCCACGGCGTGACCGGTCAGCCGTACGTCCTGCTGGGTGAAGCCGAGGGGTTCCCCGGCCGCGACGCGCAGCTGCCACTCGACCAGGTCCAGGCCCGTGATCAGTTCCGTGACCGGGTGCTCGACCTGGAGGCGGGTGTTCATCTCCATGAAGTAGTACGACGACGGGTCGGTGCCCGGGACGATGAACTCCACCGTGCCCGCGCCCCGGTAGCCGCAGGAGCGGGCCGCCTGGACCGCCGCCTCGCCCATCGCCGCGCGCGTTGCCTCGTCGAGGAGCACGCTGGGCGCCTCCTCGATGATCTTCTGGTGGCGGCGCTGCAGGGAGCACTCGCGCTCGCCCAGGTGGACCACGTTGCCGTGGCCGTCGGCCAGGACCTGGATCTCGATGTGGCGGGGGCGGTCGATCCAGCGCTCCACGAGGAGCGTGTCGTCGCCGAAGGAGGCGCGGGCCTCGCGGCGGGCGGAGGCGATCTCGTCCTCCAGGCGGGTCAGGTCCCGCACCAGGCGCATGCCCTTGCCGCCGCCGCCCGCGCTCGGCTTCAGCAGCACCGGCGCGCCCAGCTCGCGGGCCGCCTCGGCCAGCTCCGGGTCCCGGCCGCCGGGCACCACCGGAACCCCGGCCTCCCGCACCGTCTCCTTGGCGCGGATCTTGTCGCCCATCAGCGCGATCGCGTCCGCCGGGGGGCCGATGAAGACCAGGCCGGCCTCGGCGCAGGCCCGTGCGAAGCCGGCGTTCTCGGCGAGGAAGCCGTAGCCCGGGTGGACGGCCTGCGCGCCCGTGCGGGCCGCGGCCTCCAGCAGGCGCTCCACCGAGAGGTAGCTCTCGGACGCCGGGGCCGGGCCGATCCGCACCGCCGTGTCCGCCTCGCGGACGTGCCGGGCGTCGGCGTCCGCGTCGGAGAAGACGGCCACCGAGCGCACGCCCATCGACCGCAGCGTCCGGATGACGCGTACGGCGATCTCGCCACGGTTGGCCACCAGCACTGTCTCGAACATCGTCGTCCGTCCCCTCACATCCGGAAGACGCCGAACTGGGGGTCACCCAGGGGCGCGTTGGCGCAGGCGGTCAGGGCCAGGCCCAGGACCTGACGGGTGTCCAGCGGGTCGATGACACCGTCGTCCCACAGGCGGGCCGTCGCGTAGTAGGCGCTGCCCTGGCGCTCGTACTGGGCGCGGATGGGCGCCTTGAAGGCGTCCTCGTCCTCCGCGGGCCAGGACTCGCCGCGGGCTTCGAGCTGGTCGCGCTTGACCGTGGCGAGGACCGAGGCGGCCTGCTCGCCGCCCATGACCGAGATCTTGGCGTTGGGCCACATCCACAGGAAGCGGGGGGAGTACGCCCGGCCGCACATGGAGTAGTTGCCCGCGCCGTAGGAGCCGCCGACCACGACCGTGAGCTTCGGTACGCGGGTGCAGGCCACCGCCGTGACCATCTTGGCGCCGTGCTTGGCGATGCCGCCCGCCTCGTAGTCCTTGCCGACCATGAAGCCCGAGATGTTCTGCAGGAAGACCAGCGGGATGCCGCGCTGGTCGCACAGCTCGATGAAGTGCGCGCCCTTCTGGGCGGACTCGGCGAACAGGATGCCGTTGTTGGCGACGATGCCCACCGGGTGGCCGTGGATCCGGGCGAAGCCGGTGACCAGGGTCTGGCCGAACTCGGACTTGAACTCGGCGAACCGGGAGCCGTCGACCACCCGGGCGATGATCTCGCGCACGTCGTACGGGGTGCGCGGGTCGACCGGGACCGCGCCGTAGAGGCCGTGCGGGTCGACCTTGGGCTCGACGGGCTCGGTGACCTCCCAGGGGAGGGGCCCGCGGGCGGGGAGGGTGGAGACGATCGTGCGGACGATGCGCAGGGCGTGCGCGTCGTTCTCCGCGAGGTGGTCCGTGACACCCGAGACGCGGGAGTGCACCTCGCCGCCGCCGAGCTCCTCCGCCGTGACGACCTCGCCGGTGGCCGCCTTCACCAAGGGCGGGCCGCCGAGGAAGATCGTGCCCTGGTTGCGCACGATCACCGCCTCGTCGCTCATCGCCGGGACGTACGCCCCGCCGGCCGTGCACGAGCCGAGGACGGCGGCGATCTGGGGGATGCCGGCGCCGGACATGCGGGCCTGGTTGTAGAAGATCCGGCCGAAGTGGTCGCGGTCGGGGAAGACCTCGTCCTGCATGGGCAGGAACGCGCCACCGGAGTCCACCAGGTAGACGCAGGGGAGGCGGTTGTCGAGGGCGACCTCCTGGGCGCGGAGGTGCTTCTTCACGGTCATCGGGTAGTACGTGCCGCCCTTGACCGTGGCGTCGTTGGCGACGATCACGGTCTCGCGGCCGCTGACCCGGCCGATGCCGGCGATGACGCCCGCGGCCGGGGCCTGCCCCTCGTACATCCCGTCGGCCGCGAGCGGGGCCAGCTCCAGGAAGGGTGAGCCGGGGTCGAGGAGGGTGTCGACGCGGTCGCGGGGGAGCAGCTTGCCGCGGGCCGTGTGGCGGGCGCGGGCCTTCTCGCCACCGCCCTGTGCGGCCGCGGCCAGCTTGGTGCGCAGCTCCTCCACGAGGGTGCGGTGCGCCTCCTCGTTGGCCCGAAAGGCCTCCGACGCGGGGTCTGCCGCGCTCGTGAGCTCCGGTGCCTCGTGCATCCTGCGGGTCCCCTCACTTGTTAATGAGCGTTAACGCATTTCCTTCAGGTTAACGACCGCTAACCTCCCTGTCTAGAATTGATTCATGGCCACGAGAACCGACGCCCCCACCCGCCGTCAGCAGATCCTCAAGGAGGCCGCGCGGTTGTTCGCCGAGCGGGGCTTCCACGGGGTCGGGGTCGACGAGATAGGCGCCGCGGTCGGGATCAGCGGTCCCGGGCTGTACCGGCACTTCGCGGGCAAGGACGCGATGCTCGCGGAGCTGCTGGTGGGGATCAGCGGGCAGTTGCTGACCGGGGCGAAGCGGAGGGTGGCCGAGGCGGACGGGGGCGGGGCGGAGAGAGTGCTGGACTCACTGATCGAGGGCCATATCGACTTCGCGCTGGACGACCGGCCTCTGATCACCCTGCACGACCGGGAGCTGGATCGCCTCCGGGACAGCGACCGGAAGATGGTGCGGCAGCTGCAGCGGCAGTACGTGGAGCTGTGGGTCGGGGTGGTGCGGAAGGTCTACCCGGGGTTGGGGGAGCCCGCGGCGCGGTCGGCCGTGCACTCGGTGTTCGGGCTGCTGAACTCGACGCCGCACCTGGGGAGGGGCGGGGGGCTGCCCGGGCGGGCGGCCACGGCGGAGTTGCTGCACCGGATGGCGCGGGGGGCGTTCGCGGCGGCGGGGGTCTGAGGGGGCCTTTGCCCACCCACCCCCCCCGACACGGTCGGGATCGAGGCCCGCCCTCGGGGCTCCGCCCCGGACCCCGGCGGGGCTTCGCCCCTGCACCCCCGGAGTTTGCCCACCCGCCCACCCGACACGGTTGGATGTGAGCCGCCCTCGCCTCGGGGCTCCGCCCCAGATCCCGGCGGGGGCTTCGAGCCTCGCGCCTCCAGATCCCGGCGGTGGCTTCGCGTCCTGCGCCCCGAGCCGCCTCCGCCCCCACCCCGGGGCACCCCCGGCAAGCGACGCCCCCCGGTCACCCCCCCCACCGTGACGAGCGCCACCCCACCCCCACCCTGGATTCCTCCAATACTCGCCGGTATCTTGGGCTGAGCAAGCGCTTAGACATGATGTCGTGGAGGTGGCGGCGTGCGCCGTACGGTGTTCAACGAGGATCACGAGGCGTTCCGGGAGACCATCCGCGCCTTCATCGAGGCCGAGGTCGTACCCGTGTACGACGAGTGGTTCGCGGCGGGCCAGGCGCCCCGCGACTTCTACTACAAGCTCGGTGAGCTGGGCATCTTCGGCATCAACGTGCCGGAGGAGTTCGGCGGCGCCGGCCTGGAGACGCACAAGTTCGAGGCCGTGCTGTACGAGGAGACCGCCCGCGCCGGTGTCCAGTTCGGCGGCTCCGGCGTGCACGTGCTGCTCGCCCTGCCCTACATCAAGATGCTGGCGACGGACGAGCAGAAGAAGCGGTACCTGCCGAAGTTCGTCTCCGGTGAGGAGATGTGGGCCATCGCGATGACGGAGCCGGGCACCGGGTCCGACCTCGCGGGCATGAAGTCCACCGCCAAGCTGAGCGAGGACGGCACCCACTACGTCCTCAACGGCGCCAAGACCTTCATCACCGGCGGCGTGCACGCCGACCGCGTGATCGTCTGCGCCCGCACCTCCGCGCCCACCGCCGAGGACCGCCGCCACGGCATCTCCCTGTTCGCCGTGGACACCAAGTCCGAGGGCTACTCCGTCGGCCGCAAGCTCGACAAGCTCGGCCTGAGGACCTCCGACACGGCCGAGCTCGCGTTCGTCGACGTCAAGGTGCCCGTCGAGGACCTCCTCGGCGAGGAGAACAAGGGCTTCTACTACCTCGGCCACAACCTGGCCTCCGAGCGCTGGGGCATCGCCTTCGGCGCCTACGCGCAGGCCAAGGCCGCCGTCCGGTTCGCCAAGCAGTACGTGCAGGAGCGCACCGTCTTCGGCAAGCCGGTCGCGCACTTCCAGAACACCAAGTTCGAACTGGCCGCCTGCCAGGCCGAGGTGGACGCCGCCGAGGCCGTCGCCGACCGCGCGACCGAGGCCCTGGACGCCGGTGAGCTGACCCCCGCCGAGGCCGCCTCCGCGAAGCTGTTCTGCACCGAGGTCGCCCACCGCGTCATCGACCGCTGCCTCCAGCTGCACGGCGGCTACGGCTACATGAACGAGTACCCGATCGCCCGCCTGTACGCGGACAACCGCGTCAACCGCATCTACGGCGGCACCAGCGAGATCATGAAGACGATCATCGCCAAGGACATGGGCCTGTAAGGCCCCCGACACCGTCACGCGATCACTGGCCGGTACAACTACCCCATGAGCCAGGCACTACAGGACCTCCTCGATCTGCTCGACCTGGAGCAGATCGAGGAGGACATCTTCCGTGGCCGGTCCCGCTCCGCCGTCGTCCCCAGGGTCTTCGGCGGGCAGGTCGCGGCCCAGGCACTCGTCGCCGCGGGACGCACCGTCCCCGCCGACCGGGCCGCGCACTCGCTGCACGCGTACTTCCTGCGCCCCGGGGACCCCGGCGCGCCCATCGTCTACACCGTCGACCGGATCCGGGACGGCCGTTCCTTCACCACCCGCCGGGTCGTCGCCGTCCAGCACGGCAAGCCGATCTTCCATCTGTCGGCGTCCTTCCAGGTCGCGGAGGACGGGCTGGACCACCAGGCGCCGATGCCCGCCTCGCCCGACCCCGCCACGCTCCCGACCGGCGAGGAGCGGCTGCGCGGCTACGGGCATCTCGACCCCGAGGTGGTCGAGCGGTTCCTGGAGGCCCGGGCCGCCGTCGACCTGCGGTACGTCGACGAGCCGCCCTACGGGCAGTTCGGCGAGCCGCGCGAGCCGCACTCGCAGGTGTGGTTCCGCACCAACGGCAAGCTCGACAGCGAGGTCGACGACCCGCTGCTGCACGTCGTCCTCGCCACCTACGTCTCCGACATGACCCTGCTCGACTCCGTGCTGCTCGCGCACGGGCGCGGCGGCTGGGCCGTGGGGGACGTCGTCGGGGCGTCGCTGGACCACGCGATGTGGTTCCACCGGCCGTTCCGCGCGGACGAGTGGCTGCTGTACGACCAGGAGTCCCCGTCCGCGTACGGCGGCCGCGGACTGGGGCAGGCCCGGATCTACACGCAGGACGGGCGGCTGGCCGTCACGGTGATCCAGGAGGGCGTGGTCCGCGTCCCGCGCGCCCGGGCCTGACCCGGACTGACCGGGCGGGCCCACCGCCCCGGCCTCGCACGCGCCGGGCCCGGGTCCGGGCCCGGCTGAGCCCCGCCTCCGCCGGCGGGTACGCGGCCTCTCCGGCCTGGCACGCGCCGGGCCCGGGTCCGGGCCCGGCTGAGCCCCGCCTCCGCCGGCGGGTACGCGGCCTCTCCGGCCTGGCACGCGCCGGCCCGGTCCTTCCCGGGCCCCGCCTCCGCAGGCGGGTACGCCGCCCCCCCCGGGCCTCGCACTCGCCCGGTCGGCCCGGCTCGGCCCTAGCCGAGCCCCGCCTCCGCCAGCAGGTACGCCGTCATCGGGTCGTAGTGGCGGGGGCTGACCACGTGGTCGTCCAGGGGCACCGTGACCTGGACGGTGCCCTCCGCCTCGGCGAGGAACAGGGCCGGGTCGTTGCAGTCGGCGTAGCCCACCGCGTCCACGCCGTGCTGTCCCGCGTAGCCCGCCCAGCCGTGGTCGGCGACGACCAGGTCGGGCAGCGGGCGGCCCTGGCGCTCCAGGGCCTTCAGAATCGCCTTCATCGGCTCGCCCGAGTGGGTGTGCCAGAGGGTGGCGCCGTGCTCCAGGACGGCCACGTCCGCGAACTGCATCACGTAGCCCTCCTCCGTCGTCAGGCCGTCCGGGATGACGACGATCTCGCAGCCGGCCGCGCGCAGGGCCTGCGCGGTCGCGCGGTGCACGTCGAGCAGGCCGCCGGGGTGGCCGGTGGCGAAGAGGACCCGCTGCTGCCCGTCCGCCGCCTTGCGCAGCCGCCCGGCCATCCGCTCCAGACCCGCCACGGTCAGCTCCGGGTCGATGGTGTCCTGGCCGTACCGGTGCCCGGGGTCGTCGTTCACGCCGACGCGTTCCGCCATCACCGCGAGGACGTCCTGCTCGTCCGTCCAGCGGTCGCCGAGTTCCAGGCCGAGCCAGTAGTGGCGGTCGCCGTTCGCGAGCTTGCGGTAGTGGGAGAGGTTGTTCTCGCGCGGGGTGGCGACGTCGCCCGCGATGCGCGTCCTGACGAGGTGCTCGACGAGTTCGGCGCGGCTGGGTGTCCCGGATATCGGCATGGCATCCATTGTGAGGCAGCTCGCCATGGGCGTCCCTGGCGTATCGAGCGCTGGGACGTGCGTCACGTACTCGGCAGGACCCCGCTCACGTACTCACGGCGGCCCCGCTCGCGTACTCAGACGTGCCGCAGCGCGAACCACAGTTCCATGCGGGCGTCCGGGTCGTCGAGGTCCGTCTCCAGCAGGGCCGCGCAGCGGGCGACGCGCTGCCGGACGGTGTTGCGGTGCACGGACAGGGCGACGGCCGTGCGGTCCCAGCTGCCGTGCAGGGACAGCCAGGTGCGCAGGGTCTCGGTGAGCGCGGGGTGCGCCGCGACGGGGGCGAGCAGGGCCCGGGCGTGGGCCGTCGCCTCGTCGCCCGGCACCAGGTCGGCCAGGGCGGGGCGGGCGTTGTGCCGGACCAGCGGGGCCCGGGTCGCGCGGGCCCGGGCCAGGGCGCGCGCGGCCTGGGTGTCGGCGAGGCTCCAGTCGGACGGTGTGACGGCGGCGCTGACGCCCAGGGTCCAGCCGGGCTGCGGGGCGGGTTCCCGGCCGGCCGGGACCAGCACCCGGACGACGTCGCCGGCCGGATCGACCAGGGCGGAGCCGAGCGCGGCACCGAGGGCGGAGGCGGCCACCGGGCCGGGGGCGCCGTCCGGCTCCGGCCGCGCGTGCACGACCAGCCAGCGTCCGCCGCCGAGCAGCCCGGCGACGTCCTCGGGGGACGCGCCCAGCAGCAGCCGTACCAGCGCCGCCGAACGGGCCGTGCCCGTGCCGCTCTGCTGCTCCCCGGTGAGGAGGGTGAGCAGCACGGCGGCGACGGAGGCGATGGTGTGGTCCCCGGCCGCCCGCCGCGGGGCGGCGACCCCGAGCACGCATCCGGCCCCGGCGCCGAGCGCGTAGGCGGCGAGGTGCGTACCGGCGACGGTGTCCGTGGCGGAGGTGGGTGCGGGGCGCCCGGCCTCGTCCCCCGGCGGCCGCACCACCTCCGCCAGGCGGGCGAGGGCCTCGCGTGCCTCGCCGCCCGGCTCCCGTCCGCCGTCCGCGACCACCGCACCCTCCGGTCCGTGGAGCACCGCCCAGCCCTCCAGCCGCCGGGCGAGCTGCCGGAGTACGGACGGCACCGGGTCGGGGCGGGACGCGGCGGAGGCGAGGCTCTGCTGGGCCTCGGTCACCCGGCGGAGCTCCGACAGGCGGGCCCGGGACATCAGCTGCCACACCGCGCGGGCCACGCCCGAGAAGGTGGTCTGCGGCGGCACCTCCAGCAGCGGCAGGCCGTGCGTCTCGCAGGCCTCGACCAGCGCCCTCGGCACCGTGTCGTGCACCGGGGCCACCCCGAAGCCGAGGGCCGCGCCGCCCGCCGCGACGATCCGGGCCACGTAGTCGTCGAAGTAGGTCCCCGACCCCGCCGCCTCCGGGATGTGCACACCCGCCGTGAGCAGCAGTTCCCCGCCCAGCAGATACGGGTACGGGTCGGCCATCTCCGAGGTGTGCACCCAGTGGACGGCGGTGCCGGCGGCGGGCGGTCCGGCGATCTGCGTGAGCGCCAGATCCTCGCGGGCCAGCAGGGCGTCCAGCGCCACCGGCGGGGTGGGGGGGACGGCGGGCTCCGGCATGGTGTGCGTTCCCTCCATCCACGGCCGCCTCGAATGGATGAAACGTACACTTCGCAGTCGCTTTCCGGCCACCTAGGGTCAGTCCTCGTCCCCCTCGTCCCCGGGCGAGCGAGCGAGCGCGTGCGAAGGAGGCCCCATGGCCGTCGACTACCTCGTGATCGTCGTCTACCTGGCCGGCATGCTGGCCATGGGCTGGTGGGGCATGCGCCGCGCCCGCTCCAAGAGCGAGTTCCTGGTGGCCGGGCGCCGCCTGGGCCCGGCCATGTACTCCGGCACCATGGCGGCGATCGTCCTCGGCGGCGCCTCCACCATCGGCGGTGTAGGGCTGGGCTACCAGTACGGCCTGTCCGGCGCCTGGATGGTCTTCACCATCGGCCTGGGCCTGCTGGCCCTGTCCGTCTTCTTCTCCGCCCGCATCGCCCGGCTGAAGGTCTACACCGTCTCCGAGATGCTCGACCTGCGCTACGGCGGTGGCCGCGCCGGGGTCATCTCCGGGCTGGTCATGTGGGCGTACACGCTGATGCTGGCGGTGACCTCGACCATCGCCTACGCCACGATCTTCGACGTCCTGTTCGACATCAACCGCACGCTGGCGATCGTCCTCGGCGGCTCGATCGTCGTCGCCTACTCGACCCTCGGCGGCATGTGGTCGATCACGCTGACCGACATGGTGCAGTTCGTCGTGAAGACCATCGGCGTGCTGCTGCTCCTGCTGCCCATCGCCGTCGTCAAGGCGGGCGGGTTCGCCGAGATGAAGGCACAGCTGCCCACCGAGTACTTCGACCCGCTCGGCATCGGCGGCGAGACGATCTTCACCTACGTGCTGATCTACACGTTCGGCATGCTCATCGGGCAGGACATCTGGCAGCGCGTCTTCACCGCCCGCAGCGACCGCACGGCGAAGTGGGGCGGCACCATCGCCGGCAGCTACTGCCTCGCCTACGCCCTCGCCGGCGCGGTCATCGGCACGGCCGCCAAGGTGCTGTACCCGAAGCTGGGCAGCCCGGACGACGCCTTCGCGACCATCGTGAAGGACGAACTGCCCATGGGGGTGCGCGGGTTGGTGCTCGCCGCCGCGCTGGCCGCCGTGATGTCGACCTCGTCCGGCGCGCTGATCGCCTGCGCCACCGTCGCCAACAACGACATCTGGTCGCGGCTGCGGGGGATCGGCCGGAGCGCACCGGCCGGCGACCACGACGAGGTCAAGGGCAACCGGGCCTTCATCCTGATCATGGGCCTGGCGGTGATCGGCACGGCCATCGCGATCGACGACGTCGTGGAGGCGCTGACCGTCGCCTACAACCTCCTGGTCGGCGGACTGCTCGTGCCGATCCTCGGCGGCCTGGTGTGGAAGCGCGGCACCGTGTACGGCGCCCTGGCCTCCGTGGTGGTCGGCGGAGTCGCGGTCGTGGTGCTGATGGCCACCCACGGCATCCTCGCCAACGAGCCCGTCTACTACGGCCTGCTCGCCTCGCTCGCCGCGTACGTGGCCGTCTCCCTGGCCACTCCGGCCACCGACGCCGCCGTGCTGGCCGCCTGGCGCGAGCGGCTCGCGGGCCGGTCCCCCGAACTCGCGTCCGAACCGGTCCCGGCGTCCCAGTAGAGTCATAGGGCAAGCAGTACATACGCGATGAAGCGTAGGAAAGAAGGCATTTCTCCATGAGCAGCAACGAGACTCCCCGCGGCCCCGTCGACTCCTCCCGCGTCCCGCGGTACGCCGGCCCCGCCACCTTCGCCCGGCTGCCCCGGCTGGACGAGGTCGGCCGCGCCGACGTCGCCGTCGTGGGCGTGCCGTTCGACTCGGGCGTCTCGTACCGGCCGGGCGCCCGCTTCGGCGGCAACGCGATCCGCGAGGCCTCCCGGCTGCTGCGCCCGTACAACCCGGCGCAGGACGCCTCCCCGTTCGCCCTGGCTCAGGTCGCGGACGGCGGCGACATCGCCGTCAACCCGTTCAACATCAACGAGGCCGTGGAGACCGTCGAGGCCGCCGCGGACGACCTGCTCGGCACGGGCGCCCGGCTGATGACCCTCGGCGGCGACCACACCATCGCGCTGCCCCTGCTGCGCTCGGTCGCGAAGAAGCACGGCCCCGTCGCCCTGCTGCACTTCGACGCCCACCTGGACACCTGGGACACCTACTTCGGCGCCGAGTACACCCACGGCACCCCGTTCCGCCGCGCGGTCGAGGAGGGCATCCTCGACACCGAGGCGCTCTCCCACGTCGGCACCCGCGGCCCGCTGTACGGCAAGCAGGACCTCACCGACGACGAGAAGATGGGCTTCGGCATCGTCACCTCCGCCGACGTCTACCGGCGCGGCGCCGACGAGGTCGCCGACCAGCTCCGCCAGCGCATCGGCGACCGGCCGCTGTACATCTCCATCGACATCGACTGCCTGGACCCGGCCCACGCCCCCGGCACCGGCACGCCCGAGGCCGGCGGCATGACCTCGCGCGAGCTGCTGGAGATCCTGCGCGGCCTGGCGTCCTGCAACCTGGTCTCGGCGGACGTCGTCGAGGTGGCCCCCGCGTACGATCACGCGGAGATCACGTCGGTGGCCGCCTCCCACACGGCGTACGAACTGACCACGATCATGTCCCGCCAGATCGCCGCGGCCCGGAAGGACTCGGAAGCCAAGTGACCCACGACCACGACCTGGTGCTCCGCCCGACGCCCGCCCAGACGGAGGCCGCCCTCAACCCTCCGGACGGCCGCAACGGCGGAGACCTGGTCGTGGAGACCCTGGCCGCCCTCGGCGCGACGACCGTCTTCGGCCTGCCCGGCCAGCACGCGCTCGGCATGTTCGACGCGCTGCGCCGCTCCGACCTCAGGTACATCGGCCTGCGCGTGGAGAACAACGCCGGGTTCGCCGCCGACGCCTACGGCCGGATCACCGGCGAGGCCGCGCCGCTGCTGCTGTCGACCGGGCCGGGCGCGCTGACGTCCCTCGCCGCGCTCCAGGAGGCGGCGGCCGCCTCCGCGCCCGTGCTGGCGATCAGCAGCCAGGTGCCGACCGCGGGCCTGGGCGGCGGCCGCCACGGCTACCTGCACGAACTGCCCGACCAGGCGGCCTCGTTCCGGGGCGTGGTGAAGTCCGTCCACACCGTGCGCACCCAGTCGCAGATCCCCTCCGCGATCGAGGCGGCCTGGAAGTCGGCGCTGACCGCCCCGCACGGGCCGGTGTGGGTGGAGATCCCGCAGGACGTGCTGCTCGCGAGCACGGCGATCCCGGTGGTGACGGGCGGCGACGCGTTCCCCGAGGAGCTGCCGCCCCGCCCCGAGCTCACCGCCGTCGCCGCGCACCTGCTGTCGCAGGCCTCCCGCCCGGCGATCATCGCGGGCGGGGGAGTGGTCCGCGCGGACGCCTCGGGCAAGCTGAGGCAGCTGGCGGAGCGGCTCAAGGCCCCCGTCGTCACGACGCCCGGCGGCAAGGGCGCGTTCCCCTGGAACCACCCGCTCTCCCTCCAGTCCTGGATCGAGGACCGGCACACCACCGACTTCCTGGAGGACGCCGACGTCCTGCTGGTCGTCGGCTCGGGTCTCGGCGAACTCTCCTCGAACTACCACACGTTCAAGCCGCGCGGCCGGATGATCCAGATCGAGGCCGACCTCGGCAAGCTGGAGTCCAACCACCCCGCCCTCGGCATCCACGCCGACGCACGCCTCGCCCTCCAGGCCCTGCTGGAGACGGTGCCGCCCCGCGAGGACGCGACGGCGGCGGACCGCGTCCGCGAGGTGCTGGCCAAGGTCGCCGACCGCATCGCCGCCCAGGACCTCACCCTGGAGCAGGACGTGCTGGCCTCGGTGCGCAGGGCGCTGCCGGCCGACTCCCCGTCCTTCTGGGACATGACCATCCTGGCCTACTGGGCCTGGTCGGCCTTCGACGCCAAGGGCCCCAATCACCTGCACTCCGCCCAGGGCGCGGGCGGCCTGGGCTACGCCTTCCCGGCCGCGCTCGGCGCCGCGGCGGCCGACCCGACCCGGCCGGTCCTCGCCGTCTCCGGCGACGGCGGCGCCCTGTACTCGATCGCCGAGCTGGCGACGGCCCGCCAGTACGGCCTGGACGTCACCTGGCTGATCGTCGACGACGGCGGCTACGGCATCCTGCGCGAGTACATGACCGACGCGTTCGGCGAGGCCACCGCGACGGAACTGACCCGGCCCGACTACGTGGCCCTGGCCGAGTCCTTCGGCGTCCCCGGGGTGCGCACCTCCCCGGAGCACCTGGAGCAGGACCTCGCGAAGGCGCTGCGCACACCCGGGCCCTCGGTGGTGGTGCTCCCCGCGGTGCTGCGGATGTTCGCGCCGACGCACCTGGACCGAGCGGCGGACTGAGCGGCGGCCGGACCGGCCGGGCGGAGTCGCCCGCTCCTCACATGGGAGCCCCAGGACGGGGCACCTGTGTATCCGCCGACCAGCGAAGGGGAGCAGATCATGGCAATCGCAGCCGTCATAGCCGTGTGTGTCGTCCTGGCCGTCCTGGCCTTCCTCGTCCCCCGTCTCTCCCGCCGTCCCGAACGCGGCACCCAGCGCACGCTCGGCGCCGGGGCCCGGGCCGGCGGCAAGGCGCCCGGTCCTCTGGGCCGGCTGTTCAGCAAGCCCTTCCACACCAGCTCCCGCGCGGTGAGCCGCAGCGGTTCGGCCGGCCGCCGCACCCGCGGCCGCCTGCCGTTCTGACCGGCGCGCGGGCCGAGCGGGGAGCACGGAGATGAACGCCGAGAACGCCGGTCACACCGGGAACGCCGGTGACACCGGGAACGCCGAGCGCGCCGACGACGCCGACAAGCTGCTCGACGGGCTCACGGTCGACGACAGCAGACGCGAGCAGCCGATCGTCCTGGACGCCGACGGGCGTCCCATCCGCACCTGGCGGGAGAACTACCCGTACGACCGCAAGGTGAGCCGCAAGGAGTACGAGCGCACCAAGCGCATCCTGCAGATCGAACTGCTCAAGCTCCAGCGGTGGGTCAAGGACACCGGCGCCCGCGTGGTCGTCGTGTGCGAAGGGCGTGACGCGGCGGGCAAGGGCGGCACGATCCAGCGGTTCATCGAGCGGCTCAACCCGCGCGGTGCCCGCGTGGTCGCCCTGGACAAGCCCACCGAGCGCGAGGCGGGCCAGTGGTACTTCCAGCGGTACATCGCGCACCTGCCCACGGCCGGGGAGATCGTCTTCTTCGACCGCTCCTGGTACAACCGGGCCGGCGTGGAACGGGTCATGGGGTTCTGCACCAAGGACGAGTACGAGCTGTTCCTCGACCAGTGCCCGGCCTTCGAGCGGATGCTGGTCGACGACGGCATCCTGCTGGTGAAGTTCTGGTTCTCCGTCTCCCGCTCGGAGCAGCGCACCCGCTTCGCGATACGGCAGGTCGACCCGGTGCGTCAGTGGAAGCTGTCCCCGACCGACCTGGCCTCGCTCGACCTGTGGGACGACTACACCGAGGCGAAGGTCGACATGTTCCGTGCCACGGACACGGCGCACGCCCCCTGGACCGTGGTCAAGAGCAACGACAAGCGGCGTGCCCGGCTGGAGACCATGCGCAGCCTGCTGTCGCGCATCGACTACGCCAACAAGGACAGTGAGGCGGTCGGCACTCCCGACCCGCTCATCGTCGGCGCCGCCGACACCCTTCTGGAGCCGGGCGAGGAGGACACCACCCTGTCACCCACTCCGCTGTCCGCCGGAGCCGAAGGCCCCGGGCGGCACCCGCAGACCGGCTGACGCTCCGCCTTCCCCGTCCGGGGCCTCCCCCGTCCGGGGCCACCCCGGACGGGGTGTCACTCGGTGGCGGTCTCGGCGGGGCGGAAGCACGCGGTGACCGACTTGCCGTGCCGCTGGCAGCGCATGCCCCACTCGTCGGCGAGCTTCTGCACGATCGCCACACCCCGGCCGCCGACGTCCCCCGGCTCCGAGCGGCGCGGGCGGGGCAGCGTCGGGTCCTCGTCGTGGACGCTCACATGGAGGCAGTCGCCGTCCCAGGTGAGCACCAGGTGGGCGTCGCTGTGCGCGTGGACGTGCGCGTTGGTGATCAGTTCGGAGACGGCCAGCACGACGGAGTCCACCGTGTCCGGCTCCGTCTCGGCCCACGGCAGGGACGCCAGACGCTCACGCGTCCACTCCCGGCCGGCCCGTACCCCCTCGGACATGGGGAACGAATGCGCCCATCCCATCGCCTTCACCGCCACCGCCCGACCTCATCTCCCTCGGTCCCGATGCGTGCCCCCGACGGGTACCCGGGGTCCGCACCACCAGACATCGGGGCGCCGGGTCAGTGGAACCAGAACAGCAGCGTGTCCGGGTTCGCCCCGCGCCGGCACGCGCTCTCCCACTCCCGCGCCTCGCCCCGCATGACGTCGGCGAACCGGCGGGCCGCGTCCCGGAATTCGGGGTCCAGGCGATCCAGCACGGACGCGTAGGCCGCGGCGAGGGCGGCGGCCCGCCGGGCCGGGAGGGTGCCGATGGCGGGGACCGCGTCCCCCGGGTGGGGCAGGCGCAGGGGCGGGCCGCTGAACAGGAACGTGCCGGGCAGCAGGTCGGACGGGACGCCGTGCCGGGCCAGTTCGTCGTCCAGGGTGGAGAACCACGCAGGGCGCCGCCAGGCGCCGAGGTCGGCCGGGGCGGAGAAGTGCGCCGCGACGACCTGGTAGAAGGCGTAGCTGTACGCGGGGCAGAGGCCGGTGCTCGGGGCGCCCTCGGCGAGCTCGTCCAGGGCCCGGGTGATGGAGACGTCGAGCGCGATGCCCTGCTCCGCGAAGCGGGCGTCGGTGCGCTCGCACTCGGTGCGGATCCGGGCCAGCGTGCGCTCCTGCCGTTCGGTCCGCTCCACCGCGGTGAGCAACCGCACCACCGGTCTCATGTCGCCGGTGCTCATCTCGAGGCAGTAGCCCACCCTGTGCTTCCCTTCACGTTCGCCGGACGCCGGTGTCCATGATCGGGGACGGCGCGACGGCCCCGGACCGAGGGACGGGGGCCGCTCGCCGGGCCGCGACGGCTCGGGGCGGGGCGTCGGCCGACGTCGGACGGGTCGAGGCGGTGGAGCGCCGGCTGGTCCGGCTGCGCCGGGGTACCCGCGTCCGGCCGCGAACTCGCGCCGGAGTTCGTGCTGTTGCTGTAGTCGCTCCCCTCGACCGCCGTGCCGTCCGTGCCACCGCACCGCGCCCGGTAACGAATCGCTCAAGCCTTGGGCAGGGCCTACAACCATGGCCCGGCCTTCGCGAGTCAACACGTGCATGACTCCTGGGATATCCCGCCGCGCGAGAGTGCTGGCGGCGGCCGTGGGCACGGGTGTGCTCGTGCCGCTCGTCGCCGCCACGCCCGCCGCCGCTGCCACCCCGGCCGTGACCTGCACCTCGGCCAAGGCCGGCCTGGCCACCAAGCTGAAGAACGACATCACCGCCGCGCTCGCCACCCGCAAGGGAACCGTCGCCGTCGGCCTCCACGACCGCAGCACCAACACGACGTGCACCCTGCGCGCGAGTTCGGCCTACGACTCGGCCAGTGTCGTCAAGGTCACCGTCCTGGCCACGCTGCTGTGGGACGCGAAGAGGAACAACCGGTACCTCACCGACCGCGAGAACACCCTCGCGAAGGCCATGATCACCAAGTCGGACAACGCCGCGACCTCCACCCTGTGGAAGCAGCTCGGCATGACGAAGATCAAGGGCTTCCTCGCCGCGGCCGGCATGACCCAGACCAAGCCCGGTGCGGACGGCTACTGGGGCCTGACCCAGATCACCGTCACCGACGAGCAGAAGCTGCTCAAGCTCATCACCGGCAAGAACACGGTCCTCAGCGACAACTCCCGCGCCTACATCCTCAAGCTGATGAGCCAGGTCGTCTCGTCCCAGCGCTGGGGAACCCCGTACGGCGTGCCCGCGGGCGTCACCGTCGCCGTCAAGAACGGCTGGCTGCAGCGCTCCACGAACGGCTGGCGGGTGCACAGCATCGGTGCCTTCAAGGGCGGCGGCCACGACTACACGATGACCGTCCTCACGCACGGCAACAGCACGATGAACTACGGCATCGCCACCATCCAGGCGGTCGCCAAGGTCATCCACCGGGACCTGGCCGCGAGCTGAGCCGGGGCTTCACCGCACCGCCCACCGGGCGTCACCGGTCCGCCCTACGGTGACGCCCATGCCCTTGCGAACCCATCTCGCCCTCCTCACGGCGGGGCTGGCGGCGGCCACGTGCCTGACCGCCGCCGGCCCCGCCCAGGCGTCCGCGTCCCACGCCTGCTCGCCGTCCGTGTCCCTCGACCACTTCTCCGACGCGCTCGACAAGACGACGTACGAGAACACCGTCGTCGGCAACCTCTCCGCGCTCGCCGTGGACCGGGACGGCTCCCTGGCCGCCCTCTCCGACCGCTCCGCCCTCTTCCGCCTGGACGCGCGCACGCTGCGGCCCCGGGCCGTGCTCCCCCTGTCCGACGAGAACGGGGCCGCACTCGACTCCGAGGGCCTGGTCGTGGACCGGGACGGCACGTATCTCGTGTCCTCCGAGACCGAGCCGTCGGTACGCCGCCACTCCCGCACCGGCGCGATCCTCGACCGGCTCCCGGTCCCGGAGGAGCTGCGCGTGTCCCCCGCCGGCCGCGGCCGGCCCAACGGCACCTTCGAGGGCCTGACCCTGCTGCCCGGCGGCCGCACCCTCGTCGCGTCCATGGAGTACCCGCTGGCCGGAGACCCGGCCGACACGGTCCGGCTGCAGACCTGGCGGCGTCACGGCTCCGGCTTCCGGCTCGGCGCGCAGTACACCTACCGCACCGACCCCGGCCTCGGCGTCCCCGAGATCCGGGCGACCCCAGACGGCCGTCTCCTGGTCCTGGAGCGCGGCTTCACCGCCGGGGTCGGCAACACGGTCCGCCTCTACCTGGCCGACCCGCGCCACGGCATGCGCAAGAGACTGCTCACCGACCTGGTGACCTGCCCGCCCCTGGGAGCCACGGCCAGGCAGCCCCAGCCGAACCCGCTCCTGGACAACATCGAGGCCATGACGGTCACCGGCCGCGACGGGGGCCGCCTGAAGGTCGTCCTGGCCAGCGACGACAACGAGAACCCGGCCCAGACGACCCGCTTCTACGCCCTGCGGGTACGCCTGTGATCACATCTCCCAGCCCAGCAGCGGGACACGGACCCCGGTGAGCAGCGCCACGGCCAGCACCGCCGACAGCACCAGCACCGCGCCCAGCCGCACGACGGCGCAGGCGTCCACCGCGGTGCGCAGCGGCGGCCAGGGCAGCAGCCGCAGCGACCACGTCACCGCGACCGAGGCGGCGAGCAGCAGCGCCAGGCGGGCGATCTCCGCCTCGCCGGACACTTGGCGCGGCGCGCTCGGATCCAGGTCGTAGCCCTCCGCATACATCGCGAAGGCCAGCACGCGCCAGCACAGGGCGGCGCACAGGCTCACCAAGGCCTCGGCCGCGGCGAAGCGCGGCCGCCGTCCCGGCTGCACAAGGGAGAGGATCATGATCGGACGACCTTAGCGCGGACCTACGTCCTCGGACGGATGTTCCTCGGTCGCAGGTCGGGAAAGGACCGGCGCGGGATGAAATCCGCAGCCCGGGGCGTTGGTGCCTTCCGGCAGATCAGGACGGATGGAGGGCACCGGCGTGACAGCGAAACGGGGATGGGCACGACGACTGTGGGCGTACGCGTGGCGCCACCCCAAGGACGTCGTCCTCGCCCTCGGCTCCTCCCTCGCCGGCATGGCCGTGATGGCCCTCGTCCCGCTGATCACCAAGGTGATCATCGACGACGTCATCACCGACCACACCAGGGACATGACCACCTGGGCCGGCCTGCTCGTCGGCGCCGCCCTGATCGTCTACGTCCTCGCCTACGTCCGCCGCTACTACGGCGGCCGTCTCGCCCTCGACGTCCAGCACGACCTGCGGACGGAGATGTTCGGCACGATCACCCGGCTCGACGGCCGCCGCCAGGACGAGCTGTCCACCGGCCAGGTCGTCGGCCGCGCCACCAGTGACCTGCAGCTGATCCAGGGCCTGCTGTTCATGCTCCCGATGACCATCGGGAACTTCATGCTCTTCCTGATCTCCCTGGTGATCATGGCGTGGCTGTCGGTGCCGCTCACCCTGGTCGCCCTGGCCGTGGCGCCCGCCCTGTGGTGGATCGCCAAGCGCAGCCGCACCCGGCTGCACCCCTCCACCTGGTACGCCCAGGCCCAGGCCGCCGCCGTCGCGGGCGTGGTCGACGGCGCCGTCAGCGGCGTGCGCGTGGTCAAGGGCTTCGGGCAGGAGGAGCAGGAGACCGGCAAGCTCCGCGACGTCAGCCGCAGGCTCTTCGCGGGCCGGCTGCGCACCATCCGCCTGAACTCCGTCTACACCCCGGCCCTGCAGTCCGTGCCCGCCCTCGGCCAGGTCGCGATGCTGGCGCTCGGCGGCTGGCTGGCGGTGCGCGGGCACATCACGCTCGGCACGTTCGTCGCCTTCTCCACCTACCTCGCCCAGCTGGTCGGCCCGGTCCGCATGCTGGCCGTGGTGCTCACCGTCGGCCAGCAGGCCCGCGCCGGCACCGAGCGGGTCCTGGAGCTGATCGACACCGAGCCGTCCCTGACCGACGGCACCAGGGAGCTGCCCGCCGACGCGCCCGCGACCGTCGAGTTCGACGACGTCTCCTTCGGCTACGAGGACGGCCGCCCGGTCCTCGACGGGCTCTCCTTCGAGATCCGCCCCGGCGAGACCCTCGCCGTCGTCGGCTCCTCCGGCTCCGGCAAGTCCACCGTCTCCCTGCTCCTGCCGCGCTTCTACGACGTCACCCGCGGTGCCGTCCTGGTCGGCGGGCACGACGTGCGCGAGCTGTCCCTGGAGTCGCTGCGGGCCGCGATCGGACTGGTCCCGGAGGACTCGTTCCTCTTCTCCGACACGGTCCGCAACAACATCGCCTACGGCCGCCCGGACGCCACCCAGGAGGAGATCGAGAAGGCGGCCCGCGCCGCCCAGGCCGACCGGTTCATCGCCGAGCTGCCCGAGGGCTACGACACCACCGTCGGCGAGCACGGCCTGACCCTCTCCGGCGGCCAGCGCCAGCGCGTCGCCCTGGCCCGCGCCATCCTCAGCGACCCGCGCCTGCTGGTCCTGGACGACGCCACCTCCGCCGTGGACGCCCGCGTCGAGCACGAGATCCACGAGGCGCTCAAGGGCGTCATGCGCGGCCGCACGACCCTGCTGATCGCCCACCGCCGCTCCACCCTGAACCTCGCCGACCGCATCGCCGTCCTGGACGGCGGCCGGCTCGCCGACATCGGCACCCACGACGAACTCCAGGAGCGCTCGGCGCTCTACCGGCGCCTGCTCACCGACCCCGACGAACTGGGCGCCGTCTCCCCGGGCCACACCCCGCCCGCCTGCCCCGAGGAGGACACCTCCGTCCGGGACGAGCTGGACGCCGAGTTCGACGCCGAGCGCGGGGTCACGCCCCGGCTGTGGACCGGCGACCGCGAGCGCAAGGACCCGGCCCTCACCGAGAGCCCCGCCACCCCCGAGCTGCTCGCCCAGGTCGAGGCGCTGCCCCCGGCCACCGACGTGCCGGACGTCGACGAGTCCCGGGCCGTCCAGCCGGAGGAGTCCTACGGCCTGCGCCGGCTGCTGCGCGGCTTCGGGCTGCCCCTGCTGATCAGTCTCGCCCTGGTCGCCACCGACGCGGGCATGGGCCTGCTGCTGCCGGTGCTGATCCGGCACGGCATCGACTCGGGCGTCACGCAGGCCGCGCTCGGCGCGGTGTGGGCGGCGGCGCTGCTCGCGCTGCTGACGGTGGCCGTGCAGTGGGCCGCCCAGATCGGTGAGACCCGCATGACCGGACGCACCGGCGAGCGGGTGCTGTACTCCCTGCGTCTGAAGATCTTCGCCCAGCTCCAGCGGCTCGGTCTCGACTACTACGAGCGGGAGCTGACCGGCCGGATCATGACCCGGATGACCACCGACGTGGACGCGCTGTCGACGTTCCTGCAGACGGGCCTGGTCACGGCGTTCGTCTCGGTCGTCACCTTCTTCGGCATCATGGTCGCCCTGCTGGTCATCGACGTGCAGCTGGCCCTGGTCGTCTTCGCGACGCTGCCGCCGCTGATCCTCGCCACCTGGTTCTTCCGCCGGGCGAGCGTGAAGGCGTACGAACTGGCCCGCGAGCGCGTGTCGGCGGTCAACGCCGACCTCCAGGAGTCGGTGTCCGGGCTGCGGATCGTGCAGGCGTTCCGGCGCGAGCGCGACGGCGGGCGGCGGTTCGCCGAGCGCAGCGACAGCTACCGCCGGGCCCGCGTCAGGGGCCAGTGGCTGATCTCCGTGTACTTCCCGTTCGTGCAGTTCCTGTCGTCCGTGGCGGCAGCGGCCGTGCTGATCGTGGGCGGGGCCCGGGTCGACGACGGCACGCTGGCCATCGGTTCCCTGGTGGCCTACCTGCTCTACATCGACCTGTTCTTCGCGCCCGTGCAGCAGCTCTCCCAGGTCTTCGACGGCTACCAGCAGGCGTCCGTCTCGCTGGGCCGCATCCAGGAGCTGCTGCGGGAGCCGACGTCGACGAAGTCCGCCGACGAACCCCGCGAAGTCCTCTCCCTGCGCGGCGAGATCGCGTTCGAGGACGTGCACTTCGCGTACGGGGACGACGAGGAGGCGCTGGTCGGGGTCGACCTGCGGATCCCGGCCGGGCAGACCGTCGCGTTCGTCGGCGAGACCGGCGCGGGCAAGTCCACCCTCGTCAAGCTCGTGGCCCGCTTCTACGACCCGACCGGCGGCCGGGTCACCGTCGACGGCGCCGACCTGCGCACCCTGGACCTCACCTCGTACCGGCACCGTCTGGGGGTCGTCCCGCAGGAGGCGTACCTCTTCCAGGGCACCGTCCGCGACGCCATCGCCTACGGCCGTCCCGAGGCCACCGACGCCGAGGTGGAGGCCGCGGCCCGTGCCGTCGGCGCGCACGACATGATCGCCACGCTGGAGGGCGGCTACCTGCACGAGGTCGCCGAGCGCGGCCGCAACCTCTCCGCCGGGCAGCGCCAGCTGATCGCCCTGGCCCGGGCCGAGCTGGTCGACCCGGACGTGCTGCTGCTCGACGAGGCCACCGCCGCCCTGGACCTGGCCACGGAGGCCCAGGTCAACCAGGCCACCGACCGGATCGCGGGCCGCCGCACCACCCTCGTCGTCGCCCACCGGCTCACCACCGCCGCCCGCGCCGACCGGGTCGTCGTCATGGACCACGGCCGGGTCGCCGAGGACGGCACGCACGAGGAACTGCTCGCCCGCGGCGGCCGGTACGCGGAGCTGTGGCGGACGTTCATCGGCGCCGCCGAGCCGGAGGAGCCGGTCGGCGCGTCCCGCTGAGACCCGGGACCGCGTTTCCGTAACGCCCGTGCAACCATCCGACATACGTCATGCGTCCGTACTGCCGTACGCCGATGGTCGCGGACGACGCGGTACGGGAGGACGACAGTGGACAGTGGAGCGATACGCCGGCGGCTCGCGCTCGGCCTGGCCGTGCTGACCGCCTCCGGCCTGCTCGCGGTGGCGGCCCCGGCCGAGGCGCAGGCCGCCTCCTCCGCGTACTGCCCCGGCCGCAAGGTCCGCACCCTGCCGTTCTCCACCGGCACCGTGCTCGTCTACAAGCGCGGCGGCTACGTGTGCGCCGTGACCCTCGCCAAGCGGCCCGGCGCGAAGCGCACGATGAAGGTGAGCGTGCAGGCGAGGGGGAACCGCCCGGTCGTCGACGAGGGCAGGTACACCCACCACGCCGGTCCGGTGACCGTGCACGCCGGGCGCCGCTGCGTCTGGCTCAAGGGCCGTGTGGGAGCGGGGCGTTACAGCTCCGGCTGGATCCTGTGCTGACCGAGGGTTTTCCCCATGTCCCCTGGTGCTCGGGTGAGTCGGTCCGCTAGCTTCCGGCGCACATCTGTCTCACAGGGGAGTGCGCATGCGCAAGGCGCTCAGATGGCTGCTGGCGCTCACGGTGCTCATAGGCACGTTGAGCACGGCCGGGGCGGCCACCGCCGCCGAGCCGGAGGCCGGCACCACTGACATCAAGGAGAGACTGCTCTCCGTACCGGGCATGAGCCTGGTCGAGGAGAAGCCGTACGCGGGTTACCGCTTCTTCGTCCTGAACTACACGCAGCCGATCGACCACCGCAGGCCGTCCCAGGGCACGTTCCAGCAGCGCATCACCGTGCTGCACAAGGACGTCGCCCGCCCGACGGTGTTCTTCACCAGCGGCTACAACGTCTCCACGTCGCCCCGCCGCAGCGAGCCCACGCAGATCGTGGACGGCAACCAGGTCTCCCTGGAGTACCGCTTCTTCACCCCGTCCCGGCCCCAGCCGGCCGACTGGTCGAAGCTGGACATCTGGCAGGCCGCCAGCGACCAGCACCGCGTCTTCAAGGCCCTGAAGGGCATCTACGGCCAGAAGTGGATCTCCACGGGCGGCTCGAAGGGCGGCATGACCGCCACCTACTACGAGCGCTTCTACCCGCGCGACATGGACGGCGTCGTCGCGTACGTCGCCCCCAACGACGTCGTGAACAAGGAGGACTCGGCCTACGACCGCTTCTTCGCCACCGTCGGCACCAAGGAGTGCCGCGACCGGCTGAACGCCGTGCAGCGCGAGGCGCTGGTGCGCCGCGAGCCGCTGGAGAGGAAGTACGCCGCCTTCGCCGAGGAGAACGGCCTCACCTTCACCACCATCGGCAGCCTGGACAAGGCCTACGAGGCGACCGTCCTGGACTACGTGTGGGGCTTCTGGCAGTACAGCGGCCTGTCCGACTGCGACCAGATCCCGGCCGACGCGAAGAACGCCACCGACGACGAGATCTGGACCTCCGTCGACACCATCTCCGGCTTCTCCGCCTACGCCGACCAGGGCCTGTCGAACTACACGCCGTACTACTACCAGGCCGGCACCCAGCTCGGCGCGCCGACGATCCACTTCCCGCACATCGAGAAGCAGTACATCCGCTACGGCTACCAGCCGCCGCGCAACTTCGTCCCGCGGGACATCCCGATGCGGTTCCAGCCGCAGGCGATGCGTGACGTCGACACCTGGGTGCGGCACAACGCGCGCCAGATGCTCTTCGTCAACGGCCAGAACGACCCGTGGAGCGCGGAACCGTTCCGTCTCGGCAAGGGCGCGAAGGACTCCTACGTCTTCACCGCCCCGGGCATGAACCACGGCGCCAACGTCGCGGGCCTCGTGCCCGAGCAGAAGGCGCTCGCCACCGCCCGCATCCTCGACTGGGCCGGTGTCGCCCCGAGCGCGGTGCAGGCCGACCCGCGGGCGGCCAAGCCGCTGGCGAAGTTCGACGCCAAGCTCGACAAGCGGGACGTGCAGCGGGAGATGACGCTGCGTCCGTGATCCCGGACGGTCCCCTGATCCCACGGATCCCGTGATCCCGCGGATCCCGTGATCCAACGGATTCCGTGACCACCGCGCCCGGCCGCCGTTCACAGCGGCCGGGCGCACCCCACGGGCCGGTCTCCGCCGAGGCGGACGTACAGGGCCGTCGAGCCGGGGCAGTCGGACCGGGTGGGGACCGCCCGCGTCACCTTGTACTGCGGGGCCCGCTCGCCCTCGCCGTCGCAGGCGGTCTCGCGGACCTGGCCGTCGCCGGAGCTGTAGACGCAGTCGCCGACGATGGTGCGCGGTCCGCCCCCGCCGCCCGGGTCGCCCGGGTGCGGCGGCTGGAGGTTGCGCATGCAGGCGTAACCCTGGGGCACCGCCCCGTCGCCGTCCTCGTCGGAGGAGGGCCGCTGCTCGCTGATGTGCAGTACGAAGTCGGTGGTCGCCGGGCAGCGGGGCCCGTCGCGGACCGTGCCGTCGTGCCGCGTCACCGCCCGGGCCGCCGCCCGTTCCCCCGCACACGGCACCTCGGTGAAGCTGGTCGTCCCGAAGGAACTGCACTCGCCGGCCGCCAGGAACACCGCCCCGTACCCGGACGGCCGCGCCGGCGCCGGCGACACCGTGGAGGTCCGGCCGGTCCCGGAGGCCGGCTCACCCGGCCGGCCGTCCCCGGCCAGGCCTCCCGACGGGCTCTGGCAGCCGGTCAGCAGCGCGCCGACCAGGACCAGCAGCCCGCACACCACCCCCGCCGCACTTCTCTCACGCATCGCCGACCCCCCGAGTACCCTCGCCCAGCGTGGCCCGCGCGGGCGGGCGCACGCCAGGCACGCGGGGCGGTTTGCGCACCTTGGGGGTGGTGCGTCCGTTCCATGACGTACGTCTAGTACGTCAGCCCGTGCCCGATCGGGTACAGAACCTGGTCCGGATCATCCGCCCGCTGCACCGGGACCGGCAGCCGCCCGACGGGCCTCGCCCGTCCCGCGATCACCCGGGCGGCGGCGCGCACTTCGACGTCGGTCCAGGAGTAGGCGGCCAGGACGGCCGGTACGGACGGCAGCCGGGCCACGTCGTAGGGGTTGCGGATCGCGACCGCCACGACCGGCCTGCCGGTCGCCACGAGCTGCTCGATCAGCGCCTGCTGGCCGCTGCCCGCGGTGACGTTGTACGTGGCGGCCACCACCGCGTCCACGTCCCGGGCCGCCGCGACCGCCCTCGCGATCGTCGCCGCGGAGGGGGCGGTGCCGGTCGGCAGGGCGGTGGCCGTGAAGCCCAGTTCCGCCAGCGCGCCCGCGAGGACGCCCGTGGGCGGACCGGTCGTGCCCGACGGGGAGGCCGGATCCGCCCCCACCACCAGCACCTTGGGGTACCGGCGCCGGGACAGCGGCAGCAACCGCCCCTCGTTGACGAGCAGCGTGGTGGTCCGCTCGGCGATCCGGTCGGCCGCCGCGAGGTGCCCCCGGGTCCCGACGGTCCGCTCGACGCCGTCCTGACGGACGTACGGCGCGCGGAACAGCCCCAGCTTCGCCTTCAGCCGCAGGATCCGCAGAACCGATTCGTCGAGCCGCGCCTCGGTCAGCTCACCCTCCCGTACGGCCGCCAGCACGGCGTTCCACGCGAGGTCCAGGTCGGGCGGGTTGAGCAGCTGGTCCACGCCCGCCTTGAGCGCGAGCACCGGCACGCGGCCGTCGCCGTACTTGGTGCGGACCCCCTCCATGCCCAGGGAGTCGGTGACCACGACGCCGTCGTAGCCGAGGCGTTCGCGCAGGATGCCGGTGAGGATCGGCCGGGAGAGGGTGGCCGGGTCGCCGGAGGGGTCCAGGGCCGGGACCATCAGGTGCGCGGTCATGATCGAGTCGATGCCGGCGGCGATGGCGGCCCGGAACGGCGGGGCGTCCAGCCGCTCCCACACCTCCCGGCTGTGCGTGATGGTGGGGAAGCCGGTGTGGCTGTCGACGTTGGTGTCCCCGTGCCCGGGGAAGTGCTTGGCGGTGGCGGCGACGCCCGATCCCTGGTACCCGGTGACCTCGGCGGCCACCAGCGCGGACACGGCCCGCGGGTCGGCGCCGAAGGACCGTACGCCGATGACCGGGTTGGCCGGGTTGACGTTCACGTCGGCGACGGGGGAGTAGTTCTGCCGGATGCCCATCGCGCGCAGTTCGGCGCCCGCGATCCGGCCCACGGCGCGGGCGTCCCGCCGGGAGCCGCCCGCGCCCAGGGCCATGGCGCCGGGGAAGAGGGTGGCGGGCTCGCCCACGCGGGCCACGATCCCGTGCTCCTGGTCGGTGGAGACGAGCACGGGCAGGCCGCGCGGCAGGCCCAGGGAGGCCCGCTGGATGCCGTTGGACAGGTCGGCGATCTGGTGCGGCTCGCGGGTGTTGTGCGCCCAGGCGAAGTAGATGATGCCGCCGACCCGGTACTTCGCGACGAGTTCGGCGGCCGTGCGGACACCGATCTCCTTGAGATTGGCGTCGATGTCGGCCTGGTCGGGGGCGGTGGCGGAGTGACCGTAGACCCGCATGACGAAGAGCTGTCCGACCTTCTCCTCCAGCGTCATGCGGGAGATGAGGGCGCGCAGCCCGGAGTCGTCCGGGGTGCCGGCCGCGGAGGCGGGGGCGGCGGCCGCGAGGGCGGCGGTGACGCCGGCGCCCGCGGCGAGGAGGGTGCGTCTGGAGGGCTGTGCGGTGCTTCCCGTGCTTGCCGTGCCGTCGTCGTGCACGTGCGCTCCTTCCGGAGGTGATCCGCTGGGATCCGCTGAAGGAAACTTCCAGGAGATCACCAATAACCGGGAAGTTTCTTCCGGTCAAGGGACAGCACAGTAACCACCGAGGGGCCGCCACCGGCGCGGTTGGAGGGGGACGCGCCGGTGGCGGCGGGGCCGCCGGCCGCGGTACGGCGGAGAGGGTGGTCAGCGATCGCAGCCAGCAGCGAGGGCCGACACCGCACCGCGGTGACTCTCCGGCGGCCTGCGATGGGACGGCCCGGGTCCGGCCCGGGTTCCCGATCCGGCCCCGATTCCGCCAAGTCGGGGCGGGGGAGGGGGCAGGGGCAGGCGGGGCGGACGAGCCGCGTCACGAGCGGCGCGCGCGGCCCTCGGTCTCCGGCTCCCGGGCCCGTCTCCTCCCCGGCGGGTGCCGTCGACGGCCGGACGCGTGGTGTGGGGGCCGCACATCCGCGGCGTGCGCGGCCCCCGGCCTACGGCTCCAGGGCCGGTCTCCTTCCCGGCGGGTGCCGCCGGGGAGGCCGGACGCGCGGCGGGGTGTGCCGCTCGGGCGCCGCCGCAACGGGTGGGCGGGATCAGCGGGGCGTGTGGGCCGAGGCCTTCGGCCACTGCCCGGTGAGGACCCGCACGGTCTCGGCGATGGCGGGCCGCCGGGCCGCCCCGGTCCGCCACAGCGCGTACAGCCGCCGTACCGGCATCGGGTCGAGGGCCACCTCCACCACGCCCGCGGGCAGCGGGCCGCGTCCCAGCCGCGGGATGAGGGCGACGCCCAGCCCGGCCGCGACGAGGGCGACGAGCGTGGGGTTCTCGTCGGCCTGGTGCACGATGTCCGGCTCGTGCCCGGCCGCCCGCAGGGTGCGCAGCAGCCAGTCGTGGCAGACCCGGCCCGGCGGCTGGCAGATCCAGCGCTCCCGGCCCAGTTCCTCGCGCCGCACCGCCTCCCGCCCGGCGAAGGGATGTCCCTCGGGCACGAGCAGATCGCACAGGTCGTCCCCGATGAGCGCCTGTTCCACCCCCGGAGGAGCGGGCAGGGGCGCGATGTCCCAGTCGTGCGCGACGGCGAGGTCGACGGCACCCTTCGCCACCAGGTCGACGGACAGATGCGGGTCCACCTCGGTGAGCCGCGCGTCCAGGGCCGGGTGCCTGCGGCCCAGCTCGGCCAGGACGCCCGGCATCAGCCCGCGCGCCGCCGAGGCGAACGCGGCGACGGTGAGCCGTCCTGCCGGCAGCCCCCGCCGCTCCTCCAGCGCGGTCTCCGCCCGCTCCACGATGGCCAGCAACTCCTGTGCGGTGGCGGCGAGTTGACGAGCCTCGTCGGTGAGCCGGACACCCCGGCCCTCACGCTCGAGCAGCACGGTCCGGGTCTCCCGCTCCAGCTTGGCGATCTGCTGGGACACGGCGGAGGGCGTGTACCCGAGCGCGACGGCGGCGGCGCCCACGGTGCCGTGCACGGAGACGGCGTGCAGGGCGCGCAGCCGCTGGAGATCGAGCATCGGCCCTCCCACTCTGCTTAGCGATGCTTCATCCAACCATGCAGGAATCATCGCTGGTGCTTCATGATGCGGGACCGCGATGCTCGGGGCATGCGCCCCGCACACCTCACTCTCGCCGTCCTGGTCGCCGCCGTCTGGGGCGTCAACTTCACCGTCATCGAGATCGGCCTCGACCACTTCCCGCCGCTGCTGTTCTCCGCCCTGCGCTTCCTCGCGGCGGCGCTCCCGGCGGTGTTCTTCGTCGGCCGCCCGAAGGTGGCCTGGAAGTGGATCGTGGCCGTGGGTCTCGTCCTGGGCGTGGCGAAGTTCGGCCTGCTGTTCGTGGGCATGGACGCCGGGATGCCGGCGGGCCTGTCCTCCTTGGTTCTGCAGATCCAGGCGGTCTTCACCGCGGCCGTCGCCGCCCTGGCCCTGGGCGAACGCCCCTCCCGCGTCCGTCTGCTGGGCATGCTGGTCGCCCTGTCCGGCATCGCCGTGGCGGCCGTGGACGAGGGCGCCTCGGGCCCGCTGGGCGCCTTCGCGCTGGTCGTGGCGGCGGCGGCCTGCTGGGGCGCGTCGAACGTCCTCACCCGCAGGGCCGCCCCCGCCGACTCCCTGAACTTCATGGTCTGGGTGAGCACGGTCCCGGTCCTGCCCCTGCTGGCCCTCTCCCTGCTGGTCGAGGGCCCCGACCGTGACCTGGCGGCCCTGCGCGCGCTGGACTGGCAGGGCGTGGGCACCGTCGTCTACGTCGCCTGGATCACGACCGTCTTCGGCTTCGGCGTCTGGGGCTTCCTGCTGCGCCACCACCCGGCCTCCACGGTGGCGCCGTTCTCCCTGCTCGTGCCGGTCTTCGGCATGTCGTCGGCGGCGTTGTTCCTGGGCGAGGAGGTGAGCCCGCTGCGGTGGTGCGCCGCTGCCCTGCTGGTGGGCGGAGTGGCGCTGACGTCCCTCCCGTCGCGCCGCACCCCGCCCACCCCGGCCACCGGCCCTGCCCCCTCCACCCCGGCCACGGGACCCATCCCCTCCACCCCGGCCACCGGGCCCGCCGCATCCGGCGCGGTCCCGCGGCCGGCGGCGGATCAGCGGGTGTGCTCGGTGAACCTCGCCGCCGTCTCGGCCAGCACCTCCCGCCCGTCCCGCGCCCACAGGCCGTCGTTGAAAAGCTCGACCTCGATCGGCCCGGAGTAACCGGCGTCCTCCACGTACCCCTGCCACGCGCGCATGTCGATCGCGCCGTCGCCGATCTGCCCGCGCCCGGTCAGTACGCCCTCCGGGAGCGGGGTCGTCCAGTCGGCGAGCTGGAAGGTGTGGATACGGCCGCCCCGGCCCGCGCGGGCGATCTGCGCGGGGGCGGTGTCGTCCCACCAGATGTGGTACGTGTCCACCGTGACGCCCACCTGCCGCGCCGGGAAGCGTTCCGCCAGGTCCAGGGCCTGGGCCAGCGTGGACACCACGCAGCGGTCGGAGGCGAACATCGGGTGCAGCGGCTCGATCGCCAGCCGGACGCCGTGCCGCTCGGCGTACGGGCCCAGCTCCGCCAAGGCGTCCGCGATGCGCTCGCGCGCCCCGTGCAGGTCCTTCGAGCCCGCCGGTAGCCCGCCCGAGACCAGGACCAGGGTGTCCGTGCCGAGCGTCGCCGCCTCGTCGACCGCCCGGCGGTTGTCGGCCAGCGCCCCGGCCCGCTCCCGCGGGTCGATCGCGGTGAGGAACCCGCCCCGGCACAACGTTGTCACCGTCAGGCCCGCGTCCCGGACCAGCTTCGCCGTGGCCTCCAGGCCGTGTGCCTGCACCGGCTCGCGCCACAGGCCGACGTGGCCCACGCCCAGTTCGCCGCAGGCCTCGACCAGTTCCGGCAGTGACAGCTGCTTCACCGTCATCTGGTTGATGGAGAAACGGTCCAGCCCGGATGCGCTCACTGCTCCACCCCGTACACCCTCAGCAACGTCCTCATCCGCTCCTCGGCCAGCCTCGGGTCCGGGAACAGCCCCAGTGCGTCGGCCAGTTCGTACGCCGTGGCGAGGTGCGGCAGCGACCGGGCCGACTGCAGGCCACCGACCATGGTGAAGTGCGTCTGGTGCCCGGCCAGCCAGGCCAGGAACACCACCCCGGTCTTGTAGAAGCGGGTCGGGGCCCGGAAGAGGTGGCGGGAGAGCCCGACCGTGGGGTCGAGCAGCGCCCGGAAGCCCCGCACGTCACCCGTGTCCAGGACCCGGACCGCCTCGGCGGCGAGCGGGCCCAGCGGGTCGAAGATGCCGAGCAGGGCGTGGCTGTAGCCCTGGTCGTCGCCCGCGATCAGCTCCGGGTAGTTGAAGTCGTCCCCGGTGTAGCAGCGCACGCCCTTCGGGAGGCGGCGGCGGATGCCGATCTCCCGCTCCGCGTCCAGCAGGGAGACCTTGATGCCGTCGACCTTGTCGGGGTGCGCGGCGATGACGTCCAGGAAGGTCCGGGTGGCGGCGTCCAGGTCCGTGGTCCCCCAGTAGCCCTCCAGCGCCGGGTCGAACATCGGGCCGAGCCAGTGCAGGATCACCGGCTCGGACGCCTGCCGCAGCAGATGCCCGTAGACCTCCAGGTAGTCCTCCGGGCCCTTGGCGACCGCGGCCAGCGCCCGCGAGGCCATCAGGATCGCCTGCGCGCCGGACTCCTCCACGAGGGCGAGCTGCTCCTCGTAGGCGGCCCGGATCTCCGCCAGGCCGTACGGGTGGCCGAACTCGGTGGCCGGCAGCTGGTCGGTGCCCACGCCGCAGGCGATCCGGCCGCCGGCCGACTTCGCCTCGGCCGCCGAGCGGCGGATCAGCTCCGCCGCGCCCGCCCAGTCCAGGCCCATGCCGCGCTGGGCGGTGTCCATGGCCTCGGCGACGCCGAGACCGTGCGACCACAGGTGGCGGCGGAAGGCGAGGGTGGCGTCCCAGTCGACGGCGGCGGGCGAGCCGGGGGAGACGTCCGCGTACGGATCGGCCACGACGTGCGCCGCCGAGAAGACCGTGCGGGAGGTGAAGGGCGTGCCGGGGGTCACGGCGAGCGGCTCGGTGCGAGGCTCGTAGACGCGCAGCGCCCCGCCCGGTCCGGGGAGTCGGATGGTCACAGCGAGATCTCCGGAACGTCGAGACGGCGGCCCTCGGCCGAGGACTTCAGGCCCAGCTCGGCCAGCTGCACACCGCGGGCACCGGCCAGCAGGTCCCAGTGGTAGGGGGCGTCGGCGTAGACGTGCTTGAGGAACAGCTCCCACTGCGCCTTGAAGCCGTTGTCGAACTCGGTGTTGTCCGGGACCTCCTGCCACTGGTCGCGGAAGACCTCGGTGGCGGGGATGTCCGGGTTCCACACCGGCTTGGGCGTGGCGGAGCGGTGCTGGACACGGCAGTTGCGCAGGCCCGCCACGGCCGAGCCCTCGGTGCCGTCGACCTGGAACTCGACCAGCTCGTCGCGGTTGACGCGCACGGCCCAGGAGGAGTTGATCTGGGCGATCGCGCCGCCCTCCAGTTCGAAGATGCCGTAGGCGGCGTCGTCGGCGGTGGCGTCGTAGGGCTTGCCGTTCTCGTCCCAGCGCTGCGGGATGTGCGTGGTGGCGATGGCCTGGACCGACTTCACCCGGCCGAACAGCTCGTGCAGCACGTACTCCCAGTGCGGGAACATGTCGACGACGATGCCGCCGCCGTCCTCCGCGCGGTAGTTCCAGGACGGGCGCTGCGCGGCCTGCCAGTCGCCCTCGAAGACCCAGTAGCCGAACTCGCCGCGCACGGACAGGATCCGGCCGAAGAAGCCGCCGTCGATCAGGCGCTTCAGCTTGAGCAGGCCCGGCAGGAAGAGCTTGTCCTGGACGACGCCGTGCCGGACGCCGGCCTCGTTCGCCAGCCGGGCGAGGTCGAGGGCGCCCTCCAGGCCGGTCGCCGTGGGCTTCTCGGTGTAGATGTGCTTGCCCGCCGCCACGGCCTTCTTGATGGCCTCCTCGCGGGCCGAGGTGACCTGGGCGTCGAAGTAGATGTCCACCGTCTCGTCGGCGAGGACCGCGTCCAGGTCGGTCGAGACGTGCTCCAGACCGTGCCGCTCGGCCAGGGTCCGCAGCGCGTGCTCCCGGCGGCCGACCAGCACCGGCTCGGGCCACAGCACGGTGCCGTCGCCGAGGTCGAGTCCGCCCTGCTCACGGAGGGCGAGGATGGAGCGGACCAGGTGCTGGCGGTAGCCCATGCGCCCGGTCACGCCGTTCATGGCGATACGCACCGTCTTGCGTGTCACGTCGTTCCCTTCGTACGCGGTCGTCGCGCCGCGTACGCCCCACCCGTCACCGGGGAGCCGGTGAACCGTCCGTGGACTGGTGAACGTGACAGCAAGCGCTTTCTATCCAGGAAGAAGCTAGCCTCTGACGGCGGTCCGGACAAGACCGTGACCAGGACGAGTTGTTCGAGGGGGCGAACAACCCGGGGTCCGGGGCTAAGGTCTGCTCGGAACCACGGCCACGGGCCTGGGTGTGTACGAGGGCGGACGACGAGATGCGCGACCGGAGGACGACGAGATGACGGTGACCCTGGCGGACGTGGCGGCCCGCGCGCAGGTCTCGCCCGCGACGGTGTCGCGCGTGCTGAACGGCAACTACCCCGTGGCCGCCTCCACCCGCGAGCGGGTGCTCAAGGCCGTCGACGAGCTGGACTACGTGCTCAACGGGCCGGCCAGCGCCCTGGCCGCCGCCACCTCCGACCTGGTCGGGATCCTGGTGAACGACATCGCCGACCCGTTCTTCGGGATCATGGCGAGCGCCATCCAGGCCGAGATCGGCGGGCCGGGCGGGCGCGCGGGCGGAGAGCGGCTCGCGGTGGTCTGCAACACGGGCGGCTCCCCGGAGCGCGAGCTGACCTACCTCACGCTGCTGCAGCGGCAGCGGGCCGCGGCCGTGGTGCTGACCGGCGGGGCCATCGAGGACGCGGCGCACCGGGCCGCGATGGACGCGAAGGTGCGCAAGCTGACGGACGCCGGGACGCGGGTCGTGCTGTGCGGTCGCCCGCCGGCGCCGGACACCGGGGCCATCGCGCTCACCTTCGACAACCGCGGCGGCGGGCAGGAACTCACCGAGCACCTGATCGGGCTCGGCCACCGGCGGCTCGGCTACATCGCGGGCCCCGAGGAGCGGACCACCACCCGGCACCGGCTGGAGGGCCACCGGGCCGCCCTGGCCGCCCACGGCATCGAGGAGGACCCCCGCTGGACGGTCCACGGCCGCTACGACCGCCGCTCCGGCTACGAGGCGACCCTGGAGCTGCTGCGCCGGGACCCGTCGCTGACGGCGGTGGTCGCGGCGAACGACTCGGTCGCGCTCGGCGCGTGCGCGGCCCTGCGGGACTCCGGGCTGCGGATCCCGGAGGACGTGTCGGTGGCGGGCTTCGACGACCTGCCGTTCAGCATCGACGCGGTGCCCTCGCTCACCACGGTGCGCCTGCCGCTGGCGGAGGCCGGGGCCAGGGCCGGGCGGATCGCGATGGGACGCGAGGAGGCGCCGCCCGGGGGGATCGCCTCGGTGCGCGGGGAGTTGATGGTGCGGGGGTCCAGCGGGGCGCCGCGCACTTCTTGAGACGCTGCGGCCTGTGGGGGCCGGGCGTGGCCGCCCTGGTCGTGCCGGGGCGGGATGTGCGCGGTTGGCCGGCCAGGCATGGACGTCGGTGTCGGCATGGACGTCGGTGTCGGCGTCGGTGTCGGTGTCAGCGGGGAACGGGTCGGAGGGGATACGGCATGGCCGGGACAGGGGACGGCGGGCAGGACGGACGCCGTTCGGATACCGGCGGCCCCGGGGAAGCCGCGAGCATCCGCCGCTTCTGGGAGCGGCTCGGGATCCCCGGGCTCGTCGACGTGCACACGCACTTCATGCCCGAGCGGGTGCTGCGCAAGGTCTGGGAGTACTTCGACGCCAACGGCCCGCTGATCGGCGGACTGGAGTGGCCGATCACGTACCGGAAGGCAGAGTCGGAACGGGCGGCCCTGCTGCGGGAGTTCGGTGTCCGGGCCTTCACCTCGATGCTGTACCCGCACAAGCCCGGCATGGCGGCGTGGCTGAACGGCTGGGCGGCCGGCTTCGCCCGACGCACCCCCGACTGCCTGCACACCGCCACCCTCTTCCCCGAGCCGGGCGTCGAGACGTACGTGCGCGAGGCCGTCGAAGCGGGCGCGCGGGTGTTCAAGGCGCATGTGCAGGTCGGCGACTACGACCCGGCCGACGACCTGCTCCGGCCGGCCTGGGGCGTGCTGGCCGAGGCCGGCGTCCCGGTGGTGATCCACTGCGGGTCCGGGCCCGCCCCCGGCAAGCACACCGGCCCCGAGCCCGTCGCACGGGTGCTGGCGCGCCACCCCGGACTCCGGCTGATCGTCGCCCATATGGGCATGCCCGAGTACGAGGAGTTCCTGGACCTCGCCGAGCGCCACGACCAGGTCCGGCTGGACACGACCATGGCGTTCACCGACTTCACCGAGGGGTTCATGCCGTACCCGCGCCGGGCCCTGCCCCGCTTCGCCGCCCTCGGCGACCGCATCCTGCTCGGCTCCGACTTCCCCAACATCCCCTATCCGTACCTGCACCAGCTCCACGCCCTGGAACGGCTGGGCCTGGGCGAGGAGTGGCTGCGGGCGGTGTGCCACGACAACGCGGCGGAGCTGTTCGGGCTGGAGACGTCTTGAGGAGGGTGGCACTATGCGCGCCTAGGCCGGCGGCCACCGGCCGGCCGGGCACCCCGCGGGGCGTCCCTCAGTCGAAGAGGGCGATCAGGCCGTTCACCCAGATCGCCACGAACGCGAGGGCGGCGATCAGGCAGCCGGCGCCCGCCAGCACACTGCCGACGGTCCACGGCTCGGGCGGTGCCTCCTCGCGGTCCTTCTCCAGGCTCTTCTCGTAGGAGGCGGGATCGTCCCAGTCGACGGCGTGCCCCAGTTCCCCGGCGCAGGCGGTTCGCACGGCGGCCAGCTGCTTGCGCGCGAACGCGGTGCCTGCCGTCTCCTCGGGGCCGCGCCAGGCGAGGGCCTTCATCCGCCACCCGGGCGCGGCGTACCGTGCCTCGAAGGCGGCCGTCTCGTCGGCGTCGCGGTCCTCGTCGAGATACGACCAGCGCCCCGCCTCGGCGGCGTCGCCGTAGAGGCGGTACACCTCCGCCAGACGCCGACGGAGCGTCAGGTCCTGTGGGAAGGACGAGACAAGGCCGCGCAGACGCTGGCGCGCCAGGGGGATCCGGCCGGCGGCAAGGTCCGCGTCGACCTGGGCGAGTGTCTCTCTCACGGGCATGGACTCATGATCGGACACCGCGCCGCTCGCCGGCGACCTGCTTTCCCGGCCGCGGTGCAGCCGGACCCGCAGGTCGGCGGTGTCCGTGCGGGACGCGTGGGCGAGCTCGTGCAGGACGCGGGACTCGGTGAGGGGGTAGCGGGCGCCGACCACGAGGCCCTGGTCGCCCGGATCGTCGCCGACTACGCCGAGAACACGACCCCCGCCGGGAGCGGACCTGGATCGCCGAGCTGGACGGCCGTCCGGTCGGCTGCGTGATGTGCGTCCGGGACGACGTGCCCGGCGCGGCCCGCCGCGTCTACCGGCGGCACGGCTTCGTCCTGGTCGCGGAGCAGCCGCACCGCTCCTTCGGGCAGGACCTGACCGGCCAGGACCGGCGACTGGATCTTCACGCAACACCCGGGGGGCGGAAGGGAGTCACCGACGGGGGTGCCAGGTAGGGTCCGTCCACATGAAGCTGGCGTTCTCCACCCTCGGTGTCCCCGGCCTGCCCCTGTCCGACGTGCTGCGGCTCGCCACCACCCACGGCTATCACGGAGTGGAACTGCGCACCCACCCCGAGGAACCGGTCCACCCCGGCCTCGACGCGGCCCGGCGGGCCGAGGTGGCGGCCGAGTTCAAGAGCTCGGGCGTAGAGCTCCTCGGCCTCGCGGGCTACGCGCGGGTCGCCGCGCCCGGCGACGACGAGCCCGTCCTGGCCGAGCTCCGTGCCCTCCTCGACCTGGCCCGCGACCTGGGCGCCCCGTACGTCCGCGTCCTCCCCGGCGGCGATCCCGACGCCCAGACCCCCGACGAGGCCGACGCGACGGCCGCCCGTCGCCTGGGCACGGCCGCCGAGTACGCGAACGACCTCGGCGTCCGCATCCTTTTGGAAACCCACGACTCCCACCGCACCGCGGCCGACGCCATGCGCGTCCTCGGCCTCGTCGGCCACCGCCAGGTCGGCGCGCTCTGGGACGTGATGCACACCTGGCTCGGCGGCGAACAGCCCTCCGAGTCCTACGCGGCCCTCTCCCCGCACCTCGGCTACGTCCAGGTCAAGGACATCGCCTCGCCCGAGGACACCACCCCCCTGCCTCTGGGCGAGGGCGTCCTGCCGCTGGCCGAGTGCGTCGAGATCCTCTCCCGCAACGGCTGGGACGGCTGGCTGTGCTGGGAGTACGAGAAGCGCTGGTACGAGGGCGCGGCCCCGCTGCCGGACCTGCTCGGCCCCGGCCGCGCACACCTGAGCAGGCTGCTGAACGAGTCGGCGTAGCACCGGCGCCGGCGAGGGCGCCGGGCACGGACGTGTGCCGCGTGTGAACGCGTGCGGTTCCGTGCTCACTTGTACGGCGCTCCGCAGGACCCTCCCCCCGGCGGTCCCCACGGCCCACGGGACCGCCGTGCTTCCATGCCCGCTCGCCCCGTCCCGGCGTGAACCCACCGCTGCACCGTGCAGATGCACGGTGCACACGGGTCGCGCCCGGCCGGGCCCGATTGTCAGTGCCGTCCTGTACGATTCCCGGCCGCGTATGGGACCTACCGGTTACGCATCGGTAGACCGGGACGATCAGGGCATCTACGCGTGCGAACCGGTGTGCACCGCATCACTGCCCCGTGTGTGATGCGTGCCACTTTCACATGTGCACGATTTTCTGAGCTGGCCGAACGCCCGATTCCGCGCCGCCATGCGAAAGGCCGCTTCCGTCTCAACATGCCGTCGGGTCTCGCATCCGCCTGGTGCGCAGGGCAAGATGGGCGCAGCGCCGTGTCAACAACTGTCAACACGGGGCGATCTTGGTGAACGCGCGCTCGGCGCGCGGGCAACTGAAGAGAGCCCCATCTCCGGTCGCTGCCAAGCTGCAGAGATGAGGCCCTCCGGCATCACCAGAACGGGCGGGACCCCGGCCGCGAGGCCGGGGTTCTTCCTCTAATGGCCCAGGGCCTCCCTGACGATCTTGTAGATCGTGTAGATCGGACCCAGCCAGCGGACCTTGTTGTAGACACGGTCCGCCTTGGTGTTCTGATGCCCCTCAGGCTGTGGCGCCATCGGGCCGCCCCCTTTCCGGTCCACGTTCGTGAACCCCGCGGGGACGCCCACGACGTGTCGAGGACCCTCCGGGGAGCGGTGGTAGCCCCACACAGTACCGGGCACCACAGGCAACCACGGTCCCCGCAAGTCACCCTCGCGGGCTGCCGGAGCCGGACGGCGATGGCACGGTGTGACGCGTCCGCGCGGCCGTCTTGCCACACTTGTGGCGATCAGCGCAACAGCCAGCGGCTTCGGCCGAGTCGGAGAGGGAACGGGGTGTCAGTTCCCGGTCCCGGGGTCGCGCAAATCACACTGCCCGGGGTGATGGAGCGTGCGACGAAATCCGTAGCCGGTGTCACGGATCGCCTCCGTTCACGCGGCTCCGGTCGCTCAACCGGCCGCGGCGGCACACCGATTGCCCAACTCCGTTCACGGAGCGGTCCGGAAGCGTCCGGACCGGACGTCCCGCACCCGCTGTGCCTCCGGCGGAACCGGGCGAGAAAAATCTTCCTTCGTCGTGCAACCCTTCCCGCCCCTCGCGGGTCGTACTCGGTGTCAGGACTTCTGGAGGGGGATCCGGGGGGATCGCGGGGGACCTGACGGGGGGAAAGGCCGAGGGGCCCGATCGACGGATCGGGCCCCTCGAAACCGTTCACGGGCCCCGGGCGCCGAAGGGACCGGAGCGGGTGCCGGAAGGACCGGGGCCGGTGTCAGAAGAAGACGCCGCAGCGCAGCAGCACGTTCGCGTACGGCCGGGCCTCGCCCGTGCGGACGATCAGCCGCGCCCCGGCCGACAGCTCCTTGAGCCGCTCGTGCGGGACGAGTTCCAGCGCAGGGAAGTGGCCGTCCAGCAGCCGCGCCGTCTCCGGGTTGGCCCGCCGGACCTCCTCCGCCGCCGTCGCCCCCTCGACCACCAGCTCGGCCAGCAGCCCGTCCAGCACCTCCGCGAACGCCGGCACCCCGGCGCGGAACGCCAGGTCCACCACCCGCGGCCCGTCGGGGATCGGCATGCCCGCGTCGCACACCAGGACCCCGTCCCCGTGGCCGAGCCGGGCCAGCGCGCCGGCGAGATGGCGGTTCAGTATTCCGGCCTTCTTCACAGCTCAGCGACCTCCGCCGCCGTCGGGAAGGACGCCTGCGCGCCCTCTCGGGTCACCGTCACCGCGCCCACCCGCGCCGCGTACGCGGCGGCCTCGGCCAGGGACTCACCCGCCCCCAGCCGCCAGGCCAGCGCGGCCGTGAAGGCGTCCCCGGCGCCGGTCGTGTCCACGGCCGCCACCTTCACGGAGGCGACCCGCTCGACCCCCCGGGCCGACGCCACCAGCGCCCCCTCGGCGCCCAGCGTCACCACCACCGACCGCGGGCCCTTCGCGAGCAGGATCCGCGCCCAGTCCTCGGGGGAGTCCCCGACGGCCGAGCCGCCCAGGATCACCTTCGCCTCGTGCTCGTTCACGATCAGCGGGTCGCAGGCCGCGAGCACCTCCGGCGGCAGCGGCCGCGGCGGCGACGGGTTCAGCACGAAACGGCTGCCCGGCGCCAGGCTCCGCACGACCTCGACCACCGTCTCCAGCGGGATCTCCAGCTGCGCCGACACCACCTTGGAGCCCTGGAACAGGCACGCGGCGGCGCTCACGTCCTGCGGGGTCAGCCGGCCGTTGGCGCCCGGCGAGACCACGATGCTGTTGTCCCCGGACGGATCGACCGTGATCAGCGCGACCCCGGTCGGCGCGCCGCCCACCAGGACCCCCACCGTGTCGACCCCGGCTTCCCGCTGCGAGTCCAGCAGCAGCCGGCCGTGGTCGTCGTCGCCGACCCGGGCCAGCAGCGCCGTACGGGCGCCGAGCCGGGCGGCGGCGACCGCCTGGTTCGCGCCCTTGCCGCCCGGATGGACGGCCAGGTCGGAGCCGAGCACGGTCTCGCCGGCATCGGGCCGGCGCTCCACTCCGATGACCAGGTCGGCGTTGGCCGACCCCACGACCAGGAGGTCGTAGTCGTACATGCGTCGTCTCCCCACGTGAGTGACATGGACGGGCGGTCCCACCAGCCGTGCGACCGCCCGCCGTTCCCCGATGTCAGCCGCTGAAGCCGGCCACGTTCTCCTTCGTGACCACCTTCACCGGCACCTTCACCGTCTCCTGCACCTTCTTGCCCTGGAGCGCCTTCAGCGCGTTGTCCACGGCGATCTTCCCCAGCTGGGACGGCTGCTGCGCCACCGACGCGTACAGCGTGCCGCCCTCGACCGCCTTCAGACCGTCAGGCGTGCCGTCGAAGCCGACGACCGAGACCGACTTTCCGGCCTTCGAGCCCAGCGCCTTGATCGCGCCGAGGGCCATCTCGTCGTTCGCCGCGATGACGCCCTGGACGTCCGGGTGGGCCTGGAGCAGGTTCGACATCACGTCGAGGCCCTTGGTGCGGTCGAAGTCGGCGGGCTGCTGCGCGACGACGTCGATGCCCGGGTAGGCCTTCAGGCCCTGGGCGAAGCCCGCGGCGCGCTCCCGGGCCGCGGACGTGCCCGCCTGGCCCTGGAGGATCACGATCTTGCCCTTGCCGCCCAGCTTGTCGGCGATGGTCTTCGCGGCCAGTTCACCGCCGGCGACGTTGTCCGAGGCGACCAGGGTGTCCGTCCTGGCGTTGTTCACCGTGCGGTCCACGGCGATGACCGGGATGTCCGCCTGGTCGGCGGCCTTCACGGAGTTGCTCGCCGCGTCCGAGTCCACCGGGTTGACGATGATCGCGCCCAGGTTCGAACTGGTGAAGTTCTGCAACTGGTTGGCCTGCTGGGAGGCGTCGTTCTGGGCGTCCGTGACGGTCAGGTCCACGCCCAGCTTCTTCGCCTCGGCCTCGGCGCCCGCCCGGATCTGCACGAAGAAGGGGTTGTTGAGGGTGGACAGCGACAGGCCCATCTTCGGGGCGGCCGTGGAGGAGGAGCCGTTGTGCAGGAAGGACGTGGCGCCGACGATCGCGACGGTGACCACGGCCGCGAGCGCGTAGGTCGTCGCCTGCTTGCCCTTGCCGCCGCCCGCGCCGCCGGTGACCGGGACGACGCCCGCCTTGCGGCGGGCCGTGTCCAGCAGCACCGCCAGCGCGATGACGACACCGATGACGACCTGCTGCCAGAACGCCGAGACGTTCAGCAGGTTCAGCCCGTTGCGCAGCACCGCCAGGATCAGCGCGCCGATCAGCGTGCCGGACGCCTTGCCGGTGCCGCCCGCCAGGGAGGCGCCGCCGATGACGACCGCGGCGATCGCGTCCAGCTCGTACCCGTCGGCGGCCTGCGGCTGCGCGGAGGACAGACGCGCGGCGAGGACGACACCCGCGACGGCGGCGAAGACACCGGAGAAGGCGTAGATGGCGAGCTTCTGCTTCTTCACGCGCAGTCCGGACAGGCGCGCGGCCTCCTCGTTGCCGCCGATCGCGTACATGGAGCGGCCGATGTACGTCCGGCCGAGCACGAACGCGGCGATCAGGCCCATCACGACCATGACCAGCACCGGCACCGGAAGCCAGCCGCCGAGGGTGTCGCCGAGGTGGGAGACCGAGTCGGGGAAGGCGATCGGGGAGCCCTCGGAGACGACCAGGGACAGGCCGCGGGCCACGGACAGCATGGCCAGCGTGGCGATGAACGGCGGCAGCTTGCCGTAGGAGATCAGCACGCCGTTGACCAGGCCGCAGACGATGCCCGTCGCTATGGCCAGCAGGACGGCGAGGAAGACCGGGACGCCCGCCGAGGTGGCGCTCCAGGCGAGCACCGTGGCCGACAGCGCGGCGACCGAGCCGACCGACAGGTCGATGCCCGCCGAGACGATCACGAACGTCACACCGAAGGCGAGGATGGCGGTCACGGCCGCCTGCACGCCGACGTTGAGGAGGTTGTCCGCCGTCAGGAAGTCGCCGGACAGCGCCGACATGGCGACGACGAGGACGATGAGCGCGGTGAGCGCGCCGTTGTCGAGCAGGAGGCGGCGCAGGCCCCCGGAGGCGCCCTGCGCGCCCGTCGTGCTCTTGAGCGTGTCAGTGGCCACGGGAGGCCTCCGTTCCGGTCGTGCTGGTGGTGGTGGTGCTGACGGCGAGTGCCATCACGGCGTCCTGGGTCGCCTCGTCGGCGGAGAGTTCACCGGCGATCCGCCCCTGGGCCATCACCAGCACCCGGTCGCTCATGCCGAGCACCTCGGGAAGGTCGCTGGAGATCATCAGGACGGCCGCGCCGGCGGCGGTGAGTTCGTTGACGAGCTGGTAGATCTCGACCTTGGCGCCGACGTCGATGCCGCGTGTCGGCTCGTCGAGGATCAGCACCTTGGTGTCGGCGAGCAGCCACTTGCCGATGACGACCTTCTGCTGGTTGCCGCCGGAGAGCGTGCGCACGTGCTGCCCGAGGCCCGCCATGCGCACCCCGAGCTGCCCGGCGATCCGCGCGGCCGCCGCGCGCTGCGCCTTGAGGTCGACGAGACCCGCGCGCGTGGCCGACCGCAGGGTCACCAGCCCGAGGTTCTCCTCCACCGACGCGTCCAGCACCAGGCCCTGGCCCTTGCGGTCCTCGGGGATGAGCCCGATGCCCGCGCTCACGGCCGCGTTGACGTCGTACTTGGCGACCGGGCTGCCCGAGACCTTCACACTGCCCCGGTCGTACGGGTCGGCCCCGAAGACCGCCCGGACGACCTCGGTCCGCCCGGCCCCGACCAGCCCCGCGATGCCGACGACCTCGCCGGCGTGCACCTCGAAGCCGACGTCGTGGAAGACGCCGTCCCGGGTGAGCCCCTCGACGGTGAGCAACGGGGCGCCCTTCGCGGGCCGTTCGCGCGGGTACTGCTGCTCGATCGAGCGCCCGACCATCAGCCGGACCAGTTCGTCCTCGGGAGTGGAGGCGGGCACCTGCCCGACGCTCCTCCCGTCCCGGATGACCGTCACCCGGTCGCCGAGCGCGGCGATCTCCTCCAGGTGGTGGGTGATGAAGACGATCCCGACGCCGTCCTCGCGCAGTGTGCGCACGATCGCGAAGAGCTTGTCGACCTCCTCGGAGGTGAGCACGGCCGTCGGTTCGTCCATGATCAGCACCCGCGCGTCCAGGCTCAGCGCCTTGGCGATCTCGACCATCTGCAGGCGAGCGATGCCGAGTTCGCGCACCCGCGCCCGGGGCGACACGTTCACGCCGACCCGCTGGAGCAGGACCTCGGCCTCGGCCTCCATCCGCTTGCGGTCGATCATCCCGAAGCGGCGGGGCTGCCGCCCGAGGAAGATGTTCTCGGCGACCGTCAGGTCGGGGACGAGGTTGAACTCCTGGTAGATGGTGGCGATCCCGAGCCGTTCGGAGTCCTGCGCGCTCTGGATGCGGGTCTCCTCACCGCCGACCAGGATCCGCCCGGCGTCGGGTGTGTAGGCGCCGGAGAGCATCTTGATGAGGGTGCTCTTGCCGGCGCCGTTCTCACCGAGCAGCACATGCACCTCGCCCCGGCGCAGGTCGAAGTCGACGCCGTCCAGCGCGACCACGCCCGGGAAGGTCTTCCGCAGGCCCTCGATGCGCAGCAACTCGTCCGCGTTGCTCACGACTGGCTCCTGTTCGTTACGGGGTTCTCGCCGCAGGAGCGGCGTACGACGAGTCGGGCGGGGAGGGTCACGGACGCGCCGGGCCGTCCCTCGATGCGGTCGACCAGGGCCCGTACGGCGGCCCGGCCCAGCTCGCCCGTGGGCTGGGCGATCGCGGTGACCGGCGGATCGGTGTGCACGAACCACCGGATGTCGTCGAACGCGGCCAGCGCGAGGTCGTCCGGCACGCGCAGCCCGCGCGCGCGTACGGCGTCCAGCGCGCCGAGCGCCATCAGGTTGTCGGCCGCGAACACCACCTCGGGCGGCTCGGCCAGGTCGAGGAAGCCCTCGGTGACCCGGCGCCCGCTCTCCGCCTGGAAGTCGCCCTGCCCTATGTAGGCGTCGGGCAGGGGAAGCCCGTACGCGCCGAGCGCATCCCGGAAGGCCTCCACGCGCTCCCGGCCGGTGGTGGTCGCCGCCGGGCCCGCGATGATCGCGAGCCGCCGGTGCCCGAGCCGGTGCAGATGCGCCACCAGGTCCCGGACCGCCGCCCGCCCGTCGGACCGGACGACCGGCACGTCCACGCCTGGGATCCACCGGTCGACGAAGACCATGGGCGTCCCGGCCCGGGCGGCGTCCAGCATCAGCGGCGAGCCGCCGTCGGTGGGGGAGACCAGCAGACCGTCGATCCGGCGGTCCAGCAGGGTGCGCACGTGGTGGTCCTGGAGGTCGGGCCGCTCGTCGGCGTTGCCGATGATCACGCTGTAGCCGAGCGCGCGGGCCTCCTCCTCGACGGAGCGGGCCAGTTCGGTGAAGTACGGGTTGAGGACGTCGCTGATGACCAGGCCGAGGGTGTGGGTCTGGTCGGTGCGCAGGGAGCGGGCGACGGCGTTCGGGCGGTAGCCCAGGGTCTCGACGGCGGCCAGCACGCGGGTGCGTGCCTCGGCGCTGACCGACGGGTGGTCGTTCAGGACGCGCGAGACCGTGGCGACGGAGACGCCCGCCTCGGCAGCGACGTCCTTGATGCTCGCCATCGCCGCTCCACCTCCTTGTGGAAACGGAACCCGTCACGGGTTCGTGGAATCGATTACATCGACGGAGGGATGGAATCGATTACACGGCGGTAAATCAAGCCCTCGCGGGCACCTCTTGACCGGATCGTGATGTCGCGGGCGACTTCCCGGCGGTCCAGGCTGGAGGGAGAGGAAGTCGTTACCCCTGGCCCGGCGGGCCGGAGCGGAGGAGTCATGACGGCGGCGACCCGGAACGACGTGCCCGTCGCGCTCGAGGGCGACGGAGTGGAACTGCGGACGATGCCCATCGGCGGCGGCCTGTCGGTCGGCTGGATCACCCTGCCCCAGGGCACCGACATGGGCCCGGCCCTGAAGGGCCTGCCGGACGACGCGTGCCAGTGCCCGCACTGGGGCTACCTGCTCAAGGGGCGGATCCGGATGCGCACGGCGGCGGGCGAGGAGGAGTACGAGGCGGGCCAGGCGTACTACTGGAAGCCCGGTCACGTCCCGGTGGCGCTGGAGGACAGCGAACTGGTGGAGTTCTCGCCGAGCGAGGACTTCCAGCAGGTGATCGACCACGTGGTGGCGCAGGGCGGCGGGTGAGCCCTGGTCGGGCGGGTGGCGGGGGGCGGCCCGGACCCGGCCGGACGGATGGTGGCGGCGGGGCGGCTGCGCCCTGGTCGGGCGCGGCGGGGTGCTTGAGCCCGGTCGGGCACGGGGTGGCGGCAGGGCGGCCGAACCCGGTCGGGCGGATGGCGGCGGCGGGGCGGCCGGGCCACGGTCGGGTACGTCGCGGCTGCGGGGCGGCCGAGCTGCGGTCGGGCACATGGTGGCGGCCGGGCAGCCGGGAGCCGGTCGGGTGCGTGGTCGCGGCGGGGCCGCTGGGCCCCGGCCCGGCACGTGGTGGCTGCGGGGCCGGCCGGGCAACGGTCGGGCACGTGGTGGCGGCGCGGTGGTTGAGCCCGGGAACCGGCCCGGCCCGCACCGATGAGTTCCGCCGGCCCGGGCGGTCTTCCCTCTCGTCGACCACAGGAGGAGCGCTGTGTCCCAGTTGCTGCGCGTGCAGAATTTCAACGTCTCGAGTGACGGCTACGGTGCCGGGGAGCATCAGAGCCTGGAGCGGCCCTTCGGGCACGTCGATCCCATGGAGATGTTCGCCTGGGCCGGTGCCACGGCGAGCTGGCCCAACCGCACCGAGCCCGGCGGCAGCCGCGGCCTGGACGACTACCTGACGCGCGACTTCCGCAACAACATCGGCGCCGAGATCATGGGCCGCAACAAGTTCAGTCCCCATCGCGGGCCGTGGCAGGACCACGAGTGGCAGGGCTGGTGGGGCGACGAGCCGCCGTTCCACACGCCGGTGTTCGTCATGACCCACCACGAGCGCCCCTCGTTCACGCTCTCCGACACCACGTTCCACTTCGTCGGCGGCGACCCGGCCGACGTCCTGGCGCGGGCGCGCGAGGCGGCCGGCGGCAAGGACGTCCGGCTCGGCGGCGGCGCGGCCACCATCCGGCAGTTCCTCGACGCCGACCTGGTGGACACGCTGCACGTGGCCGTCTCGCCCGGCGTGGTGATCGGGTCCGGCTCGCGGCTCTGGGAGTCCCCCGAGGAGCTGTACGACCGCTTCCACTGCGATGTGGTGCCGAGCCCCAGCGGGGTGATCCACCACCTGTTCTGGCGGAAGTGACGGCCCGTCAGCCGTCCTTGCCCCAGTCCAGCCGGTCGGCGAGCCCGGCCGCGGCGAAGGCGGCCTGCAACTCCTCGCGCCCCTCGGTGAAATGGGCCCAGCTGTCGTAGTGGACGGGAACGACACGGCGGGCGCCGAGGATCCGCGCGGCCTCGGCGGCCATGGCGCTGTCCAGGACCAGGACCTGGTTGTCGAAGAGGACGGTGAAGCGGGGAGCCCCGGCGAACAGCACGGCCGTGTCCACGGGACCGAAGCGGCCGGCGATCTCGCGGACCGCGTCGAGGGAGGCGTTGTCGCCGCTGACGTACACGGTGGGCAGGCCCTCGCCGGTCAGGACGAAGCCGACGACCTGGCCGGTGAAGGGCTCGACCTCCTCGCGGGGGCCGGGACCGTGCAGCGCGGGGACGCCGGTGACGGTGACCGTGCCGCCGCCGGGACGGTCCAGCTCGACGGACTGCCAGTCGGCGAGCCCCCTGACCCGGTCGCCGAGGCTCTCGCGCAGGCGCTTGCCGCCGCCCGGCGTGGTCAGGGTGAGGGGTATGCCGGAGAGCAGGGCCCGGCCGGAGGTGTCGAGGTTGTCGGCGTGCTCGTCGTGGGAGAGCAGCACCACGTCGACGCGGCCGAGGTCGGCAGGGGCGGCGGCGGACGGGGCGGTCTTGGTCAGGACCGGGCCGTCGCCGCGGGGGTAGTCGCCCGGTGCGTCGAAGGTGGGGTCCGTCAGAAAGCGCAGGCCGCCGTACTCGACGAGGGCGGTCGGGCCGCCGAAGGCGCGTACGGGGACGGAGTCACGGGTCACGGGCAGGGCGGATGACGACATGGAGCACCTCACGGATAGGAGGAAATTAACCGTGAGAAGAACGTAGCCGTTTCTCACGGATGAGGGCAACCCGTACCATGAGAACCATGGAGGAGCACGTCATCGACCAGTCCGCCCCGCCGCCCGTGCAGGGCGAGGAGGAGCACCCTTCGCTCGCCCTCGCCAACAGCGCCCCGGCCCTGCCCGGCGGGCACACGATCGATCTCCTGGGCAGCCCCGCGCAGGCCAACCAGTGGCTCACCCGGCGGGGCCTCGCCCCCGCGGACGCCGGTGTGCGCGAGATGTGCGCGGCCCAGCTCCGCTCGCTGCGCGAACAGATCAGGTCGCTGTTCGCCGCCCGGGCCGACGGTGTCCCCGCGCTGCCCGCGGCGGTGGCCGCCGTCAACGACGCGATGACCCGGGTGCCGACGGCCCCGCTGCTGCGCTGGGACGACAGCACCGGCCCCTACCGCACGGCGCCGCACCCCACGACCGCGATCGTCGACCTGGCACTGGCCACGCTCGCCGCCGACGCCGCCGACCTGCTCACCTCCGCCGAGGCCGAGCGCCTCACCGCCTGCGGCTCCCCGCCCTGCAACCGCTTCCTGCTGCGCCACGGCCGCCGCCAGTGGTGCTCCACCCGCTGCGGCGACCGCGCCCGCGCGGCCCGCGCGTACGCTCGGCGCGCCAACCCGCGATGACCGCGGATCACGCCCGGTGCGCGGGCCGGGCCTGCGTGGGGATCCGTGGGACGGAGCCGTAGCGGCGGGTGCGGCGGGCGTACTGCTCGATCGCGTTCCACAGGTCGCGGCGGTCCACCTCGGGCCATGGGGTGTCGAGGAACAGCAGCTCCGCGTACGTGGTCTGCCACGGCAGGAAGTTGGAGGTGCGCTGGTCGCCGCCGGTGCGCACCAGCAGGTCGACGTCGGGCAGTTCGGGGACGTGCAGATGGCGGGCGAAGGCGTGCTCGGAGACCGAGGCGGGGTCGATCCGGCCGGCGACCGCCTCCTGCGCGAGGTGCGCCGCGGCAGCCGTGATCTCGGCCCGGCCGCCGTAGTTGAGACACACGGTCAGGGTGAGCCCGGTGCGATCACGGGTGCTCTGCTCCGCCTCGACGAGTGCTCCGACGACGTCGGCCGGCAGCCGTGAGCGCAGCCCGGCCCAGCGCACGCGGACGTCCAGCGGCTCGGCGCCGTCCGTGATCCGGCGCATCTCGCGCGGGACCGCGTGCATCAGTGCGTGCAGTTCGTCGGCCGGGCGCTTCCAGTTCTCGGTGGAGAACGCGTACACGGTCAGGTACTTCAGGCCGATCTCCAGAGCGCCGCGGACGACGTCGGCCAGCGCGTCGGCGCCCGCCCGGTGGCCCTCGGTGCGCGGCAGGCCCCGGGCGGTGGCCCAGCGGCCGTTGCCGTCCATCACGATCGCGACGTGGCGTGGCACGGCCCCGGCGGGCAGCCGGGGCGGACGGGCGCCGGACGGGTGCGGTGCCGGCGGCACGACCGGTCGCCGCTCGGCGGCGACCGGATGCGCTCCGGCCGCGAGCGGGCGTACTTCGACGGGCCCGGCGGACCATGAGGGCGGGCCGGCCGGATCCGGCGGCGGGCAGGGCCGCACGGGGAACGGGAACAGGGCCCAGGCCAGCGCGGCCCGCGCCCGGGCGGGCAGCAGCACGCGCCGCCGGGCCCCTGCCGGCAGGGCCGGGCGATGGTGCAGCAGGGCCGCCGGTGCTTCGGCGGCGGCCTTGAGCCGCAGCCGGTACAGGTCGGTGTAGGCGCCGAGCGCGATGCCGACCGCCGGGTGCAGCACGGGCGGCACCGGTGTCCGGTCCAGCCAGCCGCGTGCCCGGGCGGCCAGGCGGCGGACCATCTCCTCGAACGCCGGGCTACCGCGCCGGTCCAGCAGGTCCGCCCGGCGCACGCCGGCTTCGTCCAGGGCCTCATCGGGCAACGGCACATGACCGTCCGCCAGGTCCTCGGAAAGGTCGACGAGGGCGTCGGTGAGGATGACGGCGTCGGCCGCCGCCTGCCACGCCACCGCCGCCTCCGGTACGCCCAAGGCGATCGCCTCGGGCTCGGCGGACAGGCCCGCGACCCGCATCAGCAAGGAGGCCGCGCGCAGCACGAACGGGGTGGTGACCAGACTGTTGTAGCTGCGCCACTCCTGCCACGTGGTGAACGCGCGCCCGTGGACGTCCAGGCGCAACTGCTCCAGCTGGGTGTGCATGAATCCCGGCGGCAGGTTCCAGGTGAGCATGGTGTGGATCAGCGCCCGCCGTACCGGGTCGGTGCTGCCGCCGTCGCGCAGGTCGGCGTCGAACGCCGAGATCCACGCCTCCAGCCGTTCGGCGCGTCCGGCGCCCTTCGTGTCGGACGGCTGTGCCGTGTCCGCCAGGCAGTCCACCGTGACCCCGGCGCCGTACAACGCCCAGGTCGCGGCGCGCAGGGGCGGCGGGAGCAGCAATGAGACGGCGTACTCGATCTCGCCCCTGGCGCGGGTGGCACGGCGGCACGCCTCGTAGCCGCGGCGCAGGAGAGGGTCGTGGATGCCGCTGCTCCGGTGGGTTCGGGCGGGGAGCACGAGTGAGGGCCTCACCTCACGCCTCCTCTTGGGCTGACGGGGCCTGTCGGGGGACCCAGGCCAGGGCCAGGGCGCTGCCGATGGCGGTGAGCAGGAAGCCGAGGAGCAGACCGCCGAGATTGGCGGCGACCAGACTGACCAGGGACAGTACGGCGGCCAGGACTCCGGAGAAGTAGCGCAGGGCCGGATTGCGCCACGTCGTCACCCCGGCGACGACGAAGAGGGCGCCCAGGGCCCAGGACGCCGCGCCGGCGGCGCCGGTGAACCGCAGAAAGCCCAGCCCCACCCAGGAGACGCAGATCAGCTCCAGCCCGCCGAGGGTGAGCAGCAGTCCCGCCACGAACGGCCGGCCCCGGCGCCACGCGGACCACGCACCAGGTCGGAACGCCGCGGTCATCGGGCCGCTCCGGACCGGCAGCCGCCCGCGGCCCGCAGCAGCTCGACGGACACCCCCCGGGAGGTGATCGTCCCGGCCGCGAAGGCGTGCGGCCGGGTGGTCACCCGGCTGCCGCTGACCTGCTCGGCGCCGACGGTGAACAGGCCCGTAGGCCGGTCCGGGGACGTCTGAGGGGTGCTGAACCTGGCGCCGGACAGCTTCACCGACCGGGCGGTGGTCCTGCCCGTCTCCACGGTCAGCCCGGTGGCCGACGCACGCTCGATCCGCACCACGGCCGTCACCGGGCCGATGACCGGCAGGTGGGCGGTGGAGGTCACGCAGGCGTCGTGCACGGTGGCCCGCTCCACCCGCGTGGCCAGCGCCGGAAGCAGGCCTCCCCGCCCGGAGGCGCCCGGGGAGGCCGAGACCCCCGACCCGGTGACCCGGGCGGCGTGGACCGTGACCGGCACCTCGCCCGCGAACGCCATGGAGACGGCCCCCGCGGCGCTTCCGGCCAGCAGGCCGGAGGCACCCAGGAGGAGGGGGGCCAGGGCCAAGGCGAACCGCAGGCGGCTCGTCCGCCCGGTCCGTGTCATCACCGGGTCGCTGTCGTCGATCACGTCCGGCCCAACGATTGTCCCGGTCAGAAGTACTGCCGAACTCACTATCGGCCGATACGACCGGGAACCACCCCGCTCCCGGCTCCCCGTTCCGCTGTCACACTCCGGCGGTACGGTCGGATCATGCCCAACCAGACGGGGACCCCCGCCGGCGAACGGCGACTCGCCGTGCTCGAAGGCGTCCTGGAGCGCATCACGTACGCCAACGAGGAGAACGGCTACACGGTCGCCCGGGTCGACACCGGCAGAGGCGGCGGTGACCTGCTCACGGTCGTCGGCGCGCTGCTCGGCGCCCAGGTCGGGGAATCCCTGCGCATGGAGGGCCGCTGGGGCTCCCACCCCCAGTACGGCAAGCAGTTCCACGTGGAGAACTACACGACGGTCCTGCCGGCCACGGTCCAGGGCATCCGCCGCTATCTCGGCTCGGGTCTGGTCAAGGGCATCGGCCCGGTCTTCGCCGACCGCATCACCCAGCACTTCGGGATGGACACCCTCAAGATCATCGAGGAGGAGCCGAAGCGGCTCATCGAGGTGCCCGGGCTCGGCCCCAAGCGCACGAAGAAGATCGCCGACGCCTGGGAGGAGCAGAAGGCCATCAAGGAGGTCATGCTCTTCCTCCAGACGGTCGAGGTCTCCACGTCCATCGCCGTGCGCATCTACAAGAAGTACGGCGACGCCTCCATCTCCGTCGTGAAGAACCAGCCCTACCGGCTCGCCGCCGACGTCTGGGGCATCGGCTTCCTCACCGCCGACAAGATCGCTCAGTCCGTCGGCATCCCGCACGACAGCCCCGAGCGCGTCAAGGCGGGTCTGCAGTACGCGCTGTCCCAGGCCACCGACCAGGGCAACTGCTACCTCCCCGAGGAGCGGCTCATCGCCGACGCGGTGAAGCTGCTCCAGGTCGACACCGGGCTCGTCATCGAGTGCCTCGCGGAGCTGGCCGAGGTCCCCGAGGACGGCGGCGACCCCGGGGTCGTCCGCGAGCGGGTGCCCGGCCCCGACGGTGGCCCGGAGCCGGTCACCGCCGTCTACCTCGTCCCCTTCCACCGCGCCGAACTCTCCCTCTCGGCCCAGCTGCTGCGTCTGCTGCGCACCGGCGAGGAGCGGATGCCGGGCTTCCGGACCGTCGCCTGGGACAAGGCGCTGACCTGGCTGAAGGGCCGTACGGGCACCGAGCTGGCCCCCGAGCAGGAGGCCGCCGTCAAACTGGCGCTCACCGAGAAGGTCGCCGTCCTCACCGGCGGTCCCGGCTGCGGCAAGTCCTTCACCGTCCGCTCGATCGTCGAACTGGCCCGTGCCAAGAAGGCCAAGGTCGTGCTCGCCGCCCCGACCGGCCGGGCCGCCAAGCGCCTGTCCGAGCTGACCGGCGCCGAGGCCTCCACGGTCCACCGCCTGCTGGAGCTCAAGCCCGGCGGCGACGCGGCCTACGACCGGGACCGTCCGCTCGACGCCGACCTGGTCGTGGTCGACGAGGCCTCCATGCTCGACCTGCTCCTCGCCAACAAGCTGGTCAAGGCCGTCCCGCCGGGGGCGCACCTGCTGTTCGTCGGGGACGTGGACCAGCTGCCCAGCGTCGGCGCGGGCGAGGTCCTGCGCGATCTGCTGGCCGACGGCAGCCCGATCCCGGCCGTCCGCCTCACCCGGGTCTTCCGCCAGGCCCAGCAGTCCGGGGTGGTGACCAACGCCCACCGCATCAACGCCGGGCAGCACCCGGTCACCGACGGCATGAAGGACTTCTTCCTCTTCGTCGAGGAGGACACGGAGGCCGCCGGGCGGCTCACGGTGGACGTGGCGGCCCGGCGCATTCCGGCCAAGTTCGGGCTCGACCCGCGCCGCGACGTGCAGGTGCTCGCCCCCATGCACCGCGGCCCGGCCGGCGCGGGCACGCTGAACGGCCTGCTCCAGCAGGCGGTCACCCCGGGCCGCCCGGACGTGCCCGAGAAGAGGTTCGGCGGCCGGGTCTTCCGCGTCGGCGACAAGGTCACCCAGATTCGCAACAATTACGAGAAGGGCAAGAACGGTGTCTTCAACGGCACCGTCGGCGTGGTCACCGCGCTCGACCCGGTCGACCAGCGCCTGACGGTGCTGACGGACGAGGACGAGGAGGTCCCGTACGAGTTCGACGAGCTCGACGAGCTGGCCCACGCCTATGCCGTGACGATCCACCGCTCGCAGGGCAGCGAGTACCCGGCGGTCGTCATCCCGGTCACCACGGGCGCCTGGATGATGCTCCAGCGCAACCTGCTCTACACGGCCGTCACGCGGGCCAAGCGGCTGGTCGTCCTCGTCGGGTCGCGCAAGGCGATCGGCCAGGCGGTGCGCACGGTTTCGGCGGGCCGCAGGTGCACGGCCCTCGACTTCCGGCTCGCCGGACAGAAAAATGATCGATCAAATGAGTCGTGAAGGTCACAGAGCACTTCCGGAAGGGGGAGGCAGGGGGCAGGATGGGCAAGTTGGCGGCACTCAGTGCCGTCAGTAGGCCCGATGGTCGACCCCGAGTGCACTCTCCTGAGCCAAGTGGGGGATGGTAGAGACAGTCAGGGCACCTCGAAGATGAGGCACAACGTCGGTGAGGGAAGACGTGAGCGACAACTCTGTAGTACTGCGGTACGGCGACGGCGAGTACACCTACCCGGTGATCGACAGCACCGTCGGTGACAAGGGCTTCGACATCGGAAAGCTCCGCGCCCAGACCGGTCTGGTGACGCTGGACAGCGGTTACGGCAACACCGCCGCGTACAAATCCGCCATCACCTATCTGGACGGCGAAGCGGGCATCCTGCGGTACCGCGGCTACCCGATCGAGCAGCTGGCCGAGCGCTCCACCTTCCTGGAGGTCGCCTACCTGCTGATCAACGGCGAGCTGCCGACGGTCGACCAGCTCTCGGCGTTCAAGAACGACATCACGCAGCACACCCTGCTGCACGAGGACGTCAAGAACTTCTACAAGGGCTTCCCGCGCGACGCCCACCCGATGGCCATGCTGTCCTCGGTCGTCTCGGCGCTGTCCACGTTCTACCAGGACAGCCACAACCCGTTCGACGAGCGCCAGCGCAACCTCTCGACGATCCGCCTGCTCGCCAAGCTCCCGACGATCGCGGCGTACGCGTACAAGAAGTCGATCGGTCACCCGTTCGTCTACCCGCGCAACGACCTCGGCTACGTCGAGAACTTCCTCCGCATGACCTTCTCGGTCCCCGCGCAGGAGTACGAGCTGGACCCGACCGTGGTCTCCGCGCTCGACAAGCTGCTGATCCTGCACGCGGACCACGAGCAGAACTGCTCGACCTCCACGGTCCGCCTGGTCGGCTCCTCGCAGGCGAACATGTTCGCCTCGATCTCCGCCGGCATCAACGCGCTGTGGGGCCCGCTGCACGGCGGCGCCAACCAGTCCGTGCTGGAGATGCTGGAGGGCATCCGCGACTCCGGTGGTGACGTCGACTCCTTCATCCGCAAGGTGAAGAACAAGGAGGACGGCGTCCGTCTGATGGGCTTCGGCCACCGGGTTTACAAGAACTTCGACCCGCGCGCCAAGATCATCAAGGCCGCCGCGCACGACGTGCTGTCCGCCCTCGGCAAGTCCGACGAGCTGCTGGACATCGCGCTGAAGCTGGAGGAGCACGCGCTCTCCGACGACTACTTCGTCTCGCGCAGCCTCTACCCGAACGTCGACTTCTACACCGGCCTGATCTACCGGGCCATGGGCTTCCCGACCGAGATGTTCACGGTCCTGTTCGCCCTCGGCCGGCTCCCGGGCTGGATCGCCCAGTGGCACGAGATGATCAAGGAGCCGGGTTCCCGCATCGGCCGCCCGCGCCAGATCTACACGGGCGTGATCGAGCGCGACTTCGTCCCCGTCGAGGAGCGCTGAGCCGCAGTACCGCTTCGGGCCCCCGTATCCGCGTGCCGGATGCGGGGGCTTTCGCGTGCCCGGCGCGGCGGGCGAGGAGAAAAAAAGAAGGCGCCCCGGAGCGCCGGTCCCCCCACGGGCCGACGACCAGGGCGCCTTCCCAGTCCCGGTTCGGATTCCCCCCACGGGATCCGGCCGGGCGTCTGTGAGGACAGCGCCTGAACCGCTGTTGAGCAGAACGAGCAGAACTCGCCGTACTACTGGTGGGTGCGATCTGCCGGGACAGCGCACGTCCGGGAGGGCCGCTCAAAGCTTCCCGGCGTACGTGCCCCGGCAACGCTCCCCCAAGCTCTCAACTTCGTTCGAGCAGGGAGGTACCCCCAGCTGGAGAAGTCCCCCAAGACATCCCCAGATGTCAGGTCACGCCCCCCAAGACGCTTCCCGACATCGTCAACTTAGACCTTCGAACCCCTTCGGTGGTTACGTTCGCATCACTGTGATCTGCGTCTCTTGCGTATGTCCGTTAGGTACGCAAGAGACCGAATGTGCCCTTCGGGGCTCAAGCGTAAGGATGATGCGCGCGCCTTGTGAAGAGCTTATGTGAGCTGGGCCCGGGACTCCAGAGGGGGCTCATATCGCGATCGTCGCGAAGGCGCGGAGAATGGGGGCGCATTCACCGGAATGTCCGCAACCGGAGGCTGTTCGTGACGACGAAGACGGACGAGAACGCCATCGCGGCCCCCGCGATCATGGGATTCAGCAGCCCGGCCGCGGCCAGCGGCAGCGCGGCCACGTTGTAGCCGAAGGCCCACACGAGGTTGCCCTTGATGGTGGCCAGCGTCCGGCGGGAGAGCCGGATCGCGTCCGCGGCCACGCGCAGGTCGCCGCGGACCAGGGTCAGATCGCCCGCCTCGATCGCCGCGTCCGTGCCCGTGCCCAGGGCCAGGCCCAGATCGGCGGTGGCGAGCGCGGCGGCGTCGTTCACGCCGTCACCGACCATGGCCACGACCCGTCCCTCGGCCTGCAGCTCCCGCACGGCCGCGACCTTGTCCTCGGGCAGGACCTCGGCGACGACCCGGTCGATGCCCACCCGCTCGGCGACCGCCTCGGCCACCGCCCGGTTGTCCCCGGTCAGCAGCACCGGCGTGAGCCCCAGGGCGCGCAGGTCCCGCACCGCCTGCGCACTGGTCTCCTTGACCGTGTCCGCCACGGCCAGCACGGCCATGGCCGTCCCGTCCCAGCCGGCCAGCACGGCGGTACGCCCGGCCCGCTCCGCCTCCTCGCGCGCACGGGCCAGCTCCGGCGGCACGTCGTCGAAGAGCCGCCCCACCGCCACCGCACGGCCCTCCACGCGGCCGCGTACGCCCCGCCCGGGGACGTTCTCGAAGTCCTCGGCCTCCGGGAGCCGCCCGGCCCTCTCCTCGGCGCCCAGGGCGATCGCACGGGCGACGGGGTGCTCGGAGGCGTGCTCGACGGCCCCCGCGAGCCGCAGCACCTCCTTCTCGTCGGCGCCCTCGGCGAGGCGGACCTCCTGGAGGGTCATCCGGCCCGTGGTGACCGTGCCGGTCTTGTCCAGGACGACCGTGTCGATCCGGCGCGTGGACTCCAGCACCTCCGGGCCCTTGATGAGGATGCCGAGCTGGGCGCCGCGGCCCGTGCCGACCATGAGCGCGGTGGGGGTGGCCAGGCCCAATGCGCACGGGCAGGCGATGATCAGCACCGCGACGGCCGCCGTGAACGCGGCGACGGCGTCACCGGTCAGCCCCAGCCACGTCCCGGCGGTCGCGGCCGCGATCAGCAGCACGACCGGCACGAAGATCCCGGAGATCCGGTCGGCGAGCCGCTGCACCTCGGCCTTGCCGTTCTGCGCGTCCTCCACCAGCCGCGCCATCCGGGCGAGCTGCGTGTCGGCGCCGACCCGGGTGGCCTCGACGACGAGCCGGCCGCCCGCGTTGACCGTGGCGCCGGTGACCGTGTCCCCGGGCGTGACGTCCACCGGCACGGACTCGCCGGTCAGCATCGAGGCGTCCACCGCGGAGGCGCCCTCGACGACCGTGCCGTCGGTGGCGATCTTCTCGCCGGGGCGGACGACGAACCGGTCCCCGACGGCCAGCCGCCGCGCCGGGATCCGCACCTCGCGCCCGTCCCGCAGCACGGCGACGTCCTTGGCGCCCAGTTCCATCAGGGCGCGCAGGGCGGCTCCGGCGCGGCGCTTGGAGCGGGCCTCCAGGTAGCGGCCCAGCAGGATGAAGACGGTGACCCCGGCGGCGACCTCCAGGTAGATCGAGGAGGCGCCGTCCCCGCGTGAGACGGTGAGCTCGAAGGGGTGCCGCATGCCGGGCGTCCCCGCGTCACCGAGGAACAGCGCCCACAGGGACCAGCCGAACGCGGCCAGTGTGCCGAGGGAGACCAGCGTGTCCATGGTGGCGGCGCCGTGCCTGGCGTTGGTCCAGGCCGCGCGGTGGAACGGCGCCCCGCCCCGGACGACGACCGGGGCGGCGAGTGTGAGCGACAGCCACTGCCAGTTGTCGAACTGCAGGGCGGGGACCATGGCGAGCAGGACGACCGGGACGGCGAGGGCGGCGGCGGCCAGCAGGCGCCGGCGCAGGTCCCGCAGCTCGGCGTCCCGCTCCCGCCCGGCCGGGTCCGGTGCGGACTCCTCCTCCTCGGGCGGGGGCGCGGGTTCCTCGGCGGTGTAGCCGGTCCTGACCACGGTGGCGATCAGGTCGGCGACCTCGGTGCCCTCGGGGTAGGTGACCCGGGCCTTCTCCGTCGCGTAGTTGACCGTGGCGGTGACGCCGTCCATGCGGTTGAGCTTCTTCTCGACGCGGGCCGCGCAGGAGGCGCAGGTCATCCCGCCGATGAGCAGCTCGACCTCGGCGAGCGCGGGTGCGCGGCCGGCCGGCGCCCGGTCGGTGGTGCTGGTCATGTCCTCACTCCAGGAGATGCGGGGCGCCCGCGAAGCGGGACGGGCCGTACGGGCCGGGGCGGCGGCCGTACGGCCCGTACACGGGTACGAGTGCCTGGATCGGCACGTCTCAGACCTGTCCCGGTCGCGGGACCGGGGCGGCCGTGCGGCCGGGCGGGCGGGGCCCGTACGCCCGGCCCGATGGATCAGGCCCGGCCCGCCAGTTCGAAACCGGCCTCGTCGACGGCTGCGCGGACGGCCTCCTCGTCGAGCGGGGCCGCGGAGACGACGGTGACCTCGCCGGTCGAGGCGACGGCCGTCACCGAGGTGACGCCGGAGAGCTGGGAGAGCTCGCCGGAGACGGCACCCTCGCAGTGTCCGCAGCTCATGCCGCTCACCTTGTAGACGGTGGTGACGGGGCCCGTGGTGTCGGTCTGGGCGGTCATGTCGTTACTCCTCGTCGAGGCGTGTGGGGCCGCGGGGGCCCGTGAGGGCTCCCGCCACCTCCACTGTACCCCTAGGGGGTATTGGTTTCACGCCACCCCCGCCCGGCCGGAACCCCGGGACGTGGAGGGCCCGACAGGCGGACCGGCCGGGCCGGTTAGCGTCTGACTCCCGGGGCGGGCGGACGTCCCGCACTCCGGGACACGACACGAACGGAAGGCGGGTGGGTCATGCGGGCCGTGGTGTTCGAGCGGTACGGGGAGACGGCCGAGGTCCGGGAGGTCGCCGACCCGGAGCCCGCGGAGCACGGGGTGGTCGTCCGGGTGGAGGCCACCGGGCTGTGCCGCAGCGACTGGCACGGCTGGCAGGGCCACGACCCCGGCATCCGCCTCCCGCACGTGCCCGGGCACGAACTGGCCGGGGTCGTCGAGACCGTGGGCGCCCGGGTGAGCCGGTGGCGGCCCGGCGACCGGGTCACCGTGCCGTTCGTCTGCGCCTGCGGCACCTGCCCGTCCTGCGCGGCCGGTGATCACCAGGTGTGCGAGCGTCAGACCCAGCCCGGCTTCACGCACTGGGGCTCCTTCGCCCAGTACGTGGCGCTGGACCACGCCGACGTGAACCTCGTGGCGCTGCCCGGGGAGATGTCCTTCGCCACGGCGGCCTCGCTCGGCTGCCGGTTCGCCACGGCGTACCGGGCGGTGGTGGCGCAGGGCAGGGCCGCCGCGGGGGAGTGGGTGGCGGTGCACGGCTGCGGCGGGGTGGGCCTGTCGGCGGTGATGATCGCCGCCGCCGCGGGCACCCGGGTCGTGGCCGTGGACGTGTCGCCCCGGGCCCTTGAGCTGGCGCGGAGGTTCGGGGCGGCGCACTGCGTGGACGCGGCGGCCGTCCCCGACACGGCGGCGGCGGTCCGCGACCTCACCGGCGGTGGCGCGCACCTCTCGCTCGACGCCCTCGGCGCGCCCGCCACCTGCGCCGCCTCCGTGAACGGCCTGCGCCGCCGGGGCCGGCACGTCCAGGTCGGGCTGCTGCCCTCGCCGGACGGCACGACACCGGTGCCGATGGCCCGCGCGATCGCCCTGGAGCTCGAACTGCTCGGCAGCCACGGCATGGCCGCGCACACCTATCCGCCGCTGCTGGAACTGGTCCGCGGCGGCGTCCTGCGCCCGGACCTGCTGGTGACCAGCACGATCGGGCTGGACAGGGCCCCGTCCGCGCTGGCGGCGATGGGGACGGCGGCGGGAGCGGGGGTGACGGTCGTCGAGCCGTGGGGCTGACGGCCCGCCGGGCCCGGGCCGCCGGCCCGGGCCCGGCGGACGCGCGTGCCCCACACGACGGTGGGGCACGGGGCGGGGGGCGTGGACGGATCAGTCGGCTCCCCGGTTGCGGTTGCCGGGCCGGGAGGCGACCCAGGCGCGCACCGTGTCGGCGTACCAGTAGGGCTTGCCGCCCTCGACGTGGTCGGGCGGGGGCAGCAGGCCGTGCTTGCGGTAGGACCGCACGGTGTCCGGCTGGACCCGGATGTGTGCCGCGATCTCCTTGTAGGACCAGAGCCTTCGGTCGGTCATGACGTGTACCTCCTCGCGCGCACCACGGCGGCGGCCGGGAACGGCCGTCCGGGGGAGCCGGGTGCTGCGCCGGCGATCAACAAGCCTGTGTCCGGTCAACGACGTTCCGTGACACCGGACAGGGCCTGTGCGCCGGGTGTGACGGAAGGCCCGCGTACACGCGACATGTGTGACACGGGGGTGGTGTTTGTGACACAGCCGGGGCAAAGGCGTGCGCCGGAGCGTCGGCGGGGCACCTTGACGCGGCGCCCCGGGGCCGGCGTTCAGTCGTCCAGCAGGCGCCAGGCCGTCAGGGCGAGGCCGGCGCGCAGCAGGCCGGCGGGCTCGGTCAGCTCGAAGCCCAGAGCCCTGCCGATCAGTTCCAGCCGCCGCGCCACGCTGCTGTGGTGCAGGTGGAGCCGGTCGGCGGCCCGGCGCAGGGTGCCGGTGGCGCAGTAGGCCTCCAGGGTGCGCAGGTCCTCGGGGGCGTCGGCGAGCCGGGCGATCGCGGTCACGTCGGGGTTGGACCGCACGGTGTCCGCGGGGACCTCGGCGAGCAGCGCCAGCGCTCCCAGGTCGGCGTGCGAGACGACCGGACGGCGCGCGGTGGTGAAACGGAGGGCCGTGCGGGCCTGCTGCCAGGACACCTCGGGGCGCTCGGCGGTACCGATGCCCGCGCGCACGCCCTCCGGGAGCGCGGCCCGGTCCACCCGCGCGGCCAGGATGACGCCGACGTCGCCGAGCGGTGCCGCCTTCACCGGCCGCGCCGGGCAGAGCAGGGCGCCGAGCCGGTCCAGCGGCACCGTCGTCCGGACGGCCACGGCGCGGATCGGCAGTTCGGGGGCGAAGCCCAGCAGCCGCAGGGCGCGGGCCCTGGCGGCCTCCTCGGTGCCCCGGCTGACGACCAGTTCGACCAGGGCCGGGTCGGCCATGGTCGTGCGGGCCGGGCCGTACCGCTCGACGACCGCGGCGGCGGCGATGGCGAGCCGGTCCAGCAGCACCTCGTCGAGCGGGAGGGGCGGGCCGGGCCGCTCCAGCCAGACCGTGCCGATCTCCTCGTCGTCGAGGGTGACCGCCACCGCGCTGGACTCGGGCGCGGGCGGGGCGGGCGCCTGCCCGCCGTCGGGGGAGAAGCGGATCGGCCGTCCCGTGCCGTGCAGCCGGATCCCGGCCACGCACTCCGCCAGGCCCGCCGAGGCCCGGGCCAGGGCCGGGAGGTCGACCCGGCGGCGCATCAGGGTGTCGTAGAACATCACGACCCGGATCGCGCCCTCGACCTGCGCGTCGAGCTGCGACAGCCGTACGGCCAGTGCCTCCATGGCGAGAGGATATGCGCCGTTCGGTGCTCAACGGGGGCCTTGTGCCCGACGGTTGGCGGATGCCCCGGAAGCCGGCGGGCGGTGAGGATGGCCGGCATGGACCCTGAACTCGAGGCATTCGTACCGCTGTTCCCGCGCGCCGACCTCACCGACCCGCTGGCCGAGCGCAAGAACTTCGCCGACCTGGCCACCTCCGTCCCGGCGCCGGACACCGCCGGCATGGAGGTCGAGGACCACACCGTGCCCGGCGAGCCGGACGTGCCGGTCCGCGTCTACCGTCCGCACCGGGCGCGCGGCGCCGTCGTCTGGCTGCACGGCGGCGGATTCGTCATGGGGAACCTGGACACCGAACACCCCTGGGCCGCCCGGCTCGCCGCCGCCTCCGGGGCGGTGGTGATCTCGGTGGGCTACCGCCTGGCACCCGAGCACCGGTTCCCGGCCGCTCTCGACGACGCGTACACCGTGCTGACCTGGGCCGCGGGACACGCGGCCGGGCTCGGAGCCGAGCCGGAGCGGATCGCCGTCGGCGGGCACAGCGCCGGCGGCGGCCTGGCGGCGGCGCTGGCGCTGCGGGCCCGGGACCGGCAGGGGCCGCCGATCCGCTTCCAGTTGCTCAACCAGCCCCAGCTGGACGACCGGCAGGAGACGTGGTCGCAGCGCGCCTTCACCGACACGCCCTGGATGAACCGGGCCAAGGTCACCGCCTCCTGGCGGCACTACCTGGGGGAAGCGCCCGCCACGCCCCACGCGGCCCCGGCCCGGGCCACCGACCTCACGGGTCTGCCGCCCGCCTACGTGGCCACCGCGGAGCTGTGCCCGAACCGCGACGAGGACATCGCCTACGCCCTGCGCCTGCTCCAGGCGGGCGTGCCGGTCGAACTGCACCAGTGGCCCGGCACCTTCCACGGCTCCCAGGCGATCCTCTCCGCCGACGTCTCGCAGCGGCAGATCGCCGAACTCGCGGCGGCCCTGCGCCGCGCCCTGGCCGAGTGAACCGGCCGCACCCCGCCCCCCGGACAGCAGGAAAGGACCCCACGGCCATGACGCTCGCCCCGTTCGGCCTCTTCACCTCGTTCATCCGCCTCGGCGCAGGCGGCGAGGTGCGCGTCGAGGAACCCGCGTTCGACCCCGAGCAGGACTCGTGGCAGGTGATGACCTTCCACGTGGAGACCGACGAGGACGTCCACGGCGACCACTGGGAGATCCACACCGAGGCCGACGAGGTCGTCGCCTGCCTCACCGGCGGCATCCGCCTCCGCCTGCGCCCCGAGCGGCCGGACGGGCAGGAGGAGGAGACCGGCCTGGCCCCGGGGACCGCCGTGGTCGTGCCGCGCGGCCGCTGGCACCGCATCGCGCTGGACGCGCCCAGCGACATCATGTCCGTCACCCTGCCCCGCGGCAGCCGTCTGGAGAGGCGGACCGAGGTCTAGGACCGAAGACTGCACAGAGAAGGACCAGGTGGCGCCGAAAGCGCTGTCATAATCTGGTCCGAATGTCCGGACAAAACATTGACAGGGCTTCGTGAAGGGGGCTACAACACCGGGGAGAGCCGAGCACCGAGGGGACACGATGGCGTACGACCTGATCACCATGGGGCGGATCGGAGTGGATCTGTATCCGCTGCAGACAGGCGTGCCGCTGCCGCAGGTCACCTCCTTCGGCAAGTTCCTCGGCGGTTCCGCGAGCAACGTCGCGGTCGCCGCGGCCCGCCTGGGCCGGCGGACCGCGCTGATCACCCGGACCGGCGACGACCCCTTCGGCGCCTACCTGCACGAGGCCCTGAAGGACTTCGGCGTGGACGACCGCTGGGTCACCCCCGTCCCCGGCCTGCCCACCCCCGTCACCTTCTGCGAGATCTTCCCGCCGGACGACTTCCCGCTGTACTTCTACCGGCAGCCCAAGGCCCCGGATCTGGAGATCGACGCCCACGAGCTGGACCTCGACGCCATCCGCGAGGCCCGTGTCTTCTGGATCACCGGCACGGGCCTGAGCGAGGAGCCCAGCCGCACGGCCACCCTCGCGGCCCTCGCCCACCGCGCCAAGGCCGGCCCGACCGTCTTCGACCTCGACTGGCGCCCCATGTTCTGGCCGGACCCGGCGCAGGCCCGCCCCTTCTACACGGAGGCCCTGCGCCACACCACCGTCGCGGTCGGCAACCTCGACGAGGTGGAGGTCGCCACCGGCGTGCGCGAACCGCACGCCGCCGCCCGCGCCCTGCTGGACGCCGGGGTCGAGCTGGCCGTCGTCAAGCAGGGCCCCAAGGGCGTCCTGGCGGTGAACAGCGCCGGGGAGAGCGCCGAAGTGCCGCCGCTGCCGGTGACCGTCCTCAACGGCCTGGGCGCCGGCGACGCCTTCGGCGGGTCCCTCGTCCACGGCCTGCTGGCCGGCTGGGACCTGGAGAAGACCATGCGGCACGCCAACGCCGCCGGAGCCATCGTGGCCTCCCGCCTGGAGTGCTCCTCCGCGATGCCCACCCCGGCCGAGATCGAGGCGGCCGTCACCGCGGGGGCCGTCACGTGAGTGTCGACGTCTCCGAACTCGTCCGCCTGCGCAGCCGCCACCCGGAGGCGATCGCCGAGGCCGCGGCGCGCCGCACCCGCAGGCCGCTGCTGAACGACACCGGCCGGCTGATGATCGTCGCCGCCGACCACCCGGCCCGCGGCGCCCTCGGCGCCGGCGGCCGCAGCCTCGCCATGGCCAACCGCGCCGACCTCCTCGAACGTCTCTGCCTGGCCCTCTCGCGCCCGGGCGTGGACGGCGTCCTCGCCACCGCCGACATCCTCGACGACCTGCTGCTGCTCGGCGCTCTCGACGGCAAGGTCGTCATGGGCTCCATGAACCGCGGCGGCCTCCAGGGCGCCCGCTTCGAACTCGACGACCGCTTCACCGGCCACCGCCCCGAGGACATCGAGCGCCTCGGCTTCGACGCGGGCAAACTGCTGCTGCGCGTCGACTACGACGACCCGGGCTCGCTGACCACCCTGGAGTCCACCGCCCGGGCCGTCGACGCCATGGCGGCCCGCCGGCTGCCCGTCTTCGTCGAGCCGTTCATCAGCCGCCGCGACGCCTCGGGCCGGCTGCGCAACGACCTGTCCGCCGAGGCCGTCACCCGGTCGATCGCCATCGCCTCGGGCCTGGGCGGCAGCTCCGCCTACACCTGGCTGAAGGTGCCCGTCACCGACAACCCCGACGACATGGCCGAGGTCATGGCGACCTCCACGCTGCCCGCCGTCCTGCTCGGCGGGGAGGTCGGGGGCTCCGCCGAGGAGCAGGCCGGGGCGTACGAGAAATGGCGCGGCGCCCTCCAACTGCCCACCGTGTGCGGGCTGGTGGTGGGACGCTCGCTGCTGTACCCGGCGGACGGCGACGTGGCCGCCGCCGTGGACACCGCCGTAGGACTGCTGTGAGGGCCGCTTGATGACCAGTGAGCTGTACGTCCCCAGGGGCACCACCACCGGTGTGAACTACGTCCTGGACATCGACCCGAAACGGGCCGGCTGGACACACAGCAGCCTGCGGATCGTGGAGCTCGAGCCGGGCGGCACGCACACCTTCACCACCGGCGACAGCGAGTGGATCGTCCTGCCGTTGCGGGGCGGTTGCTCGGTGCGCGTGGAGGACGAGGAGTTCCACCTCTCGGGACGCCGGGACGTGTTCGCGTCGGTCACCGACTTCGCGTACGCGCCCCGGGACGCCCGGGTCCAGATCGCCTCCGGCGCGGGAGGCCGCTTTGCTTTGGCAGGAGCGAAGTGCGAGCGACAACTCCCCGCCCGCTACGGCCCCGCGCCGGAGGTCCCCGTCGAGGAACGCGGCAGCGGCACCTGCCTGCGCCGCGTCCGCAACTTCGCCTCCGCCGACGCCTTCGAGTGCGACAAGCTCATCGCGGTCGAGGTGATCACGCCCGGCGGCAACTGGTCCTCCTATCCGCCGCACAAGCACGACGAGCACCGGCCCGGTGAGGAGTCGGAGCTGGAGGAGATCTACTACTTCGAGATCGACGGTCCGAACGGTTTCGGCTACCAGCGCGTATTCCCCTCGCGTGAGGGCGGGTCCGACGTCCTCGCGGAGGTCCGCTCCGGCGACGCCGTCCTCGTCCCCGACGGCTGGCACGGCCCGTCGATCGCCCAGCCCGGCCACGACATGTACTACCTGAACGTCATGGCGGGGCCGGGGGAGACGAGGGAGTGGCGGATCTGCTTCCACCCGGACCACGTAACGGAGGGGTACCGATGACCGTCCGCCTGACCGTCGCGCAAGCGCTGGTCCGCTTCCTCGCCGCGCAGCACACCGAGCGCGACGGGGCGCGGCAGCGGCTCATCGGCGCCACCTGGGGCATCTTCGGCCACGGCAATGTCGCCGGACTCGGCCAGGCGCTGCTGGAGCACGCCGAGCGGATGCCGTTCCACCAGGGCCGCAACGAACAGGCCATGGTGCACGCGGCGGTCGGCTACGCCCGCCAGTCCAACCGCCTGTCCACCCACGCCGTGACGACCTCTATCGGCCCGGGCGCCACCAACCTGGTCACCGGCGCCGCCCTCGCCACCATCAACCACCTGCCGGTGCTGCTCCTGCCCGGGGACGTCTTCGCCACCCGCCCCGCCGACCCGGTCCTGCAGCAGCTCGAAGTGCCGTACGCCGGTGACGTGTCGGTCAACGACTGCCTGCGCCCGGTCTCCCGGTACTTCGACCGGATCACCCGCCCCGAGGCGCTGATCCCCTCGGCGCTGCACGCGATGCGCGTGCTCACCGACCCCGTCGAGACCGGCGCCGTCACCCTCGCCCTGCCGCAGGACGTGCAGGCCGAGGCGTACGACTGGCCCGAGGAGTTCTTCGCCGAGCGCGTCTGGACCGTACGGCGGCCCGGCCCCGACCCGACGGAGCTGATGGACGCGGTGCACACGATCCGCGCGGCGCGGCGGCCGCTGGTCGTCGCGGGCGGTGGCGTCCATCACAGCCGCGCCGAGGACGCGCTCGCCGAGTTCGCCGAGGCCACGGGCATCCCGGTCGCCTCCACCCAGGCCGGCAAGGGCGCCCTGCGCCACGACCACCCCCAGGACGTCGGCGGCATCGGCCACACCGGCACGGCCACGGCGGACGAACTGGCCCGCACCGCCGATCTGGTGATCGGCGTCGGCACCCGCTACACCGACTTCACCACCGCCTCCGGCACCCTCTTCGCCCACCCGGACGTGCGGTTCCTGAACGTCAACATCGCCTCCTTCGACGGCCACAAGCTCGCCGGGCAGCCCCTGGTCGCGGACGCCCGCAGCGGCCTGCAGGAGCTCACCGAGGCCCTGCGCCTGCACGCGTACCGGGTGCCCGGCGGTTACGTCACCGAGTACACCGAGGACAAGGAGCGCTGGGAGCAGCGCGTCGACGCCTGCTACGAGGTGGACGAGCCCGACACCCGCCCCACCCAGCCGCAGGTCCTCGGCGCCCTGGACGCCCTCGTCGACGCGTCGGACATCCTGATCAACGCGGCCGGCTCCCTCCCCGGCGACCTGCACAAGCTCTGGCGGACCCGGTCCCGCGACCAGTACCACCTGGAGTACGGCTACTCCTGCATGGGCTACGAGATCCCGGCCGCGATCGGCGTGAAGCTGGCCGCCCCGGACCGGCCCGTGTGGGCGCTGGTCGGCGACGGCACCTACCTGATGATGCCGACGGAGATCGTCACGGCCGTGCAGGAGGGCGTCGCGATCAAGGTCCTGATCATCCAGAACCACGGCTACGCCTCCATCGGCGGCCTGTCCGAGTCGGTCGGCGGCGAGCGCTTCGGCACGGCGTACCGCTACCCGGCCGAGGACGGCTCGTACACCGGCCGGCCGCTGCCCGTGGACCTCGCCGCCAACGCCGCCAGCCTGGGCATGCGCGTGCTGCGCGCCAAGACCGTGCGGGACCTGCGCGAGGCCCTCGCCGAGGCCCGGGCCGCCGACACTCCCACATGTGTCTACGTGGAGACCCAAACGGCAGACACAGTGTCGGGGGCGCCCCCCGCGCAGGCCTGGTGGGATGTACCCGTGGCCGAGACCGCGACACGGCCGTCCGCGGTCAAGGCACGCGAGCTGTACGAACGGCACGTCTCCACCCGACGCCGCCATCTGTGAAGGAGTTCCCGGCCATGACGAAGATCGTCAACCACTGGATCGGCGGCAAGACCGTCGAAGGCGCCTCGGGCACGCACGGGCCGGTGACCAACCCGGCGACCGGCGAGGTCACCACGAAGGTCGCGTTCGCCTCGGTCGACGAGGTGGACGCGGCGGTCGCCGCCGCCAAGGAGGCCTTCGCCACCTGGGGCCAGTCCTCGCTGGCCCAGCGGACCTCGATCCTCTTCAGGTTCCGGGCGCTGCTGGACGCCCACCGCGACGAGATCGCGGAGCTGATCACCGCCGAGCACGGCAAGGTCCACTCCGACGCCCTCGGCGAGGTCGCCCGCGGCCTGGAGATCGTCGACCTGGCCTGCGGCATCAGCGTGCAGCTGAAGGGCGAGCTGTCCACGCAGGTCGCGAGCCGCGTCGACGTGTCCTCGATCCGCCAGCCGCTGGGCGTCGTCGCGGGCATCACGCCGTTCAACTTCCCGGCGATGGTGCCGATGTGGATGTTCCCCCTCGCCATCGCCTGCGGCAACACGTTCGTGCTGAAGCCGTCGGAGAAGGACCCGTCGGCCTCGGTCCGCCTCGCCGAGCTGCTGGCGGAAGCGGGTCTGCCCGACGGCGTCTTCAACGTCGTCCACGGCGACAAGGTGGCCGTCGACCGCCTGCTGGAGCACCCGGACGTCAAGGCCGTCTCCTTCGTCGGCTCCACCCCGATCGCCCGCTACATCCACACCACCGCGTCCGCCAACGGCAAGCGCGTCCAGGCGCTCGGCGGCGCCAAGAACCACATGCTGGTCCTGCCGGACGCCGACCTGGACGCCGCCGCCGACGCCGCCGTGTCGGCCGCCTACGGCTCCGCCGGCGAGCGCTGCATGGCCATCTCCGCGGTCGTCGCGGTCGGCGCCATCGGCGACGAACTGGTGGAGAAGATCCGCGAGCGCGCCGAGAAGATCAAGATCGGCCCCGGCGACGACCCGGCCTCCGAGATGGGCCCGCTCATCACCAAGGTCCACCGCGACAAGGTGGCGTCCTACGTCGAGGGCGCGGCCGCCGAGGGCTGCGAGGTCGTCCTGGACGGCACCGGCTACACCGTCGACGGCTTCGAGGACGGCCACTGGATCGGCATCTCGCTGCTCGACAAGGTGCCCACGTCCGCCAAGGCCTACCAGGACGAGATCTTCGGCCCGGTCCTGTGCGTGCTGCGCGCGGAGACCTACGAGGAGGCCCTGGACCTGATCAACGCCTCGCCGTTCGGCAACGGCACCGCGATCTTCACGCGGGACGGCGGCGCGGCCCGCCGCTTCCAGCTGGAGGTCGAGGCCGGCATGGTCGGCGTGAACGTCCCGATCCCGGTCCCCGTGGGCTACCACTCCTTCGGCGGCTGGAAGGACTCGCTCTTCGGCGACCACCACATCTACGGCAACGACGGCACGCACTTCTACACCCGCGGCAAGGTCGTCACCACCCGCTGGCCCGACCCGGCCGACGCCCCGGCGGGCGTGGACCTGGGCTTCCCGCGCAATCACTGACACCTGCTCCCGGGGCCGTCCGCATCGCGGACGGCCCCACTTTTTTGCCCGGCCGCCCTGCGGTTCCCGCACCCGCCAGGCCCGTGGCGCAGAAGCCTTAATGCGACGTTAACGCGCGAATGGCCGCCCGCACGCTGCGGATTTCGTAGGTGAACAGCCATTGACGTGATGGTTTCCGTCGATGTTGCATCCCTCACGTGACCGACACCCTCACCCCTGTCGAGGCCGCCGTCGCGCAGGCGTCGGGCGGCCCCAAGAAGCTGAAGCGCTCCATCGGAGTCGTCGGCGGCACCCTCCTGACCCTCTCCTGCGTGACCCCGGCCTCCACGCTGTTCGTGGTCGTCCCGGACCTGTTCGGCTCGCTCGGCACCGCCACGGCCCTGACCATCGCCATCGGCTCCCTGCTCTGCGTCGCCGTGGCGTTCTGCTACTCGGAGCTGGGCACCCTCGTCCCCAGCGCCGGCGGCGAGTACGCCATGGTCTCGACGCTGGCCGGACGCCTCGCCGGCTGGCTGGTCTTCGTGCTGTCCCTGCTGGTCGTGATGATCGTCCCGCCGGTCATCGCGATGGGCACGGCCGACTACCTCGCCCCGCTGGTCCACCTCGACCCGTCCTGGACGGGCGCCTCGGTCATGCTCCTCGCCACCCTCGCCGGCCTGCTCGACCTGCGGGCCAACGCCTGGATCACCGGCGTCTTCCTGGTCCTGGAGGTCATCGCCGCCGCGGTCGTGGCGGTCCTGGGCTTCACGCACGCCGAGCGCGGCGCCGGCAGCCTGGTCTCGATGCGGGTGGCGGGCCCGGACGGCGGCCCCGACACGGTGACGGCCCTGCTGGTCGTCTCCGGCCTCGCGATCGCCCTGTTCGTCACACAGGGCTTCTCCACGGCGGTCTACCTCTCCGAGGAACTGGAGAACCCCCGCCGCTCGGTGGCCCGTACCGTCCTGGCCACTCTCGCCATCTCCGCCGTGATCATCCTTGTCCCGGTCGCGGCCATCACCCTGGGCGCCCCCGACCTCGCCGCCCTCACCGGCGGGGACATCTCCACCATGGTCACCGCCTGGTCCAACTCGGCCGTCGGCACGTTCGTCAGCCTCTGCGTGGCCCTCGCGATCATCAACGCGGGCATCGTCATGGTCATCCAGAACTCCCGCGTGCTGTTCGCCTCGGCCCGCGACAAGGCCTGGCCCACCCCGGTCAACTCCCTCTTCTCCCGCCTCGGCCGCTTCGGCTCCCCCTGGGTCTCCACCCTCGCCGTCGGCGTCCCCGGCGCGGCCCTGTGCTTCGTGAACCTGGACACCCTGTACGGCGTCACGGGCGTCTCGGTGACCGGCATGTACCTGCTGGTCGCGGTCGCCGCCCTGCTCTCCCGCCGCGGCAGCCACAAGCACACCCCGGCCTGGCGCATGCCCCTGTGGCCCGCGGCCCCGCTGTTGTTGATCGTGGTGCTGGTCTACATCCTGAGCCGGCAGGAGACGACGTACCTGCTCTGGACGGGCGGCATCACCGCGGCGGCGACCTTGTACTGGGCCCTTTACCTGCGCCCGCGCAAGCAGACGCGGTGGCTGGTCTCGGTACCGGAGGACGAACAGGCCTCTTAGGGGCGCGGGGAACTGCGCGACCAGCCACCGGGCACCCGCACCCGGCAACCCGCAGCCCCCCGCCGAGCCCGAAGCCGTACACCACCCGCAGTACGCCGAACACCCCGTGTACACCCCTGGAAGGCCCCGCACTTCGGTCTCCGGTCGACAACTCATCGACAGGTTCACCCCGTACCGTTGACGCATGGATCTTCGACTGCCCGGACTGAACGGGCTGCTTCGGAGGCCCCGGCGGCTCCTCGCCGCCGGGGCCGCCGTCGTCGTGCTCGCGGGCGCGGGCACATGGACGGCCGTCGCCGGCGACGAAGCGCCCCCGGTGCACCGCACGGACCGCCTCCTGGAGACCCGGGACGGCGTCCGCGTCGACACCTCCTTCTTCACCTCCGGAGGCGACGGCCGCCGTCCCGCCGTCCTGCTCGGGCACGGCTTCGGCGGCAGCAAGAAGGACGTCCGGCAGCAGGCCGAGGACCTCGCCCGGGACGGCTACGCGGTCCTGACCTGGTCCGCCCGCGGCTTCGGCAGGTCGTCCGGGAAGATCGGGCTGAACGACCCCGAGGGCGAGGTCGCCGACGTCTCGAAGCTGATCGACTGGCTCGCGGCACAGCCCCGGGTCGAGCTCGACAAGAAGGGCGACCCCCGCGTCGGCATGGCCGGAGGCTCCTACGGCGGCGCCATCGCCCTGCTCACCGCCGGCCACGACCGGCGCGTGGACGCGATAGCCCCGGCGATCACGTACTGGAACCTCGCCGACGCCCTCTTCCCGAACGGCGTGTTCAAGAAGCTGTGGGCGGGCATCTTCGTCAACTCCGGCGGCGGCTGCGAGAAGTTCGAGCCCGCGCTGTGCCGGATGTACGAGCGGGTCGCCGAGTCGGGCACGCCCGACGCCGAGGCCCGAGAGCTGCTGGAGCAGCGCTCACCGTCCGCGGTCGGCAAGGACATCAAGGTGCCGACGCTGCTGCTGCAGGGCCAGTCCGACTCGCTCTTCCCGCTCGGCCAGGCCGACCAGGCGGCGAAAACCATCCGCGCCAACGGCGCCCCCGTCGACGTCGACTGGATCGCCGGCGGCCACGACGGCGGCGACCTGGAGACCGGCCGCGTCCAAGAGCGCGTGAAGACCTGGTTCGACCGCTACCTCAAGGACGACAAGGGCGTCGACACCGGCCCCGCCTTCCGCGTCACCCGCACTCTCGGCACCGGCTCCGGCGACGGCGAACCCCGCCTGGCCGGCGTGACCTCGGACCGCTACCCGGGCCTGGAGAGCAAGCAGACCTCCCTCGCCCTGGCCGGCCGCGAGCAGAGCTTCGCCAACCCGCCCGGCGCCAGCCCGCCCGGTGTCTCCGCCCTGCCCGGCCTCGGCGGCGCGGGCGGCCTGAGCCAGCTCTCCGGCCTCGGCATCGGCGTCTCCCTGGACTTCCCCGGCCAGTTCGCCGCGTTCGAGTCGGCGCCGCGGCGCGAGGACCTCCAGATCACCGGCTCGCCCACCGTGACCGTCCACGTGAAGTCCACCAGCGACGACGCCGTGCTCTTCGCGAAGCTCTACGACGTCGGACCCGGCGGCGGCACCCGGCAGGTGCTGCCCTCCCAGCTCGTCACGCCCGTCCGCGTCGAGGGCGCCAAGGAGGGCAAGGACGTCCGCATCACCCTCCCGGCGATCGACCACGAGATCGACGACGGCCACCGCCTGCGTCTGGTCCTCGCCTCCACCGACCTCGGGTACGCCTCCCCGACCGCCTCGGCGACCTACACCGTCTCCCTCGAGGGCGACCTGAAGGTGCCCTCCGCGCTCGGCCAGCGGGACAGCCGGGGTGCGCTGCCCGCGTGGGTGTGGTGGCTGCCCCTGGCCGGCGCCGTGATCGCCCTGGCCCTGATCGTCACGGGACGCCGCCGCACGGCCGCCCCCGCCCCGCCGGACCCGGCCCTCGCCGAGGTCCCCCTCCAGATCACCGACCTGACCAAGCGCTACGCCAAGGCGTCGGACCGGTACGCGGTCAAGGACCTCTCCTTCCGCGTGGAGAAGGGCCAGGTGCTCGGCCTGCTCGGCCCCAACGGCGCCGGCAAGACGACCACCCTGCGCATGCTGATGGGCCTCATCAAGCCCGACGGCGGTGAGATCCGTGTCTTCGGCCACGCCATCGCGCCGGGCGCCCCGGTGCTCTCCCGGGTCGGCGCCTTCGTCGAGGGCGCGGGCTTCCTGCCGCACCTGTCCGGCCGGGAGAACCTGGAGCTGTACTGGCGCGCCACCGGCCGCCCCGCCGAGGACGCGCACCTGGAGGAGGCCCTGGAGATCGCGGGCCTGGGCGGCGCCCTCGCCCGCGCCGTACGCACCTACTCGCAGGGCATGCGCCAGCGCCTGGCCATCGCGCAGGCCATGCTCGGCCTGCCGGACCTGCTCATCCTCGACGAACCGACCAACGGCCTGGACCCGCCCCAGATCCGCGAGATGCGCGAGGTGATGATCCGCTACGCCGCCGCCGGCCGCACGGTCATCGTCTCCAGCCATCTCCTCGCCGAGGTGGAGCAGACCTGCACCCACCTGGTCGTGATGGACCACGGGCAGCTCGTCCAGGCGGGCCCGGTCGCCGAGATCGTCGGCTCGGGCGACACGCTCCTGGTGGGCACGGCCACGCCCGTGGACGAGCCCGTCCTGGAGAAGGTCGCCGCCCTGCCCGGCATCGCCTCGGCCGTGCGCGCCGACGAGGGCCTGCTGATCCGGCTCGACGCCGACGGCACCCCGCAGCGCCTCGTCGCCGACCTCGTACGGCTGGACGTGGCGGTGACGTCGGTCGGGCCGCACCGCCGCCTGGAGGACGCCTTCCTCAACCTGATCGGAGCCGAAGCATGAGCACGCTCGCCGAGCCGCCCGCCGAGGTCGCCGACGGCTACCGCGCGGGCCGCACCCTGCCCTTCCGCGTCGAGCTGGTCCGCCAGCTGAAGCGGCGCCGCACGATGGTCATGGGCGGCGTGCTGTTCGCCCTGCCGGTCATCCTGCTGATCGCCTTCCAGGTCGGCGGCGATCCGGGCGGCAACAACAACCGCGTCAACCTCATGGACACGGCGACCGCGTCCGGGGCGAACTTCGCCGCGGTCAACCTCTTCTCCGCCGCCGGCTTCCTGCTCGTCATCCCCGTCGCCCTGTTCTGCGGCGACACGGTCGCCTCGGAGGCCGGCTGGTCCTCCCTGCGCTACCTGCTCGCGGCCCCCGTGCCCCGGGCCCGGCTGCTGTGGTCCAAGCTCGCCGTCGGACTCACCCTGAGCTTCGCGGCGATGGTCCTGCTCCCGGTCGTCGCCCTCGCCGTCGGCACCGCCGCCTACGGCTGGGGCCCGCTGGAACTGCCCACCGGCGGCAGCCTGTCCACCGGCACGGCCGCCCAGCGCATCCTGATTGTCGTCGCGTACATCATGGTGTCCCAACTGGTCACCGCCGCCCTCGCGTTCTGGCTCTCCACCCGCACGGACGCCCCGCTCGGCGCGGTCGGCGGCGCGGTGTTCCTCACCATCATCGGCAGCGTCCTGGACGAAGTGACGGCCCTCGGCGACTGGCGCGACTTCCTGCCCGCGCACTGGCAGTACGCCTGGCTCGACGCCGTCCGGCCGCAACCGGAGTGGTCGGACATGATCCAGGGCACGTCGATCTCCGTGACGTACGCGCTGGTGCTGTTCGCCCTGGCCTTCCGGGGTTTCGCCCGCAAGGACATCGTCTCCTAGGTCACCGGAGGATCACCCACCGGTCTCGACGGGCCGTCTCCGTGGCCGCTTCGAGACGCTTCCGCAACACCCCGTGCCGCACGTTCGGGCCCCCTGCCCCGTCACAGTCGCAAGAAGCCGACGTCAACGGACGCAGGGGGTACGGACGATGGACCGTTTCCGGACACGACGACTGCTGCTCGCCCTCACGGCGGCGAGCGGGCTGCTGCTCACCGCGTGCACCGCGGGCGAAGACACCGGCGACGCCGGCAAGGCCGCCGACGGCCCCGCGTACGGCGCGGGCGAACCGGCACCCGCCCACGGCGACGAGGACGGCGCGGGCGAACGGGACGACGCCCGCGAAGACCCCGGCCACCTCTCCACGTTCGCGCTCGACGTCGACACCGCCTCCTACGACTACGCCCGCCGCGCCCTCGCCGAGGGCCGGCTGCCCGATCCGTCGACGGTCCGCCCCGAGGAGTTCGTCAACAGCTTCCGCCAGGACTACCCACGCCCCGGCGGCGACGGCTTCTCGGTGACGGTCGACGGCGCGCGCACCGACGACGAGGACTGGTCCCTGGTCCGCGTCGGACTCGCCACCCGCACCACCGGGGGATCCGGCGAACGCCCGCCCGCGGCCCTCACCTTCGTCCTCGACGTCTCCGGCTCCATGGCCGAGCCGGGCCGCCTGGACCTCGCGAAGAAGTCCCTGTCGGTGATGACGGACCGGCTGCGCGACGACGACTCGGTCGCGCTGGTCACCTTCAGCGACGAGGCCGAGACCGTGCTGCCGATGACGCGTCTGGACGGCGACCGCGACGAGATCCAGGAGCTCATCGACGGCCTTGAGGTCCAGGACTCCACCAACCTCGGCGCCGGCGTCGAGACCGGTTACGAGACGGCCGTCGAGGGCCTGCGCGAGGGCGCCACCAACCGGGTCGTGCTGGTCTCCGACGCCCTCGCCAACACCGGCGACACCGACGCCGGCACGATCCTGGAGAAGATCGCCGGCGAACGCCGCGAGCACGGCATCACCCTGTTCGGCGTCGGCGTCGGCAGCGACTACGGCGACGCCCTCATGGAGCGCCTCGCCGACCGGGGCGACGGCCACACCGTCTACGTGTCCGGCGAGGACGAGGCCCACAAGGTCTTCTGCGAGCAACTCCCGCGCCACGTCGACCTCACCGCCCGTGACGCCAAGGCCCAGGTGGCCTTCGACCCGGAGACGGTCGAGGAGTTCCGGCTGATCGGCTACGACAACCGCCGGGTCGCCGACGAGGACTTCCGCGACGACCGTGTCGACGGCGGCGAGGTCGGCCCCGGCCACACCGTCACGGCCCTGTACGCCGTACGCACCGCGCCCGGCGCCGAGGGCCACCTGGCCACCGCCACCGTCCGCTGGCTCGACCCCGCCACCCGCGCCCCGCACGAGGAGACCGGCGACCTGGAGGCCGACGCCCTCGACGACTCGGTGTGGAGCGCGGGCCGGGGCCTGAGGACGGCCGCCACGGCCGCCTACTTCGCCGACGCCCTGACCCACCACGGGCCCCCCGTACCGGGCGCCCCGCGCCTCGCCGAACTCGCCGGACACGCCGGCGACCTGGCGGACCGCACGGAGGACGAGGAGATCCACCGGCTCGCCGAGGCGATCGCCACCGCACGCCGTCTGACGTGACCCCGACCGTTGACCTATCCTTACGCGTGAGTAAGTTGACTCCGGAGTAAGTAGTTACGGCAGCACGTCAGCCTCCTCCGCGACCGGGAGCCGTCATGGGCGTACGCAAGGATCTGAAACGGGCGAAGCAGCGCACCGACCTGGCGCTCCGCACGAAGGCCGAGACCGTCAGGGACGAACGGGGCGTGGTGCGCGAGGCCCGCGTGGCGCCCCTCGCGCCGCGCCCGGCGATCGGCAGCATCGCCGACATCCCCTACACCAACGCGGCCGAGGACCCCGACGCCGTGGTGCTGCGCCGCGAACGGCACGGCACCTGGCAGCCCGTCACGGCGGCGGCCTTCGCCCGGGAGGTCACCGCCGTGGCCAAGGGCCTGATCGCGGCGGGCCTCGAACCGGGCGGCCGCGTCGCGGTGATGTCCCGCACCCGCTACGAGTGGACGGTCCTGGACTTCGCCGTCTGGTCGGCCGGCGGCGTGACCGTCCCGGTCTACGCCACCTCCTCGGCCGACCAGGTGGAGTGGATCGTCCGCGACTCGGGCGCCCGCCATGTCATCACGGAGACGGCCGAGAACGCCGACACGGTCCTGGCCGGCACGGCGGGCCACCCGCACCCCCCGCGCGTCCGGCACCTCGACGGCGGCGCGCTCGACGAACTCACCGCCCTGGGCCGGGACGTGGCCGACGAGGAGGTCACCAAGCGCCGCACCGCGCTGACCCCCGGCACGACCGCGACCCTCTGCTACACCTCCGGCACCACCGGCCGCCCCAAGGGCTGCGTCCTGACCCACGCCAACCTGCACGCCGAGGCCGCCAACACCGTCGAGCTGCTGCACCCCATGTTCAAGGAGGTCACCGGCGAGACCGCCTCGACGCTCCTCTTCCTGCCCCTCGCGCACATCCTCGGCCGCACCCTGCAGATCGCCTGCCTGATGGGCCGCATCGAGGTCGGCCACTGCCCGAGCATCAAGCCCGACGAACTCCGCCCGGCCCTGCGCGCGTTCCGCCCGACGTTCCTCGTGGGCGTCCCCTACCTCTTTGAGAAGATCCACGACACGGGCCGCGCCACCGCCGAGAAGCTGGGCCGCGGCTCCTCCTTCGACCGCGCCCACCGCATCGCCGTCCGCTTCGGCCGGGCCCACATGAACCAGTTCCTGGGCCGCGGCAAGGGCCCGGGCCCGGGCCTGCGCGCCGCCCACGCCCTGTACGACCTGCTCGTCTACCGCCGCATCCGCAAGGAACTCGGCGGCCGCCTGCGCTACGCCATCAGCGGCGGCAGCCCCCTCGACCGCGAGCTCAATCTCTTCTTCTACGCGGCCGGCATCCTGATCTACGAGGGCTACGGCCTCACCGAGACGACCGCAGCGGCCACCATCGTCCCGCCCCTGGCGCCCCGCCCCGGCACGGTCGGCCTGCCGGTCCCGGGCACCGCCGTCCGCATCGCCGACGACGGCGAGGTCCTCGTCAAGGGCGGCATCGTCTTCACCGCCTACTGGAACGCCCCGGCCGCGACCGGCGAGGTCCTGGACGACGGCTGGTTCGCCACCGGCGACCTCGGCTCCCTCGACGAGGACGGCTACCTCACCATCACCGGCCGCAAGAAGGACATCCTCGTCACCACCGGCGGCAAGAACGTCTCCCCGGCCGTCCTGGAGGACCGCCTGCGCAGCCGCCCGCCCGTCGGGCAGTGCCTCGTCGTCGGCGACAACCGCCCCTACGTCGCCGCCCTGATCACCCTCGACCCCGACGCCCTCGCCCACTGGCTCGCGGTGCGCAAACTGCCCGCCGGCACCCCACTGTCCGAGCTCGTCCACGACGAACGCCTGCGCGCCGACGTCCAGAAGGCCGTGGACCACGCCAACGAAGCGGTCTCGCGCGCCGAGTCGATCCGCGCCTTCGCCCTGATCGAAGGCGAGTTCACCGAGGAGAACGGGCTGCTGACCCCGTCCCTGAAGGTCAAGCGGCAGGCGGCGACGGCCGCGTACGCCGAGCGGATCGAGGCGCTGTACGCGACGGGGCGCTGACACACCACGAGGGAGGGCCCGCCGGCCTGCCCGGCGGACCCTCCCTCGCGCGGCGGTGTCAGTCCTCGCCGTTGTAGGACAGAACCGACACGTCCTCCAGGAAGTGCGCCAGCGCACCGTCGCGCTTGGCCTGGGTGGAGTTCTCCACACACTGCTGGTTCATGTCGTCCGACAGGATCGGGAGGTCCTGGATCGGGATGAGGTTGACGACCGGCACGTTGATGTCGTTGAGCGCGATGCACGGCTTGTTGAACGAGCCCTGGATCAACGCCATCTGCGGGCTCATGTTCCCGTAGGTGCTCGAGTTGCCGAAGCTCTGCATCGCTCCGTTGCCGTTCACGGAGTTCGGACCGCTGTCGTCGCCGATCGCCATCGCCTGAGGAGCCGCGGCAGCGGAGGCACCCACGACGGAAGCGGCGATCGCCGCGGTGGCAATAACCTTCTTGATCACTAGCCAGTCCTTTCTGAGGAAACCCCGTCCTCCGGAGCGTTCTGGTCAACTCCGCGGGCGCTGCGCAGTTTCTCTCCATCACCCTGTCAGCCCATGTCGAAACTGTTTGTGTGTTCGTCATTCCGGTGATTATCAGGCGCTTCGCCGTGCTGAGGGCCAAGCGGGTGAACACCCGCAACCAATCATCTGGTGCCGGGTTGATGAGGCCGTAGGACATGCGTCGCTACTAGGAAAGGAACGCGAAGTGCTCAAGAAGGCAATGGTCGCCGCGGCGGCCGCCGCTTCTGTCATTGGTATGTCGGTGGCGGCCGCTCCCCAGGCGCTTGCCGTCGGAGACGACTCCGGACCGTCCGTCGCCAACGGCAACGGCTCGTCGTCGTCGTTCGGCAACTCGGCGACCAAGGGCGACATGAGCCCGCAGCTCTCGCTCGTCGACGGCACGCTCAACAAGCCGTGCGCAGGGCTCGAGGACATCAACGTCGCCGTCATCAACATCGTGCCGATCCAGGACGTGCCGATCCTGTCGGACGACCTGGCTCAGCAGTGCGCCGACAACTCCACCCAGAGCAAGCGCGACGGTGCCCTGTCGCACATCCTGGAGGACCTGTCGGTCCTGTCGGCGAACGGCGACTGAGCCGCACCCTGCAGACAGCCCGGGCGGCCCGGTGGATTCACGGCGGGCCGCCCGGTTGTGTGCCGAGGGTTCCTCCGGGCATTCGGGTGAATTCCCTTGCGCCGCACGTTCCATAGTTTCTTCGAAAGTCAATTCCTCGTTCGCAGGCTGCAGATCATGGTGCGAGCCGTTACGGCTGTGCTCGCTCGGCTCCGGCCGACAAAGGGGCATGACTGCAGAGAAGGGAAAGTTCATGAAGAAGAGCGCTGCTGTCGTCGCGGGCGCGATCATGGCCCTGGGCATGGCCGGCCCGGCCATGGCGGACGCCGGCGCCCAGGGTGCCGCGGTCGGTTCCCCGGGTGTCCTCTCGGGCAACGTCGTCCAGATCCCCGTGCACATCCCGATCAACGTGTGCGGCAACACCGTGGACATCATCGCCGCGCTGAACCCCGCGTTCGGCAACGAGTGCGAGAACGACTGACGCGGTAACACAACGCGCAGCACCGGCTGCGACCTGGCCGGCCCCGGGAGAACACGTTCGTTCCGGGGCCGGCTTTCCCACTTCCACGAGCACTCCACGAGCAGGAGGCAACGAGATTGCGACAGACCCTGAGCAGGGGAATGGTCGCGGCCGCGGCCGCGACGGGCATCCTGTCCCTGTGCGGCGGCGCCGCCCTCGCCGACTCGACCGCCGAGGGAGCCGCCAAGGGCTCGCCCGGCGCCGCGTCCGGCAACGACGTCCAGGTCCCGGTCGACGTACCGGTCAACGCCTGCGGCAACACCGTCGACGTGGTCGCCGCGCTCAACCCGGCGTTCGGCAACTCCTGCGCGAACGGCCCGGACGGCCACGGCCACGGCGACCGGGAAGAACACCGGCAGGACTCCTCGGGCGCCTCGTCGTACGACGACGGTGACGACCTGCCCGGCGACGACGGCGAGGACTGGCCCGGCGACGAGGACGACTGGCTCCCCGGTGACGGCGAGGACAGGTCCCACGCCGGCGGCGAACCGTCCCGCGGCGACCGCGGGTACGGCCAGGACGACGGCGGCTACGGGCGCGACGACGACGGCGGCTACGGATACGGCGACACCCCGCCCACCGAGCCCCCGCACACACCCCCGCACACACCCCCGGCCACACCCCCGTACCACCCGCCGGCCACACCCCCGCCGGGCGGCCACCGGTCGACGCCCCCGCACACACCCCCCGAGGGCCACCACACGCCCCCCGGCGGTCAGGAGCAGCCGCCCAGTCTCCCCGAGACCGGCGCCCAGGCCCTGTTCGGTTCCGCGGCCGCCAGCGCCGCGCTGATCACGGGCGGCATCGTGCTGTACCGGCGGGGCCGGGCCGCGTCCCACCGCTGACACCACGGGTGCCGGACGCGAGCGCCCGGCACCCGTGAAGGCTGTGCGGTCAGCACTCGTCCGGGTAGAAGAACCCGAGGAGCGGGATGCCCAGCAGGAACAGGCCCAGGCTGTCGTGCCCCTTGCACTCCTTGTCCTTCGAGTAGTCCTTCGAGTAGTCCTCCTTGGAGTGGGTGACCTCCGGGAGGATGCTCGCCTCCGAGGCCGTCGCGGTGCCGCCGAGGAGCGCGACACTCAGGGCGAGGCTGGAAAGCACCGTGGCGGTGCGCTTCATGTGAGTCATGAGAACAAATTAGGCACTTCCGTATGAAAAACACGTACTTCTACCGCGCCAGGCGGGTGAACCACCCTCTTGGCTCCGGGCGCAGCCGCCCCAGGACCCGCCCGGCGGCGTGCCGGCCCCACAGGTGCCACATCGCCCGGCCGGGCGCCCGGTCGTCCGGGGCGTGCCAGGCCAGCTCCCGGCCCTCCGGCGCCGGCCACAGCGCGCTCAGCGGCGCGTAGTTCTCCACCACGAACGCCCGCCCCGGCCGCGGTGCCCCCTCCGGCAGCGGACGGTGCGTCAGATCCAGGTGCAGGGCCCGTACGACGTCCACCCCCGCCGTGTCGGTGAACAGGCGGAACTGGGCGCCCGGGCGCGGGTTGAAGTCGAGCAGGTGGTAGCGGCCCGTCGTCCCGCAGCGGCGGAAGTCCAGGTCGAAGATGCCGCGGTAGCCCAGCTCCCCGGTGATTCGCTCGGCGAGCCCCCGTACCTCCGGGTTGGCCGTCCAGCGGCCGACCGACGTCAGGCCCGCGCCGCGCGGCCGGGCGCGCTGCTTGCGGCCTGAGCCGCCGCCGCGCACCAGCCCGGAGCGGTCGGCGTACCCGTGGAAGAACCAGTCGCGGTCCGGGCCCGGCGGCAGGAACGCCTGCAGGAGCAGGCGGCTGCCCGCCTCCCCGGCCCGCGCGAACAGCTCCCGCGCCTGCTGCGCCGAGCGCACCAGCACCGTGCTGCGCAGCCCGCTGCCCGCCGGCACCAGCCAGGGCCTGCTCCACTTCGCCACCACCGGCAGCCCCAGCCGCGCCACCGCCGAGGCCGCGCGGTCCGCGCTGTCCGGCACGAGCGTCTCGGGATGCGCCACGCCCAGCGACGCGCACACCTCGGCCAGTTCCGCCTTGTCGGCGACGCGTTCGGGCAGCGCCCCGGACGGCTCCGGCAGCAGGTAGGACGGTGCCAGCTCCTCGCGCGTCCGGCCCACCGCCACGGCACCGGCGTCGTCCATCGCGATCAGCACCGCGGGGCGCGCGACGCGGGTGGCGACCCGGCGCAGCACGCGCGCGATCTCGGCCGGGGACGCCCCGGGCGCCGGTGGCGCGTGCACGCCGCGCACGAAGCAGGAACGGCCCACGGGACTTCCCGCGCAGTCGGCGACCACGTGCACCTCCACGCCCGCCCTGCCGAGTGAGCGCACGGCGCCCAGCGTTCCGTGGTGAAAGGGGTTCCGGTCGATCCGCAGCAGAACCGCGGGGACGCGAATGTCGAGCAGAGACACGGGCATTTCCTTCGAACTGGTTCACCGGTGCGGGCGAGGGGGCCACCCGAAAGCCTCAGCGGCGTGGCGTGAATCCGTTTCATATGACTGGGTGTCAGTAAGCGGAGACGAACGAAAGGGGCGGCCATGGGAACACGGCAGCGACGCGCACGGTCCCGCAGGCTGGCCTTCGTCGCGGCGGCGGTCGCCGCGACGGCGGCGCTGGCGTCGGGCCACACGGTCGTCGCGGGAACGGGGACGGCACACCCTGGCGAGCCACCGGCTCCCGCGGCGCCACCGTCGGCCGCGCCCGCGACACCCGGGGCCACCCCCGCCGCGCCGGCGGCACCCGCCGTCCCGGCCGTGACGCCCGCCCCGGCCGCCACCGCGCCCGGTACGGCGTCCGGAGCGACGGCACCCGGCACCGCGCCCGCCCGGCAGAGCACCGCCTTCGGCGCCTACCTCGACTACGGTCCCCGCGGCGTGGCCCGGATGGCCCAGCTCAGCGCCTGGCTCGGCGGGGCAAAGCTGCGCGTCGGGCACACCTACCTGCCCGGCGACCGCTGGAGCAACATCGAGGGCCGCTCCGGCTTCCTGGACGTGTGGGCCAACTGGCGCCGCGAGCAGGCCGACCGGCTGCTCGTGCTGAACGTGCCCATGCTGGAGCGCAACGAGGAGGGCGTGCCCGACCACGAGGTGCGCCGGCTGCTGCGCGAGGGCGCCGCCGGCCACTACGACCACCACTTCCGCCGGCTCGCCGAGCGGCTGGTCGAACTCGGCGTGCCGGACACGGTGCTGGTGCTCGGCTGGGAGATGAACGGCATCACCTACACGCACCGCTGCGGACCGGACCCGGAGGCCTGGAAGCAGTACTGGAACCGGATCGTCACCACCATGCGCGCGGTGCCGGGCCAGAAGTTCCGGTTCGACTTCACGCCGAGCCGCGGCCGGGACGCCGTGCCCTGGACGCAGTGCTACCCGGGCGACGACACGGTCGACATCATCGGCATGGACGCCTACGACCAGCCGCGCGGCATGTCGTTCGACGAACAGGTCAAGGAGCCCTACGGGCTGCGCGAGCACGTGGAGTTCGCGAAGGCCCACGGCAAGGCCATCTCCTTCCCGGAATGGGGACTCTTCCGCAACGGCGACAACGCGGACTACATGAAGCGCATGCTCGCGTGGATGGACGAGCACAAGCCGCTGTACCAGACCCTGACGGACTACTGCCCGCACGGCGTGTGGCAGTGCGACGACAACCCGCGGGCCTCCGAGGTCTACCGGTCCTTCCTCTTCGGCCGCGACGAGGACACCGCCCCCGCGCCCTCGACCCCGGCCCGGCCACCGGCGCCCACGCCCTCGCCCACACCACAGCCCAGCGCCCCGGAGACCGGGCGCCCGGCGAACTGCTCGCCGCTCGACCTCGGCGACTGGGTCGAGTACTGGATGGGCGGCAAGCTCTGCCTGCGCTTCGACTGGTGGTCGCGGCGGTAGCCGCAGGCCTCGGGCGCGGCCGGCGGCGGGCCCGGTCAGGGCCAGCCGCCGGGGTCGCGCTCCCGCAGGCGGCGCAGCAGCTCCTTGCCCCGCCGGCGCGCCGCCGCGTCGCCCAGCGCCGCCGACAGCAGGGGTGCCGTACGCCGCCGGGCCAGCAGCAGCCGCTGGTTCACCACCGTCAGCGGGCGCCAGTGGTGCTTGTAGGGCTCGTTGCCGCGCAGCAGGCTCAGCGTGCCGAGCGTGCCGTCCTTGGTGTGGGTGGCGGTGGAGTCCAGCAGCATGGCCGCCACGTCCGCCTTGTGCTCGCGCAGCCGCGGGTGGGCGCCGTACAGATAGCCGCCCGCGAGCCGCTGCGAGAGCAGCGTCAGGTCCACGGCCACCACGTCGCCGTCCAGCCGGAACTCGGTGACCACCGCGTCCCCGGCGCGCACCATCGGGCCGACCGACCGCACGAGATGGTCCCGGAACCGCGGCCGCAGATGCTCCGGGGTGACCTTCCGCCCCTGCCACTGCAGGCGGTGCAGCTCCAGCAGGCGCAGCAGCGCCTCCTCCACCTCGCCCGGGGCGACGACCCGCCGCTGGATCCCGAGCGCGTCCAGCCGGCGCAGCTTGGCACGCAGCCGCTGCTGGGTCTTGGACGGCAGCCGGGCGATCAGTTCGCCCATGGGGACGGCCGGCAGCTCCAGGCACACCGAGTCGTCCACCCGGCCGCGGGGCCCCGGCCACCGCTCCCAGACCCGCTCGGCCGCGCCGCCGGGCCGGACCTCGCGCAGGTCGATCAGGGCGGTGCGGGCGGCGGCCGACAGCGCGCCGGTGAGCGCGGCCACCGCCTGGTCGCCGTGCGCGTCGTCCACCAGCACGTCCCCGTAGTCGGAGATCGCCCCGCCGAGCGGCACCAGCGACGGGAGCGGCCGCCGCACGAGCCTGAGCGGGGCGGCGGCGGCCAGGTCACCGGTGCGCCCGTGGCGCACCAGCACCAGCCGGAGCCCGCCGCGCCCGCCGTACGACCGCCACCACGAGTGCAGCCAGGCGTGACTCTGGAACGGGGTGGCGTTCCCGTACCGCCGGTGCAGCCGGTCCCAGTCGGCGGCGAGGGCGGCGAAGTCCCGCTCCGCGGTGACCACTTCCGCGGTGTACGTCACAGCTGCCGGTGCGCGTCGGCGGCGACGGCCGGGCCGGGCACGGCGGCCTGCCGCCCGCCGGTCCCCGCGGCCCGCCGCGGCCGGACCAGCACCGCCAGCCCGCCCAGCAGCCCGCCCGCGCTCGCGCCGACCAGCCCCGTCACCCGGGCGGAGGCCGAGGACGGCTCGGCCGGCTCGACGGCGCGGGCGAACTGCTGGAGCTCGACGCGGGTGGACTCCTGCGTGTCCGCGGCGTGCCGGGTCAGCGCCCGGGCCACCGCGTCGGCCATGTCGGCGGCGAGGTCGGGGCGGGAGGAGGTCGCCGTGACCGACACCATCGGCGCGTCCGGCGAGGTCGCCGTACGGACGCTCTCGCGCAGCGTCGACACCGCGACCCCGGCCCACACCTGCGCGTCACCGAGCACCGCGAGCTGCGGGGCGACCCGGCCGTAGGCCTGGGCGAAACCGAGGGCGGTGGCGGTGTCGGACTTCTGCGTCGGCACGGCGACGACGTAACTGGTCGCCGTGTACTGCGGGGTCCTGACCAGGCCGTAGGTGCCGCCGAGCAGACCGCCTGCCACGGCCCCGGCCGCGAGCAGCGACCAGGGGGGCAGGGACCTGGTGAGGGCGGTGACCGGGCGGGGCTGCCGTGCTGGGGTGTCGGTCATGAGGTGCGGGCTTCCTGGAGGGAGGGGGACAGGGGACGGGCGACCGCGGCGGCGTACACGTCCAACAGCCGGGCGGCGCTGCGGGTGATGCAGTAGTGGCGGGCGGCCTCGGGCACGGTGCGCTGCCCGGGACCCTGCCGCCGTACGTCCGTCAGGGCGCGGGCGAACGCGTCGGGGCCGCCGGTGACGCGCCGGGCCAGGGGCGCCGCCGCCGGGGGCAGGTCCTGCAGGGCGGGGCAGGAGGCGTACAGGACCGGCAGCCCCGACGCCAGGGCCTCCACGATCGCCAGGCCGAAGGCCTCCTCCGGGGACGGCGAGGCGAGGACGTCCATCGCGCAGGCCAGCGACGGCAGATCGGGGCCGGGCGAGCCGTCCGGGACGCAGGGGCGCTCCCCGGTGAACACCACCCGGCCGGCGACCCCGGCGGCCCGGGCGGTGCGGCGCAGCACGTCCTCCTCCGGGCCGGCCCCGACCAGCAGCAGCCGGTGGTCGTCCGGGAGCTGCGCCAGCGCCCGGACCAGCACACCGAAGCGCTTGCCCGGCGCGAGCCGGCCGACGGCGCCGATCACGTACGCGTCGTCCGGCAGCCCGAGCCGGTGGCGGGTCTCCCGGCGGCGGGCCGGGTCGAAGCGGAAGCGGGCCACGTCGATGCCGTTGGGCACGACCTCGATGCGCGGCCCGGGCACGCCCCAGCGCTCCAGCCGCGCGGCGACCGTCGGGGAGACGGCGACCGTGGTGCTGCCCAGGCGTTCGCCCGCCAGGTACAGCGCGCGCACTCCGGCGTTCAGCGGGCGGCCCTCCATCTGCGAGTCGCCGAGGGAGTGTTCGGTGGCGACGACCGCCCGGACCCCGGCCAGCCGGGCGGCGATCCGGCCGTAGAGGCAGGCGCGGTAGAGGTGGGTGTGCACGAGCTCGTAGCCGCCCGCACGGATGAGCCGCACCAGCCGGGGCAGGGCGGCCAGGTCACGGTTGCCGGCCATGCCGAGGTGGTGGACGCGCACCCCGTCGGCGCGCAGCCCGGCGGCCACCGCCCCCGGGTTGGTCAGCGTCACCACGTCGCAGTCGACCGGCAGGTGCCGCAGCAGCAGCCGCAACTGCTGCTCGGCGCCGCCCACGCCGAGGCCGGTGATGATGTGCAGGGCCTTCACCGGGGCTCCTCGACGGGTCGGCGGCGCAACCGGTGCAGCCGGTACTTCAGCGACAGCCGCAGAGGGGTGTCGTTCTGGCCGATGTGCACCCGGGGCAGCGCGTGCGGGCCGCCGAGCTGGCCCGGGTCGATCGCGCAGGCGTAGGCGTAGCCCGCCCGCCGTACGGCCTCGACGGCCCGCGCGTCGAGCGTGCCGTAGGGGTAGCAGAAGCCGGCCGGGGGTGCTCCGGTGAGTTCCGCGAGCACGGTCCTGCTGCCCTCGGTCTCCGACCTGAGCGTGACGTCGTCCGCCCGGGTCAGGTCGACGTGGGTGAGGCCGTGCGAGCCGATCTCGACGCCCTCGGCCGCCGCCTGCCGGACGCCGTCGGCGGTCAGCAGCGGCTTGCGCGGGCCCAGCGGGTCCCAGGCGTTCTCGCCGCCGAGCCGGCCCGGGAGCACGAACAGGGTGGCGCCGCAGCCGTGGCGGCGCAGCACGGGCAGGGCCCCGGTGACGAAGTCGGCGTAGCCGTCGTCGAAGGTGAGCCCGTACAGGCCCCGGCCCTCGCCCCGGGCCCGGGCGGCGAGCAGGTCGGCCATGGACACACCGCGCAGCCCGCGCCGCCGCAGCCGTCCGAGCTGCTGGTCGAGCCGCTCGGGCGTGACGGTGATGCGGTACGGGTCGTCCGTGGGGTCGCCGACGGAGTGGTACATCGCCACGAACAGGACGGGGCCGGATCTGGTGCGGGTGCCGGTGTCCGGGGTGTCAACGGGAGCGGCCATGAGTGAGCCTTCGTGAGACGGAACGGAGGGAGGTCAGCGCGGTGCGGCAGCCCTGGTCGCCCAGGGCCCGGCCGAGCGCGAGGAAGACGACGGCGACGGTGAGCGCGCCGGCGGCGAGCGCGAGGAGGGGCGAGCCGGGGGAGCCCGCCAGACCTGTGGCATCCGGGGGCGGGCCGAGGCGGCTCGCGACCCAGGCACCCGCGGCGGTCGCGGCGGCCGCCGCGGCCAGCGGGCGGCCCAGCCCCGCCAGGACGCGCCGGGTACGGACCGGGACGGACCGCGGGCCCATGCCGGCGAGCAGCAGCGCGGCGGTGACGGTGATGCCGGCGGCGTTGGCGGCGGCGATGCCGATGACGCCCCAGGGACCCACCGCCCAGGCACCGGCGCCGGCGGTGACGACGAGGCCCGCCGCCATCGCCCCGAGCGGGTACCAGGTGGCGCGGCCGGCCGAGAAGTACGAGCGGATCAGGGCGCCGACCAGGGTCTGCGCGAGCAGCCCGAGGGCGTACACGCGCATCACCCGGACCGTCGCGGCCGTGTCCTCGGCGGTGAACGCGCCCCGCTGGAAGAGCAGTTCGACCAGCTGCGGGGCGCAGGCCATGACGACCGCGCCACCGGCCAGCACCAGGCAGGCGGCCAGCGCCAGGTCCCGCTCCACGCGGGCGCGGGCCCGCTCGGTGTCACCGTCGGCCAGGGCGCGGGCGACGACCGGGAAGGTGACCGTGCACAGCATCAGCGACAGGGTCATGGGGATCTGGGCGACCTTCTGCGCGTAGTTCAGGTGCGAGATCGCCCCGGCGGGCAGGGCCGAGCCGAGGAACCGCTCGATCAGCACCTGCGACTGGCGGCACAGCGCGAACAGCAGGACGGCGGCGAGCAGGGCGAGACCCATGGGCCGGCCACCGCCACCGTCCGCGCCGGCCGTCCCGGCCCCCCGGCCCCGCCGCAGCTCGCGCCACAGCACCGGGACCTGGACGAGGACCATCAGGCAGCCTCCCGCGGCCACCCCGGCCGCCGCCGCGCGCACGCCCCAGTGCCCGCCCAGCACGAGCACGGCCGTGATGATGCCGGTGTTGTAGGCGACGTAGATGGCCGCCGGTGCGAGGAACCTGCGGTGGGCGCGCAGGGCCGCGCTGCAGTACCCGGCCAGGCCGAAGGTCAGCACGCAGGTCGCGGTGAGCCGGGTGCAGTCCACGGCGAGCGCGGGGTCGGGCAGGCCCGGGGCCAGGACGTGCACGAGCTGCGGAGCGCAGACCGCCAGGAGCGTGGCGACCGCGGCGCAGGCCAGCGACAGGCGGGGCAGCGTACCGGCGACCAGCGAACGGACCGGGTCCCCGCCGGCGCCCCGCGCCCGCCGGGCCAGGGCCATGCTGAACGCCGGGATGAGCGCGATGGCCAGCCCGTCCTCGATGAGCAGCGTCGCGGCGAACTCCGGCACGGTCCACGCCACGAGGAAGGCGTCCGTCTCGCTCCCGGCCCCGAACATCCGGGCCAGCGACAGATCCCGCACCAGCCCGAGCAGGGCCCCGGCGGCGGAGCACACGGCGGTGACGAACGCGGCCCGGGCGAGGAACCCACGGGTGACGGGGGCGTCGGCGGGGGAGGGAGGGGGAACCGCCGGGTCCTCGGCCGAGACCCCGATCCGCCGGGCGTCCGGGACACCGGCGGAAGGGCGGGCCCTGCGGGAGCCCGGGCCGGGCGCCCTTGCCGGGCCAGCTGTGGTGGCCCGGCCGGGGCCCGTGGTCACGCCGGGTGCCTGGCCGGGTGCCGTGGTCGGTCCCGGTGTCCTGGCTGCCGGGCCGGGTGCCGTGGCCGATGAGGTGACCGGGGGCACTGCCGTGCCCTGGGCTTCTCCGGTGCCCGGGGTCTTCGCGGTGCCCGGGGTCTTCGCTGTGCCCGAGGCGCTTGCGGTACCCGAGGCCCGCGCGGCGCCGTTGCCCGAGGCGTCTGCGGTGCCGGTGCCGGAAGCCAACGCGGCGCCGGTGCCCGAGGTGTTTGCGGTGCCGGTGCCGGTGGGCGCTGGCCCGCCGATGACCGGTGCCCGGCGGACCGCGGGCGCCGAGCCCGCCGCTGGGGCACACCCGGGCGCCGAGCCCGCCGCTGGGGGACGCGCGGGCGCCCCGGGGCCGCTCCCCGGCGGTGTCGCCGGGGACGCCGTCCCCCCGCCCGCACCCGTGTGTTCCGGTGTCACCGTCATCGCGCCGGTGCCCCTTCCACCCGGCTCCGCGCGTCCGCGCCGGCTCCGCCCGTGCCGTGCCCCGGCAGCGGCCGTGCGGGGGACAGGCCCCACCACGCCGCCAGGCCGAAGCACATCGCCGTCAGGACCGTCGAGGGGCCGCCGATGTCGGCGTAGGCGAAGTCCGTGAGCTGCCAGATGAGCAGGCCGCAGGCGACCAGGCCGCAGTCGAGGCCCGGGGCGCGGGAGCGCCGGGTGTGCCACAGGGCGCGCACCGCGCACACCAGCAGCGCCAGCCAGCCGCCCGCCAGGGCCAGCAGCCCGATCAGGCCCTGCTCCGAGAGGACGAGCAGGTACATGTTGTGCGGGGACAGCAGCGGCTGCTTGCGGAAGGCCGCACCCGCGCCCTCGGTGTCGCTGCCCGCCGAGAGCGCCAGCGAGGCGTGCGCGTCCCGGTGTTCGGGGAATCCCTTCAGGCCCACCCCGGTCAGCGGCCGCTCGCCCCACATCCCGGTCGCCGCCGCCCACATGGTGTACCGGTCGGTCACCGACTGGTCGGGCGCGTCCGCGACCCGCGTGATGCTGCTGATGCGTTCCTCCAGCATCGCCGTACCGAACCCGAAGCCACCCACCGCGATCACGCCGACCGCGGCCACCACCGCCCCGGTCGCCAGCGTCCGCCGCAGACCGGACAGCAGCAGCTGTGCCGTGACCGTCACCGCCGTCGCGATCCACGCCCCGCGGCTGAAGGACAGCGCGAGCGGCGGCAGCAGCACCAGCGCGCAGGCCAGCCCGGCGAGCCGCTGCCGCACGGGCGCCGCACCGAGGGCGAGACCCACCGCGCACACCAGCCCGAGCGAGACGACCGTCGCCATCCCCATGACGTCCTGCGCCCCGAACGTGCCCACGGCCCGCACCGGCCGCCCCTGGTACGACGCTCCGGTCCCGGTCGCGTACTGGTGCACGCCGACCGCCCCCTGCCACACCGCCAGCCCCACGAACGACCAGGCCAGCAGCCGGAAGTCGGCCCGGTCCCGCAGGAGCAGCAGCACGGCCGCCGGGACCAGCACGAAGACCTGGAGATAGCGGCCGAGGCCGGTGAGCCCCTCGCCCGGCGACACCGACCCCATCGCGGCGACGGCCACCCCGAGCACCGGCAGCCCCAGCACCACCGCCGCCGTGCGGGACAGGGGCCGCCGCCGGTCGCGCACCAGCCGGACCGCGCAGTACAGCACGACCAGCGCGGACAGCGCGTCGGCCGGCCCGGCACCGCCCTCGCCGCCCGGCCCCAGCGGCAGCGCGAGCAGGGCGACGACGGCCAGCAGGGGAAGAACGGGCGCGTGCGCCCCGACCCGGGTCATCCGTCCTCAGCTCCCCGACGGACGCAGCAGCGCGGCCGCCGTCCGCAGCAGCAGGCAGACGTCCTGCCACAGCGACCAGTCGTCGATGTACGCGTTGTCGTACCGGGCCCGGTCCTCGATGGAGGTGTCGCCGCGCAGCCCGTGCACCTGGGACAGGCCGGTGATGCCGGTGCGCATCCGGTGCCGGGCCGCGTAGCCCGGGTAGGCCTGGCCGAACTGGGCGACGAAGTAGGGGCGTTCGGGCCGGGGCCCGACCAGGCTCATGTCGCCGCGCAGCACGTTCCACAGCTGCAGCAGCTCGTCCAGCGAGGTGCGGCGCAGGAAGCGGCAGAACCACGGCATCCGGCGTTCGTCCGCGACGCTCCAGCGGGTCGCCGACTCGTGCTCGTCGGCCGGGCGGTGGGTGCGGAACTTCAGCAGCGTGAACGGCCGTCCGCCCTGGCCGATCCGTTCCTGCCGGAACACCACGCCGGGGCCCTCGCTCGCCCGCAGCACCACCGCGCACACCAGCAGCAGCGGGCTGACCAGCAGCAGCAGCGCCCCGGACACCACGACGTCCAGCGCCCGCTTGCCGGCGCCGCCACGCGGCTGCGCCCCGAGGGCGAGGCGGCGGCAGGAGAACCCGGCGAGCCGGTCGTCCGACCGGTACGAGGGCACGTCCGGGTCGATCTCCCAGACGGTGCAGCCCGATTCGGCCAGCGCCCGCAGCAGGGGCCCCTGCCCGGCCCGCACGGAGGGGTGCACGGCCAGCACCTCGCGCACCCCGTTCTGGATCAGCGCCCGCTGGACCTCCTCGCCCGTGGTCAGCATGGGCAGTCCGCCGGTGCCGTCCGGGGCGTCCGTGACGATCCCCACCGGCCGTACCCCGTACCGGGGATGGCGCAGGACGGCGGCCGCCACCCGCTGCGCGGTGGCCGCGGGCCCGACCACGAGCGCGGCCCGCGGCCGGCGCAGCAGCTCCGCGCGCCGGCAGGCGTGCACCGCGCCGCGCCCGGCGCAGCTCACCGCGGTCTGCAGCAGGAAACCGGCGAGCAGCGTCCGCGCGGACAGCACGTGCTGCGGGGCGTGGGCCGCGGTGAACGCCCCGAGGGCCAGCCAGGCCACGGCGATGCGGGCGCAGACGGCGGGCAGTTCGTCCAGCAGGGCCGGTACGCGGGCGGTGCGGCGCGGACGCAGCAGCAGCGAGAGGGCCACCAGCACCGCCAGCAGCAGCGGGTGGCGCTGGGTGCCGGTGAGCGCCAGCGCGCCCAGCACGGCGGCGGTGCCGTCCGCGGCGAGCAGCGGCAGCGGCGACACGGGCCGGGCCGGGGGACGCCCGGCGGCCGGGCGGAAGCCTGCCGAGGTGCCGCGCGGCGGCAGGAGCGTCACGGGTGTGAGTCCGGCGTCCCGGGGCTGCCCGGCGGGAGGGGGGACGGTGCTTTCCGCGGTCACGAGTGGACTGACTCCCTGTGCTCGGTGGACTCGGCGCGCCCGTCCAGGAGTGCGCGGTACACGTCCGCGACCGCCTGAGCCGTGCGGCGCACGTCGTGCGTGGTCAGGACGTGCCGACGGCCCCGGTCGCCCAGCGAGGCGCGCAGCGGCGCGTCCGCCAGCAGCCCGGCGACGGCCGAGGCCAGGGCCGCCGGGGCGACGGCGGGCACCAGACAGTGCGGTGCGCAGCCGGGCGGCAGACTCTCCCGGGCCCCGCCGACGTCCGTCACGACCACCGGCCGGCCGCACGCCATGGCCTCCAGCGGGGCCAGGGCCATGCCCTCCCAGCGCGACGGCAGGACGACCAGATCCGCCGCCTGGTACCAGGGCACGACGTCGGCGACGTCCCCGGCGAACCGCACCGACCGGGGCGCCAGGGCCCGCAACCGGTCCTGGTCCGGCCCGTCGCCGACCAGCACCAGCCGGGCCCCGGGCACTTGGCGCAGCACCGCCTCCCACGCCGTCAGCAGGACGTCCTGCCCCTTCTGGTGGCACAGCCGCCCCACGCAGACCACCAGCGGCACGCCCGGCTCCAGATCCGGCAGCAGCCGCGCCCGTACGGCGTCCGCGGCGGCCGGGCGGAAGCGCGCGAGGTCGATGCCGTTCGGCACGACGCTCCACCGCCCCCGGACCCCGGCGGCCTCACCGAGCCGGCGTTCCGCCTCGCTGACGCACATCACCCGCCCGGCCCAGCGTGCCCCGTACCGCTCCCAGGCGCGGGCCAGGGCCGCGGTGCTCCCGCCGACCGCCTCGAAGGACCAGGCGTGCGGCTGGAACACCGTCGGGATCCGCCCTCGCACGGCGAGCCGCCCGGCCAGCCCGGCCTTGGCGCTGTGCGCGTGCACCAGAGCGGGCCGCACGTCCGCGACGATCCGGGCGAGCCGCCGCACCTCGCCGCCGAGCGACGGGCCGGGCGCGCGGGTGGCCGCCCAGGGCCGCACGTCCGCGCCGAGCGCCGCGAGCCGGGCGGCGAGGGGGCTGTCGGGGCAGGCGGCCGTGACGCGCAGACCGGCGGCGAGCTGGGCCCGGGCCAGGTCCGTCACGACGCGGGCGACGCCGCCGTCCACGGGCTGGGTGAGGTGGAGGATTCGTGGCGGGGGATCGGTCGGTGACAGGTGCATGCGCGGTTTTCCTCGCTCACGGGACGGCGCTCGGGACGGCGGGAACGCGCCTCACTGCCGGTGCCGACAGCGCCGAATGCCGCGCCGGCGCACGCCGCGTCCCGCTGCGCAACGAGCCGGACGGCCACCTGGTCACCACCCCACCGCAGGGCTTCGCGGAACGTGGTCTGCCCGGGTGGCCGGTCGAAAGGACGAGCGAGACGCCCGTGGTCCGCACGGGACCGGCGGGGCCTCTCGGAGGACGTGTCAGAGGGCCGTCATCGGTGCGATCTGCTTGCTGTCGGGGTGCGTGGAGAGGTCCGCAACTCTAGTCGCCACCCGTACTATTGTGGAGAAACCGGGCGTGTGTGTCGGAACCGTGAAGAGAGTGACCATGGTGAGATCACCCCTTTGGCGGCACAACTCGCGCGCACGCCACGCGTTGACACAGCGCCGGGCATCCGCCCGGATGTTTGTGTCAACCCCAAGGAGCACCTCTCCATGTCGCGTATCGCGAAGGGCCTGGTCCTGACCTCCGCTGCCGCTGCCGCTGTCGCGGGCAGCACCGGCATCGCCGCCGCCGACGCCGGCGCGCAGGCCGCGGCCGCCCACTCCCCGGGCGTGCTGTCCGGCAACGTCGTCCAGGTTCCGCTGCACATCCCGGTCAACGTCTGCGGCAACACGGTCGACATCATCGGCCTGCTGAACCCGGCGTTCGGCAACGAGTGCGAGAACGACTGACGTCGTTCCGGAACCCCGACCGGCCGCCTTCCCGTGGGACCCATGCGGGAGGGCGGCCGGTTCGCGTCGCCCGGCGGGTTGCGCCGAACGGAGGCGGGCGCGCCGCCCGGTGGGCCGGTCGCACGCACGCCGCCTCACCAGGGGGGACGCCGCGGGCGCGTGGGCACGGGGCTGACCTGGTGCGTTCCCTCGGTTGCGGAGCGTTGCGGGCACTCGCACGGTGGGCACAAGATCCGACGCACCACCGAAAGGAACCCCCATGCGTCTGCCCGCACGGCGAATCGCGACCCCCGCGCTCTGCGCCACGCTGCTGCTCGGGGTCACCGGGCCCGCGGCCATGGCCGCCGACAGCGCCTCCGCCCCGGAGCGCGTCCACGCGGCGTCCCGGGCTCCCGTCCCCGACGCGGACGCACTGCTCGGCCAGGTCCAGGGCCTCGGTCACCTCGGGGGCGTGCTCACCCCGGTCGCCGACCTGCTGACGGCCGTACTCAAGGCGGACGGCGGGCAGTTGGCGCCCTCCGACGCGGCCAAGCTCAGCACCTCGGTGCAGGACGCCATCGACCAGGCCACGGCCGCACCGGAGACGACCGCGCCCGGCACCACCGGCCCGAGCAGCCCCCTGCCGCAGGCCAGCACGCTGCCCGCCCCCGTCGAGGACCGCGCCGAGCTGCCGGAAAGGCTGCCGGAAGGGCTGGTCGCCGACGCGCTGCAGACCCTGGAGAAGGCCACCGGCGGTCTGCTCAAGGCAGTCACCTCGGGCGACACCGCCCAGGTCACCCCGGCCGTCGACGCGGTCGTCAAGGGCCTCGTCAACACCGTCGCCGCCACCCTGGTCGGCAGCGAGCTGCCCGCGCCCGACCTGGCCGGCCTGTCCTCCCTGCCGAAGGCCCCCTGAAGCCCCCGTCCCGTCCCCGCGCGCGTCGTGCCGGTCCCGTCGGACCGGCACGACTTTCTGGTTCAGCGACTCATATGAGGTTCTGGCGACGGGGTTTCCGCTCCCCACAGGCCTCGTTAGGCACGGCGTCGGAAATTCCCCCTACACGGTGACCCGAGTCGCCCAGGAAAGGCCCACGATGAAGTCCCTGAAGGCCGCCGCCGTCGTTGCCGGTTCCCTCGCCGTCGTCGCAGGCGCCGCTCCCGCACACGCCGACTACGACCCCGCGCACGTCACCCCCACCAGCCTCAACGGCGCCGTCAACAGCCTCACCCGCGAGCCCATCGACCCGATGCCGCTCAAGCACCAGTCGAACGCCCTCGACACCGAGAACGAGGACTCAGTGCTCAGCACTGTCAAGAAGGCGACGGCCAAGCTGAACTCCCAGGGCGGTCTGCTCGGCGGTCTCCCGCTGTCCAAGTGACCCCGTCCGCCCCCGCAGCGGCGGCCGGTCCGTCGTATTACTGCGGCAGTCGGGGGAATTGTGCGCTGGTGCGGTTCCCCGGCTCGTTACTCGGTACGCACGCTGAGCCCCGACACGCGAAAGGGACCGTACCCCTGATGAAGTCGACCACCCGAGGAACCCTCGCCGCAGTGATCACGTGTGTGGCGGCCGCGGCCGGCGCCGCCACCGCGACCCCCGCCGCCGCGGTCGGCACGGTCCCCGTCCCCGTGCCGCTCGGCGGCGCCGAGAAGGCCCTCAACGTGGAACTGCCCGAAGCCACCGGCCAGCTCCCCGTGCCCGTGCCCGGCTCGCCCGACGGGCCGCGCTACGTCGAGGGCCGGCTCATCCCCGAGCGGGCGATCCCGCAGCTCCCGGTGCACGGCGGACTGCCCGGCGCCGACCTGCGCGCCCCCCTGCCGCACGTCCTCGGCGCCGGCTTCGACCACGTCGGTGTCGACGCCCCCGCCTCCGACCTGCGCACCCTGGCTCCCGGCCTGTCCGTCGACGCCCCGCTCAGCTCGCCCAACGCGGACGGCTTCGGCCTGCCCCAGGCCAAGCTTCCGCAGGCGGGCGTGCTGACCCCGCTGGTGCAGACGGTCCCGACCGCGGACCTGGGCGTCGGTCCCGGCCTGTAGGCCGCCGGGCGGTGACGGGAGTTCTCGTGTGGCCCCCGCGGCGGTGACCGCGGGGGCCTTCGGGCTGTTACCGCTACGACAGCCCGAGCGGAATGAGGAGCACAGCATGGTCGTAGGGGTCGGCGGAGTACCGGTGGGCGCGCAGGCGGGACCGGCGCCCGAGGGCGACGGGCGGCGGACGCGGCGGGGCCTGATGCGCGGCCTCGTGGCCGCGGCACTCGGCGCCGCGGCCGTCCCGGTCGTCGCGGTCGCCCGGTCCGGGGAGCCGGGGGAGTCCGGCGGCAAGAACCCGGACGTGCTCGCCGGGGACGGCATGTTCGAGGAGGTCTACCGGGGCCGCCGCATCCGGGGCGTGCCGGTGCCGTCCCCGCAGCAGGACGTCGGGGACGTGGAGTGGCACGTCACGGTGGACGGCCGCCCGCTGCACCTGATGCGCCGCGCCGACGGCAGCTGGCTCAGCATGGTCGACCACTACCGCTCCTACCCCACCCCCCTGGCGGCGACCCGCGCCGCCGTCGACGAACTCGGCCCCGGGCGCCACCTGCGCGACCTGCCCGGCCACGGACCCGGCCGGCACCAGGAGGGGGGCGGCCCGCATGGTGTACACGCGTAAGGACGTCAGCACGCTCACGGCCGGCGAGAAGCGCCGGTTCGTGAAGGCGATGCTGGAGGTGAAACGGCGGGGCGAGTACGACGAGTTCGTCCGCACGCACATCGAGTACTACACCGCCGACGGCGAGGACGGACTGCGCACCGCCCACATGGCGCCCTCGTTCCTGCCCTGGCACCGGCGGTTCCTGCTGGACCTGGAACGGGCCCTGCGCAAGGTCGACGCGTCCGTGTCGGTGCCCTACTGGGACTGGACGCGCGACCGCTCGCCCACGTCCACGCCCTGGACCGCCGACCTCCTCGGCGGCGACGGGCGGCGCTCCGACCGCCAGGTGACGACCGGGCCGTTCGCCTACGCGGAGGGCAACTGGACCCTCAAGGAGGGCGTCACGGACGAGGAGTTCCTCACCCGCGACCTCGGCCGCGCCCGGGACCCGATCCAGCTGCCGACCAGGAGCGAACTGGAATGGGCCCTGAAGGACCCGCTCTACGACGCCTCACCCTGGGACTCGACGGCCGGCAAGGGCTTCCGCAACAAGCTGGAGGGCTGGGGCACCGGGCGGGGCAGCGCCTCCTGGCACAACCACAACCGGGTGCACCGCTGGGTCGGCGGGGCCATGGTCGGCGGCGCCTCCGTGAACGACCCGGTCTTCTGGATGCACCACGCCTTCATCGACCTGGTGTGGTCCCGCTGGCAGAAGCGGCACCGCGAGCACCGCTACCTGCCGGCGAAGCCGCCCGGGCCGAGCAGCGCGCAGTACCGGCGGGTCGTGGCACGGCACGAGAAGCTGCCGCCGTGGGACGTGACGCCGGAGCAACTGGAGGACCACGGGAGGATCTACCGCTACGCGTGAGGCGGGACCCGCGCGAAGAGCCCCGGCACTGAAGGTGCCGGGGCTCTCCGCGTGTGCACGGGGGTGCGTACGGCTCAGCGGCCGTACCCGTTCCCGCCGTGGTGACCCTTGTGGTCGTCCTTGTTCTCGCACTCGTTGCCGAATGCGGGGTTCAGCAGGCCGATGATGTTCACCGTGTTGCCGCACAGGTTGATCGGGACGTGGACCGGGACCTGCAGGACGTTGCCCGACAGGACGCCCGGCGACCCGACGGCCGTGCCCTGGGCACCCGCGTCGGCCAGGGCCATGCCGGCCCCGCTGACCACCACGGCACCCGTGCCCAGCGCGACACCGGCTGCCTTCGCGATGCGAGACATCACGTTCTCCTTCTGACTCGGTGAGCCGGCGGCAGGTGGAGCCGCCGTGCTCACCGTTCAACGCGCCCGCTCACCACGGGTCACGGCGATCATGGCCGGATCACCCGTCCTGAAGGCACGTCAGGGCAGCAGTCGTACCGGTGAGCCGTCGAGGAACGCCCGGATGTCCTCGACGGCCTGGCCGTAGTAGGTCGCGTAGTTGGCGCGCGAGACGTACCCGAGATGGGGCGTGGCGAGCAGGCGCGGGGCGGTGCGCATGGGGTGGCCGGCGGGCAGCGGCTCGACGTCGAAGACGTCCACGCCGGCGCCCGCGATCCGGCCGGCGCGCAGGGCGTCGAGCAGCGCGTCCTGGTCGACGATCGCCGAGCGGGAGGTGTTGACCAGGTAGGCGGTCGGCTTGAGCAGGGCGAGTTCGGCGGGGCCCAGCAGGCCGCGGGTGCGGTCGCTCAGCGCGAGGTGGACCGACACGAAGTCGCTGTCGGCGAGCAGCCGCTCCTTGGAGGGAGCGAGTTCCACGCCCACCTCCTCGGCCCGCTCCGGCGTGAGGTTCTGGCTCCAGGCACCGACTCGCATGCCGAAGGCGAGACCCACCCGGGCGACCCGGCTGCCGATCTTCCCCAGGCCGAGGAGCCCCAGCCGGCGGCCGTGCAGGTCGGCGCCCACCGTGCTCTGCCAGGGGCCGCCCGAGCGCAGGGCGTTGTTCTCCTCGACGATGCCGCGGGCGAGGCCGAGCAGCAGCGCCCAGGTCAGCTCGACCGGCGGGGTGGAGGAACTGGCCGTGCCGCACACCGTGACGCCGTGCGCCTCAGCGGCCGCGTAGTCGATGACGGAGTTGCGCATGCCGGAGGCGACGAGCAGTCTCAGCCGGGGCAGCCGGGCGATCAGCGAGCCCGGGAACGGCACGCGCTCGCGCAGGGTGACGACGATGTCGAAGCCGGCCAGGGCGTCGGCGAGGGCGTCCTCGCCGTCGAGGTGCCGGTCGAAGGAGACGACCTCCACGTCGTCCGCGACCACCGACCAGTCGGCGACCTCGGTCGCCACCTTCTGGAAGTCGTCCAGCACAGCACAGCGCAGCCGCACGGCGAGCCCCTTTCACGGGCTGGGGTCCGGGTGTTCCGGGGGTTCGGGTGTCCGGGGATCCGGGGTTCGGGGATCCATGATCGCGCGCGGGTGGGGGTGCGGGAAGACCGAGACGCTCTACTTGCCCGGGCGTTCACGTCTCCCGGGGTGCCGCTCAGCCTGCCGGTGCCAGGTCCTCCAGCGCGGTGTCGTCGGCGGTGTCTTCGGACGGCGGGGCCTTGACGGTCACCGGCTGGTTGACCTCGAGGAAGGTGACGGTCATGTCGAGAGGGTCGCCGTCGGTGAAAGCGAGCGGGTCGCCCTCGTTACCGCCTCGCGTGGCGTAGGTATCGCCCCGAAGGCGGAACTGTTTGGTGCGGTTGTCGTTGTCGATCCACAGGTCCATGGTGAGCGTGCCGTCGAGGCGCAGAGCCATGAACTGATCAAAGCTCGCGATCTGCCGCTCGCGAGTCGCCCTGTCGGCGGCAGCGTCACGGGCGGCCCTCAAGCCGCTGCTGGTGACCGTTCCTCTGTAGTGGGTGGTGTGCGTGCCGTTGATCGTCTCGGTTCCTGTTTTCCGCAGGTCCTTCGAGCCGGTCAGCAGCGTGGACTGTACGGCTGGATTCACTTCCAGCTGGGTGGGCAGTACGCGGTAGGAGTTGTTGTCGATCGCTTCGCGGCCCCATGCGGCCCGGTCGGCTCTGATCCACCTCTTGCCGTCCAGCTTCTCTGAGTCGATCGGACTCACGCCGACATACATCACCTCGTCGAGGAACCGGACCTCCAGCCGGCGGTCTTCGCCTTGGCCGGTCGTGGTCATCCGCATACTCATGGCCGGCGGTTCCGTGCTCATGGAGGCCTCGGCCGCGAGACGCCCTGCCGCCGGCACGGTCCCGGTGATCCGGTAGCGGAGCGATGCGATGTCCTCGGAGTTCCTCGCTGCTTTCGCCACGGCCGCCGCGGGAGTCACCGGTGGCCGGTCCTCGTTCGCGGAATCACCCACGGTGCCCTTGCCGCAGGCGACCGCTCCACCGGCGAGCAGCGTGACGGCGCACGCCACGCTCGTCACTCTTCGCGGTACCGCAGCGCGCGCCGAAAACTTCATGATCCCCCCGAAGGCAGCTGTCCGATCCATGCCAAGACCGGGAGCGTATCCCCAATGGCACGTCCGGTGATCCGGTGGGTGCTCGTGAGGCGTGTGCGGGCTGCCGCAGCAAAAAGCCCTCCCCAAGGGGAGGGCGGAGACTTGCGCCCCCGGCAGGACTCGAACCTGCGGCCAAGCGCTTAGAAGGCGCCTGCTCTATCCACTGAGCTACGGGGGCCGGGTGTGGTGGCCTCTGTCTGGGTGCCCGGGTGTGGGCCGATCCGTGACGTTGCCGGGGACAAGGATAGGGCTCCCGCGTCCTTGTCCCTGTTGCTTCGCCTCCGTGGCTCGATGTGGAGGTTCGGTGAAGCGGTCCTGATAATCGCAGGCAGGTACGAATCGTGCATCGCTTTTGGCGTCTGGCGCATCGGGTGTTGTGCACTCGTTATGCCTCGCCTGTGCCTGTGTCCCAGTCGTCCCCTCTGCCCCTTCTGTTCCGTCGGCGCGCAGACATGCTCATATGCTTCAGAATTCCCCTAAAATTGGGCATTCTTCACATGTGGTGACCTTGGACGTACGGCCTCAGCTGCTCGACGCACTCTCCGCCCTGCGCGACCGTGTCGCCGCCGCACGCTTCCCGCTGCCCCTGGCGGGGGCCCCACGCGCGCGTGCCAACCGCGACGAACTCCTCGCGCAGCTCGACGACTACTTGGTGCCCCGGCTGAAGGACCCCGAAGCGCCACTTCTGGCCGTCGTCGGCGGCTCCACCGGGGCGGGCAAGTCCACCCTGGTGAACTCCCTCGTGGGGCGGCGCGTCAGCGAGGCGGGCGTGCTGCGGCCGACGACCCGGACCCCCGTGCTGGTCTGCCATCCGGAGGACCACCACTGGTTCAGCGGGATGCGGGTGCTGCCCGACCTCACCCGCGTGTGGGTGCCGCAGCAGGACGCCACGGACGACCTGCTGCTCCCCGGCGAGAACCCCGCGCGCGTGCTCCGCGTCGAGACCGCCGAGACCCTGCCCCCCGGGCTCGCCCTGCTCGACGCCCCCGATATCGACTCCCTGGTCGCCGACAACCGCACCCTGGCCGCCGAACTCATCTGCGCCGCCGACATCTGGGTGATGGTCACCACCGCCGCCCGCTACGCCGACGCCGTCCCCTGGCACATGCTGCGCACCGCCAAGGAGTACGACGTCACCCTCGTGACCGTGCTCGACCGGGTGCCCCACCAGGTGGTCAACGAGGTGTCACGGCAGTACGGCGCCCTGCTCACCAAGGCGGGGCTCGGCGAGGTGCCGCGCTTCACCGTGCCCGAACTGCCCGAGTCCGCCTGGGGCGGCGGGCTGTTGCCGGCCACCGCCGTCGCCCACCTGCGCAACTGGCTCGTCCACCAGGCCCAGGACCCCGCGGCCCGGCAGCAGGTCCTCGCCCGTACGGCCTACGGCGTCCTGGATTCCCTGAAGTCCCGGATGCCCGAGCTGGCCGGCGCCGCCGCCGCCCAGTACGCCGCCGCCCTGCGCCTCACCTCGGCCGTCGAGGGGGCGTACGACAGCGAGCACGCGCGCGTGCGGGGCCGGTTGCAGTCGGGGGCCGTGCTCGCCGGGGACGCGCTCAAGCGGTGGCGCGCCTTCCCCCTGGACTGCACCGCCGCCGAACTCCTCGACGCGCTCGTGGAGAGCCTGAGCGCGCTGCTGCTGTGCGCCGTCACCGCCGCCGACGAGCGGGTGGACGACGCCTGGCGGCGGGAACCGGCCTCGGCCGCACCCGAACTCGCCGGGCGCGAACCCGCGGCGGACAGCGCCGAGCACCGGATCGGGCTCGCCGTCCGGCGCTGGCGGCGCGAGCTGGAGGAACACGCCGAGGACGAGGTGCGCGAACTGGACCGCGCCGTCGCGCCCGACCCCGAGCTGGTCGCCGCCCTGGTCGCCACCTCCCTGCTCGGCGGCCGCCGGGGCCGGATGGCGGGGGAGGGGCTGGCCGAACGGATCGGCGCCCACGGCGCACTGCGGCTGCGGGACCGGGCCGGGCGGCTGCTCACCGAGCACGTCGACCGGGTCCTGCACGCCGAACGCGAGCGCCGGCTCGCCCCCCTCGACGCCCTCGGCGTGCACCCCGAGCCACAGGCCGAACTCATCGCCGCGCTGTCCGTACTGCAGAAGGAGAGGTGACCGGTGACCGCCGTCACTGACCAGGACCCCACCGAGCACGCCGATCAGCCGGACGACGGGGCGAACCGGGCACGCGCCGCCGGAAAACCGTCCCCGGGCACCTCGCAGGGCGAGCGCGCCGCCCGTACGGGCTCCCCGGAGTCCTGGGACGACGGGCTCATCGCGCGCCGGGTCACCGAGACCACCGACGGGACTGCCGGAACCGCGTTCCCCGTGCGCGACAGCCGCTCCGCCGCCCCGGCGACCGTGACCCCGCTCGTCTACGACGGACCGCTGCGCTCCCGGCTGGAGGCCCTGCGCGAACTCGTGGGCCTGTCCCGCACCCGGCTCGACAGCCGCACCCTGTCCGAGGCGGGCCGGGTGCTCGACGAGGCGACCGCCCGCCGCAGGCTCTCCGGGCAGCACACCGTCGTCGCCATCGCGGGCGCCACCGGCAGCGGCAAGTCGCAGCTGTTCAACGCGCTCGCCGGGGTGGCCATCTCGGAGACCGGGGTACGCCGCCCCACCACCGCGGCGCCCATCGCGTGCAGTTGGAGCGACGGGGCCGCGAGCCTCATCGAACGGCTCGGCATCCCGCCCCGGCTGCGCCGCCGTCCCCTGCCCAGCGGGGACGGCGAGTCGCCGCTGCGCGGACTCGTCCTGGTCGACCTGCCCGACCACGACTCCGCGGCCGTACAGCACCGCGAGCACGTCGACCGCATCCTGGCACTCGTCGACGCGGTCATCTGGGTCGTCGACCCGGAGAAGTACGCCGACGCCCTGCTCCACGAACGCTATCTGCGGCCGATGGCGGCCCACGCCGAGGTCATGTTCGTCGTCCTCAACCAGATCGACCGGCTGCCCGGAGAGGCCGCCGAGCAGGTCCTCGACGACCTGCGGCGGCTCCTCGACGAGGACGGCATCGCCCTCGGGGAGTACGGGGAGCCCGGTACGACCGTCCTCGCGCTGTCCGCCCTCACCGGCGACGGCGTCGGGGAACTGCGGGAGGCGCTCGGCCAGTTCGTCTCCGAGCGCGGCGCGCCGGCCCGGCGCATCTCGGCCGACGTCGACATCGCCGCAGCCCGGCTGTGGCCCGTCTACGCCACCCGGCGGCGGACGGGCCTCAGCGAACAGGCACGGGAGGAGTTCGCCGACCGGCTCGCGGACGCGGTCGGGGCGACGGCGGCGGGCGAGGCGGCCGAACGCGCCTGGCTGCGCAACGCCAACCGCGCCTGCGGCACGCCCTGGCTGCGGCTGTGGCGCTGGTACCAGGACCGTGGCGAACCCGCGACCGGCCGCATCCCCGCCCGCGCGCAGGCCGACGAGGAGGCCACCGCACGGCAGCGCGTCGAACAGGCCGTGCGCACGGTGGCCGACCGTGCCTCGGCCGGGCTGCCCGCGCCCTGGGCCCAGGCGGTGCGCGAGGCCGCCGCCCGTGGCGCGCAGGGACTGCCCGAGGCGCTGGACGAGCTGTCCGTGCGCGCGGGGGTGCCGGCCGGGCGGCCGCCGCGGCCGGGGTGGTGGCCGGTGGCCGTGCTGTCCCAGGCGTCCATGACCATCCTGCAGTTCCTCGGCGGGCTGTGGCTGCTGGGGCAGATCATCGGGTTCATGGCGCCGAACCTGGGTGTGCCGGTGCTGCTGATGGTCATCGGCATCGTCGGCGGTCCGCTCATCGAGTGGAGCTGCCGGATGGCGGCCCGCGGCCCGGGCCGGCGCTACGGCCTGGAGGCGGAACGGCGGCTGCGCGAGGCGGCGGCCGGGTGCGGAAGGGCGCGGGTGCTGGATCCGGTGGCGGCGGAGCTGCTGCGGTACCGGGAGGTGCGGGAGCAGTACGGGAGGGTGGTGGGGGCCTGAGGGCCCGAGGACCCGAGGGCCCCCAGGGCCCGGCGGACACCTTCGTCTCCCTCTTCGGCTGCTCGGCGTCACCCGTGGCGGTGACGGAGTTGTCCACAGCCTGAGGACGGTCCACAGCGCTCAGCGGGCCCCGGCCCGGCGGCGGCAGTCTGGCAGACACAGCCGTACGGGGCGGGCCCGTACGCGTGTCGGCCCGGTGCCGAGTCCGGGCGAGGGAGGGCTACGCGATGAACGAGACGATGGTGTGCGCGGTCGGCAGGGTGGCGACGCAGCCGGTGTACCGGGAGATGGCGTCCGGCCCGTCCGCGAGGTTCCGCCTGGCGGTCACCGCCCGCTACTGGGACCGCGAGAAGAGCACCTGGACCGACGGGCACACCAACTTCTTCACGGTGTGGGCCAACCGGCAACTCGCCACGAACACGGCGGCGTCCCTGACGGTCGGGGAACCCGTGATCGTCCAGGGCAGGCTCAAGGTGCGCACGGATGTGCGCGAGGGGCAGAGCTGGACCTCGGCCGACATCGACGCGATCGCGATCGGGCACGACCTGGCCTGGGGCACCTCCGCCTTCCGGCGCGGTGGCAAGCAGGAGACCACGGCCCCGCCGTCGCAGCCGGAGCCCAACTGGGAAACCACACCGGACGGTTCGAGCAGCACGCCGGCAGGCTCCACCCAACAGGGCGTAGAGCCGCATGCCTTGACGTGACGTCAATCACCGGCCGCCTGCCCGAACTGCGGCTTATCGGCGAGAGCGCCCCGAACGACCAGGGCCGATGCGGCCATCAGCCCTGCTCACAAGGGATCTTGGCGATAACGATTACGAGTCGGAATACTCATCGGACGGTCTGACCGGCGGGCGGGCTCCGCCGCCTCCCTAGGATGCCGGAATGGCTCTCGAGGCTCTTGGGGCCAGGGAGGCTTCTGAATCTGCTGGTGGGACCGTCCCCCCACGTCACGGGTCCTGCTCGAAGGAGATGTGGTGTTTGCTTCGTTGTCGGCGGTGTTCGCACGCAGGCGAGGGGCGGCCCGCTTCGCCGTCACGACGCTGGCGACCGGGCTCGTCACCGCGAGTGCGCTGGCGGGTGCCGGCCGGGCGGCCGCCGACGAGACGACGCGGAGCCAGGCGCTGAGTCGGACGGGAAGCCAGGCGGGAGGTCAGGCGGGAGGCCGGGCTGAGGGCCAGGGCGGAGCGGCCGCGACGATAGCCGGGCTCAAGACCTACGGCACCGCCGTCATACACGGCGCCGCCGGCGAACAGCAGGTGTCGGCCGGCCTGTTCGAGATGTCCGTCGAGGGCGGCGGCATGCTGCAGACGTACTGCGTCGACCTCCACAACCCCACGCAGCGGGACGCCAAGTACCACGAGACGCCCTGGAGCGGCACGTCCCTGGGCGTCAACAAGGACGCCGGCAAGATCCGCTGGATCCTGCAGAACTCCTACCCGCAGGTCAACGACCTCGCGGCGCTCGCCCGCAAGGCGGGGGTCCGCGGCGCGCTGACCGAGCAGGACGCGGCGGCCGGTACGCAGGTCGCGATCTGGCGCTACTCGGACGACGTGGCCGTCGACGCGCTCGACCCGCAGGCCGAACAGCTCGCGGACTACCTGCAGAAGAGCGCCCGCGCCCTGGCCGAGCCCCGGGCCTCGCTCACCCTCGACCCGCCGGCGGTCTCCGGCCGGCCGGGCGAGCGGATCGGCCCGGTGACGGTGCGCACCACCGCGGGGGGCGTGACGCTCACCCCGCCCACGGACGCCGCGACGACCGGGGTGCGCATCGTCGACCGGCGCGGCGAGGAGGTCACCTCGGCGTCCGACGGCGGGCAGGTGTTCTTCGAGGTGCCCGAGGACGCGCCGGCCGGCTCGGCGGCGCTGACCGCTCAGGCCTCGACGACCGTGCCGGTCGGCCGTGCCTTCGCCTCCGAGAGCCGCAGCCAGACGCAGATCCTGGCCGGTTCCAGCGAGTCCACGGTGTCGGCGACGGCCGGAGCCGCCTGGGCGGCGGAAGGCCCCCTCCCGGCCCTGTCGGCGGCGAAGAACTGCGCCGAGGGCGGCGTCGACGTCATCGCCTCGAACAAGGGGGACGAGCCGTTCACGTTCGACCTGGTCGGGCTGGAGCACACGATCGCCCCGGGCGAGACCAGGACGATCACGGTGCCCCTCGGGGAGGACCAGGCCTACGACTTCACCGTCCACGGCCCGGGCGGCTTCACCCAGCGCTTCACCGGCATGCTCGACTGCCGGACCCAGGCCGCCGAGCCGGCCACCAGCACCCAGACCCTGACCGAACCGAGCCCGGCCGCGCTGGGCTCCGCCGCGGACACCAACCTCGCCGAAACCGGCAGCTCGGGGCTGACGCCCCTGATCGGCGGCATGGCCGTCGTCCTGGTGCTGATCGGCGGGGCGACGCTGATCGTGCTGCGGCGCAGGGAGACGCCGGCCGGAGACTGACCGGGCCCTCGCGAGGTCCTTCCGGCTCCCCTCTCCGGTCACTTCCGACCAAGTGACGCTGCATCCCGGTCATCAGGCGATTCCCGGCCGCGTCTTCCCTAGCATCGCTGTCCCGTCCCCCGGCCAGAGGGGACGGGCACGCGCGGCTCTGCGTCCGACGACGGGGCGGCGACCGTCCACGCGAGGGAAGGCACCGGATGACATCCCGCCGACGCAGTGCACGCCCCGGCTCGCCACGAGCGCAGGGCCGCCCCCGGCCGACGAGGCCGCGGCCGGCCCGGGGTGAGGACAAGGTGCTGAGGGCCTTGCTGTCCTTCCTCGAACGGCTGCCCAAGCCGTACCGCCGGCTCCCGCAGCCGTGGCACTTCCTCGCCAAGCTGGTGACGGTCGCCGCGGTCGTCTACGTCTGCTGGGGCGTCATCACCGCTGTCGTCAGCGCGATCCTGTCGTTCCTCCTCCTGCTGGCCTTCGGCGGCTTCACGCTGGCCGTGCTCTTCGGCAGCTTCAAGTACGCCACGAGCGCGGAGGGCCGACGCGAGGAGGAACGCTGGTACGAGGAGAACGACCCGCGCGGCAACGGCCCGCGGGGCGCTCTCTAGGTCCGGCTGCGTCCGGGACCTGCCCGTCCCCGCACGACGGCATCGAGCCAACCGGCGAGTGCGCGGAAGTCGGCGTGGCCGAGGCCCTCGGCCGGGTCGACGCGGTGGAGGAGCGACGGGGCGGGGTGACCGGCATCGACCCACTGCCGGTCCACGCCACTGATCTCGTCGTCGACCCAGATGAAAGGCCGGCCGCCGGCCCACTCCACGAGTGGGCGGGTCTTCCAGTGCAGGCCCCGCGGGCCGTCGTCCGCCTCGGCATCCGGCCACGCCACGACGGGCAGCCGCGGCAGGCCGAGACGCGGGGCGACGACCTCGTTCGCCTCTTCCCCCCAGGTCGTCGCCCAGACGAGGCGGCAGCCCAGGGCCAGCAGACGCGGTCCGATTGCCGGGTCGAGCCGGGTCAGCAAGGGGTTGCCGGGACCGGCGGGCGCCCATGCGCCGCCGTCAGCGGCCCATGGGGGGCCGGCCGGCGATCCGAACGGGATCAGTGGGCCGTCGACATCGAGGAAGAGGAGAGGTCGCCCGGCTGCACTGGTCACGGCGGCACCATAGCCCGGCGCGCTGGAGGCGCCGCATCGCGTGCTCGGCCGTCCCCCCGGGGTACTTCGGAGCGGTTCCGGGCAGCCGCTCACCACGAACCCCCAGGTCACAGCCCCCCACTCATACGCGTTTCCGCCCAGGGCTGGCGGTACGGCAAGATGGGGTGTATCTGCCCACTGCCAGTTTCAAGCTGCCGGACGGTTTCTCTTGGCTGAGTTCATTTACACCATGCGCAAGGCGCGCAAAGCGCACGGCGACAAGGTGATCCTCGACGACGTGACGACGAGCTTCCTGCCGGGGGCGAAGATCGGCGTCGTCGGCCCGAACGGCGCCGGCAAGTCGACGATCCTCAAGATCATGGCCGGCATCGAGCAGCCGTCCAACGGTGACGCCTTCCTCACGCCCGGTTACACGGTCGGCATCCTGCTCCAGGAGCCGCCGCTGAACGAGGAGAAGACCGTCCTGGAGAACGTCCAGGAGGGTGTCGCCGAGATCAAGGGCAAGCTCGACCGGTTCAACGAGATCGCCGAGCAGATGGCGACCGACTACTCCGACGAGCTCATGGACGAGATGGGCAAGCTCCAGGAGCAGCTCGACCACGCCAACGCCTGGGACCTCGACGCCCAGCTGGAGCAGGCCATGGACGCCCTGGGCTGCCCGCCCGGCGACTGGGCCGTCACCAACCTCTCCGGTGGTGAGCGCCGCCGCGTCGCGCTGTGCAAGCTGCTGCTGGAGCAGCCCGACCTGCTGCTGCTCGACGAGCCCACCAACCACCTCGACGCCGAGTCGGTGAACTGGCTGGAGCAGCACCTGGCCAAGTACCCGGGCACCGTCGTCGCGGTCACCCACGACCGGTACTTCCTCGACAACGTCGCCCAGTGGATCTGCGAGGTCGACCGCGGTCGCCTCTACCCCTACGAGGGCAACTACTCGAAGTACCTGGAGACCAAGGCCGCCCGCCTGAAGGTCGAGGGGCAGAAGGACGCCAAGCGGCAGAAGCGGCTGAAGGAGGAGCTCGAATGGGTTCGCTCCAACGCCAAGGGGCGGCAGGCCAAGTCCAAGGCGCGTCTGGCCCGCTACGAGGAGATGGCCGCCGAGGCCGACAAGATGCGGAAGCTGGACTTCGAGGAGATCCAGATTCCGCCGGGCCCTCGCCTGGGCAGTGTCGTCGTCGAGGTCAACAACCTCACCAAGGGCTTCGGTGACAAGCTCCTCATCGACGACCTCTCCTTCACGCTGCCGCGCAACGGCATCGTCGGCATCATCGGCCCGAACGGCGCCGGCAAGACCACGCTGTTCAAGATGATCCAGGGCATCGAGGAGCCCGACTCCGGCTCGATCAAGGTCGGCGAGACCGTCAAGATCTCGTACGTGGACCAGAGCCGCGAGAACATCGACCCCAAGAAGACCCTGTGGGCCGTCGTCTCCGACGAGCTGGACTACATCAACGTGGGCCAGGTCGAGATGCCCTCCCGCGCGTACGTGTCCGCCTTCGGGTTCAAGGGGCCGGACCAGCAGAAGCCGGCCGGTGTGCTCTCCGGTGGTGAGCGCAACCGCCTGAACCTCGCGCTCACCCTCAAGCAGGGCGGCAACCTCCTGCTCCTCGACGAGCCGACCAACGACCTCGACGTCGAGACCCTCTCCAGCCTGGAGAACGCGCTGCTGGAGTTCCCCGGCTGCGCCGTGGTCGTCTCCCACGACCGGTGGTTCCTGGACCGCATCGCCACGCACATCCTCGCCTACGAGGGCGAGTCCAAGTGGTTCTGGTTCGAGGGCAACTTCGAGTCGTACGAGAAGAACAAGGTCGAGCGGCTCGGCCCGGACGCCTCCCGTCCGCACCGCGCCACCTACAAGAAGCTGACCCGGGGCTGATCTTGCGGCACATCTACCGCTGCCCGCTGCGCTGGGCGGACATGGACGCGTACGGCCACGTCAACAACGTGGTCTTCCTCCGCTACCTGGAGGAGGCCCGTATCGACTTCCTGTTCCGCCCGGACAAGGACTTCCAGCAGGGGTCCGTGGTGGCGCGCCACGAGATCGACTACAAGCGGCAGCTGGTCCACCGGCACCACCCGGTGGACATCGAGCTGTGGGTCACGGAGATAAAGGCGGCGTCCTTCACCCTCGCCTACGAGGTGAAGGACGGCGACGTCGTCTACGTGCGCGCCTCGACGGTGATCGTGCCGTTCGACTTCGAGGCGCAGCGCCCGCGGCGGATCACCGAGGAGGAACGGGAGTTCCTCCAGGAGTACACGGACGACAAGGCGGAGGCCGTCGCCGCATGACGGTGCTCCACCTCGCCGACGAGGGGGAGGCGGCGGATCTCGCGGCCTTCCTCTCCCGGCTGCTCCACTACGACCGCGGGGCCGCGGTGCGTCTGCAGGCCGCGGGCACCGCGCTCGCCGTCTTCGGCAGGCCGCCGTCCTTCGAGGTGCTGGCGATCCGCGCGGTACGGCTGGCGAAGCCGTACGAGAACGGGCTCGACGTCACGCTGGACGTGACGGTGTCCGCAGGAGAGCTGCTGGAGTCGGTGGACGAGAGGGGCGCCACGGCCGTCGTGCCGGGCGCGGTGACCGGCCCGCCCTGGGCCGGTGTGCTGCCGCCACGCGGCGGCTGGCGGCCCGAGCCGGGGCTGCCCGCGCCGGACGCGCTGCGGTCCCTGGTGGCCGCCGCGGTCGCCGAGTTCCGCTCGCGTACGGGGGAACTGCCCGACGAGCGGCGCACCCGCGCCGAGCTGGACCGGATCGGCCGGGACATCTGGTCCCGCACGGTCGGCGGCACCCGGCTGCCCGTCCGGGCCGTGCACGCCGCCCAGTCGCTGGGCTTCCTGCGGCCCGGGGCACCGCCCGCCCTGTTCTCCTCGGGCGCCTGGCTGCGGCTGCGCACGCCCTACGGATCGGTCGCCGTACGGCGGGCCGGGCTCGGGGCACTGGACGTCAGCGTCCGCTGACCGGCCCCCGGCGCCGGTCAGCCCGGGGTGTTCACCATGGAGGCCGCCGCGTACGTCAGGTAGCTCCACAGCGTGTGCTCGTGCTCCTCGGACAGGCCGAGCTCCTCGACGGCGACCCGCATGTGCTTCAGCCAGGCGTCGTGCGCCGCGCGGTCGACCGTGAAGGGCGCGTGCCGCATGCGCAGCCGGGGGTGGCCGCGGTTCTCGCTGTACGTGGTGGGGCCGCCCCAGTACTGGATCAGGAAGAGCGTGAGCCGCTCCTCGGCCGGGCCCAGGTCCTCCTCGGGGTACATGGGCCGCAGCAGCGGGTCCTCGGCGACTCCCTCGTAGAAACGGTGGACGAGCCGGCGGAAGGTCTCCTCCCCGCCGACCTGCTCGTAGAAGGTCTGCTCCTGAAGCGTGCCGCGCCGAATCTCTTTCACGCCGTCCATGGTCTCAGACGCACCGGCATAGGTCTGAAGACCTAGGTCCCGCGCGAAGATCCCCGCCTTACTGTGGAGGCATGGGCGGCCACGCATCCGGCAGGGAACTCGACACACGCGCCGCCTCAGCGCGGGCGGCGCTGGTGCGGCGGATCGAGACGAGCGGGGCCTGGGCCGCCGACCCGGTGTGGCGCGAGGCGTTCGAGACGGTACCGCGGCACCTCTTCGTGCCCTACTACTACGTCGCCGTCGCCGGCGGTTTCGAACGCCGCTGGGGCGAGAGCCCGGAACGGGAGGCGCGCGAGCGGTGGCTGCGCGGCGCCTACGAGGACACCCCGCTGGCGACCCGGCTGCGGGACGGTGAGCTGCTGTCGTCCAGCAGCCAGCCGTCCCTGATGGCTCAGATGCTGGTCGCGCTGGAGGTACGGGACGGTCACCGCGTCCTGGAGATCGGCGCCGGGACCGGGTACAACGCGGCGCTGCTCGCCCACCGGCTCGGCGACGACCACGTCACCACCGTCGACCTGGACCCGGAGATCACCGAGTCGGCCCGCCGGCACCTCGCGGTGGCGGGGTACCGTCCGGTCGTCGTCACCGGCGACGGCGCCCGGGGCGTGCCCGAACGCGCGCCGTTCGACCGGATCATCGCCACCTGCGCCCTCAGCAGCGTGCCGCGGGCCTGGCTCGCGCAGTGCCGCCCGGGCGGACGGGTCCTCACGCCGCTCGCCACCGGACTGATCGTGCTCACGGTCGAGGACGCGGGGCACGCCAAGGGGCGGTTCCTGCCCACGCCCGCCTACTTCGTGCCGCTGCGCGGCGGGAGCGGGCCGGGGGCGGAACCGCTCCCGCTGGGCGGGGTGCCGCACCGGGCCAGGGAGGACGACCTGTTCCGCTTCCTGCTGGCCCTGACCCGCGGCAGCCTCGATCCGCAGGAGGCCCACGCGCTGTGGGAGCAGGAGGGCAGGCCGCGGCGCGAGCGCTACGGCATCACCGTCGGCGGGGACCGGGAGTGGGCCTGGCTGGACGACCCGGAGGGGCCGTACGCCTGGCCCCTCCCGTCCTGATCTCCGGTCCGGCGCCCGGCCCCGTGAGCCGGGCGGGCGGGGTCAGCCGCGGCGGATCGTGATCGTCGTCCAGGCGCCGACGTGCACCCGGTCGCCGTCCTGCAGCGGTACCGGGACGAACGGCTGGATCGGCTCCTCCGAGCCGTTGACCGTCGTGCCGTTCGTCGAGTTCTGGTCGACGACCGCCCAGCTGCCGTCCGGCTGCTGCACCAGCACCGCGTGCTGGTGCGAGACGCCCGGGTCCTCCGGCGGCGTCGACAGGTCGATGTCGGGGGTGTCGCCGGTGGAGTGGCGGCGGCGGCCGATCGTGATCTGGTTGCCGGTGAGCGTGCGCTGCTGCTCGGGCGAGTACGCGGGCAGGTTCAGGCCCGCGGCCTCGGGGCCGGAGCGCTGCATCATCGCCATGAAGTACTCACGGTCCGGGCCGATCGTCGCGGTCCACGTCGCCGGGCCCTGGGGGGCCTGCGGCTGCTGCGGGAAGCCGCCGGGGCCGGGCGGGGCCTGGGTGGCGCCGGGCTGCGGGTAGCCGTAGCCGCCGCCCTGCCCGGGGCCGCCGGGTCCGCCCGGGCCACCGGACGGAGGGGAGAGCACCCAGTCGTCGTCACCGCCGCCGAAGGACGGACCGCCCTGCTGCGGCGGCCGCCGGGTCTCCTGCGGGAAACCGGGCGGGGCCGGCGGGCCGGACGGGTGGAACGCCTGCGGAGCACCACCGGGGCCGCCGGGACCGCCGTGGCCACCGGGACCGCCGGGACCGCCGTGGCCGCCCGGGCCGGGCGGCGGCGGGACCGGACGGGACGGGTCGGGACCGAATCCGGGCGAGCCGGAGGGGCTGCCGGGGCCACCGGGACCGGGGTGGCCGCCCGGACCGCCCTGGCCGGGATGACCGCCCTGGCCGGGATGACCGCCGGGTTCGGGAGGACCGCCGGGGCCGCCCTGGCCGGGCCGGCCGGACGGGTCGGCGCCGAAGGGCGGGATCGGCTCGGCCGGACGGTTCATCTGCGAGGGACGGGAGCTCTGGTAGTCGAACCCGTCACCGCCGCCGTAGGACGGACCCGACGGGCCGGGCCGGCCGGGCTGCTGGAAGCGCACGCCCTGGCCGGGCGCCGGCGGGGGCGGGGCCGCGGGCGTGTACGAGGTCGCCGTGTTCGTCAGGAAGTTCCACCGGCACTCCTCGCAGAAGGGCGCGCCGCCCTCACGGGGCGTGCGGCACTGCGGGCAGAGCTCCGGCTCGGCGTTGGGCACGGCGGACAGGTGCGGCGGGCGGCCACCGGGCTGGCCACCCGGGCCGCCGGGACCGGCGGGGGGCGGGAAGCCGTAGCCGCCGGGCGGGGGCGGCGGGGGAGGCGGAGGCACGGCACCCGCCATGCGGTGACCGCAGACCTCGCACCAGTCGTCGGAACCCGACTGGTGTCCGTTCGGGCAGGTCGGCATGTCGGCGCGTCCCTCCTTCGATCTCTTCTAGGTCACTTCTTCACGCGAACGGTCTTGGTGGACCGGGTTTCGAGCGTCATCTCGTCCGCCTCCTCGACCTTCGCCTTCAGTCGCACAGTACCGGTCGCGGCGTCGACCACGTCCACCACCTTCGCAAGCAGTTTCGCAGTATCGGCGTTCCCGGAGGCACTCGCGAGCTGAACGGCCCGGCCCAGTTTGGCCGTTGCTCCGTCGATATCGCCCGACTTGCGCAGGTCCAGCCCCTGTTGGATGACTTGTGCCAGTTCGGCCTGCCCGGTGTAGTGGGCCACCTGCGGGTTGATCGACGTCGAGGCGACCATGTCGTCGGTCCACACGGCCCGCACCAGGCCCTGCGCGCCGAGGTTCTGGACGCTGCCGTCGGGCTGCGGAACGACCAGCGAGATCCGGGCCGCGAGCATCTCCTGGCCGAGGCCGGCGGGCGGCACCTCCACGCAGACGTGGTAGTCACGGGACTCGTCGCCCCAGGAACCCAGGGGATAGTCGCCCGCGCGCGGGCCCGCCTCGGTGCGCCGGCCGGTCAGTTCCTCGACGGTGGGGGCGACCTGCTTGACGAACCTCACCGTCGTGCCCACCGGGGTCCACAGCCGCAGGGAGACGTCCGCGACCTCCTTGCCCATCGCCGTCTCCATCATGCGCGTGAAGTCGGCGGCGAGCCCGGCCGGATCGGCGACGATGTCGGCCGTGCCGAGCAGGGCGGAGGCGATGCCTGTGACTTCTTTCACTTCCCAGTCGGTGCCCACGCCGCGCGCGTCACACGTGAAGCGCCCGGCGCACGCGTCGAGCGCGGCCTTCAGGTCCTCGGGCGACTCGTGCTCGTTGCGGCCGTCGGTGAGCAGGATGCCGTGCCGGATGGCGACGTCCGTCGAGGACAGCAGGCGGTCGGCCAGCCGCAGCCAGGTGCCGATCGCCGTACCGCCGCCCGCGCTCAGCGAACGCAGCGCCTGCTTGGCCTGGGCCCGGGTGGTGGCGTCGGCGACCGCGACCCGGCCGCCGCCCGGGTAGACCTCCTTCGCCACGTGCGTCCCGCCGATCACCGCGAAGTGCACGCCGTCGCGCAGGGTGTCGATCGCGGCGGCCGTGGCGTCCCGGGCGTTGCGCATCTTGGTCGGCGGGTAGTCCATCGACCCCGAGCAGTCGACCATGACCGCCACGGCGGCGGACGGGCCCTGGCCGGGCGCGTAGAGCTGGGGCGCCGCGACCGCGCTGCCGATCGTGCCGCCGCCGGTCGCCGTCACCGTGACGATGGCGTTGACCTCGCCGGAACCCTCCGGCAGGTACTCGTTCTGGTACACGTCCACCGAGAACCGGGGCACGTTCGACTTCGAGAAATTGGCCATGCCTGCTTCGATCCCCCTTCAAAGCCCCCGCCGCGGCGGGGTGATGACGGTGGGCGGACCGGTCCCCTCCGGTCCGCCGAGGCGTCCCCGTACGTGGCCTCAGGCCGATCCTGCCCCCTGAGGGACGGCGGGGAACGGCACGAGGGCCACTGTTACGTTGTCGTGGCCCCCGCCGTCCAGGGCGTGGCCGACGAGCACCCGGGCGCTGTGCAGCGGACGCGTGGCCGCGTCGAGCGGGACGACCCGGGCCATCTCCTCGGCTCCCTCCGCGTAGTTCCACAGGCCGTCCGTGCAGACCACCACCACGCCCGGCCGGTCCGGCTTGAACGCCGCGGTGTGCGGCTCCAGTTCGTAGGCGTCGGCGCCGAGCCAGCCGGTGATCGCGTGGGCGCGCTCGTCGGCGTAGGCCTCGGCCTCGTTCATCAGGCCCGCCGCGACCATCTGCGCGGCCCAGGAGTCGTCCTCGGTGAGCCGGGCCGGGGGAGCGCTCCGGTCGACCGGCACCCAGTAGGCGCGGCTGTCGCCGACCCAGCCGACGATCAGCAGGCCCGACGTGACCACCGCGCCGACGATGGTGCACGCGGGGGCGTTCTGGTGCGGGCCCTGCTCGCGGGCCGTGGCGGGCTCGGCGGCCAGGGAGTTGACCGCGCGGGAGGCGGCGACGATCGCGTCGTGCATCGCCTGCTGCGGGTGCGTGCCCTGGGGCAGGGCGGTCAGCAGGGACTCGCTCGCCGCCCTGGACGCGGCCGCCGAGGCGTCGTCGGGACGGGTCGCCGAGGAGACGCCGTCGCAGACGATCGCCACGCAGGCGGGGGAGCCGTCGGGCAGCGCGGTGCTGCCGATGGCGAACGCGTCCTCGTTGCGGTGGTGGCGCAGGCCGCGGTCGCTGACCGCGGCGACCGGGCCGGACTCCTGCTCCATGTGGTCCCGTTCGCGCGGCTGGGCGTGGCCGCAGTTCTCGCAGTAGCCGTCGTCGTCCACGCGGCCGGCTCGGCAGGCCACGCAGACCTTGCCGCCGGAGCCCGCGGCCTGCGCGGCGGGCTCGGCGGACACCCGTGGGTCCGGTGCCTGGAGGAGGTATTCGTCCGGCTGGGGCGGTTCGGCCTCGGCCGGGGCGGCGTGGCCGCCGGGCTGCGGCGGCCGGTCGAAGCGGACGCCCGCGGCCGGGGCCGGCGGGGCGCTCGGGGGCGGGGGCGTGCCCGGCGGCAGGGCGGAGCCGCCCGTGCCCGTGCCCGGCACGCCCGTCGGTGGGTGCGCCGGGGCCGGGGCTCCGGGGCCGTCCGGCCCGGGGGCGGTCCAGGCCGGGCCGGCGTCCGGCGCGGCCCGGAGGTACGCGCCGGCCGGTGCGCCCTGCGTGGGCACCGAGCCGTTCATGGCGATGGTCGGGTTGTCCTGCGGCCGTTCGGGCACGGCGGACAGGTCGTATCCGCACGCGCCGCAGAAACGGTCACCCGATTCGAGGGGTTCCTCGCAGCTCGGGCAGGCGGACAACTGGGGCATCTGCGACATCAACTACACCCACGTCCGGGGGCGGTAACGATTGGCACGTTCCACCAGGTCGATCCTCTCCTCGCCGCCCCGCGCCAGCCGGGCCAGCGTGCGGTACGAACGTTCCAGGCCGAAGCGCAGGCCCCGTTCGTCCAGGCCGCTGCCGAGCAGCGTCCGTCCTCCGGCGGCGGGAGGGGCGGAACCCTGGCCCCCGGAGAGTACCCAGTCCAGGGCGCAACCGAGGACTTCGGCCGACAGCTGCTCGCGGCGCGCCGGATCCAGACCGTACGCCTCCAGCGCCTCCACCTGGGCCGCGGCGGCCGTCAGGTCCCCGAGGAAGGCCCCGTCCGACGCCGTCGCCGTGCGCTGCCGCAGCCGGGCCCGGACGGCCGCCACCCGGGCCGCCGTGTAGTGGATCGACGACTCCGGGACCGACTCCAGGGTCCGTACCGCGCCGCGCCGGTCCCCGGTCGCCAGCTGCACCCGGGCCAGCCCGAAGGCGGCGCTCACGTAGCTCGGATCGGTCGACCACACCAGCCGGTAGTACTCGGCGGCGTTGTCGAGCTGGCCCAGCACCTCCGCGCACAGGGCCAGCGCCAGCTTCGGGGCGATCTCGCCCGGGAAGGCGTCGTAGATCGCGTCGAAGGCCAGCGCGGCGCCCTCGTCGTCGCCCGTGACCAGGGCGGCCACGCCCCGGTACCAGACCACCCGCCAGTCGTCGGGCCGTTCGTCCTCCAGGGCCGCCAGCGTCCGCAGGGCGGCGCCCGGGTCGCCCGTCTCCAGCCAGGCCCGGGTCCGGCGCAGCCGGGTCTCGGTCGACGGGGCCGGGGCCGCGGCGAGGGCGCCGAGCAGCTCGGCCGGGGCCGAGGTCATCAGACCCGCGAGGAAACCGGCGTTGGGGTCGGTGGGGTCGACACGGGGAACCGGCAGGGCGAGGGCCGCCGCGGGGGTGTCGACGGGTTTGACGAGGCCGGGAGCGGCGGGGCCCGGCGTGCCGGGGGCGGGGAGCGCGGTGGGGGTCCGGCGGCGTCCGGTGCGCGCCGCCCGGGCTCCCAGGAGGGACACCTCGCCGGCCGGCTTCGGGAACAACTCCACGTCCGTGACCCGCAGTTCCGGCCCGAACAGGGTGGACAGCGCGGGCCGGGAGCGGCCGGTCTGGAGGGAGACGACCTCGCGCAGCACACCCGTCAGCTGCTCGGTCATCTCCTGCGCGGAGGCGAAGCGCCGGGCCGGGTCGGGGTCGGTGGCGCGCACCAGCAGGCGGTAGAACGACTCGTACTGCCGGAACACCTCGATGTGGTCCGGGTCGGGCAGGGAGTCCACGTAGACGTTCGTGTAGCCCTGGAAGTCGAAGGTCAGGACGGCCAGGGTGCGCGCGACGGTGTACAGGTCGCTGGCCACCGACGGGCCGGCCTCGGCCACCTCCGGGGCCTGGTAGCCGACCGTGCCGTAGATGGCCGACTCCTCGTCGTCCATCCGCCGCACCGCGCCCATGTCGATCAGCTTCAGCTGGTCCTCGGTCTGGATGGCGTTGTCGACCTTGAAGTCGCAGTAGAGCAGGTTCCGGCTGTGCAGGTGGCCGAGCGCCTCCAGCGCCTCGATGCCGTAGGCGCAGGCCTGCTCCACGGGCAGCGGGTCGCGCCGGCCCTGCGCCGTGCGGCGGGCGTTGGCGATCTCCTTGAGCGACTTGCCGCCGACGTACTCCATGACGATGTAGCCGTCGAGCGAGCCCGTGCGCTGGTCCAGGTGCTCCACGAAGTTGTAGATCCGCACGATGTTGGCGTGTTCGATCTCCGCGAGGAAGCGCCGCTCCGAGATCGCCGCCGCCATGGCGTCCTGGTCGCCCGTGTCCAGCAGGCCCTTGAGGACCACCCAGCGGTCCGAGACCGCCCGGTCGACGGCGAGGTAGATCCAGCCGAGACCGCCGTGCGCGAGGCAGCCGACCACCTCGTACTGGCCGTGCACCACGTCCCCGGTCTTGAGCTTCGGCACGAACGAGTACGGGTGGCCGCACTTGGTGCAGAAGCCCTCCGTCCGTCCCGGCCGCTCGCCGCGCGCCCGGCCCACCGGCGCGCCGCAGTCCGAGCGCGAGCAGAACCGCTTCCGCTCGGGCACCTCGGGACGGTCCAGGACCATCGCGCGCGGGTCGGGCCGGGGGATCGGCGGCACCTGCACCAGCCCGGCGCCCAGCCGTCCCCGGGACGACGAACCGGCCGCGGAACCGGAGCTGCGCACCGACACCGAGCGGCCCGTCGACCTGCCCGACAGGGAACGCGACAGACGCCCGGACACCGACCGGCGCGACTTCGACGACTGCGACGACGTACCGGAACTGCGGCCGCTGGAGCGGGAGCCGGCGCTGCCGGTGGATCCGCGCGAGCCGCCCCTGCCGCCCGCCGTGATGCCGGTGGGCGGTGAGCCGACCATGCCGTCCGGGGCGACGACCGGGGCCAGGCCGCAGGTGTCGCAGTACAGCTCGCCGCCGCCCACGTCCTCGTACGCGCCCTCGCAGGCGGGGCGCTGGCAGCTGCGCGCGGGGCCGGGTGGCTCGTGCGGTGCCTGACTCATGGACTCCCCCTCGTCGCTCATGCGCCCGGCCCCCTCCGGTCGTCCTCGGGCCCGCCCTGGTCCGGCACGCGCGGGCCGCCGAGCAGTTCGGCCGCCGCGTGCTGGTAGCGCAGCACGGCCTGTTCGGCGGCGCGCAGGTCGCAGGGGGCGCTCCACAGCATGCGGCGGGCCTTCTCGTAGCGCTCCACCAGCAGCGTGTCCTCCGCCAAGCCGTGCCGGGCGACCTTCGCCTTGTACGCGTCGAGCCGGCCGCGCAGCTCGGCGCGCACCGCCAGGGGCGCGGTGACGGCCGTCAGCGACTCGCGGGCGCGCAGCAGTTCGTCCTCGGCCTTCTGCTCCAGGGACTCCAGCAGCGGGGACAGCCGGTGCCACTGCCCCTGCCTGCGGTACTCCGCGGCCGCCGCCAGCTGCTCCTGCAGCACGGTGGGCGGGCCGCCGACCACCGGCACCTCCGTCGCGGCGATCTTCGCCAGCACCTCGCCGCGCGCGGTGCGCGCCTCGGCGAGCGTGCGGTCCGCGCGGCTGAGGACGTCGCGCAGCGCGACGATCCGCTTCTCCGCGTCCTGACGGACCGTCAGAACGGCGTCGATCTCCCGCCGGACGTCCTCCAGGGCGCGCGCCTCACGGTCGTACACCGTCGTGTCCGGCCGGCCGCCGCCCGGAGCAGAACTGCCCTCGGCCGGCTGCCAGAACGCCAGCGGGTCCGAGACCACCTGCTCGCGCAGCTTGGTCAGGGTGCGCGTGATGCGCTCCAGGTCGTCGCCGGCCGGGTGCTCACCGGGGCGCACGCCCACCGAGTGGGCGAGCCGGCGGGTGCGCTGCAACTCGGCCGCCAGCAGGTCGATCCGGGCCGGCAGCGCCGACCAGACCGCGTCCGCGGCGACCACCATGTCCAGGCTGGTCGCGTACAGCTCGTTCATCCGGTCGACGAGCGCGGCGAGCGAGTAGCGCTCACTGAGCTTCCCGGAAGAACCGTGCGGTGTCGCGGCGTTGGCCGCCGCGGCGGCGCTGCCCGCGACGGTGACCGACTCGCCGCCCAGGAGCTCCGTCAGCTCCACCAGGTCCTCGCGGCTGGACCAGCGGCGGCGGGCCCGGATCTCCCGGGCGGAGCGCAGCGCGCCGGAGTACGCGTCGAAGTACGTCCACAGCAGCGTGATCGACGCCTCCGTGGCCGTCCAGCGCTCCCGGGTCACGCCGGTGAGCTCGGCGCCTTCCAGGAGTCTGCGGCCCGCGTGGTCCTGCAGGGCGAGGAGCGAGGTCTCGATCGCCTCGTGCTCCGCGCCGAGCCGCGCCAGCGCACGGTCCACCTCGTCCCGGTCCATTACCGGCCCGGCGGGTCCCGTGACGCCCATCGATCACCTCTCGCTGCGGTTGTGCCGGTCGGGGGTTGGCGGCTGGTGCACTCGTCGGTCTCGGCCGGTCCTCAGCCGGTGCGGAGGTACTGCGGCGCCGGGGGCTCCGACTTGCCCGCATCCTTGCCCAGTGTCGCCGACAGCCATTTCTCGTACGACGCCTGCCAGCCGTTCGCGGTGTCCTTGCGGTAGTCCACCAGGATCTGGTTGACCCGGCGTACCAGATCGTCGGCGTCCTTCTTCATCGCCACGCCGTAGTACTCGGCAGTGAAGGCGTCTCCCTTGAGCTGGACCGTCGGGTCCTGGGCCGCCTGGCTCGCCGCGAGGGCGCCGTCCGTGACCACCGCGTCGACCTCGCCGAGCTGGAGCCGCACGAGGCAGTCGAGCTGGTTCGGGACGGTGGTGGAGATGTCCGTGGTGGCGGGCAGGTCGCCGCTCTTCTTGTCCTCTTCCAGCGTGGAGTACGCCGTCGAACCGGCCGCCGTGCAGATCCGCTTGCCGGCGAGCGTGCCGTCGTAGCCCTTGACCGGCGAGTACTTGGGGGCGAGGACCTGCTGGCCCGTCTTGAAGTAGGGCGCGGAGAAGGCGACGTCCTCGATGCGCTCGCAGTTGATCGTCATCGTGCGGACGACCATGTCCACGCGGCCTTCCTGGATCGCGGGGATGCGCTGGTTGGTCGGGATCGCCTTGAACTGGACGGCCTTCGGGTCGCCGAGTATGTCCTCGGCGATGCGGTGGACCAGGTCGATGTCGAAGCCCTCGAGCTCCGCGGCCTTGCCCCGGCCGGGGTTGCGGTAGCCCCAGCGGTAGCTGTTCTGGTCGACGCCGACGATCAGCTTGCGCTTCTCGCCCGTGCGGTTCTTGATCGCCCGGATGGTGCGGCCGTCGGCGGAGGAGGGCGCGAGGGTCTGCTTCTCGGGCTCCTCGCAGTCGTCGTCCGCCCGTCCGGTGGTCGCGGTGGCGCCCGTGGTGCGGGTCGAGACGGGATCGGTGTCGGTGGCCTTCGCGGTCACGGCCGATTTCGGGAGGCAGAGCGCGAAGACCGCCACCAGGGCGCAGACGACCGCCATCGCGGTGACCCCGCCCCAGCCCTTGAGACTGCTGCGCATCGTGCCTCCTCCTTTCGCCCGCGGCCCGTTCACCGGTACTCCGAGAGCCTGCGGCCGATGCCGAGTACCGCGCCCGCGGCGCCCAGGACCGCGAGGACCGCGGCGCCCGCCGGGAGGCCCGTCAGCGCGTCCCTGCCGTCGCCCGCCGCGTGCTTGAACTCCGTCTCCTCGTGCGCCAGGGCCGCGCGCAGGTTGGCGTCGACGCTGTCGAAGCACTCGCCGGTCGCGCCCCTGGCGCCGATGACCAGGTCCAGCGCCTGCTGGTAGTTGCCGTGCTCGTCCTGCTCGCGGGCCGCCGAGTGGCGCTCGCGCCACTCCTTCATGTTGCCCAGGGCCGTGGTGACGGGGCGTTCGCCCGCGGTGTCGTCGGCGAGTGCCCCGGCCGCCGCGAGGTGGTCGCCGAGGGCCTTGATGTCCCTGCCGAAGTCGTAGTCGTAGGCGTCGTACGTCCGGTCGCCGATCTTCTTCGTCTCCGCGCCCCGGGCGACCAGGGTGAGGTTCTCGTTGCCCCGGGCCTTCAGGGAGGCGATGCGGGCGTCGTGCAGCACGTTCAGGGAGCGGACGCCGTGGTCGTAGGAGTCGCCCAGGGCGGCGCGGGCGACGCTGTGGCCGACGACCAGCCACAGCAGGACGGCCGTGGCGGTGGCCGTGGCGGCGACCAGGCCGTGGTTGAGGACCCGGTTCGTGCGGCGGTAGGTGCGGTGCTGGGACCAGGCGAGGGCGGCGAGCGCGAGGACGCCGAGGGCGATGGCCGCCCAGGGGTAGGGGCGGGCGTCCGCGTAGTCCGCCTCCAGGCGCTGGTTCTCCTTCGTGTAGAGGTCCTCCGCGGCCGGGAGCATCTGCTGCTGCATCTTCTCGTTGGCGTAGCGGAGATAGGCGCCGCCGACGGGGAAACCCTGGCGGTTGTAGGTGCGGGCGCGTTCGATCAGGCCCTTGTACTCCGGCAGGAGTCTGTTGAGCTCGGCGATCGTCGCGGTGGAGGGGGAGTCCGGTTCGGCGTTGGCGGCCGCGTTGACGAGCTTCTCGGCGGCCGTGCGGATGTCCTTCTCGTAGCGGTCACGGGTGCCGGCCGGCTCCTGACCGCCGGCGAGGAAGCCGCTGGAGGCCGCGGTGTTGGCGTCGGCGAGGGAGCGGTAGATGTCGGCCGCGTCGGAGGTGAGGGGCTGGCTGCTGGTGAGGACGTCGTCGGCGGCGGCCGCGCGTTCGGTCATCTGCCAGGCCGTGACCGAGCCGAAGGCGAGGACGAGCGCGGCCAGCAGGGCGCCGATGATGCGCAGCCGGCCGGGCTCGGTGGTGGCGGCGGTGCGCAGCTGGTCCAGGCCCTCGGCGAAGGCGGTGCGGCGGGGGGAGCGCAGGGTGGGGGAGGGGTGCGGCGGGGGGCCCTCCGGGGCCGGCGGGGCGGGCTGGGCCGGTACGGCCGGCAGGATGGGCAGGCCGGAACTCGCCGGTGGTGGTGTGCTGCTCTTCGACGTGTACGTCACCGTGACCTCCCCCATGGTCATCCGTCGCCGCAAGTATCGCCGCCGGAACCGGCATGCGCACCGGGCTTGCCTCGATCTTGATCGGATCGCAGCGCGGAGCACCACCCCTGTCCAGGTACACGTTCGGGGGGATTGTTCGGTTCCCGTGGGGGTGGGGTGCCCGGAGCGTGTGCCAGTTCAGCCCTCGTAGTGTCCGCGCAACCGTCGCTGGGCCCCCTGCCCGGCGCCGAGGCGGTCGAGACCCAGCAGCGCCGCGCCCAGGACCGGTCTGGCCGTCACCACCCGCGGGACCGCCTTGGGAGCCCGCTCGGCGAGCACGTGCTCGATACGGTCGTTGAGCTGGGCGTGCCGGGCGGCCAGGACGCCGCCGCCCAGCAGGACCGGGGTCTCCTCGTCCAGCAGGTCGAGGCGGGTGAGGGCCACCACGGCCATGGCGACCACCTCCTCGGCCTGCCGCTCGACCAGCGCGCGGGCGATCGCGTCGCCCCCGGCGGCCGTCGCGAAGAGGACCGGCGTCAGCTCGTGGCGCCGGGGCGCCGGGATGCGCTCCAAATGCAGTGCCTCGACGAGGGCGTGGGTGGAGGGCAGGCCGAAGTGGGCGGGGAGGGTGCGGGACAGTTCCGTGGGGGCGCCCCGGCCGTCCTCCGCCCGGGAGGCGTGCCACAGGGCCTCCTCCGCCAGGCCCCAGCCGCCGCCCCAGTCGCCCGACACCCGGCCGAGCGCGGGGAACCGGGCCGTGCGGCCGTCGGGGCGCATGCCGACGCAGTTGATGCCGGCGCCGCAGACGACGGCCACGCCGCGCGGCACGGTGACGCCGGCCCGCAGGATGGCGAAGGTGTCGTTGCGGACCGTCACCGTCTCCGCCCAGCCGCGGGCCCGCAGCGCGGACGCCAGCCGCTCCTCCTCCACGGGGAAGTCGGCGTTGGCGAGGCAGGCCGAGACGTGGGTGACCGAGGTGACTCCGGCGGCGGCGAGGGCCTGCGCCACGGGTGCGGCCAGCTCCCGCATCGCCGTGTCCAGACCCACGGCCGGTGGGCGGAAGCCGCCCCCGCGCGCCGTGGCCAGGACCTCTCCGTCCGTGGTCACGATCGCCACGTCGGTCTTGCTGTTGCCCGCGTCGATCGCGAGGACACGTGCGGTCAGGCCCACGCCAGATGCTCCCGGTTGTGTGCGATGAGCCGGTCGGTGAGCGTCTCGGCGTACGCGTACTGGCCGATGAGCGGGTGGGAGAGCAGCGCGCGGAAGACGCGGTCGCGGCCGCCGTGCAGGGCGGCTTCCAGGGCCAGGTGCTCGTAGGCGGTGACGTCGGCCATCAGGCCCACGTACAGGGGGTCGACGGGGCGTACGGGGAGGGGTGCCGCGCCCTTGGCGTCCACGGCCGCCTGCACCTCGACGACGGCGTCGTCGGGGAGGAACGGGAGGGTGCCGGCGTTGTACGTGTTCACCACCTGGTGCGGCGTGCCGCCGCCGCCCAGCAGGGCCGCGGCCAGGTCCACCGCCGCCTCCGAGTAGTAGGCGCCGCCCCGCCGGGCGAGCAGCTCCGGCTTCTCGTCCAGGGCCGGGTCGGCGTACATCGCCAGCAGGCGCCGTTCCATGTCGGCCACTTCGGCCGCCCGGGAGGGCTTGGTGCGCAGCTCCCGTACGACCTCGTCGTGGGCGTAGAAGTAGCGCAGGTAGTAGGAGGGGACCACGCCCAGGGTGTCGAGCAGGGGGCGGGGCAGGTGGAGGTCCGCCGCGATGGTGTCGCCGTGGTCCGCCAGGAGCCGGGGCAGGACGTCCTCGCCCTCGGGGCCGCCGAGGCGTACGGCCGTCTCCCAGGTGAGGTGGTTCAGGCCCACGTGGTCCAGGTGGAGCGCGGAGGGCTCCAGGGAGAGCAGCGCCGCGAACTTGCGCTGAAGGCCGATCGCCACGTTGCACAGGCCGACCGCCTTGTGCCCCGCCCCGAGCAGGGCGCGGGTCACGATGCCGACCGGGTTGGTGAAGTCGATGATCCAGGCGCCGGGGTTGGCGCGGCGCACCCGGTCCGCGATGTCCAGGACGACCGGGACCGTGCGCAGGGCCTTCGCCAGGCCGCCGGCACCCGTGGTCTCCTGGCCCACGCAGCCGCATTCCAGGGGCCAGGTCTCGTCCTGCTGCCGGGCCGCCTGGCCGCCCACGCGCAGTTGCAGCAGGACCGCGTCCGCGCCGTCGACCGCCGCGTCGAGGTCGGTCGTGGTGGTGACACGGCCGGGGTGGCCCTGGCGGGCGAGGATGCGGCGGGAGAGGCCGCCGACGAGGTCGAGGCGGTCCTGCGCCGGGTCCATCAGCACCAGTTCCCCGACGGGCAGGGTGTCCCTCAGCCGGGCGAAACCGTCCACGAGTTCGGGGGTGTAGGTCGAGCCTCCGCCGACCACGGTGAGTTTCATACGTGTGCTAACCCTTCACTCCGGTGAGCGTGACACCCTCGACGAACGCCTTCTGGGCGAAGAAGAACACGAGGATCACGGGGGCCATGACCAGCACGGTCGCGGCCATGGTGAGGTTCCAGTCGGTGTGGTGGGCGCCCTTGAACGACTCCAGGCCGTAGGAGAGCGTCCAGGCGCCCGGGTTCTCCGAGGCGTAGATCTGCGGGCCGAAGTAGTCGTTCCACGCGTAGAAGAACTGGAAGAGCGCCACTGCGGCTATGCCCGGTCTGGCCATCGGCAGAACGACCTTCAGCAGGGTGCGCGGCTCGCCGCAGCCGTCCACCCTCGCGGCGTCCAGATACTCGTCGGGGATGGTGGTGAGGAACTGGCGCAGCAAGAAGATGGAGAACGCGTCGCCGAACGCCATGGGGATGATCAGGGGCCACAGCGTGCCGGACAGGTCCAGCTGCTTCGCCCAGAACAGGTACATCGGGATGACGACCACCTGCGGCGGCAGCATCATCATCGAGATGACCAGCATCAGGGCGAACTTGCGGCCGCGGAAGCGGAACTTGGCCAGGGCGTAGGCGACGGGGACCGAGGAGACGACCGTGAGGACCGTGCCCAGGCCCGCGTAGAGCAGGGTGTTCCGCCACCACGTGAGGAAGCCGGGGGTGTCGAAGACCTTGGCGTAGTTGCCCCACTCCCAGGTCCGCGGGACCAGGTCGCGGCTGAGCGCCTGACTGTCGCTCATGAGGGAGGTCAGGAGGACGAAGACGAAGGGGAGCGTGAAGAACAGGGCCGCCGCGATGCCGAGGGAGTGGACGGCGATCCATTCCAGCAGGGCCCTGCGGTGGGCCGTGCGTTGCGTGGGCGGCGCCTGCTTCAGGTCCAGGGGCTTGTCGAGCACCTGCGTCATCGGTCACCTGCCTGGATCAGGCCGCCCCTGCGGCGCATCAGAAGTGCCGTGAAGGCCATGGAGAGGGCGAACAGGACCAGGGCGACGACGCACGCCGAGCCGTAGTCGAAGCGCTGGAAGCCCAGGTTGTAGACGAGTTGGGGGAGGGTGAGGGTGGACTTGTCCGGGTAGCCGGGCTCGAACTGGGTTCCCGCGCCCTGGATGACGCCCGAGGCGACCTTTCCGGCGACGAGGGGCTGGGTGTAGTACTGCATCGCCTGGATCACGCCGGTGACCACCGCGAACACCACGATCGGGGAGATGTTCGGGAGGGTCACGTAGCGGAAGCGCTGCCAGGGGGACGTGCCGTCCAGTTCCGCCGCCTCGTACTGCTCCTTCGGCACGTCCAGCAGCGCCGCCATGAAGACGACCATCAGGTCGCCGATGCCCCACAGGGCCAGCAGGGTCAGGGCCGGCTTCGACCAGGCGGGATCGCTGAACCAGCCCGGGGCCGGCAGGCCCGCCCGCTCCAGGACGGAGTTGACGGGACCCGTGCCGGGGTTGAGGAGGAAGGCGAAGGCCATCGTGGCCGCGACGGGCGGGGCCAGGTAGGGCAGGTAGAACAGGGTGCGGAAGACGCCCGTGGCCGTCCTGATCCGGGTGATCAGCAGGCCCACGCCCAGGCCGAAGACGACCCGGAGCGCGACCATGACGACGACCAGCCAGAGGGTGTTGCGCAGAGCGGGCCAGAACAGGGGGTAGTGCTCGAACACGTACGCCCAGTTCTTCGTGCCCGCCCATTGCGGCGGCTTGAAGCCGTCGTAGCGCGTGAAGGAGAAATAGACGGTGGAGAGCAGGGGATAGGCGAAGAAGACCGAGAAGCCGATCAGCCAGGGGGAGAGGAAGGCCAGGGTGCGCAGGGCCGAGCGGCGGTGCTTCGCGCGCAGCGTGTGGGTGCTCATGGCCTACTTCGCCTGTGCGATGTCCGTGTCGATCTGCGCGGCCACCTTCCTCAGGCCCGCCTTGAGGTCGGTGGCCTTGCCGCTCTCGTAGTCGTAGCCGAACTGCTGGATGGTGGTGAGGTAGACGCCGCCGTTGACGGAGGCGGGAGCCGTCGTGGAGTCGGGGTGCGCGGCGATCTCCAGGAACGTCTTGAAGCGCGGGTCGTACGTCAGCTTCGGGGACTTCAGCGCCGCGAGCGTCGACGGCACGTTGTGGATCGCGTTGGAGAACCGCACCACCGCGTCCGTGTCGGTGGTCATGTACTTCACCAGCTCCCAGGCCGCGTTCTGCTTCCTGCTGGTCGCGGCGATCCCGGCGATCGTGCCGGTGATGTAGCCCTTGCCGTACTGGCCGGCCCGGTCGTCGGGGACGGGCAGCGGGGCCACCCCGATCTCGAACTCGGGCTCGGCCTCCAGGGCCATGCCCAGGCGCCACTCGCCGTCGAGCTGCATGGCGACCTGGCCGGTGTGGAAGGGGTGCTTGGGGCCCCACTCGTCGCCGAGCCCCGCGCGGTAGGTCTCCAGCCTGCGGTAGCCGCCGAGGGTGTCGACCAGCTTCTTCTGCATCCGGAAGGCCTGCTCGAAGGCCGGGTCCTTGCCGACGTTCGACCTGCCGTCCCGGTCGAAGTAGGTGGGCGAGAACTGGCCCAGGTAGTGCTCGGTGGTGGTCTCCCAGCCGTGGTAGTTCGGCATAAAGCCGAGCTGCTCGTAGCTGTCTCCCCGACGGATCGTCAGCTTCTCGGCGACCCGCTCGAACTCCGACCAGGTCTTCGGCGGGGCGGTGATGCCGGCCTTCTCGAACGCCGTCTTGTTGTAGTAGAGGCCGTAGGCGTCGCCGAGCAGGGGGACCGCGCAGCGGTTGCCCTCGAACTGCGTGTACTCGTTCATCGCCTTCGGGAAGGTCCTCGCCGGGTCGATGCCGGACTTCTCGAAGAACGGGTCGAGGTCGACCAGGGCGCCGGAGGAGCAGAACTTGCCGACGTTGTTCGTGGTGAAGGACGAGATCACGTCCGGGGCCTTGCCGCCGCCGGCGCGCAGGGCCTGGTTGATCTTGTCGTCCGTCATGGTGCCGACGACGTCGACGTGGATGTTCGGGTGCGCCTTCTCGAAGCCGGCGACCAGGTCCTCGACGGCCCGCACCTCCGAGGGTGCGCTCCAGCCGTGCCAGAAGGTGAGGGTCGTCTCCTTCGAGGCGTCGTCGGAGGCGCCGGAGTCCGCCTGGCCCGTACAGGCCGTGGCGAGGAGGGCGAGGGAGGCGGAGGCGGCGAGGACGACAGCCGCCCTTCGGGACATTCCGGGCATGGCAGGGTCTCCCTGGGGCACGGGAACGGAAGGGGAAGGGGGGAGAGGGAAGAGGGAGGGGATAAGGGGAAGGGGGTGGGTCAGCGGGAGGTGTCGAAGACCTCGTCCCGTGTCGTCGCGAGCGCGCTCTCCAGCGCGCCGCGCAGCACGGGGTGTTCCTGGACGTCACCCACGACCAGGCGCGGGCGGGACGCCGCCAGTTCTTCCAGTTCGGCCTGGACGAGCGCGCGCAGCGGCTCACCGCCCGCGGTGAGGGCCGCGCCGCTCAGCACGACGAGTTCGGGGTCGAGGACCGAGACCAGGGAGGCCAGGCCGGTGGCCAGTCTGGTCGCGTAGGCGCGCAGCAGGTTCCGGTGCGGTGCGTCGCCGGTCCGCGCGGCCCGGGCCACCAGCTCGGCGGCGGCCTCGGCGTACGAGCCCTGGGGGATGTCGTCGATGCCGAGGTCACGGGCCAGGCGCGGGACGGCCTGGGAGCCGGCCAGCTCCTGGTAGCCGCCGCTGTTGGCCTTGGTGACCTGCCGGACCAGGGGCGTGCCCGGCACCGGCAGGAAGCCGACCTCGCCGGCGCCGCCGGTCCAGCCGCGGTGCAGCCGGCCCCCGAGGACCAGGGCGGCGCCCAGGCCCTCCTCGTTCCACAGCAGCACGAAGTCCGTGTGGCCCCGGGCCGCTCCCAGCCGCTGCTCGGCGAGCGCGACCAGATTGACGTCGTTCTCGTACTCGAACGGCATCGGCAGGGCCGCGGCCAGCTCCTCCAGGAGGGTGGGGGAGTGCCAGCCGGGCAGATGGGAGGCGTAGCGCAGCCGGCCCGTCGTGGGGTCGAAGGCGCCGGGGGTGCCGATGACGAGGCGCCGCACGTCGTCCCGGGCCAGGCCCGCCGCCTTCACCGCGCCGTCCAGGGCGTCGGTGACCTGCCGGACCACCGGGGTGCCGGAACGCCTGCCGGGAGCGGGCAGTTCGAAGCGGCCGATCGTGCGGCCGGTGATGTCGGCGACCGCGGCGAGGATCCGCCGGGGCGTGACGTCGAGCCCGGCGGCGTACCCGGCCGCGGGGTTGACCTCGTAGAGCTGGGCGCTCGGGCCGGGGCGGCCCTCGGTGGTGCCGGTGGCCAGGACCAGCCCCGCCGCCTCCAGACGCGCCAGGAGCTGGGAGGCGGTCGGCTTGGACAGGCCGGTGAGCTTGCCGATCCGCGTCCGGGACAGCGGTCCGTGCTCCAGGAGCAGGTCCAGGGCGGCCCGGTCGTTCATGGCGCGCAGGACGCGCGGGGTGCCCGGCGTTCCGGCGGTTCCTGCCATGCGTGTCCACACCTGCCCTTCGGCTGCTCAGCTTTTCAGTGACCGGGGGCGGAAGTCCATCGGTCACTGTTAGGAAAGTTTCCTGTCGGATGCAGGGACCGTAGGGCGGCGAAGGGCTCGCGTCAAGGGCGCGGGCACCGCACGGCGGAGGGCCCCCGGCACTGCCGGGGGCCCTCCGTGTCGTACGGCTTCCTACTTGGAGACGCTCGGCGGCGTCAGGGGCGTCGCCGCCTGGGACTGCGGCGAGCTGGTGCTGGCGTACGCCGAGGGCGGGGCCATGCCCGCCGTCGGGTCGGCGGGCGTCTCCTCCACCGGGGCCGTGGCGCCGCCGACGATCCGGATGTCCGCCGCGTCGAAGGCCCGCTTCACGCGCCAGCGCAGCTCCCGCTCGACGGTCAGGGACTTGCCCGGCATCGTCTTGGCCGACAGCCGCACGACCATCGAGTCCAGCAGGACGCTCTCCAGGCCCAGCACCTCGATCGGGCCCCACAGCAGCTCGTTCCAGGGCTCCTCGGCGCCCATCTTCTCGGCGACCTCGTCCAGCGTGGTCTTGACCTTGTCGAGGTCCTCGGAGGCGCTGACCGTGATGTCGACGGTGGCCGTCGCCCAGCCCTGCGAGAGGTTGCCGATGCGCTTGACCTCGCCGTTGCGGACGTACCAGATCTCGCCGTCGTCGCCGCGCAGCTTGGTCACGCGCAGGCCGACCTCGATCACCTCGCCGGAGGCGACGCCCGCGTCGATGGTGTCGCCGACGCCGTACTGGTCCTCCAGGATCATGAAGACGCCCGAGAGGAAGTCGGTGACCAGGTTGCGGGCGCCGAAGCCGATGGCCACGCCCGCGACACCGGCGGACGCCAGCAGCGGGGCCAGGTTGATGTTGAACGCGGACAGGATCATCAGGGCGGCCGTGCCCATGATGAGGAAGCTGGCCACCGAGCGCAGCACCGAGCCGATCGCCTGCGAGCGCTGCCGGCGGCGCTCGACATTGACCAGAAGGCCACCCAGCGGACTGCCGTCCGAGCTCTGCGCGGTGCGGCTCATCCGGTCTATGAGCTTGGTGATCGCCCGCCGCACCGCGACCCGCAGCACGGCCGCTATGACCAGGACCAGCAGGACCTGCAGGCCGATCGCGAGCCAGGTCGACCAGTTCTGCTCGACCCACCCGGCGGCGTTCGTCGCGCTCTCCTGGGCGTCCTGGAGCGAGGGCACTCTCGGGGTCTGCGTATCCGACGGGGTCGGCAGGGGCGACGGGCCGGCGGCCGGCAGAACGGCGTCCGCGACGGACAGGGACACGGCAGGTACCTCCAGGTGCAGCGGTCTGCCCCGGTGCGGCGGTTCAGGGGGGTCAAGGTCACTGCTGGGTCACCGAAAGGGCAGAACCACCACACTAACGGGGCATTGTGTGTGCCCTTGACGGATGTGTGAAGGAGAGACCGGGCTCACCTGGGCTTGAACAGGCCATGATCCGGGGGATCCTCCAGGTGTGGTCGAAAACACTCCCAGCCCGTTACGGGGACATGGTGGCGCTTCCACCAGGCATGAGGGGAGACTGGCTACGAATCGTCCCGGCGCGAGCCACGCGCCGCCGGCGTCCAAGGAGGCATCCGTGCCGCACGTCCTGGTCCTCAACGCGTCGTACGAGCCGCTAGGCGTCGTACCGCTCCGCCGCGCGCTCGTCCTCGTCCTCGAGAACAAGGCCGTCTGCCTCGAGGAGTCCGGCGCCTATCTGCACAGCGCGACCGTCACAGTCCCCGCACCCAGCGTGGTCCGGCTCAAGCGATTCGTCCGGGTTCCCTACCGGGGGCCCGTTCCGCTCACCCGCAGGGCGCTGTTCGCCCGCGACGGGGGCCGGTGCATGTACTGCGGTGGCGTCGCAACCAGCGTCGACCACGTCATCCCGCGCAGCCGCGGGGGCAAGCACGTGTGGGACAACGTGGTGGCGTCCTGCCGCCGCTGCAACCACGTGAAGGCCGACCGTCACCTCGTCGAGATCGGCTGGCGGCTGCGCCACAAACCCGCCCCGCCCACCGGCCTGGCCTGGCGCATCATCGGGACCGGCCACAGGGACCCGCGCTGGTTGCCGTACTTGCAGCCGTACGGCGCGGACGACGCCTTGGCCCGGATCGACGGCATTTCCGCCTGACGGTCCGGGCCTTCGCGCAGGCGCACGCGGCACGCCCCCGGGCCCGGGAGACCCCCGTCCACCCGGGTCCGGGGGCGTTCGCGCTCACGCGTACCGCAGCTCCCCGGGGCGCATCGACCGGCGCAGTAGGGGCAGCGAGCCGGCCGCGGCGAGCAGGCAGGCGGCGTAGGCGGCGAGGGGCACCAGGGCGATCGCCCAGGGGACCGGCCGGCCCGCGAGCACGGCGTACCAGGCGCCGGCGGCCGTGCCGCCCAGGCCCGCGAGCAGCAGCGCGGGGGCCAGCGGCAGCGCGGTCTCCAGCAGCAGGGCCCGCCCGAGCACCGCTCCCGGCACGCCCGCCGCGACCTGCGCGGCCAGGCCCCGGCGGCGGCCCGCCACGGACTCGGCGGTGCCCACCGCCAGCCCTGACAGGGTGAGGGCGAAGGCGACCGCGACGGCGGCGCCGGTGAGGTTCAGGCCCGTGAGGTAGTAGGAGGCGTCCGGCCGGTCGCGCACCACGTCGGCCAGCACCCGCCGGATGCCCAGGAAGCCGGTCCCGGCGACCGTCACCAGCAGCACGGCCGCGTGCGTGCGGGCGGCCGACCACGGGTCGTCGCGCAGCCGTTCAGCGGCGATCAGCGTCGCCGCTGAACGGGCCCGCACGGCCAGGATCCGCCCGGTGACCCGGGCCGTGGCCGCGGACAGCCACACCGCACCCGCGCCGGCCGCGACGACCAGGCCCGCCAGGGGCAGCGGCGGCCCGCCGGACGACCCGTGCGGGGCGTCCGCGGCGGTGACCGCCGTCAGCAGCGCCGACACGGCGGCGAGCAGCAGACCGCACAGGAACAGCGTCCGGGAGCCCCGGCCGGCGCGCGGCGCGGTCCGGCGCACCGAACCGAGCGGCGAGGCCACGACCCGGCGCAGCGCCAGGGCGCCCGCCGCCGCGCCCAGCACCGGCACCGCGACCGCGACCACGGCGACGGCGGCCAGGACCGGAGCGGTGAGGCCGTCCCGCAGGCGCGCCAGGAACAGCACCGAGGGGACGGTGGCGACGGCCGACCCGAGCGCACAGGCGAGCCCGGTCTCCAGCGCGGCGATCCGCCGCACCTGCCAGGGCGTGGCCCCGGCGAGCCGCAGCCCGGCGAGCCTCCGGTCGCGGTGCACGGCCCCGATCCGGGCGCACTGGCCGACGAACCCGAGCACCGGCAGGAGCAGGAGCAGCAGCCCGAGCACCACCCCGGCCCGGGTGCCGGGCTGGTCGAGGATGCCCGCGGCGAACGGGAGCGGCCGGCTGCCGCGCAGCGACGCCAGGACGACGGCCGCGAGGGCGAGCGCCGTCGCCGGCGCCGCGCCCAGCGCCGTGAGCGCCGCCCGCCACCACTCCCCGCGGTCCGCACCGCGCGTGAGCTCCCAGGCGAGCCGCAGATCCGCGCGCAGCGCCCTCATGCCGTCACCCCGAGCCCCGCCACGGCCCCGTCCCGCAGCTGGACCTCGCGGTCCGCGTACGCCGCCACCTGGGCGTCGTGCGTGATCAGCAGCACCGCCGTGCCGGACTCGCGGGCCGTGTGCACCAGGGCCGTCATGACGTGCTCGCTCGCGAGGGAGTCCAGCGCCCCCGTCGGCTCGTCGGCGAAGACCACCCTCGGCCCGGTGACCAGGGCTCGGGCCAGTGCCGCCCGCTGGGCCTGGCCGCCGCTCAGCTCACCCGGGCGCAGCTCCCCCTGCCCGCGCACCCCGAAGCGCTCCAGCCACTCACCGGCCCGGGCCCGGGCGGCGGCCCGGCCGGTGCCGGCCAGCAGCAGGGGCAGGGCGACGTTGTCCAGGACCGTCAGCTCGGGGACGAGCTGGCCGAACTGGAACACCACGCCGAACTCGGTGCGCCGCAGCGCGCTCAGCCGCTGCTCGGGCAGGTCCTCCAGCCGCTGTCCGTCGTACGTCACGGAGCCCTCGTCCGGGCGCACGATCCCGGCCAGGCAGTGCAGCAGCGTCGACTTGCCGCTGCCGCTCGGGCCGGTCACGGCGAGGATCTCCCCGGCGCGCAGGTCGACGCGGGCGCCGCGCAGGGCGGGCGTCCTGCCGTGTGCCTTGGTCAGGCCACGGGCCATGAGGAGGGGCACGGGTTCGTTCATGGTCCTTCGACCTCCGCGGTCAGGGTGGTGAGCCGGGCCGCCGTGGTGGTCATCCAGCGGAGGTCGGCGTCGAGGTGGTTGAGGGCGTAGTCGGCCGAGAGCACGGTCGCCAGGTCGGTGCCCGGGGCGGCCTTGAGGGCCGTCAGCTCCCGCATCCGCTCCATGTGGGCGGCGCGCTGGGCGCTCAGGTAACCGGCCGGGTCGCCGCCGGAGAGGATCGCGACCACGACCTTCGCGAAGATCTCATTGGCCACGAAGGGCGCGGGCGGCGCGGTCTGCGCGGCCCAGCGGGACAGCTCGCGCGTCCCCTCGTCGGTCGAGCGGTAGGTCGTCCGCTCCGGGCCGCCGTCCGAGTCGGTGCCGTCGATCTCGGCGAGACCGTCGCGGACGAGGCGCTGGAGGGTCGTGTAGACCTGCCCGTAGGCCAGTGGGCGGGCCTGCGGGAAGCGTTCGTCATGGCGTCGCTTGAGGTCGTAGCCGTGGCTCGGACCCGTGGCGAGCAGGCCCAGCAGGATGTGGCGGGTGCTCATGCGGCTCATTATGTACTCAGTACATGTACTGAGTGAATAGTCGGCCGCGGAAAAGATCGGGTCCGCCTTCACCGGGGACCGGACCGGGCTCACTCCGTGACCGCGTACACCTCCGCCGACCACAGCGAGTACCCGTACGGCGTGGCCCGCTTCTCGCCCTGGACGCGGACGAAGCGCACGTCCCGTTCGTCCATGCGGACGCTCTCGACGCCGCCCCGGCCGTCCCGCACCGCGGCCGCCGTCCGCCAGCGGCGGCCGTCCGGCGAGACCTGGACGCGGTAGGCGGAGGGGTGCGCGTCCTGCCAGCGCAGCACGACCCGTCCGAGCCGCGCCGGCCGGGGCAGCTCGACCTGCCACCAGGCCCCGTCGTCGGCCGGGGAGGACCAGCGGGTGCCCGGGTCGCCGTCGATGGCCGCCGACGCGGGGAAGGCGGGCGTCTCGTCGGCCGCGGAACGGGCCGTTCTGGCGCGGGCCAGATCGGGTCCCCCGGTGGGCGGGAACGCCCGGACGGTGAGCGTGCGGGCCGCTCCCGCGAAGCGCAGCCGGACGTCGTAGGACCGCGTCGGGGCGCCGCGGTCGACGGTCACCTCGACCGGCACCTCGACGGTCGTGCCGCGCGGTACGGCCGACTCGCCCCCCGGCACCCGCACCCGGACGCCCCGCGGCGCCTCGGCGGTGAGCCTGCCGCGCGCGTCGGCCGGCCGCAGGGACTCCAGCCGCGCCGTCAGCCGCTCGGTGCGGCCGGTCTCCACGTCCACCCGGTCCCGGTCCAGGCCGAGGGAGATGGCGGGCGCGTCGGCGAACCAGGGGACGAGATGGCGCACCCGGGACGGTGCGGGGCCGCCGACCCGCACCGCCTCCACCGTCTGCCCGGCCCGCGCCCCGCCCGGCAGCCGCACCTCGGTCGCCCCCGACGCGTCCAGCCGCCCCACCTCACGCCAGCCCCGGCCGGGGACGCGCACCTCGACCCGGCCCTCCGTGCCCGGCTCGGACAGGACCGTCACGGTGGTCAGCGCACGCGCGTGCGGGAACCGCAGGGTGCGGCCGTCTCCGGGGCTGCGCGGCGGCTCGTGGTCGATGCCCGACCACGCCGTGTACGACTTCTGCGCCCGCTGCAGGAAGGCGTCCAGGACGTCCGTGCCGACCTCGACGGGAGCCGACTGGAGACGGTCCCGCAGGACCCCGAGCCTGCGGTACGCCGTCCAGGCCGCCGCCGCGTCCCCGGCGCGCTGCGCGTCCAGCATGCCGAGCGCGGCCGTGCCCGCCTCGCCGTAGCGGGACAACTGCTCCGCCCAGGGCGCGACCTCCGCGCCCAGGCCCGTGCCCGCCAGCCGGCCGGGCAGCTCGCGCAGCACCGCGAAGGCCTGCCGCAGCCGCCGCGCGGCCTCCTCGCCGCCCGCCCCGCCCGTCGCGCGGGAACGCCAGTAGGCCTCGGTCAGCGGGCGCAGGTACGCCGACTCCTCGCCGTCCAGCACCGACGACGCGTCGTTCCCGGCGAGCGCCGCCAGGGCCTGCTCGCGCCGCCGGTCCCCGCCCGCCAGGTCGGCGATCGCGGCCCGCCAGGACTCCCCGGGCCGGTAGCCGCGCGGGTTCCAGGCGTAGTCGGCGGCGGTGAACAGCGGGATGCGGGACGCCTCCGGCTGCTGCATGGCGTTGGCGAGCAGCGCGGCGGAGCCGGCCGCGACGGCCGGCTCGCGGCCCTGGTAGGGGCCGAGGAAGAGGCGGCCGGGCGCGTAGTCGTTGACCGGGTAGTTGTCCATCGTGACCAGCGGGTGTGCGAACGCCCGCCGCGCCTCGGCCAGTTCGCGGCCCGTGATGGTGCGGGGGACCACCCCGACGCCCGTCCACGCCACCTCGACGCCCTCCGCCAGGGCCCGTGCCAGGGCCCTGCGGTAGTCGGTCGTGCCGTCCGCGTAGTACTCGGTCGGCATGAGCGACAGCCCGGCGGCACCGGGGTGTTCTCGCTCCAGGTGCCGGGCGACCGCGTTCGCCACCCGCGCCTGCGCCCGGGCGGCCGCCTCCGGCCCGGACCCGTACCGGCCGGCGTCCGCCGCGCAGTGCCACTCGCTGTAGCTGACGTCCTGGAACTGGAGCTGGAAGGACCGGAACCCCAGCGCCCACATGGCGTCCAGCTTCCGCGTCAGCGCCCGCACGTCGGCGTCGGAGGCGAAGCACATCGCCTGGCCCGGGGCCACCGCCCAGCCGGGTGTGACGTGGTTGCGGCGCGCCCGCTTGGCCAGCTCCCGGAACGCGGCCCGCTGCGCCGCCGGGTAGGGCTCGCGCCAGCGGGCTTGCCGGTACAGGTCGTCACCCGGGGCGTACAGGTAGCGGTTCTGCTTGGTGCGCCCCAGGAAGTCGAGCTGTGCCAGGCGCTGCCGGTGCGTCCACGCGGTCCCGTAGAAGCCCTCGGTGACCCCGCGTACGGCGGTGCCGGGCCAGTCGCGCACCACGGCCGCCGCGAGGGTGCCGTCCGGGCGCAGCAGCTGACGCAGGGTCTGCACGGCGTGGAACAGCCCGTCCGGGCCGGTGCCGGTGAGGCTGACGCCGCTCGCGCCCACGGTCAGTTCGTAACCCTCGGAGGGCAGGGCGTGCCGGTCGCCCGGGCGGGCGGGCCGCGTCCGCGCGCGCACGACCAGGGCGCCCGGCCCGGCAGTGTCCGTGATCCGGCGCGCCCCGGCGTGCCGCAGGAGCGCGCGCAGCGCGTCGAGGGCGTACGGATCGGCGTGCGCATCGGAAAGCAGCGCGACCTCGTCCGGCACGGCGACAGGGGCGCCGTTGCCGCGCAGGGACTGCGGGCGCGGCCACACGGACGGGTCCGCGCCGGTGATGCCGGGGGCCGGCGCCGCGGCCGGGCCGGGCGGGGCCGGAGCCGCCACCGCGGCGGGCGCGGCCCCGAGGCTTCCGGCCAGGACGGCGACCGCGAGGGCCGCCGCCCGCTTCCCGTGCCGCAGTCCCACAGGCCGGCTCCAGGTGTGTTCGACCGGCGGAACGAGCCCATCACCCGCTCCGCGAGGGTGTCAACGAGAGTGGCCGATGTGACTGCTTTTGCCGGAATATGGAACCTGTGGAGGGGAGCGAAGTGTGAGCAGGAGCACGATGTTCGGCGAAGGGCGTCTGCGCCCGCGCCGACTGGGTAGGGCTGCGATGACCCGCAAGCCGTACCCGACGAGGAGGCCCCCGTGGCTGCGATGACTTTCCTTCCGCTCCCGGCCCCGTCCAAACCCGTGGCGGACGACCCGTCCGCCGATCTCGACGAGCCCCGCCACTACGACCCGCAGTACTGCGTCTTCAGCTCCGAGAGCGCCTGCACCGAGCCGCCGCTGACCAGCGAGCCGCCGCTGCCCGACGCCGAGCCCCTCACCAGCGAGCCGCCGCTCGCCGAAGCCGCCCCGCTGACCAGCGAGCCCCCCGCCTTCGTCCCGGACCACACGAGGCTCTAGATGACCGCTCCCCGGCCGGCCGAACCGCTCTCCGAGGACCTGTCCCGCCTCGCCGCCCTGCACGGCGTGGCCCCTTCCTACAGTCCCTCCCCGGACCGCACGGTCGCCGCCTCGGCCACCGCGGTCACCCTCGCCCTGGCCGCTCTCGGCGTGGACGCGAGCACGCCCGGCGCCGTCCGCGCCGCGCTCGCCGCCCGCGAGCGGGAGCTGGGCGCGCGGCTGCTCCCGCCCACCGTCGTCGCCTGGGGCACGCACCCGCCGGCCGCCCTCACCGCCCTCCCCGAGGGGACCCGGCTGCGCGTCGGGACCGAGCAGGGCGAGACCCGCGCCTCCGCCGAACACCTCCCGCCCGGCGTCCACCGGCTGACCGCCACGGCCCCCGACGGCCGCACCGCCGACGCCCACCTGATCGTCGCGCCGGAGCGCCTGCCCGCCGCGGCCGGCCGTTCGTACGGGCTCCTCGTCCAGCTCTACTCCCTGCTGTCCCGGCGTTCCTGGGGCATGGGCGACCTCGGGGACCTGGCCGAACTGGCCGGCTGGGCCGGGCGGTCGCTGGGCGCCGGCTTCGTCCAGGTCAACCCGCTGCACGCGGCCGTGCCGGGCGCCCCCACCGACCCCTCGCCCTACCGCCCCTCCTCACGCCGCTTCCCCGACCCGGTGCACCTGCGGATCGAGGACGTCCCCGAGGCCGCCCACGTCGAGGACCCCGACCGACTGCGGGCCCTGCTGGAGCGGGCGGCCCGGCTGCGCGAGACGGTGCTGCACAAGGGCGCCCTGATCGACCGGGACGCCGTGTGGGAGCTCAAGCGCGAGGCGCTCGAACTGATCTGCGCGGTCCCCCTCGGCCCCGGCAGGCGCGCCGCCTACTGCGACTTCCTCGCCGAACAGGGCCGGGCCCTGGAGGACCACGCCACCTGGTGCGCGCTCGCCGAGGTGCACGGCCCGGACTGGCACCGCTGGCCCACCGGCCTGCGCGACCCCCGCTCGGCCGAGACGACCCGCGCCCGCAACGGCCTGATGGACCGGGTCGACTTCTGGTCCCGGCTCGCCTGGCTCACCGACACCCAGCTGACCGCCGCGCAGCGCGCCGCCCGCGAGGCGGGCATGCCCGTCGGGATCGTCCACGACCTGGCGGTCGGCGTGCACCCCGCCGGTGCCGACGCCTGGGCGCAGCAGGACCACTTCGCGGCCGGCATGTCCGTCGGCGCCCCGCCGGACGCCTTCAACGCCCGCGGCCAGGACTGGGGCCTGCCCCCCTGGCGGCCCGACCGGCTGGCCGACTCCGGCTACGCGCCCTTCCGCGAGCTGCTGCGCGCCCTCTTCCGCTACGCCGGGGCCCTGCGCATCGACCACGTCATGGGCCTGTTCCGCCTGTGGTGGGTCCCCCAGGGCCACCCGCCCACCGAGGGCACCTACGTCCGCTACGACGCCGAGGCCATGCTCGCCGTCCTGGTCCTGGAGGCCTCCCGGGCCGGGGCGCTGGTGATCGGCGAGGACCTCGGCACCGTCGAGCCCGGGGTGCGCGAGGCGCTGCGCGAGCGCGGGGTGCTCGGCACGTCCGTGCTCTGGTTCGAACGCGACTGGGAGGGCGACGGCCGCCCCCTGCCGCCCGAGAGTTGGCGCGCCGACTGCCTGGCCACCGCCACCACCCACGACCTGCCCTCCACCGCGGCCCGCCTGACCGGCGAGCACGTGGAGCTGCGCGACAGCCTCGGCCTGCTGACCCGCCCGCTGCGCGAGGAGCGCGCCGAGGCCGCCGCCGACACGGCGGAGTGGCTGTCCCTGCTCTCGGAGCTTGGCCTGCTGCACGGCACCGGCGGCGGCTCCGACGCCTCCTCGGAGGAGGCCGAGATCCAGGCCGTGCACCGCTTCCTGCTGCGCACCCCGGCCCGCATGGTCGGCGTCTGGCTGCCGGACGGGGTCGGCGACCGCCGCCCGCAGAACCTCCCGGGGACGTGGGACCAGTACCCGAACTGGCGCCTGCCCATCGCGGACGCCGAGGGCCGTCCGGTGACGCTGGAGGAGCTGGCGGCCTCGCCGCGGCTGCACGCGCTGATGGAGGTGCTGAGGGAGGCCGGACCCTGAGACCGCGCCCCTTACGGCACCCCGGGCGCGCGGGCGCGGGCGGCGTTGGATACTTTGACACCGTGGACAAGAAGAACGCCCTGCGCGCCGGCGCCCTGGCAGCCGGAACGACGCTGATGATGCTGCTCATGTCGTCCCCCGCCTCCGCGCTCACCCGCGACGACGGTGACGACCCCGGCACGGGCCTGAGCGTCATCGAGACGCTGGGCCTCTTCGTCGTGGCCCCGATCGTGCTCTACCTGGTCATCGCCGGACTGGTGATGGTCGGCGACAAGTCGCACAAGAAGAAGGACCCGACGAGCTCCAACATCACCACCAAGGCCGACGCGCAGACCGAAGTCAAGGCCTGACCGAGGGATTTCCACCGAGGGCGCCGTCGCGGTCACCGCGACGGCGCCCTCGGTGTGTCAGGGGCGGTCCGCGCCCGTCAGCAGGTCCCGCAGCAGGTCCGCCAGCCGGCCGGCCCGGTCGGCGTCGAGCGCCGACAGCGCCTGCGTCTGCACGGCCAGTCCCGCCCCGACCGCCTCGTCGACCAGGGCGAGGCCCTCGTCGGTGAGCGTCACGCGCAGCCCGCGCCGGTCGTGCGGGTCGGGGGAGCGGCGCAGCAGCCCGGCGCGCTCCAGTTTGTCGAGCCGTCCGGTCATGCCGCCGGTGGTGAGCATCAGCGTGGCCGAGAGCTGCCGGGGCGAGAGCGTGTAGGGCTCCCCGGAGCGGCGCAGGGTCGCCAGGACGTCGAACTCGCCGCGGGAGATGCCGAACTCCGCGTAGACCTTCGTGGCGCGTTCGCCCATCGCGTGCGCGATCCGGTTGATCCGGCCGAAGACCTCCATGGCGGTGGTGTCGAGGTCGGGCCTGACCCGCGCCCACTGCTCGATGATCGCGTCGACGGGGTCCCTGCGCTGCTCCGCTTCGCTCATGGCAGGAGTATCGGCTCCCACCGGGTCACCCGCAAGAAAGTAGCTTGACGGAAAGTTGCTTAGCGCTAAGCTACTTCCTGCCGACCTAGTCGAAGGGTATCTCCCATGGCCGTCCCCCGCCCGGCTCTCATCGCCCTCACCGCCCTGGCCCCCGTCTCCTGGGGCACCACCTACGCGGTCACCACCGAGTTCCTCCCGGCCGACCGCCCGCTGTTCACCGGCCTGATGCGCGCCCTGCCCGCGGGCCTGCTGCTGCTCGCCCTCGCCCGGACGCTGCCGCGCGGCGCCTGGTGGGGGAAGGCGGCCGCGCTCGGCGCGCTGAACATCGGCGCCTTCTTCCCGCTGCTGTTCCTCTCCGCCTACCGGCTGCCCGGCGGTCTTGCGGCGGTCGTCGGCTCGGCGGGACCCCTGTTCGTCGCCGGGCTCTCGGCGGTGCTGCTCGGGCAGCGGCCGACCCGGCGCACCCTGCTCACCGGGGCCGTGGCCGCGTTCGGCGTGAGCCTCGTGGTGCTGCGCGCCGCCGGGGCGCTGGACGCGCTCGGTGTGCTCGCGGCCCTCGCCGCCACCGTCTCCATGTCCGCCGGAACGGTCCTCACCCAGCGCTGGGGACGCCCCGCCGGGGTCGGACCGCTGGCGCTCACCGGCTGGCAGCTGACCGCGGGCGGCCTGCTGATCGCGCCGCTCGCCTTCCTGGTGGAGGGCGCGCCCCCGGCCCTGGACGGGCGGGCCGCCGGCGGCTACCTCTACCTCGCCCTGGCCAACACGGCCGTCGCGTACTGGCTGTGGTTCCGCGGCATCGGCCGCATGACCGCCACGCAGGTCACCTTCCTCGGGCCGCTCTCCCCGCTGACCGCGGCGGTCGTCGGCTGGGCGGCGTTCGGGCAGGCCCTGACCCCGGTGCAGCTGGTGGGCATGGCCCTGGCGCTCGGGGCGACGGTGGCGGGGCAGTTCACCGGGCGCGGCGGCCCGGGCGCCACCGGGGACGTGGCACGGGACGGGGCGGGCGAGGCCGCGCGCCCGAAGGAGGTCCGCGCGGCCGCCGGCACGGCGCGACGGTAGCGGGGCGGCCGGGGAAGCGGCCACGGACGGCGCGAGGGGCGCCCGGCACACGCCGGACGCCCCTCGCTGGTGCCGTGGGGTGACTCCGCTACTGCCCGGCCGCCGCCGCGTCCGCGCGCTGGGCCCGCAGGGCACGCTCGACGCCCGCGCGGGACTCCGAGACCAGGCGGCGCAGGGCCGCGTTCGGCTCCGCGGACGCCAGCCAGGCGTCCGTCCGGTCGAGGGTCTCCTGGGACACCTGCACGGTCGGGTAGAGGCCGACGGCGATCTGCTGGGCCATCTCGTGGGAGCGGGACTCCCAGATGCCCTTCACCACCTCGAAGTACCGCTCCGTGTACGGGGCGAGCAGCTCGCGCTGGTCGGTCTGGACGAAACCGCCGATGACCGCCTCCTGCACGGCGTTCGGCAGCTTGTCGGAGTCGACGACGGACGCCCACGCCTCCGCCTTGGCCTCCGCCGTGGGACGGGCCGCGCGGGCCGTGGCCGCGTGCCGCTCACCGGCCGCCGTGCGGTCGCGGTCGTACTCGGCCGCGATCTCCGCCTCGTCGAACCGGCCGACCGCCGCCAGCCGCTGCACGAACGACCACCGCAGCTCCGTGTCGACGACCAGGCCCTCGATCGTCTGCGAACCGTCCAGCAGCGCCTCCAGCAGGTCCAGCTGCTCCGGCGTGCGGGCCGTCGCCGCGAACGCGCGCGCCCACGCCAGCTGGTGGTCGCCGCCGGGCGCCGCGGAGCGCAGGTGGGCCAGCGTTGCGTCGGTCCAGCGGGCCAGCAGGGTCTCGCGGGCGGCCGGGTCGGCGTACAGGTCGATGGCCAGCTTCACCTGCCGCTGCAGCGACTGCACGACACCGATGTCGGACTCCTTGCCGATGCCGGACAGCACCAGCGACAGGTAGTCGCGCGCCGCCAGTTCCGCGTCGCGGGTCATGTCCCAGGCCGACGCCCAGCACAGGGCGCGCGGCAGGGAGGACTCGAAGTCGCCCAGGTGCTCGGTGACCACGGCCAGGGACCGCTCGTCCAGGCGGACCTTCGCGTACGACAGGTCGTCGTCGTTGAGCAGGACGACGGCCGGGCGGCGCCTGCCGGACAGCTGCGGGACGGCCGTCAGCTCACCGTCGACGTCGAGCTCGACGCGCTCGGTGCGGACCAGCTTGCCGCTGTCCTCGTCCAGCTCGTACAGGCCGACGGCGATCCGGTGCGGGCGCAGGGTCGGCTCGCCCTTGGCGCCGGCGGGCAGGGCCGGGGCCTCCTGACGGATCGCGAACGACGTCACGATCCCGTCCGCGTCCGTCTCGATCTCCGGGCGCAGCACGTTGATGCCGGCCGTCTCCAGCCACTTCCCCGACCAGGTCTTCAGGTCGCGGCCGGAGGTCTCCTCCAGCGCGCCCAGCAGATCCGACAGGCGCGTGTTGCCGAAGGCGTGCGCCTTGAAGTACGCCTGCACGCCCCGGAAGAACTCGTCCTCACCCACATAGGCGACGAGCTGCTTCAGCACGGAGGCACCCTTGGCGTACGTGATGCCGTCGAAGTTGACCAGCACGTCGTCCAGGTCGCGGATGTCCGCCATGATCGGGTGCGTGGAGGGCAGCTGGTCCTGCCGGTACGCCCACGTCTTCATCGAGTTCGCGAACGTCGTCCACGAGTGCGGCCAGCGCGAGCCGGGCGCGGCGGCCTGGCAGGCGATCGAGGTGTAGGTGGCGAACGACTCGTTCAGCCACAGGTCGTTCCACCACTCCATGGTCACGAGGTCGCCGAACCACATGTGGGCCAGCTCGTGCAGGATGGTCTCCGCGCGCACCTCGTACGCCGCGTCCGTCACCTTCGAGCGGAACACGTACTGGTCGCGGATGGTCACCGCGCCCGCGTTCTCCATCGCGCCCGCGTTGAACTCCGGCACGAACAGCTGGTCGTACTTCTCGAACGGGTACGCGTAGTCGAACTTCTCCTGGAACCACTCGAAGCCCTGCCGGGTCACCTCGAAGATCGCGTCCGAGTCGAGGTACTCGGCGAGCGAGGGGCGGCAGTAGATGCCGAGCGGGACGGACTGGCCGTCCTTCTCGTACACGCTGTGCACCGAGTGGTAGGGGCCGGCGATCAGCGCCGTGATGTACGTCGAGATCCGGGGCGTCGGCTCGAACGCCCAGACGTTGTCCTGGGGCTCCGGGGTGGGCGAGTTGGAGATGACGGTCCAGCCCTCGGGCGCCTTCACGGTGAACCGGAAGGTCGCCTTCAGATCCGGCTGCTCGAAGCTCGCGAAGACCCGGCGGGCGTCCGGCACCTCGAACTGGGTGTAGAGGTAGGCCTGGTCGTCGACCGGGTCGACGAACCGGTGCAGACCCTCGCCGGTGTTGGTGTACGCGCAGTCGGCGACCACCCGGAGGATGTTGCGGCCCCGGAGCAGGCCCGGCAGGGCGATCCGGGAGTCCGCGAAGACCTCGGCGGGGTCGAGGGAGTCCCCGTTCAGCGTCACCTCGTGCACGGCCGGAGCGACCAGGTCGATGAACGACTCCGCGCCGTTGTCGGCGTCGACGTCGAAGCGCACCGTGGTGACGGACCGGTAGGTGCCGCCCTCCTGCGCGCCGGAGAGGTCGAGTTCGATCTCGTACGAGTCAACGGTGAGCAGCTGCGCCCGCTGCTGCGCCTCTTCGCGGGTCAGGTTTGTGCCAGGCACGCGGTCATCTCCTCGTTATGGGTGGGTTGCGCCATCTTTCCACGGCGGCTCGGCGTCAGGCGACGACCTCGGTGTCTTGTAGGGATACCCCTCGGGCGGCGAGCGCGCGGGCGAACGCCGACACCGCCGCCGACTCCCCGTCCCGGTGCCACACCAGGCCGAGCGCCGACTCCGCGAGGCCCTCCACCGGCACGAACACCACGTCCGCCCGCCGGTGGTAGGCGGCCGTGGGGCGGCACAGGAGCATGCCCGCGCGCCCGGCGGCGACCTGCGTCAGGCCCTCCTGCAGGGTGGTCACCGCCGGGCCCGGGACGGCGGAGGGGGCGTGGGCGGCGCGCCAGTACACCGGGGCCGGGGGCGCCGCCGTGACCAGCGGCGCCTTCGCCACCTCCGCCGCCGGCACCGTGGCACGGGACGCGAAGGGGTGGTCCCGGGCGACCGCGACGGTCTGCGGCCGGCGCGAGAACACCGGCCCCAGCACCAGGTCCGGCTCCTCGACGGGCAGCAGGACCACCGCCGCGTCCACCACTCCCTCACGCACCGCGCCGAAGGGATCCGCGAGCGGGATCTCCACCAGGTCCACCGCGCACTGCGGGCGGGCCGCCCCGAAGTCCCGCACCGCCGCCGTCAGCAGGGTGTCCGCCGTGCCCTGGAAACCGATCCGCAGACGGCCCCCGACCCCCAGGGCGGCGGCCCGCGCGTCCTCCACGGCGTCGCGCAGCCCCGCGTAGGCCGGACGCAGCCGCGCCAGGAACCGCTCCCCGAGCGGGGTCAGGGCGACCCGGCGGCTCGTGCGGTGCACCAGCCGCCCGCCCACCCGGCGCTCCAGCGCGCTCACCAGCTGGCTCACCCGGCTCTGCGACACGTACAGCCGCTCTCCCGTCCGCCCGAAGTGCAACTCCTCGGCCAGCACCAGGAAGCACTCCAGTTCCCGCAACTCCAGCCCCGCCACGGCGGCCGCCCTCCCCCTGCGCATCGATCAGTCCCGCTCATGGAAGGGTGAGCACTTCGCCGTTGTTCCCGCAGGGGCGTCGCAAAAGGGTGGAGGCATGCCCTCCACCACCTCCACCGGCACCCACCGGAAGACCGCCCCGGCCGGCCCCGGACGCCCCTGGCCCGCCGTCCTCGCCCTCGCCGCCGCCACCTTCTGCGTCGTCACCACCGAGATGCTCCCGGTCGGACTGCTCACCGCGCTCGGCACCGGCCTGCACGTCTCCGCCGGCACCGCGGGGCTCACCGTCACCCTGCCCGGCCTCGTCGCCGCGGCGAGCGCGCCCCTGCTGCCGGTCGCGGCCCGCCGCGCCGACCGGCGCACCGTCCTGTGCGCGCTGCTGCTCCTGCTCACGGCCGCCAACCTGCTGTCCGCGCTCGCCCCGCACATCGCCGTCCTGCTGTTCGCCCGCGCCCTGGTCGGGGTGTGCATCGGCGGGGTGTGGGCGATCGCGGCCGGGCTGGGCGCGCGGCTGGTGCCGCAGCGGGCGGGCCGGGCGACCGCGCTGATCTTCAGCGGGATAGCGGTCGCCTCCGTGCTGGGCGTCCCCGCGGGCACCGTCCTCGGATCCCTCACGGGCTGGCGCTGGGCCTTCGCGGCCCTCGCCGCCCTGGCCCCGGCCGTCGCGGCGGCCCTGTTCCGCACCCTGCCCCCGCTGCCGCCCGGCAGCCCGGTCCGGCTCGGCACGTTCCGGGCCCTGCTGCGGACGCCCGGTGTGGCGCGCGGCCTGTCGGCCGTGGCGCTGCTGGTGACCGGTCACTTCACGGCCTACACCTACGTCCGGCCGGTGCTGGACCGGGTCCCCGGGCTCGGTGCGGACACGGCCGGTGCGCTGCTGCTCGGATACGGCCTGGCCGGGGTGGCCGGCACCTTCGCGGGCGGCGCCCTGGCCACCCGGGACCCGCGCCGGGCCCTGCTCCTCGTCGCCGCCGGCCTCGGCACGCTGATCCCGCTGCTGATCCCGGCGGCGGGCTCGCCGGCCGCCGCCACGGCCCTGCTCGTGCTGTGGGGCCTGGTCTACGGGGGCGTCTCGGTCTCCGCGCAGACCTGGCTGTCGGCGGCGGCGCCCGGCGCCCGGGAGGCGGGCTCGGCGCTCTTCGCCGGCGTCTTCAACACGGCCATCGCGCTGGGCGCCTTCACCGGTGGCCGCACCGCCGACGCCCTCGGCCCCGACGCGGTGCTCTGCGCGGGCGGCGCCCTGGCGCTGCTCGCCCTGCCCGCGGTGGCCCGGGCCGGACGGCCCGGGGGAACGCGCCGTCCGGAAACCGCCGGTGACCCGGCCCCGCGCGCACGACCCTGAGAACCATGACGACGTACACCGCGCGCCCCATCGACCCCAGGGCTGCGAAGGAACTGCGCACCACCGACGACGCGGGCCGTCCCACGGCCGGCTTCACCGACCATGAGGGCGGCGCCCCGCTCCGCTGCTGCCTGCGCCGCAGCCGGCCGGGCGAGCGCATCGCCCTGGTCTCCTACGCACCGCTGCGCCGCTGGGCGGCCGCCACCGGGGCCGACCCGGGCCCGTACGACGAACAGGGCCCGGTCTTCCTCCACGCCGACGACTGCCCGGGGCCGGACACCACCGCCCTGCCCTTCACCAACAGCCCTCGCGTCGTCCGCCGCTACTCGGCCGGCGGGCGCATCCTCGGCGGACGGCTGGTCGAGGAGGCCGGGCGGTTCCAGCCGGCCTTCGCGGAGGCGTTCGCGGACCCGGACGTGGCGCTCGTGCACGTGCGGGCCGTGGAGTACGGGTGCTTCCTGTACGAGGTGCGCAGGCCCTGACCGAGGCGGCCCCCGGACAGCGCTCGGGGCGGCCACCCCGGCAGGGGGGACCGCCCCGCGACGTGTGCGGCGCCGGCGTCCTACCGGGCGGACAGCTCCGCCGCCACCAGCTCCGCGATCTGCACGGCGTTCAGCGCCGCGCCCTTGCGGAGGTTGTCGTTGGAGACGAAGAACGACAGGCCGTGCTCCACCGTCTCGTCGCCGCGGATGCGGCCGACGTAGGACGGGTCCTTGCCGGCGGCCTGGAGGGGGGTGGGGATGTCGGAGAGCTCGACGCCCGGGGCGTCCCTGAGCAGCTCCGTGGCGCGCTCCGGGGTGATCGGGCGGGCGAAGCGGGCGTTGACCTGGAGGGAGTGGCCGGAGAAGACCGGGACGCGCACGCAGGTGCCGGAGACCTTCAGCCCGGGGATCTCCAGGATCTTGCGGGACTCGTTGCGGAGCTTCTGCTCCTCGTCGGTCTCGTTCAGGCCGTCGTCGACGATCGAGCCGGCCAGCGGCAGCACGTTGAAGGCGATGGGGCGCTTGTAGACGCCGGGCTCCGGGAAGTCGACCGCCTCGCCGTCGTGGGTGAGCTTGTCGGCGTCGGCGGCGACCTTCTGCACCTGGCCGTGCAGCTCGGCCACGCCCGCGAGACCCGAACCGGAGACCGCCTGGTAGGTGGCGACGACGAGGGCTTCGAGGCCCGCCTCGGCGTGCAGCGGACGCAGGACCGGCATCGCGGCCATCGTCGTGCAGTTCGGGTTGGCGATGATGCCCTTGGGGCGGTTCGCGATCGCGTGCGGGTTGACCTCGGAGACGACCAGCGGGACCTCGGGGTCCTTGCGCCAGGCGGAGGAGTTGTCGATCACGACGGCGCCCTGGGAGGCGACCTTCTCCGCCAGCGCCCGGGACGTGGCACCGCCCGCGGAGAACAGCACGATGTCCAGGCCGGTGTAGTCGGCGGTCGCCGCGTCCTCCACCGTCACGCCGTCCAGCTCCGTGCCCGCCGAGCGGGCCGAGGCGAACAGGCGCAGCTCGGTGACCGGGAAGTTCCGCTCCGTGAGGATCCTGCGCATGACCGTGCCCACCTGTCCGGTGGCTCCGACGATTCCGACCCTCACGGTGACTCCCTCTCCTGCGTCTCTTCACGTGCTCGTTGCTTGGCCGAGGCTTTTCCATCATGCGGCCGACCACGCCCCGTCTGTCCACTTCTTTCCCCGGTCTGCCCGGGGAGTGGGACGGGGCGTCCCGCCCGATGGTTGCGGACCTGCGGTGTCGACCCCGCTGAACTGCAGGAATTCATCCCGTCGGGGTCGTGCGCCGCAAGCTCGCCTGCCCATGCCGGTTCCGGCCACACGGGAGTGTGACGTATGCCTCTGCCGCCGCGGCGGAAACTCACGCGCGCGCGGCCGAACGTTCCGGGCCGTGCCGGCGTCGTAGGACAAACACGGTGAGGGGGGTGGCTTGTGCTGCTGCGCGGAAGGGCCCGGCGCGGCCGGGAGGGGCACGCCGACGACGATCCGCTCGACGCGGCACAGGAACGCCGCGTGCGGGCGGTGCTCGCACTCGGCGGAGTGCCGCAGGCGGACCTGCCGGACGGGGTACAGCAGGTCCGCCTGCGGCTGCTGGAGCGGGCGGCCAGCGGCCGGGAGGCGCCGCGGGACGTCTCGGCGTGGGCGGCGGTCGTCGCCTCCAACCTGGCCATGGACTGGCACCGGGCCAAGCGCCGCCAGGAGCGGCTCGGGGAGCGGCTGGCCGCGCTGCGGCAGCCGGCGCACCCCTCCGGGGAGGACACCAGCGTGCTGTCCGTCGCGGTCGCCCAGGGCCTGGACGAGCTGCCGGCCGCCCAGCGGCAGGTCGTCGTGCTGCGTTTCTACGCCGATCTGCCGGTGCGCTCCATCGCCGAGCAGCTCGGCGTCCCGGAGGGCACGGTCAAGAGCCGGCTGCACACGGCGGTACGCGCCCTGCGCGCCCGCCTGCACGAGGACGAGGTGGTGTGACGTGTCCGGCTACGACAGCGAGGCGGGTGGTGCGGACAGGGACCCGCTGATGGCCGCCCTCACCGGCGAGCCGCTGCCCGGGGACGCCGGGCCCGGGGCCCGGGCGGAGCACCGCGCGGCCCGGGCGGACGTGGCCCTGCTGCGCGAGCAGCTCGCCCTCATCGGGGACGCGCTGGCGGACGCGGGGGAGGCGGCGCGTCCGCCCGGGGCGCCGCGCGCGGCGCGTCCGCGCCCGTGGCCCCGGCGGGCCGTCGCCGGGCGCGGCCCGCGGGGCGCCGGGCAGGGGCCGGGGCGCGGGGGCGGCGCGGGTCCACGGACCGCGGCAGGTGCCGGGACGTGGTCCCGGCATCCGGGATTCCGGGCCGCCGCCCTCGGGATGGCCGTCGCGGCCGCTCTCGTCGGCGCGACACTGGGCCTGGGCTGGCTCGCCTCGCACGAGGGGAGCTCGGCCGACACCTCCGCGGCGAGCGGCGAGAGCGGGAGCACCGCGGACAAGGCCGCCTCCCCGCGCGGCCCGGCCTACCTGGCCTGCGCCGAGCTGGTCGTCGAGGGCACGGTCGACTCCGTGACGCCCCTGCCCGGGGGCGGCGAGGACCGCGTCACGTTGGACGTGACCCGCTCCTACAAGCCCGCCCGGGGCGAGGACGAGATCACCTTCACGCTGACGAAGGGTTCCTGGCCCCTGCCGGCCGAGGGTGACCACCTGCTCGTCGGCATCCGGCCCGGCGAAGCGGCCCCGGACCTCTGGGCCCGGGGGGAGAAGCAGATCGCGCGCGAGCGGGCCTGGATCACCTCCGCGCTGCCGTCGGCGGACCGCACCCCCTGCGGGGAGGGGTGAGCGGCGCATGAGAAAGGGGCGGGTGTCCGGCCGGACACCCGCCCCTCGCCTGTCGTCCCGGGGGTTACGGCACGACCTTCTCGATCTTCACGCTGCCCTGGCCCGCGACCGTGCCGCGCGCGTTGAGCAGCTGGACCTGGCCGAAGAACTCACGCCCCTCGGGCGCGGGCGCCGCGGCGGTGATGCTGCCCGAGACCGTCGCCGACTCGCCCGTGCCGAGCTTCACCGCCGCGCCGTCGACGCTGACGCTGCCGAGCGAGGCGGAGAAGAACACGTCCCGGTAGTCGTAGGCGGTGGTGCCGGCCGGCACGCCGTAGCCGACGACCTTGATCGTGTACGTGCCGGCGGCCGGGGAGGGCACGGAGACCGACTCCTCCGAGTCGCCGTCGGCGGAGCTGCCGATCTGGTTGCCGGCCGCGTCGTAGACCGCGAGGTCCAGGTCGGCGGCGGCGTCCGAGACGTTGCCGATGGCGACGTCCAGCGACTTGGCGCCCGCGGGCACCTCGACCGTGGTGGTCTGCGTCTCGCCCTGCTTGATCGACGGACGGGCCGTCCTGGCCGAGCCCAGCGGGCCGCCGGCCAGCTTGCCGTCGATCGCCGCGAAGCCGTTCGTCACCTTCCAGGAGGCGGTGGCCGGGGTGCCGACCTTCGCCTCGGGCACGGTCACGGTCTCCGGCTCGAAGGCCGCGCCGAGGACGGCGACGTCCAGCTTGTACGGGTTGTCGAGCAGCGGCGACGTGCGGCGCGACTCGACCTCGATCTCCCAGACACCGGGCTGCGGGTTCGCGTACGACCGCACGTCCGGGCGGCAGGTGTTCGCCGGGTTCGGGTAGTTCGGGTAGCAGTTGATCGTCGACGTCGGGTCGGCCGGGACGCCGTACGGGTGGATGGAGATGAAGCGGGTCTGGCTCTTGTCCTGCAGACCGCTCAGCGCCACCTCCAGGGACTTGGCGCCCTCGGGGACCGTGACGAAGTAGTGCCGCGAGCTGTTGCGCTGCACGGAATCCGCCGCGGAGAAGGCGTACTTCAGCGGCTGCGAGACGACCACCGTGTGCAGGACCTGCCGGTCGATGCCCTCGGTGCGCGGGTCGTCGACCTCCAGGATCGCGCTCTTGATGCCCGCGGACTTCGGCGCGGCCTGGACCTTGACGGTCACCGGCTGGTTCAGCGGCAGCCTCACCTCGTCGGAGCCGACGATCCGGAACGTGCCGCCCGCGTTGTTCTCGAAGTGCAGCTCGTGGCGGATCGCCTTGTCGGCACCGGACGTACGGGTGATGGTGACCTCGTAGGTCTTCTTCTGGCCGGCCTTCAGGCCGCCCTCACGGTCGTACAGGCCCGTGCCGAAGCCGGGGGTCTTGAGCTTGTCGTCGATCGCGGTGTCGACCGGGGCCTTGACCGTGTACGCGTGGGAGGTGGCGCCGTCGCGGATGGCGTCCCAGGCGTCCGGGACGTTCATCAGGCCCGCGCCCTCCTCGTACGCCTGCACACCCTTGATGTGGTCGGCGGTGGAGGTGAGGGCCGTGCGCAGCGTGGCCGGGGTGAGGTCGATCTTCTTCTGCTTCGCGGCCGACAGCAGCAGCGCGGCGGCGCCGGCGGCCTGCGGGGAGGCCATCGAGGTGCCCTGCAGCATGCCGTAGCCGGCCGGCAGGGAGTAGCCCGCCTCGGCGACCGGGGCGCCCGGCAGCCAGGTCTGGATGGTGTTGATGGCGGCACCCGGGGCGACCAGGGTCGGGGTGAAGCCGCCGTCCTCACGCGGGCCGCGCGAGGAGAACGGCATCATCGCGTACTTCTTCTCCACGACCGAGCCGTAGTTGGCGGCCCAGGTCTCCTTGGAGACGGACGCGCCCACCGAGATGACCTTGTCGGCCAGGGCCGGGTCGCCGATGGTGTTGGCGCCGGGGCCGGAGTTGCCCGCGGAGATCACCAGCTGGACGCCGTAGGTGTCGATCAGCCGGGTGTACAGCTCGGCGCGGGCGTTGTTGCCGTCGTTCAGCGCCGGCAGGCCGCCGATCGACATGTTGACGATGTCGACGCCGCGCTTGGTGACGAGGTCGATCATGCCCTCGGTCAGCGCCACGTTGGTGCAGCCGCCGGACCAGGTGCAGGCGCGCGAGGAGACCAGCTTGGCGCCGGGCGCCGCGCCGTTCATCTGCCCGCCGAACAGGCCGTTGGCCGCGGTGATGCCGGCCACGTGCGTGCCGTGCTCGGACTCGATGACGCCGATGTTGACGTAGTCGGACTTGGCGCCGGCCGCGTTGTGGACGACGTCCTTGCGGATCTCGACGACGAACGGCTGCCGTTCGGCGACGTCCGTCTTCGGGTCGTCGGTGCCGAAGTAGCCGATCTGGAAGCCGTCCTTGTACGGCTTCATCGCGGTGTCGTCGGTGAAGTCGTGGTTGTCGTTCAGGTCGACGCGCACCGTGCCGGCCGCCGGGTCGTACAGCACGCCCCAGTCGTCGGTCGTGTCGCCGTCGCGATTGGCGTCGCCCGCCGCGTCACCGCCGGTGGTGTACGACTCCTTGAAGGTGCTGATCCGGTAGGAGCCGGCCGGTGCCGTCCAGGCCGCGCCGCCGTGCGTGAACGTGGGGCCCGCGACGGAGGTGTCCATCCGGCGCCAGGTGTTGTCGTTGTCGACGACCGGGTCCGTCGCCGTCACCCAGTCGACGATCTTCCGCTCGCCGGTGGTGGTCTTCTGCAGCGCCGGGTGGCCGAGGTCGACGCCGGAGTCCAGGATGCCGATGGTGATGCCGCGGCCGTCGGCCTTCGGGTGGTCCTCGACGAAGTCGACCGCGCCCGTCTCGAACGACGGGTTGTACGGGTTCTCGGCCGGGGTCTTCTTCCCCGGCGCCGGGTACGCGCCCGTCGCGGCGGCGCCCTTGGCGGCGTCCGCGCTTGGCGTCGGGTCGTCCAGCGGGATCTCCTCGCGCAGGTCGATGCCGTGCACCGAGGAGAGCTTGGCGGCGGCCGCGATGGCCGCGTCGGCCCCGGAGGTCGGGACGGTGGCGCGGACGTAGCCCAGCTTGTCGTCGGACCGGCCCACCGTGCCGCCCTCGACCGCGTCCAGCTGCCCGGCGACCTGCTCGGTCTGCCCGGGGGCGGTGGCGACCATCATCGTGACGGTCTTGTCGCCGTCGGCCTTGGCCTCGGCGAGCAGGTCCGCGTCGTCCGAACCGAGCTTGTCGTGCGCGGACTTCACGTCCGGGTCGGCCGGGGCGGCGGCACCCGGGCCGTCCGCGGCGAACGCCAGGGGGACCGGACCGGCCGCGGAGAGCGCGGCGACGAGTCCGGCGGCCACGGCGATGCGCGCCACGCGTCTCCGGCCCGATATCGGGTCACGCTGGGGGGTGAGGCTCATCGGCATCCCTTGTTGGTAAAGGAACGAGCGGGAACGACCGGGGCCGATCGGTCCTGGTCGTCACGGTCCGGAACTGCGAGCCCGGACGATCGCACAGCCTTACGCAAGGGGATGTTCTTTGGGGAGGGTTGACCGAAACGAAATGGATGTATGGGGAAAACCCCCGATGCGTTTTGCGGGTATCAGTCCCGAAGGCGGTGAAATCGGTTAACGTCCCGGAGTGCGACAGAAGTTGAGGGTGGCGGCCTACGCCATATGCGTCCGCGACGGACGGATCCTGCTCGCCCGCTCGTCCGCCCCGGACGGCACCCCCGAGTGGGTCGTGCCCGGCGGCGGCATGGAGCACGGCGAGGACCCCTACGACACCGTGCGCCGTGAGGTCGAGGAGGAGACCGGCTACACCATCGAGGTGACCGGGCTGCTCGGCGTGGACTCCTTCCGCCGCGCCTTCCGCGACCGGTTCGGACGCGCCGTCGACCACCACGCCGTCCGGCTCGTCTACGAGGGCCGCGTCACCGGCGGTGAGCTGCGCCACGAGGTGAACGGCTCCACCGACCTCGCCGCCTGGCAGGACCTGGACGCGGTGCCCGCTCTGCCCCGGATCCCGCTGGTCGACACCGCCCTGCGCCTGTGGCGGGAGCGGCCGGTGACCGGACGGCCGGCCGGCGCCCTGGACTAGTTCCGGTACCCCGGAAGATGAACGCCGTGTGACCGGCTCCGGGCCGTTCCCGGAGCGGTCGACGACGCGCCGGGTGGACCGAGATCCACGTACGGTGATCTGCGCTGCGCGTTGCCGCCTTGTTCACGCGCAGGTCATTCCCGCTGCCAACGATCCAGTACGAGCGGGGTGTTCGCGTCACGAACGCCCCGCGACCACTGCCGACGCGTTCGCACTCGGGGAGAGAAGCGCATGTCGCGCACACGCTCAGTCGCCGGCTCCGGCCAGGGCATCCACCGCCGTTCCGTCCTCGCCGCCACCGGGGCGGTCGCCCTGTCCGCGGGCGTCGGCTACGCCCTGCGGCCCAGCGACAGCCAGGCCGCCACAGCCAAGGAGGCCACCGAGGCCGTCGCCGCCTCCTCGCGCCAGGCCCCGGCCGCACCACTCGCCCCCTACACCCGCGGCACGACCGTGGCCTCCGTCGCCACCCCGCGCGCCGGCTCCGGCTACCGGCGTCTGGGCGAGGGACCGGGCTGGCAGCGGGTCGTGCGCTCCGAGCTGGCCGCCCCCAAGTCCGGCCGCGCCGGACGCCGTACCGCGCTCGCGGCGTTCGTGCAGCTCACCGACCTGCACATCATCGACGCCCAGCACCCGCTGCGCCTGGAGTACCTGCGCTGGGCCGACATCCACGCCTGGCGGCCGCACGAGGCGCTGACCGTACAGGGCGCGATCGCGCTGGTGGAACGGATCAACGCCCTGCGCGGCGCCCCCGTCACCGGCGCCCCGCTGCACTTCGCCATGACCACCGGCGACAACACGGACAACAACGCCAAGTCCGAGCTGGAGTGGTTCCTGAAGGTCATGAGCGGCGGGCGCATCACCCCCAACACCGGCGACCCGCGCCGCTACGAAGGGGTCCAGAACAGCGGCCTGAAGCTGTACTGGCAGCCGGACGCCGCCCTCCGCGACACCGACAAGCAGGCCGGCTTCCCCCGCCTGGACGGCTTCCTGAAGGCCGCGATCCGCGAGGTGCAGAGCCCCGGCCTGAACCTGCCCTGGTATTCCACCGTCGGCAACCACGACTCCCTGCCGATGGGCTGCTACGCCTCGCACGGCGACTCCTACCTGACGGACCTGGCCGTCGGCGGCAGGAAGCTGATGGACGTGCCGGCCGCGGAGGCTAAGCAGCTCCAGACCCTCATCAAGAAGGCCCGGGACCCCGAGGGCGTCCGCTACCACGACTTCCTCAAGTCCCACGCCCGCGCCATGCGTGCGGTCACCCCCGACGAGAGCCGCGCTCCGTTCACCCCGGCCGAGTACGTCCGGGCCCACCTGGACCCGGCGTTCCGGGGCGTGGGCCCGGTCGGCCACGGCTACTCCTCGGCGAACCTGGACGCGGGCACCCAGTACTACGCCTTCCGCATCTCCGACGACGTCATCGGCATCAGCCTGGACACCACCGACCCGGGCGGCCACTACGAGGGCTCCATCGGCTCCGCCCAGCTGCGGTGGCTCGACCGGACCCTGCGGGAGAACAAGGACTCCTACGCGGTCGTCTTCAGCCACCACACGAGCAGGACGATGACCAACACCCGCCCCGACCCGGCCCGCCCCGGCGAGCGGCGCCGGGGCGGCCAGGAGGTGCTGGCGCTGCTCGGCAGCCACCGCAACGTGCTGGCCTGGGTCAACGGCCACATCCACAAGAACGTCATCACCCCGCACTCCGCGCCCGACGGCCGCTCCTTCTGGGAGATCTCCACCGCCTCCCACGTCGACTTCCCGCAGCTCGCCCGGGTCATCGAACTGGCCGACAACAAGGACGGCACTATCTCCCTGTTCACCACGCTGGTGGAGTCCTCGGCCCCGCACCGCACGGACTTCTCCGACCTCTCGCAGACCGGCCTCGCGGCCCTGTACCGCGAACTGTCCCTCAACGCCCCGGGCGCGAGCACGACCCTCGGCGGCAAGCCCGAGGGCCGCAACACCGAACTGGTCCTCAAGAAGGGCTGACACCGGCGGCGGTCCGTCACTACCGGGGCAGCACCACGACGTACGCGGCCGGTTCGCGGTCGGCGGACGCCATCAGCGCCGTGCGGACCACCGTCGCCTGCTGCTCCGGGGAGTCGCGCAGCTTCCTCGGCGTGATGTGCACGACCGTGATCCCGAGCCGCTCCAGGTGCTCGCGCTTGCGGGCGTACTCGGACCAGACCGCGTCGTCGTCCTGCCGGGGCGCCCGGGTGTCCAGTTCGACCGCCACCGCCTGGTCGGGCCAGTAGGCGTCGAGGCCGCCGAGGTAGGGGCCGCCGGGCAGGCGCAGGTCCACGTTCCACACCGGGTCGGGCAGGCCGTACTCGCGGACCATCCGGTACAGGCGGTTCTCGGCGATGGCGCGGCCCTCGGCCAGCAGGGAGTCCACCGCGTCCACCACGTGGGGGCGGCTCAGCAGCCGTGCCTGGTTCAGTTCCCGCACCACGGAGGCCGGGTCGCAGTGGCCGCCGCGCACCGCCTCCGTCAGCAGCCTGCGCACGGTCACGGCGTCCGCCAGCCCGGCCACGGCGTCGGCCAGCGCCCGGGCCACGGGGGCCACCGGGACACCCGTGACCTGCTCGGGGTCGGGCAGGGCGGGGGTGCGGACGATCCGCGCGCAGCCCGTCGAGCGCAGCCGCCGCATGCGCGGGACCAGGACGTCGAACGCGTCCAGGGACGGCAGCGGGGGCGTGGAGGAGAAGCCGTGCAGGGTCAGCGCGGCCAGGCCCGTGATCATCACCTCGGGGTAGGCGGGGGCGTGCGCCGTGCTCGCGCCGGGCTGGGCCGGGACACCGGTGCCGCGCTCCCGCGCCGCGTACATCAGCACCGCGTGCAGTCGCTCCTCGCTGGTGGGCGGGCCCGGGTGGAGCAGCACCACGCCCGGCAGGAGCTGCTGCCAGGGGCCGCCCGGGCGGCACTGCGCGTTCGTCTCGGCCGTGGGGACCCCGTGCGAGCGGAGCCGGGCGATCGTCATGACGCGGGGCCGGCCACCACCGGAGAGGTCGCGCAGCGGGCGGGGGGAGAGCGGCGTGTTCTGGGTCATGACCCGCAATTTCCCGTGTCCGGGGCGCTCTTGAACCGCTGTTACAGGTCCGTCGACAAAGACGGACAACCCAGCACTAAAGGACGGATGTTCGGATGCCGAAACCCCCTGGTCCGTTCGGGTGCGGACCAGGGGTTACGGCTCTTCGGGCACGTATCTCGTAACGAAGCCGGAACGCCCGATCTCAGGCCAAAGCTACTGGTCAGCGGCCTCGTCGCACGCCTGACCGCGCAGCGCCCGCGCCAGATCGTCCCGGGACTCCAGCACCAGCCGGCGCAGCGCCGGGGCCGCCTCCGGGTGCGCCTCCAGCCAGGCGTCCGTGGCGTCCAGCGTCCCCCGCGACTGCTGCAGCGACGGGAACAGGCCCTCCACCACGTGCATCGCGATCTGGATCGACCGCTCGGCCCAGACCCGCTCGATCGCCGCGAAGTACCGCTCCGCGTACGGCGCGAGCAACTCCCGCTGGGAGCCCTGGGAGAAGCCCGCGATGGTCGCCTCGACCATCGCGTTGGACAGCGCGTCCGACTCCACGACCTGCGCCCACGCCTGCGCCTTGACCGCCTGCGACGGGCGGGCGGCCAGACAGCGCACCTGGTGCCGCTTGCCGGAGGCCGTGTCGTCCCGGGCCAGCTCCTCGGCCAGCGCCTTCTCGTCCACGGTCCCGTGCGCGGCCAGCGGCTCCAGGAACTGCCACCGCAGCTCCTGGTCCACCGTCAGGCCCTCGACCGTCGCCGTGCCCTCCAGCAGGTCCCGCAGCAGCTCGAAGTCGGCCTCGGCGGCGGCCGTCCGGGCGAAGAAGCGCGCCCACGCCAGCTGGTGCTCGCTGCCCGGACCGGCGGCGTACAGCTCGCGCCGCGCGCCCTCGGCGAGCAGCCGGGCGGTCGTCTCCCGCCGGGCCGGCGCCGAGTAGTGCGTGACCGCCGACTCCGCCCACGCGTGCAGCATCTGCAGGACGCCGATCTCGGACTCGCGCCCCGCGAACCGCAGGACCAGGTCGACGAACGCGCGCGCCGGCAGCAGCGCGTCCCGGGTCATGTTCCACAGCGCCGACCAGCACAGGGCCCGGGCCAGCGGGTCGGTGACCGACCCCAGGTGCTCGCGCAGGGTGGCCAGCGACGTCTCGTCGAACCGGATCTTGCAGTAGGTCAGGTCGTCGTCGTTGACCAGGACCAGGTCCGGGGCGTCGGCGCCGGCCAGCTCCGCGACGACCGTCCGCGCGCCGTCGACGTCGGTCTCCACGCGCGCGTAGCGCTCCAGCGCCCCGCCGCCTCCCACCCGGTACAGGCCCACCGCCACCCGGTGCGGGCGCAGTTCCGGATGCGACTCGGCGGCCTCCTGCACCACCGCCAGCTCCGCGACGCGGCCGTCGGCGTCCAGCAGCACCTGCGGCGTCAGCGCGTTCACGCCCGCCGTCTGCAGCCAGGACCGCGACCAGGCGCTCATGTCCCGGCCGCTGGTCTCCTCCAGCACCGACAGCAGGTCGCCGAGGCGCGTGTTGCCGTACGCGTGCCGCTTGAAGTAGCGGCGGGCGCCCTCCAGGAACGCGTCCTGCCCGACGTACGCCACGAGCTGCTTGAGCACCGAGGCGCCCTTGGCGTACGTGATGCCGTCGAAGTTCAGCTTGGCGTCCTGCAGGTCGCGGATGTCCGCCGTGATCGGGTGCGTGGAGGGCAGCTGGTCGGCCCGGTAGGCCCAGGCCTTGCGGCGGTTGGCGAAGGTGACCCAGCCGTTGGTGAAGCGGGTCGCGCCGGTCAGCGAGAACGCGCCCATGAAGTCCGCGAACGACTCCTTCAGCCACAGGTCGTCCCACCACTCCATGGTGACCAGGTCGCCGAACCACATGTGCGCCATCTCGTGCAGCACCACGTTGGCCCGGCCCTCGTAGGACGCCTGCGTCACCTTGCCGCGGAAGATGAACTCCTCGCGGAACGTCACCAGGCCCGGGTTCTCCATGGCGCCCAGGTTGTACTCGGGCACGAACGCCTGGTCGTACTTGCCGAACGGGTACGGGTAGTCGAAGTGGTCGTGGAAGAAGTCCAGGCCCTGCTTGGTGACCAGGAAGACGTCGTCGGCGTCGAAGTGGGGGGCCAGCCCCTTGCGGCACATCGCGCCCAGCGGGATCTCCAGCCGCGTGCCGTCCTCGAAGACCCGCTCGTAGGTGTCCGTGACGTAGTGGTAGGGGCCCGCCACCACACAGGTGATGTAGGTCGAGATCGGCTTGGTCTCCGCGAACCGCCACACCCCGTCGGACCGTTCGCCGGCGCCGTTGCTCCACACCGTCCAGCCCTCGGGGGCCCGCACCTCGAAGCGGAACGGGGCCTTGAGGTCGGGCTGCTCGAAGGTGGCGAAGACGCGGCGGGAGTCGGCCGGCTCGTACTGGGTGTACAGGTAGACCTCGCCGTCCTCCGGGTCGACGAAGCGGTGCAGGCCCTCGCCGGTGCGCGAGTAGGCGCACTGGGCGTCGACCACCAGCTCGTTGTCCGCGGCCAGGTCCTCCAGCATGACCCGGGAGCCGTCGAAGACCTCTCCGGGGTCCAGATCACGCCCGTTGAGCGAGACGGACGTCACACTCGGGGCGATCAGATCGGCGAAGCTGCTCGCGCCGGGCTCGTTGCAGCGGAAGCGGATCGTCGTGACCGAGCGGAACGTGCGGGGCCCGTCGCCGCTGTCCTCGCCGACCGCGGACCGCAGGTCGAGGGACACCTCGTACCCGTCGACCCTGAGCAGGGCGGCCCGCTCGCGGGCCTCGTCGCGGGACAGATTCTCACCGGGCACGGGCGGAACTCCTCAAGCGTCGCTGATACGGCTGAACAGCACCGATCCTGCCACGGGCCGCTGACGCCGGTCAGCCGGGAATGGCGGGCGAGAGCGGTGGCGTTCCCTGGAGAAACGGTTTCCTCACGAGGAGAGACATGTCGGACAAGACCCCCGTCGACTTCTGGTTCGACCCGCTGTGCCCCTGGGCGTGGATGACCTCCCGTTGGGTGCTGGAGGTGGAGAAGGTTCGGGACATCAAGGTCCGCTGGCACGTCATGAGCCTTTCCGTGCTCAACGAGAACAAGCTCGACGAACTGCCCGAGAAGTACCGCGAGCTGCTGGAGACGGGCTGGGGTCCCGTCCGGGTCGCCATCGCCGCGCAGCAGGAGCACGGCGCCGAGGTGCTCGGCGACCTCTACACCGCGCTCGGCACCCGCATCCACAACCAGGGCGAGGGCCACGGCAAGGAGACCGTCGCCGCCGCCCTGAAGGACGTGGGCCTGCCCGACTCCCTCATGGAGCACTGGGACTCCACCCCGTACGACGCCGAACTGCGCGCCTCCCACAAGGAGGGCATCGACAAGGTCGGCCAGGACGTCGGCACCCCGGTCATAGCCGTGCCCGGCGCCGACGGCGAGCAGATCGCCTTCTTCGGCCCGGTCGTCACCCCGGCCCCCAAGGGTGAGGAGGCCGCCCGCCTGTGGGACGGCACCCTCGCCGTGGCCTCGGTGCCGGGCTTCTACGAGATCAAGCGCACGCGCACCAAGGGCCCGGACTTCTCCAACCTGTAGGACTCACGTCGCGGTACCGGCTCCCGGGTTCTGCAGTTCCTCCGGGAGCCGTCCCCCGGCCGCCTGGTGGTCCCACGGCTGGTACCACCGGCAGCCCGGCGCGGTGCATCGCCACAGATCCGTGCGCCGCGTCCCGATGGCCTTCCTCTCCTCGGGCTTGAGCGGCGTGAACACCTTGGTGCCGCTGCCGGGACAGGTCGGGCAGTGCTTGTCCTTGAAGAACATCAGCTCCTCCTCGCGCTCACCGCCAGGTCCGGGAAGTCGGTTACGACCGCATCGACCCCCATGTCGTAGTACAGCGCGTATTCGGCGAACGCGTCCCCGAAATCGTTCGGTCCGCTGCCGCGCCGGAACCGCTCCGGCAGGTACTGGTTCTCCGCGCGGAAGGTGTACGGCCCGATCCGCAGCCCCGCCGCGTGCGCGTCCGCGACGAGCGAGGTGCCGGCGACGGAGGACTTGTCGGGCCCGATCCAGTCCGCGTACGCGGCGATCCGCGCGAGCCCGGCCGGGCTCATCATGTCCCGGTACGTCGTCGGATCACCGGTCGACACCAGGTCGTACGGCCCGCCCGTCGTGCCGAGCGCCTGCCACAGCGGCACGCCCAGCCCCTGCGCGGCGATCCGCCGCAGGCTCGTCGGCTCGAAGGACTGCACCACGCACTCGCGCCGCCCGAGCCGGTTGCGGCGGACGGCCGCGGCCAGTTTCGGCTCCAGCGGCAGTCCGATCGAGCGGAAGTACGTGGGGTGCTTGGTCTCGGGGAAGACGGCGACGGTCCGGCCGTGCGCCTTCGACAGCCGCCGCGCCAGGTCCACCACCTCCTGGAAGGTCAGGATCCGCTCCCGCCCGTCGAAGACGGTGTTGCGGTTGCGCACCGCCGGCAGCCGCTCCACCGCCCGCAGCGTCTTCAGCTCCGCCAGGGTGAAGTCCTCCGTGAACCAGCCGGTGACCCGCCGGCCGTCGACCGTCTTCGTGGTGCGCCGGTCCGCGAACTCCGGCCGGCGGGCCACGTCGGTCGTCTGGGAGATCTCGTTCTCGTGCCGGACCACCAGCTCGTGGTCCTTCGTCGGCACCAGGTCCGGTTCGATCCAGTCGGCGCCCGTCTCCACCGCGTGGGTGTACGAGGCCGCCGTGTGCTCCGGGCGCCAGCCGGCCGCGCCGCGGTGGCCGATGACGACCGGGCCGCGCGGGCGGGCGCCGGCCGCCGGCGGGGCCGTGGCGGCCGCCACGGCCGTGCCCGGGGCCGCTGCCGCCGTGCCCGCTGCCGCCGCGAGCAGGAGGGATCTCCGTCCGGGTCGCATGCAACGTCCTCTCCTCGATGGGGCGTTCAGGTCCGTGCCCGCGCCCGTGCCTGAGCCAGCCGCTCCAGGTGCTCCGCGTAGCCCTCCGCGTAGGCCGCGGCCCGGCCGGGGTCCGGCTCGACGACCACCGTCGGCCTCGTCCACGCCTCGGCGTCCAGCCCGGCTCCGAACCGCCCGGCCGCCGCCAGCACCGCCCCCCGCGCCCCCACCTCGCCCTCGACGACCCGCAGGGGCCGCCCCAGCACGTCCGCCAGCAGCCGCGTCCAGGCGGGGCTGCGGGTGCCGCCGCCGCAGACGGCGAGGCTCCCCGTCAGGCCCGCCGCCTCCAGGCAGTGCCGGGCCGCGTACCCGATGCCCTCACAGGTGGCCCGGACCAGGTCGCCCCGGGTCGACTCCAGGCTGACGCCGGTGAGTTCGGCGCGCAGCCGCGGCTCGACGAAGGGGGCGCGTTCCCCGGAGGGCGCGAAGTAGGGCAGGACGCGGACGCCGTGCGCGCCGGGCGGGGTCCGCGCCAGCAGCCCGTCCACCTCGTCGTGCCGCACGCCGGTCGTGGACAGCACCCAGTCCAGCGCGGCCGTGCCGACCATGGCGGGCATGGCACGCAGCCAGTGCCCGGGCCGGTCCGTGGAGATGTACAGCCCGGCCGGTTCGCCGCTCAGGTCGAGCTCGGTCGTGGCGACCAGGGCGGCCAGGCAGGTGCCGACGATGAGCAGTCCGTCGCCCGGGGAGGTCACCCCGGCGCCCAGCGCGCAGGCCGGCAGGTCGTAGGGGCCGTTGGCGATCCGGGTGCCGGCGGGCAGGCCCTCGCCCCGGGCCCCGGCCGTGGCGACCGGGTCGCTGACCGGGGCGAGCAGGTCCCGCCGATGGGTCAGCCCGAGCAGTGCGACGACCCGGTCGTCGTAGGCGCGGGTGAGCGGGTCGAGGAACGGCATGGACGCGTCCGACACGTCCGTCGCCGGACCGGCCCCCGTCAGCCGCTGGAAGACGACGTCCTTGCAGTACAGGGCCGCCCGCGCGGTGTCCAGGGCCGCCGGCTCGTGGCGGTCGAACCAGGCCAGCAGCGGCCCCGGGCAGCCGGGGAACATCGCGCTCCCCGTCCGCCGGAACACCGTCTCGAAGGTGCCGTCCGCGAGCCACCGGTCGACCAGTTCGTGGGCGCGGCCGTCCATCCAGGAGGCCGCCGCCCGCACCGGCCGCCCCTCGGCGTCGACCAGCCACACCCCGTCACCCTGTCCGGTCAGTCCCGCGAACTCCACCGGCTCCTTCACCACGGCCGTCAGCGCGCCCAGCACGCCGACGACCGCCGCGTACACCTCCTCCACGTCCTGCTCGACGACCCCGCCGCGCAGGGACAGGCCCACCGGCCGCGTCTCGACCGCCACCTGGCGGCCCGCCGCGTCGAAGGCCGCCGCCTTGACCACGGACGTGCCCACATCGATACCGACGTACATGCGGCTTCCTCCTCCGGGTCCTCAGGTCAGACAGTGCGCGAGCGGCTCTCCCCGCACCCAGCGGCCCACCTCTTCGGCGGCGATCCGCGCGGCCTTCTCCGCCACCGCGCGCGAGGCGCCGCCCAAGTGGGGTGTGAGCACCACGCGGCCGGCGAACCCCCGCAGCCGGGACTCCGCCGGCAGCGGCTCCCGCGCGTAGGTGTCGAGCGCCGCCGACGACACCTGACCGCTCTCCAGCGCGTCGCACAGCGCGGCCTCGTCCAGCAGCGGGCCCCGGGCCACGTTCACCACCACCGCGCCACGCGGCAGCAGGCCCAGCTCCCGGGCGCCGATCAGCCCCCGTGTCCCGGGCGTCAGCCGGGCGTGCAGCGTGATCACCCGGGAGCGGCGCAGCAGGTCGTCGAGCGAGGTGACGCGCAGGCCGTGGATCTCGCCGTGCACGTACGGGTCGTACACCATCACCCGCGCCCCGAACGCGCACAGCACCCGCGCGACCCGGCTGCCGACCGCCCCGTACCCGATCAGCCCGACGGGCAGGTCCTCCAGCTCGAAGCCGCTCTCGTCGTACGTGTAGTACGCCGCCCCCTCCCAACTGCCCCTGCGCACCAGCGGGTCGTGGGCCTGGGGGATGCGGCGCAGGGCGCAGAGCATCAGGCCGAGGGTGAACTCGGCGGTGGCGGCGGCGTTGCGGCCGGGCGCGAAGCACACCCGCACGTCGCGCCGCTTCGCCGCGTCCAGGTTGACGTTGACCGGCCCGCCCCGGCACACCACGACCAGCCGCAGGTCCGGGCAGGCGGCCAGCACCTTCTCGGTGACCGGCCCCATCTGCGTGACCAGCACCGGCGCCCCGGCCAGTGCCTCGATCAGCTCGTCCTCGGCGTCGCAGGCCTCCCGCACCTCGGCGACGGGACCGAACGGCTCCAGCGGCCAGCCGAGCCGCAGTTCCCGCACCTCGGCCCGTTCCACCTCGTGCTCCACCGCCCGCGCGATCAGCGAGGGCAGGACGAAGTGGTCACCGGCGGCCACGACACGCACGCTGTTCCCGGCAGTCATCGCAGGCTCTCTCCTGTCTCTGCGTCGAAGACATGGGTGTGTGCGAGGTCGGCGGCGACCCGGACCCGGTCGTCGTGGGCGAGCCGCACCTCGGGGTCGGTCAGGACGACCAGATGCCGTGCCACGCCGTCGAGGGCGAGGGTGGCCAGGCCGGACTCCAGAAGGGGTTCGTGGGCGACGACCCGGGCGGGCAGGCCGGCGTCGCCGGTGAGCCGGACGTCCTCGGGACGGACGCCGACCACCACCTCGCGTCCCGGCTCCACCGGCACCGGCAGGGCGATCCGCACCGCGCCGGAGAGGCGGGCGTGACCGTCGCCGTCGGCGATCCCGGGCAGCAGGGTGATCGCGGGCTCGCCGACGAAGTCCGCGACGAACACGTCCGCCGGGCTGTCGTAGATCTCGTAGGGGGTGCCGAGCTGCCGGATCACGCCGTCCCGCATCACGGCGATCCGGTCGGCGAGGGAGAGGGCCTCCTCCTGGTCGTGGGTGACCAGGATGGTGGTGTGCCCGAGGTCCTTCTGGATGCGCCTCAGCTCGCGGCGGGTGGTGTCCCGCTGGGCCGCGTCCAGGTGGGAGAGGGGCTCGTCGAGGAGCAGCACGTCCGGTTCGCGGATCAGGGCCCGGGCCAGCGCGACGCGCTGCTTCTGGCCGCTGGACAGGCCGGCCGGGCGGGCGTCCAGCAGTCCGGTCAGGCCGACCCGTTCGGCGATGTCCCGCACCCTGCGGTCGACGTCCCCCCTGGAACCGCGGGCGGACCTGCGCCGGGCCTTCAGCCCGAAGGACAGGTTCTCCGCGACCGACAGCGGCGGGTACAGCGCGTAGTTCTCGAACGCCACCCCGATGTTGCGCTGCTGTGCGGGCCGTCCGGTCACCGACGCCCCGCCGACGAGGATGTCCCCGGCGGTGACGGACTCCAGTCCGGCGATCATCCGCAACGTGGTCGACTTGCCGCAGCCGGACGGCCCGAGCAGCCCGAGCAGTTCCCCGGAGCGCAGGCTCAGGTCGATCCCGCGGACGGCGTCCACCGGGGGCCGCCCACGCGACCGGTACGTCTTGCGCAGCTCACGTAGCTCCAGCCCCGTCATGGCCGCCCTTCATCGCGCAAACCTCGTAACGGACCTTGTGCTCGTCCAGATCCCGCAGCGCCTCCGGCGCCGCCCCGTCGTCCACCAGGACCGTGTCGAAGCGGGACAGCGGGACGACCCGGTGCAGGGCGACCCGGCCGAGCTTGGTGTGGTCGATCAGCAGCACGTTCCGGGCGGCCGCGTCGAGCATCGCCCGCTTCACGGACACGATGTGCTGCTCCTGGTGGTACGCGTAACCCCCGTGCACGGCCGACGTCGACGCGAAGCACACGTCCACCCGCAGCTGCTCGACCGCCTCCACGCACGACACCCCGAGGAACGAGGAGTGCAGCGGGTCGTAGTCACCGCCGAGGGCCATCAGGTGGATGCCTCGCTGGTCGGCCAGGAGGTTGATCGCCTCCAGGAAGTTGGTGACGACCGTCAGGGGCGTGACCTCGCCCGCGCGCAGCCGCCTGGCTATCTCCAGGGTGGAGGTGGAGTCGTCCAGCAGGATCGCCATGCCGGGCTCCACCATCCGCAGGGCGTGCGCGGCGACGGCGGCCTTCTCGGCGCGCATCGTCTTCAGCCGGTACTGCACGTTCGACTCGAAGACCCCCGACGGCTGCGCGGTCACCCCGCCGCGGAACTTCCGTACGATGCCCTGCCGTTCCAGCTCGTCCAGGTCCCGGTGGATGGTCATCAGGCTCACCCCGAACCGCTCGGCCAGCTCCGCCGCCGTCGCCGAGCCGTCGGCCAGCACCTGCTCGGCCATGGCGGCCTGCCGCGCCGCGGGCCCCTGCTGTCCACCGCTGCTGTTGCTCATGGCTGTGTCTCTATCCGTCGTCCCGGTCGTTCCGGCCGGTCGGCCTCGAACAGCAGCAGGTTCTCAGGCCGGACCACGAGCCGTACCGGATCGTCCGGACGAAGGCGCGCCGCGTCCGCCCGGGGCGCGACCAGCGACACCCGCTGCTCCCCGGTCCCGAGACGGACGGTCACCTCGACGGACCGGCCGAGCACCTCGGTGACGTACACGGTCCCGGCCAGCTCATGGCCCTCGCCGCCGAGGGCGATGTCCCGGGGCCGGATGCCGACGAGCACGTCCGTGCCCGCCGCGGCCCGCGCGCGCACCGGCAGCTCCACCCCGCCCTCCGACCGCACCCCGCCCTCCGTCACCACACCCGGCAGCAGATTGATCCGGGGCCGGCCGAAGGCGCGCGCGACCTCGGTGTCGTGGGGCCGGTACCAGATCTCCTCCCGTGGGCCCGTCTGCACGATCCGCCCCCGCCGGATCACCCCGATGCGGTCGCCGAGCGCCAGCGCCTCGACCGAGTCGTGCGTGACGTACAGCGTGGTGGTGTGCTGCACGGCCCCGATGGCCTTCAGCTCGGCCCGCATCTGCTGGCGGAGCTTGGCGTCGAGGTGCGACAGCGGCTCGTCGAGCAGGAAGGCCCGGGCCGGGCGGACCAGCACCCGGCCCAGGGCGACGCGCTGCCGCTGCCCGTTGGACAGCTGCCCGACGGGACGGTCCAGCAGCGCGGAGATGCCGAGCAGTTCGGCGATCGCGCCGATACGCTGCCGGGCCTCGGCGGCGGGCAGCCGGTACCGGGGCGAGCGCAGGGGCGAGGCGAGGTTGTCGTAGGCGGAGCGGTGCGGATAGAGGGCGTAGCTCTCGAAGCACATCGCCACGCCCCGGTCGTACGGCTCGACACCCCGCATGTCCTCGCCGTCGAGCACGACCGTGCCGGAGTCGGGCCGTTCGAGTCCGGCGACGGTCTTCAGGGTCGTCGTCTTGCCCGCGCCGGACGGGCCGAGCAGGCAGAAGAACTCGCCCTCGCGCACCTCCAGGTCGAGTCCGTCCAGCGCTACGGTCCTCCCGTACGCCTTGCGTATCCCGCTGAGCCGGATCACGACTTCACCGCCCCGAACGACAGGCCCCGCACCAGGTAGCGCTGGATGGTCAGCGCCAGCAGCAGCGGCGGGACGACCGACACGAGCGCGGCGGCGGCCGTGAGGTTGTACTTGGGCCGGTCACCGCCGAGGAAGGACAGGGCGCCCACGGTCACCGTCTGGGCCTCGCTGGAGGTGAGGATCAGCGGGAAGACGAAGTTGTTCCAGGCGAAGATGAACGCCAGCAGCGACACGGCCGCGATGCCCGGCTTGACCAGGGGCAGGGCCACCCTGAAGAAGGCCTGCTTGCGGGTGTAGCCGTCCAGCAGGGCCGCCTGCTCCAGCTCCGGGGTCAGGTCGGCGAAGTACGACCGCATGATCCACACGATCAGCGGCAGCGTCACCAGTTGCAGCACCCACACCATGCCGACGTACGTGTCGAACAGGCCGAGCTTCTGGTAGAGCACGAACAGCGGGATGATGACGGTCAGTTCGGGCGCGAAGCGGAACGACAGCAGCGTGAACATCAGGTTCTCGGAGCCCTTGAACCGCCACCGGGCGGAGGCGTACGCCGCCGGCAGCCCCACCAGCAGGGACAGCGCGACCGCGCCCACCGACACCACCAGGCTGTTGACGAAGAACCGCACGAACGGGATGCCCTCGCTGTCGCCGAGGACCGTCCGGTAGCCGTCGAGGGTGGGCGAGAAGGAGAAGTAGGTGGAGAACAGCTGGTCCGCCGGCTTCAGCGACAGGATCACCATCCAGGCGATCGGGAACAGCGCGAAGACGAAGTAGAGGATCAGGGCGGCGTCCGCCAGCCACCCGGGCAGACGTCTTCTCACGTGGTGACCTCCGCGGCCTTCCGCTGGATCTTCCCCAGGTGCTTCACCAGGACCATCGCGGCCAGGTACACCACGGCCCACAGCACGATCGTGTAGGAGATCCCGAAGGAGTAGCGCTGGAAGCGGATGGCCTCCAGGTACGCCCGGATCTGCAGCACGACGGTGGAGTCGCCCGGCCCGCCCTCGGTGAGGGCGTAGATGATGTCGAACACCTTCAGCGAGTCCATGAACCGGAAGATCACCGCGACCAGGACGTACGGCCACAGCATCGGCAGCGTCAGCCGGCGGAAGGTGTACCACCACCCCGCGCCGTCCACGGCCGCCGCCTCGAAGGGGGAGGCGGGCAGCGACCGCAGACCGGCCAGGGCGAGGATCGCCACGAACGGCGTGTACACCCACACGTCCACGGCGATCGACGACAGCAGGGCGCCCGTCGGGGTGTCGGTCCACTGCACCCCGCCCAGACCGAAGGGTCTCAGCAGGTGGTTGACCACCCCGACCGACGGCTGGAGCATCAGCTTCCAGATGATCGCCGCGATCACCGGGGCGATCATCAGCGGCAGGATCAGGATCTTCTCCAGCACCCGCCCGACGCGCGACGAGCGGTGCAGCAGTAGGGCGACGGCCACGCCGAGCACGGTCTCGGTGAGTGCCGCCCCGACCGCGTACAGCACCGTCACCCACGCCGAGTTCCAGAACGCCTCCTGGGTGAAGACGGCTCTGTAGTTCTCGAACCGCACCATGTCCGGCTGCGGTTTGCTCGCCGAGAAGTCGAACAGCGTGTAGTACAGCCCGAGCCCGAACGGGTACAGGATCCCGCAGGTCAGCAGCAGGGCCGGGACGATCAGGAGGTACGGGCGCAGCGCGAGCCGCATGGCTAGCCCACCTTGCCGGCGAGGTCGTCCGCCAGCCCGTCCAGCACCGGCCGTGCGTCCTTGCCGCCGTAGATCTCCTGGAGGGCGGCGGCCCAGCTGGTCGTCGCGTCGAAGAACTGCGCCTGCGGGGTGAACTGGATCTTCGTCTGGTCGACGACCGTCTCGAAGGTCTCAAGGAAGCCGGGCAGGTGGCGCATCTTGTCCTTGTAGGCGGCGTCCTCGGCGACCGACCTGCGCACCGGGTCGATGTGGTTGTGGGTGATCGCGCCCTTGCGCAGGTGCTCCTTGCCGGTCGCCCACTGCAGGAACAGCCAGCTGGCGCTCTTCTTCTTGCTCTTGGCGTTCATGCCGAGCGACCAGATCCACATGTTGGTGGCGAGGGAGCCGTCCGGGCCCTTCGGGCCGGGGTGGAAGGCGATCTTCCCGGAGGCGGGGCTCGCGCCCTTCACCGCCTGGAAGTAGGCGGCCGTGTCGGCGTCGAACAGCATCCCGGCCTTCTTCGCCCCCAGGTCGCTGGAGCACTGGTACCAGGTGTAGGAGGTCCAGGACGGCGGCCCGCCGCGCTTCACCATCCGTGCCCAGTCCTCGGTGAAGGCGACGGCCTCGGGGCTGTTCATCGCGGGGGTCAGCTTCCCGCCGCCGACCGTGAAGTCCTTCAGCCCGTTGCGGGCGTACATCGTCATGAAGCCCGGGTGGATGGTCGCCCAGCTGCGCGAGCCGCGCACGGCGATCCCGTACATGCCGTCGAAGCCGGCGCCCGGCGCCTTCCGCTTGATGGTGGCGGCCAGTTCGGTCAACTCGTCGAAGGACTCCGCCGGTTTCAGGCCGAGCCTGCCGAACACCTCGGTGTTGTAGGCGACGACGTTGGTCTCCCAGCCCCACGGCAGCGCGTACTGCCCGCCCTGCCCCAGCGGCGCGCCCGCCTTCAGCGACCACTGGCCGGCCTGGAGGAGGTTCGGGAAGAAGTCCGCCTGGTCCCATTCGGCGCCCGTCGCCGCCGAGTTGCGCATCCAGGGCCCGAGGTCCTCCAGCCAGCCCGGCGGCCCGTACTGCCACACCATGTACGCGCCGAGCATGAAGACGTCGTAGGAGGCACGCCCGCTGGACAGGTCGACGGTGAGCTTGTCGAAGTAGTTGTCCTCGGGGAAGACGTCGTACTCGACCTCGATGCCGGTCCGCGCGGTGAAGGACTTCAGGTCGGCGATGAGGGCGTCCGTGTAGGGGTGCTTGTTGAGCAGCGCCTTGACGGTCGTGCCCTTCTCGCGCTTCCAGTCGAAGGAGCCGGTGATGTCGTCGGCCGCGGACCCGTCGCTCTTGCTGTCGTTCCCGCCGAAACCGGCGCCGCAGGCCGTGAGCAGCGGGGCCGCCGCGGCCGAGGCGGCGAGGGCGAGGAAGCGCCGGCGGTCGTGCACGTGCGTGTCCATCCGTACCTCCGCGTGGAGCCTGGTTAACACGTCGAGTCGACTCGCTAACAGAGAGTGGAACGGCCGAAGTTGGGCGTCAATCCCTCGCGCACGGGAAAATATCGGGGCACAGTGAGAACTTCACAGATCCGGCTGCGACGGTGTGGGAGGTTCCGGATGGCGGACGAGGGTGCGGCCTGGCTGGGCGTCGACCTCGGCACGCAGAGCGTCCGCGTGCTGCTCGTCACCGCCGACGGCACGGTCCTCGGCAGCGGCTCGGCCCCGCTGACCGGGCGCCGGGACGGGGTGCGGCACGAGCAGGACCCGCTGCGCTGGTGGGCCGCGCTGTGCACGGCGTCCCGGGCGGCCCTCGGCGCCGCGCCCCCCGGCACGCCGGTCGGCGGGCTCGCGGTGTGCGGCACGTCCGGCACGGTGCTGCTGACGGACGCCTCGGGCCGGCCCGCCGGCCCGGCGCTGATGTACGACGACGGGCGCGCGGCGCGGGAGGCGGCCCGGGTCCGGGAGGCCGGGCTCGCGGTCCAGGACACCTGGGCGCTGCCCAAGGCCCTGTGGCTGCTCCGGGAGTACGGCCCGGGCCTGCGCCTCGCCCACCAGCCCGACCTGGTCATCACCCGCCTCACCGGCAGCCCGCCCCCGGCCGACTCCAGCCACGCCCTGAAGACGGGCTACGACGTCGAGCACGCGTCCTGGCCGGAGGGGGCCCTGGACGGACTGGGCGTCCCCGAGGGCCTGCTGCCCGAGGTCGTACGCCCCGGGGCGAGGCTCGGCGAGGTCGGCCGGGCCGCCGCCGACGCCACCGGCATCCCCGCCGGCACGCCGGTGTTCGCCGGGATGACCGACGGCTGCGCGGCTCAGATCGCCTCGGGCGCGCTGCGGCCCGGCTCCTGGAACTCGGTGCTCGGCACGACCCTCGTGCTCAAGGGCGCGGCCCGCGACCCGGTCCGGGACCCGGCGGGCGTGGTCTACAACCACCGCGCCCCGGACGGCACCTGGCTGCCCGGCGGGGCCTCCAGCGTCGGGGCCGGTGCGCTCGCGGCGCACTTCCCGGGCGCCGACCCCGCCGCGATGGACGAGCGGGCGGTGGCGTACGAGCCGTCGGGCGCGGTGGCCTATCCCCTCGTCTCACCGGGGGAGCGCTTCCCGTTCCGGGCGCCGCAGGCCACCTCCCTCCTGCTCGGCGACCCGGCGGACGACGCCGACCGGTGGGCCGCGCTGCTCCAGGGCGTCGCCTTCGCGGAACGGCTGTGCCTGGACTACCTGCACCACCTCGGCGCCCCCCTCGACGGCCCGCTCACCTTCACCGGCGGCGGCGCGCGCAGCCCGTACTGGAACCAGCTGCGCGCCGACATCCTGGGCCGTGCGGCCCGCGTCCCCGAACAGACCGAACCCGCCCTGGGCATGGCGGCGCTGGCCGCCCACGGGGCGTCGGGCACCGGGGCCCTGGCGGACGTCGCCGAGCGCATGGTCCGCGTGCGGACCGTCCTCGAACCCCGCCCCGGCCGCACGGCGGCCTTCGCCGAGCCGTACGCGCGTCTCGTCGACGCCCTCCGGGACCACGGCTGGCTCCCCGCTCCGGTGGCGGAACACGCCCGGGCCCGGCTGCACCCGGAGGCCGGGGAAGCATGACGAGGACCGACCGGACGCGGGGGAGGCATGACCAGGACCCCGGAGCGGCCCGGCACCGCGGTGCCGGGCGGCCCGATGCCGCCTGACGCCGACGGGCCGCCCGGGACGGCGTCGCCCCGCACCCACCACCCCACCGCACGCGAACGGACCGCCCCATGACCACGACCCTCCTGCTGGCCCGTCACGGGCAGACCGTCTGGCACGCCGAGAACCGCTACGCCGGCGTCAGCGACATCGGCCTCACCGACACCGGCCGCGCCCAGGCCGAGGCCCTCGGCCGCTGGGCCGCGGCCCATCCGGTCGACGCGATCCGCACGTCCCCGCTGTCCCGGGCCGTCGCCACCGCCGACCCCGCCTGCCGTGCCCTCGGACTGACCCCTCAGCTGGAACCGGACCTGCGCGAATGCGACTTCGGCGTGGTCGAGGGCCGCACGCTCGCCGAGTTCGAGGCCGAGGACCCGGAGTGGGCCGCCGCCTACCGGGCCGACCCGGTGGCGCACTCCTTCCCCGGTGCCGAGGACCCGGCGGCGGCAACGGCCCGGGGCGTGCGGGCACTGCGGCAGATCGCCGCCTCCCACCCCGGCGGACGCGTGCTGGTCGTCGCCCACAACACCCTGCTCCGCCTGGTGCTGTGCGGCCTGCTGTCGATCCCGGCACGGGAGTACCGCAGGGTGTTCCCGCGGCTGCGGAACGCGGCGATCAGCGAACTGCTCATGCGTCCCGACGGGTCCGCCGCGCTTCTCTCCCTCAACGTGCCGTGCGATCCGGACCTGCCGTAGCGCGGAAGACCCCCGCGAGTCCTGTCCTCGCGGGGGTCTTCTTCTCTCCGCCTGCCGGTCGTGAAGGGTGAGAAGACGATCACGAGGCAGGACGCTTCAGGGGAGGCCTCGAAGCCTCAGGGGGCGAGCAGCAGCACGTCGGTGCGGGACTTCGCGGCCGCGTAGCGCCGGGCGACGTCCTGCCAGTTCACGACCTGCCACATGGCCTCGATGAAGTCCACCTTCTGGTTGCGGTACTGCAGGTAGAAGGCGTGCTCCCAGGCGTCGAAGACCAGGATCGGGGTCGCGCCCTGGCCGACGTTGCCCTGGTGGTCGTAGACCTGCTCCACGATCAGCCGCCCGCTCAGCGGCTCGTGGGCGAGCACGCCCCAGCCGGAGCCCTGCGTGGTCGCGGCGGCCTTGGACAGCTGGGCCTTGAAACGGGCGAAGGAGCCGAAGGACTCGGTGATCGCGTCCGCGAGCTCGCCCACGCCGTCCTGCGCGAGCGGCTCCCCGCCGCCCTCCTTCGGACCGGTCATGTTCTGCCAGTAGATGCTGTGCAGGATGTGCCCGGACAGGTGGAAGGCCAGGTTCTTCTCCAGCCCGTTGATCGACCCCCAGGCCTCCTTGTCCCGCGCCTCGGCGAGCTGCTCCAGCGTGTCGTTGGCGCCCTTCACATAGGCCGCGTGGTGCTTGTCGTGGTGCAGCTCGATGATCTCGGGGCTGATGACGGGGGCGAGTGCCGCGTAGTCGTACGGCAGGTCGGGCAGCGTGTAGACGGGCATGGCGGGTTCCCCTCCGGACCTCTTATTGCAAGTCTGTTGCAACTGCACGCTAGCAGCAAGAATCCGTGACGGGTGCCCCGGGCATACGAAAAGGCCCCCGCGTGTCGCGGGGGCCTTCTTCCGGCGCCGAGATCCCTACCGCCGGGCGCGCGCCTTCTGCCAGGCGTACCCGACGGCCGCCAGGGCCAGGGTCATCCCGCCCGTCGAGTACAGCTGCACCCGCGTGTCCGGCTCCCGGGCCATCAGGACGAACACGGCGGCCATCCCGGCCAGCGCGAGCCACGTCAGCCACGGGAACGCCCACATCCGCACGACGAGCTTCCCGGGCGCCTCGCGCTCCAGCCGGCGGCGCAGCCGCAGCTGCGAGACGGCGATGAAGATCCACACGACGAGGATCACCGCGCCGATCATGTTCAGCAGCCAGGCGAAGACGTCGTTCGGCCGCCAGTAGCTCAGCAGCACGCACAGGAACCCGAACACCGAGGAGGCCAGGACCGCGATCCGCGGCACCCCGCCCGAGACCCGGCCGAGCCCCTTCGGGCCCTGGCCGCGCTCCACCAGTGAGTAGGCGATGCGGGAGGCCCCGTAGATGTTGGCGTTCATCGCGGACAGCAGGGCCACCAGCACGACCACGTTCATCAGCTGCCCGGCGCCGGGGATGCCGAGTTCGTCGAGGGCGGCGACGTACGGGCCCTTCTCGACGACCTCCTTCGAGTCCCAGGGCACCAGGGTGACGATGACCGCCATCGAGCCGATGTAGAACAGCGCGATGCGCCACATCGCGGTGCGCACCGCGCGCGCCACGCCCTGGACGGGGTTCTCCGACTCGGCCGCGGCGATCGTCACCGTCTCCAGGCCGCCGTAGGCGAAGACGGAGGCGAGCAGGCCGATGACCAGTCCTTCGCCGCCGTTGGGCAGGAAGTCGGTGAGGTTGCTCGCGCCGGGGGAGTCGGTGCCGGGCAGGACGCCGAGGATCGCCAGGACGCCCAGCACCAGGAACAGCGTGATCGCGGCGACCTTCAGCGCCGCGAACCAGAACTCGAACTCGCCGAAGTTCTTCACCGCCGCGAGGTTCGTGCCGCAGAAGACGAGCATGAACAGCGCCACCCACGCCCACTCCGGCGTGCCCGGCAGCCAGCCGCTGACGATCTTCGCGGCGCCGATGCCCTCCAGGCCGACGGCCGTGCACAGCAGTACCCAGAAGGCCCAGCCGGCCGTGAACCCGGCCCAGGGGCCGATCGCCCGCTCGGCGTGCGCCGAGAACGAGCCCGACGAGGGATACGCGGCCGACATCTCGCCGAGCATCCGCATCACCAGCATCACCAGGAGGCCGGAGAGGGCGTAGGCGACGACGATCGACGGGCCGGCGGCGGCGATGCCGGCCCCGGAGCCGACGAACAGACCGGCGCCGATCACCCCGCCGAGGGCGATCATCGACAGGTGGCGCTGCTTCAGGCCGTGGGAGAGGGAGACGCCGTCCGTGCCGGTCGGCGTCTCCTGGGTGGTGCTGCTGGGCATGGGCGCGGCTCGTCCAATGCGTGAGGTGCGTACGAGGGCAAAAACGCCGCCAGTCTCGGACGCCTCCCCGCCCGGGCGGAGAGGCATCCCACGATGTGGACGTCCGTGTCGCTCAGCGTGGCTACGCGGCGACCGGCGTGTAGTGCGAGGCGTCGCCCTCGATGACGTAGCTCTGCTTGCCCTCGATCCCGGCCGGGACGTCCCCGGCGACGGTCACCCGGTGCAGCCGGCGCGGCAGGCCGTCGTAGTTGTCGACGGCGTAGTGCTGGGTGATCCGGTTGTCGAACAGGACGAGCTGGTCCGGCGACCAGCGGTGGCGCAGGACGTGCTCCGGCCGGGTCACGTACGCCTGCAGCAGATCGAGGATCCTGCGGGACTCGCCGGGTGAGAGGCCCACGATCCGCTGGGCGAAGCCGCCGATGAACAGCCCCCGCTCGCCGGTGAGCGGGTGGACGCGGACCACCGGGTGGACCGTGCGGTACGTGATCGACGTGAACTCGGCGCGCCGGGCCGCCTGGTCCTCGTCGACGTCCTCGTCCGGCACGGCGTAGTCGTAGTCGTTGGTGTGCTCCGCCCACAGCGTGTCCGCGAGGCTTCGCAGCGGCTCGGGCAGGGCCCGGTACGCGGCGGCCGAGCTGGCGATCAGCGTCTCGCCGCCGTAGGGCGGGACGGTGATGCTGCGCAGGCTGGTGGCCTGCGGCGGGTTCAGGACGAAGGTGACGTCGGTGTGCCAGTGGTTGGCGGCCCGGCCGCCCTCGCTGTCCACGGGCAGCACGTTCGGGGCGCCGTCGACGGCGGCCACCGTCGGGTGGGCGGTGGTGATGTCGCCGAAGTGCCGGGCGAAGTCCTGCTGGCCCGCGTCGTCCAGGCCCTCGGCGTCGAGGACGAGGGCCTTGTGGGCGTTGAGCGCCTCGCGCAGGGCCGTGACGGTCTCCTGGTCGAGGGGCCGGGTGAGGTCGACGCCCTCGACGCGGGCGCCGATGTGCGCGGTGATCTTGTGGATCTCGATGGCCATGACGGATTCCTCTCCAGGTCAGACGAGGGCGGGGGCGAGGACGTGCTGGTTGGCGGGGCGCGGCAGGCCGTAGCGCCGGCGCAGGGTGGTGCGGGCGCCGTACTCGGTGCGCAGCAGGCCGCGGGCGCGCAGCAGCGGGACGACGTGGTCGACGAAGGCCTCCAGGCCGGACGGCAGCACCGCGGGCATGATGTTGAAGCCGTCGGCCGCGCCCGACTCGAACCAGAGCTGGATCGTGTCGGCGACCTGCTCGGGTGTCCCGGCGAAGGTGAGGTGTCCGCGCCCGCCGCCGAGCCGCCCGATCAGCTGCCGGACGGTGAGCCCCTCGCGCCGGGCCAGCTCGACGACCAGCGTGTAACGGCTCTTGGCGCCCTCGATGGCGCTCTCCGGCGGCAGATCGGCGGGGAGCGGGCGGTCCAGGTCGAGGGTGCCCGGGTCCAGGTGCAGCAGCCGTTCCAGCTGGCGCACACCGTGCGTGTGCACGATGTGGTCCTCCAGGACCAGCTCGTGCGCCCGCGCCTCGGCCTCGGTCGAGCCGATCACCGGGACGATCCCCGGCAGCACCTTGAGATGCCCGGCGTCCCGGCCGGCCGCGACCGTGCGGGCCTTGAGGTCGGCGTAGAAGGTCCGCGCGTCCTCGACGGTCTGCTGCGCGGTGAACACGGCCTCCGCGTACCGGGCGGCGAACCGCTTGCCGTCCTCGGAGGACCCGGCCTGCACCAGCAGCGGGTAACCCTGCGGGGAGCGGGGCACGTTGAGCGCGCCCTCGACGCTGAAGAAGCGGCCCCGGTGCCGGGGCGGGTGGATCTTCGTGTCGTCGCCCCACACGCCCGCCGCCTTGTCGGCGACGATCGTGTCGTCCTCCCAGCTGTCCCACAGCTTCAACGCCACGTCGAGGAACTCGGCGGCCCGCGCGTACCGTTCGGCGTGCGCCGGCTCGGCGTCCAGGCCGAAGTTGCGGGCGGCCTCGGCACCGGCGGTGGTGACGATGTTCCAGCCCGCCCGGCCGCCGCTGAGGTGGTCCAGCGTGGCGAACTTGCGGGCCAGGTTGTAGGGCGAGTTGTACGAGGTGGACGCCGTGGCGATCAGGCCGATGTGCTCGGTGGCCGTCGCCAGCGCGGTCAGCAGCGTGATCGGCTCCAGCGCCCCGGCGGGCCGCTGCGCCACGCTGCTCCACAACTGCGGGCCGTCGGCCAGGAACAGCGAGTCGAAGGTGCCCCGTTCCGCGATCCGCGCGAGCCGCACATAGTGGGCCAGGTCGACACTCGCGTACGGGTCGCTCTCCGGCAGCCGCCAGGACGCCTCGTGGTGGCCGGTGTTCATCAGGAACGCGTTCAGGTGCAGCCGTCCGCGGGTCATCGGTGGTCCTCCGTGACTCCGAGCGCGGCCAGCAGCCGCTCCCGGTACTCGCCGAGCAGGGGGTCGCGGTACGACCGCGGGTGCGGGCGGTCGATGGTCAGGTCGAGGCCGATCCGGCCCTGCTCCAGGACGAGCACCCGGTCGGCGAGCACGATCGCCTCGTCCACGTCGTGGGTGACCAGCAGCACCGAGGGCCGGTGGCGCTCCCACAGCTCCCGCAGCAGCCCGTGCATCCGGATCCGGGTGAGGGCGTCGAGCGCCCCGAACGGCTCGTCGGCCAGCAGCAGTTCCGGCTGCTGCACCAGCGAGCGGGCCAGCGCGGCGCGCTGGGCCTCCCCGCCGGACAGCTCGCCCGGCCAGGCCCGCTCGCGGCCCTTCAGTCCCACTTCCTCCAGGGCCGCCCGGCCCCGGCGCCCGGCGTCCTTGCCCTCGGCTCCGAGGAGCACGTTGTCCAGCACCCGCCGCCAGGGCAGCAGCCGGGAGTCCTGGAAGACGACCGACACCCGCTCGGGCGCGGTGAGCTGCCCGCTTCCCGTGACGCCGTGGTCGAGCCCGGCGATCGCCCGCAGCAGTGTGCTCTTGCCGGAGCCGCTGTGCCCGAGCAGGGCCGTGAGCTGGCCGGCGGGCAGGTCCAGGTCGATGCCGTCGAGGACCGTGCGGCCGTCGAACGAGCGCGTCAGGCCGCGCAGTTGCACGGCGGGGCGGGTCAGCTGCTCAGTGTGCGGCGCCATGACAGCACCCTCCGTTCGACGAGACGGACCGCGCTGTCGGAGACCAGGCCGAAGACGCCGTAGACGACCAGGCCGACGAGGATGACGTCCGTCTGGCCGTAGTTCTGCGCCTGGAACATCAGGTAGCCGAGCCCGCTGGTGGCGTTGATCTGCTCCAGCACCACCAGGCCCAGCCAGGAGCCGGTCACGCCGAGCCGCAGCCCCACGAAGAATCCGGGCAGTGCGCCGGGGATGACGACCTCGCGGATGAACCGCAGCTTCGACAGGCCCTGCACCTCGGCCAGTTCGACGAACCGGCTGTCGATGCCGGAGAGCGCGGCATGCGTGTTGAGGTAGATCGGGATGTAGACGACGATCGCGATGATGGCGATCTTGAAGGTCTCGCCGATGCCCAGCCACAGGATGAACAACGGGATCAGGCCCAGGGTGGGGATGGCCCGGTTCAGGTTCACGGTGCCGTCGATCAGCGCCTCGCCGGTCCGGGTGAGCCCCGAGGCCAGCGCGAGCAGGATCCCGCCGGTCAGGCCGATCGCGAACCCGCTCGCCGCGCGCCGCAGCGAGGTCAGGATGTCGTCCGGCAGCGTGCCGTCGGTCCACAGGCGCGTGCCCGTCTCCAGGACCGTCCACGGCGCGGGGATCGCCCCCGGGTCCAGCAGCCCGGCCGCGGAGGCGGCGATCCACAGGACGAGGACGGCGACGGGACCGACGAGCCGGGTGGCCGGCAGCCGCCGGCCGGGAGCCAGCCGCCGGCGCCTGCGCACCTGGTGCGCCTCCTCGGCAGGGGCGAGCGGGGCGGCGCCGGTCGTGTGCGTGGTCGTGGTCACGGCGCTCACCTCCGGTACTCCGCCGGCACGGCCTCGGCCGCGAGCGACTCGAAGCGGTGGTCGAACAGCCCGGAGACGTCGAACTTCTTCACGAAGCCGCCCTCCGCGAGCAGATCCGCCGTCTCCTGCTCCCACCGGATCGCCTCGTCCCAGCGCGGCGGGAACAGCGGCTTGTTGCCCAGCGCGGTCACCGCCCTCGCCTGCGCGAGGGTCAGGTTCTGCGTCCCCACGTAGAACCGCTCGTTCCACTCCTCGGGGTGCTCGTACGTCCACACCTGGGCCTTCGCCCAGTACGGGATGTACGCGGCGACCGCGGCGGCCTTCGCCCGGTCGTTCAGCACCGACACCGGCGCCCACAGCACGCTGAGCAGGTCCACCACGTCGGTCCTGATCGTGCGGGCGGACTTGTACTGCGTCAGGTATGCGGGCGCCTGCGTGTTGGCGAGCGGCGCGATGTCCACCTGCCCGGACTGCAGCGCGGTGAGGAACTGGTTGCTGGTCAGCGGCACCAGCTCCACGTCGTCGTACGCGAGCCCGGCCTGCTTCAGCGCCCGCAGCAGGACGACGCCCTGCGCCTGGCCCTGGGAGAAGGCGAGCCGCCTGCCCTTGAAGCCGGCGACCGTGCGGATGTCGCTGCCGGGCTTGGTCGCGAAGAGGTAGTTGGGCTTGCGCGTGATGTTGATCGCGACGATCTTCGCGTCGAAGCCCTGGTAGTGCGCCTGGATCGGCGGGATGCCGGCGTTGTTGGCCACATCCAGGGACTTGGCGCGGAAGGCGTTGATGACGTCCGGGCCCGCGCCGATGTTCAGCCAGTCGGACACCGTGAACGGCAATTCGTCGAACCCGGCCAGCCGGAACTGGAGTTGCTGCGCGTTCTGGTACGAGGCGATCTTCAGGCTCGTCCCCGCGGGGACCTTCGTGGCCAGGGGAGCGTCGGCAGCCGTCTCGTCGGCCGCGGCGCTGCCGTCCGCGCAGCCGCTCAGTCCGGCCGCCGCGGCCGTCACGCCGAGCAGTGAGGTCAGGAACAGACGACGGTCGAGTCCGGGGACAGGGGGAGAGGGCATGGGTGACTCCCTGGAGATGGAAGAGGGCACAGCGCGCGGAATTCCGGGCAAGGCAAAGGGCGTCTGGGAATTCACGCGAATGTCACAAAGAAAGGAGAAGGCGCTCCCTGAAGGGGCGCCGGGGGCGCGTCAACGGGTCAGCAACAGAGGGTGCGACAGCTCGTGAGCGGGCTCATGACCAGGATGTTCCTGGCCAGTGGACCGCGCTGTCAACATTCCGAGTTTCTGAATTAAATAGCCTCAGGTGAAGCGGCCAGCGGATCCCGGTAGAGCACGTCGAGCGCCACCGAACCACCGGCCACGGCCAGGACGGAATCCGGGAAGCTGATGGCTGAGACGATCCCGGCGCGACCGGGTCCGACCTCTTCGCGCACGGCCGCGAGGCAGTCCTCCCGGTACATGACCCCGATCTCCGTCACGACCACCCGTTCCGGATTGAGCACGTCCAGCAGGAGCCCCACCGCGCGGCCCAGCCGCCGCGAGCGCTCCAGCAGCATCCCGGCCGCCACCGCGTCACCGGCCGCCGCCGCACCGACCACGTGCAGCGGGTTCGCCCCGTCGGCGACCCCCGCCGCACGGGCCCGTCGGCACAGGGTCCGCTCGCTCAACTCGGCCTGCAGGCAGCCTGTCCGGCCGCAGTCGCAGCGCTCCGTGCCGCCCGGCACCGGCAGATGGGCGATGGCCCCGGCCTGGGAGCGCGGCCCGTGATGCACCTCGTCATGGGTGGCGAAGGCCGCGTCGACCACGTTGCCCGCGAACAGGTGCAGCAGGCTCCGGCTGCCCCGGGCCCGCCCGAACAGCCGCTCCGCGTTGACCAGCGCCCGCGCGTGCCCGTCCACATGCACCGGCAGCCCGGTGCGCGCGCCGAGCAGCTCGCGCACCGGCACCTCACGCCAGCCCAGCAGCGGATGCTCCACGACGGTGCCCGAGTCCCGGTCCACCCAGCCGCCCGCCGCGAAACCCACGCTCAGGGCCGTGCTGTTCGCGGCCCGGCCGAGCAGCGCCGCCAGCCCTTCGGCGGCCCCGGCCAGCACCCGCGCGGGCTCGGTGCCCTCGTGCTTCAGCTCGCGCCGTGCCACCACGCGCCCGCGCAAATCCAGCAGCGCGACCGTGGTGTGCGGCACCGCCACGTGCACCCCGCCCACGACGAACCGGGAGTCGTCCAGGTCGACCGGCAGGTGCGGCCGCCCCACCCCCTTGGAACGCCGCAGCACGGCGGACTCGCGGATCAGGCCCAACTCGGCGAAGCGGGCGCAGTAGTCGGTCACCGACGCCGGCGACAGACCGGTGAGCCGGGCGATGGTGCTGCGCGCGACCGGCCCGTGCTCCAGCACGGACCGCAGGACGACGCTCGCACTGGTGCGCCGCCGGTCGCTGTCGGCGACACGGGGGATGGGGGAGGTCACAAGGGGAGCCGCGGTACGGGGCATGGGAGTCTTCCTGGGGCCGGTCCGACACTGCGCCGTCTCGTGCGGCGAGCCGGATCCGTCCGCCCCGCCTCACACCGGGCGGCGACAGGTGGCCGTGCCCTGGCGACGCAGGTCGACGTACCGACGCTGCGAGAAGAACCGGGCCTGGGCATCCATGTCCGCGACGCTAGCAAAACGGCCCGGGGCTGCCCAGACGGCGACCGACGGGCGAGACGGCGGGCCGGGCGCCTTTGGGGGAAACCTACAGACGACTTCCGTGCCCCTCTCGTGCCCCACGGCACCCGAGCACCGTGACCGGCGTCACGCCGTACTCGGTGTAACCCGCATTCTTTGTACGGAGCCGACCAAGCCCCGGTTCGCGCCTTTGTCGACCGCTGACGGTGATCCGGCCGAGGGCGCTGGGATAGCGTCACGGTGTCCCACCGGCCCTCACCCTCGCGGAGTCCCCATGAGCACCGCCGCCGCCACATCCGCCCGCACCGGACAGGTCCTCGCCGACCTGCTCCCCGCCTCCCGTGTCCGGGACGCGGCCCTCGTGCTGGGCGGCGCCGCGCTCACCGGCCTCGCCGCCCAGCTCTCCGTGCCCGTGCCGGGCTCCCCGGTGCCGGTGACCGGCCAGACCTTCGCCGCGCTGCTCGTCGGCACGTCCCTCGGCGCCGGCCGCGGCTTCCTGGCCCTGGCGCTGTACGCGGTGGCGGGCCTCGCCGGGGTGCCGTGGTTCGCGGGTGCCTCCTCCGGCGTCGCCCCCTCCTTCGGCTACATCCTCGGCATGATCCTCGCCGCGACCGTCGTGGGCGCCCTGGCCCGCCGCGGCGCGGACCGCTCGGTGTGGCGCATGGCCGGCACGATGCTCGTGGGCGAGGCGATCATCTACGCCGTCGGCGTGCCCTACCTGGCCCTGGCCACCGGCATGTCCGCGACCGCCGCGATCGCCGCGGGTCTCACGCCGTTCCTCATCGGTGACGCGCTGAAGGCGGCGCTGGCGATGGGCGCGCTGCCGACGGCGTGGAAGTTCGCGAACAAGCGCTGAGCGCGCGGGAGTCGTAGGGGGCCCGCCGGGACGAACCGTCCCGGCGGGCCTCTTTCCGTGTGCGTCCCGCGCCTGGCCGGATCAGCTCTCCCGCACCCCCGGCCGCCGCCGCTGCGACCACCACAGACCGGCCGCACCCGCAGCCAGCAGCGAGGCACCGGCCGCGCCCAGCGGCAGCAGTTCACGCGCCGGGCCCGTCCTGGGCAGCTCCTTGCCGCCCGGACCCGCCGGCTCGTTGTCCGTGCCGAGCAGCAGGGGAGTGGCCGGGGCGTCCGGCGACGGATTGGCGGTGCCGAAGGGCACCGGGCCCTGCTGCCAGAACGTCTTCTTCCCGTCGCCCGTCTGAACGGGCAGACAGATCTTCCCGGTCTTGCCCAGGTCGTACGTCGCGTCGACGGCGTACGACTTCGACTCACCCGCCGCGAGATGGTCGAGTGGGCATGCGAAACCGCTGTTCGAACCCTCCGGAAGGTCCTTTTCGGCTATCGCGGAACACCCTTCGACGCTCTTGACCACAAGCCCGTCGAAACCGACGACCAGCAGCCTGATCTTTCCGCTGTCCTTGGTCCCCTCGTTCTTCACCGTGGCGGTTATTGCCGTCTTTTCGGAGCCATTGTCGACCGAGATCCTCCCGGGCAGCAGCGTGGTGAGCTCCACCCCGCTCGGTGCCTCGTCGACGACCTTTCCCCCCTTGCCGCTCGCGGGCCCTTCGTCCTGTGCGCCGGCGGTGCCGGAAAGGATCAGCACCGTTGAGAATGATGCCGCGACCAGCGATCCCATGACCACGGCCGTACGACGAGAACTCATGTTCGTCCCCCCTTGCGTCCCCCTGGACTGCGCCTGAACTCGCAGCACTGAAAGAGGTACCACAAGATTTCACCGCACTATCCTGGTGCGGCGCGAAGTGTGACCGTTGTGTTTCACTGGAGTCGGTCGCGGCGTCGTGGAGGGGGTGCAGCGGATTGCCGGGGAATGCGAACAGCGGCGGTGTTCCAGGGAAATTGGTGACGGGACGCTATCGGTTGGTCGAGAGTATCGGCCAGGGGGGAATGGGGCGGGTGTGGCGAGCCGCCGACGAAATACTCGACCGGCAGGTCGCCGTCAAGGAAATGCGCATCGACGGGTCCGACGCGGAGGACAGCAGGACGCGCCGCGAACGGACCCTGCGCGAGGCCAGGGCCACGGCCCGCATCGACCATCCCAACGTCGTACGGATCTACGACGTCGTCGACGAGGGCGAACGCCTGTGGATCGTCATGGAGCTGGTCGCCGGCCGCTCCCTGGAACGCGTCCTCGCGGACGAAGGCCCTCTCGGCCCCTGCGAGACGGCGCGGATCGGGCTCGGCCTGGTCGCGGCGCTGCGGCAGGTGCACGAACGGGGCGTGCTGCACCGGGACATCAAGCCCGGGAACGTCCTGGTGGAGCGCGCGGACGCGGGGGCCGGACCCGGACGGGCCGAGGGCGCCGCCCCGGCCCCGGGCTCCCGCGCCCAGCGCCGTCGCGTGGTCCTCACGGACTTCGGCATCGCCGCGATCCAGGACGCCAAGGCGCTCACCATGGTGGGCATGCTGGTCGGCTCGCCCGACTACATGGCTCCCGAGCGCGTCTCCGGCCGCCCCCAGGGCCCGCCGTCCGACGTCTGGTCCCTCGGCGCGACCCTCTGCGCGGCCCTCGGCGGCCGCTCCCCGTTCTCCCGCGGCACCACGCTGGCCACCCTGCACGCGGTCCTCTACGAGGAGCCCGACCTCCCCGCCGCCGCGGGCCCGTTGCGCGGCGTCCTCGCGTCCCTCCTGGAGAAGGAGCCGGCGACCCGCCCGACCCTGGAGGAGCTGGAAACGGTCCTGGAACCGGTGGCGTTCCCGGTGCCGACGCCCACGGTGGCGGTGGGCAGGGAGCGTCCCGGCCCGCCGGGGCCGGACTTCACGCCCGTCCCTGACCCGGATCCCGTCCCTGACCCGGATCCCGGCCACGACCCCGCCCCCGACCACCCCGCCCCCCTCACCACCGGCCCCGCCCCCCGCCCCGTCTCCCTCACCCGCGCCCAGGCGGAGACCGAGCGCCGCCCCCACCCCGCGCCGGTGCCGCCCCCCGCGCCGATGCCGCCGGGTGAACTCCCGGGCCCCGCCACCCCCGGTGCCCGCACGACGGCCCGTCACCGCCGCCGCACGGTGCTCACGGCCGCGGCGGCCACGGTCGCCACCGCTGGCACGGTCGTGGGCATCCTGCTGGCCACGTCCGCCACCCCACCGGACGGGAAGACGAGCCGCGCGGGCTCCACGGCGACCGCGTCCCCCGGCACGTCGCCCTCGTCCTCACCCACCGTCGGGGGAACCGCCAGGCCGCGGAGCCTGCCGCCCGGCGCGCACCGGGAGGCGGGCGGTTTCGCCTGGGCGACCCCCGACGGCTGGCGGCGGGACGTGAAGACGGGCGCGGAGGTGCACTACACCGCCCCGGACGGCTCCCAGGAACTCGTCGGCAAGTCGTCCCTGGCCCGCGGCGACCTCCTGGAGACCTGGCGCACCTCGGAGCGCGACGCCCAGCAGGGCCAGGACTACCGCAAGATCCGCCTGGAGGAGACGGCGTTCCGCGGCCACCCGGCGGTGGTCTGGGAGTACACGTTCACGCTGAAGGACGTCCACTGGCACGCCCGCCTGCTCGGCTTCACCGTGCGCGGGAAGTCGTACCAGGTCAACACCTGGTACGACGCGGCGGCCGAGGACGAGGCCCTGCGCGTCTACGGCAGGGTCAAGGACAGCTTCACGGTGCTCTAGGACCACGGGCCCTGCCGTCCGGACGGGAACGGCGAACGCCCGCGGGCTCAGCCGGCCGAGACCTCGTCCCGGGCCGCGGCCTCGTCGGCGGCCCGCCGCCCGCCGCGCACCTTCTCCTTGACGAAGGCGATGACGAGCACGACCGCCGCGACGAGCAGCGACAGGGAGATCGTCGTGCGCCCGTCGTGCTCGGTGTCGGTGAGCATGTAGCCGAGGATGAAGACGATCAGCGCGGCCGTCGCCCAGGTCAGGTACGGGTACAGCCACATCTTCACGACGAGCTTCTCCGGCGCCTCGGCCTTGATGATCTTCCGCATGCGCAGCTGCGAGAAGCAGATCACCAGCCACACGAACAGGGCGACCGCACCACTGGAGTTCACCAGGAACAGGAAGACGGAGTCCGGGAACTTGTAGTTGAAGAACACGGCGACGAAGCCGAACGCCACGGACGCGAGGATCGCCGTGCGCGGCACGCCGTTGGCGGTCGTACGGGCGAAGGACTTCGGCGCGTCCCCGCGCTGGCCGAGCGAGAAGGCCATGCGGGAGGCGGTGTAGAGGCCCGAGTTGAGGCAGGACAGCACCGAGGTCAGCACGATGAAGTTCATGATCTGACCGGCGTGCGCGATGCCGAGCGAGTCGAGCGCCGCGACGTACGAGCCGTCCTCCGTGATGGACTTGCTGTCCCACGGCAGCAGGGCGACGACGACGAAGATCGAGCCGAGGTAGAAGACGGCCACACGCCAGATGATGCTGTTGGTCGCCTTCGTGACGGCCTGCTGCGGGTTCTCCGACTCGCCGGCCGCGAGGGTCGCGATCTCACTGCCCATGAAGGAGAAGACGACGAGCAGCACGCCGGTGAGGATGGCCCCGGGCCCGTTCGGCAGGAAGCCGCCGTGCTCGGTGAGGTTGCCCAGCCCGGCCTGCTCGCTGTCGACACCCGGCAGCAGGCCGAACACGGCCAGCCCGCCGATGACGATGAAGGCGGCGATGGCGACGACCTTGATGCCCGCGAACCAGAACTCGAACTCACCGTAGGAGCCGACCGAGACGAGGTTGGTGGCGGTCAGCACGACCATCACGATCAGGGCCCAGGCCCACTGCGGCACGGCCGGTATCCAGCCCTCCAGGATCACGGCACCGGCGGTCGCCTCGACCGCGAGCACCACGACCCAGAAGAACCAGTACAGCCAGCCGATGGAGAACCCGGCCCAGGGGCCCAGCGCCCGGTCGGCGTGGGCGGAGAACGAACCCGAGGTCGGGTTGGCGGCCGACATCTCACCCAGCATCCGCATCACCAGCACCACGAGCGTGCCGACGAGGGCGTAGGAGAGCAGGATGCCGGGACCGGCGGTGGCGATGCCGGAGCTGGACCCCACGAAGAGGCCGGCGCCGATCACACCGCCGATGGCGATCATCGACAGATGCCGGTTCTTGAGACCGGCCTGCAGCCCGGAGCCGTGCGCCCCGGGTTCGCCGGGGCCTTGGGGTTCGTTTCCGGTCGTCTTCATCGTCGGCTGCGAGGTCATGGAGCGGATTTCCTTTGCGCCGGGGAGTGGTACGTCCGTACGGAACCGCCCGAGCCGTGCGAACGGGGTGTGTCGCGGCACGACGGTGTACGGGTGCCCGTACGAGCGGTGTACGAGCCGGTCCAGTGAATCGGAGGCGAACGTTTAGGAGAACCTTTGAATCCAGATTGTTACTTGAGGTTTTCCTGAGCTTCCGTAATGCGGCTCACATTCGCCTCATGTTTTCGTGAGCGCCACCCCGCGCGCTTTCCCCGAAACGCCCGTGTCACACTCGTCCCATGCGCGTGTACCTCGGCTCGGACCATGCCGGCTACGAACTGAAGAACCACCTCGTCGAGTGGCTGAAGGAGGCGGGCCACGAGCCCGTCGACTGCGGTCCGCACATCTACGACGCCCAGGACGACTACCCGCCGTTCTGCCTCCGCGCCGCGGAGCGCACGGCCGCCGACCCGGACTCCCTCGGCATCGTCATCGGCGGCTCGGGCAACGGCGAGCAGATCGCCGCGAACAAGGTCAAGGGCGTTCGCGCGGCCCTCGCCTGGAGCGAGGAGACGGCGTCGCTCGGCCGCCAGCACAACAACGCCAACGTGGTCGCCGTCGGTGCCCGCATGCACTCCCAGGACGAGGCGACCAAGTTCGTCGAGGTGTTCCTGAACACCCCGTTCTCCGGTGACGAGCGTCACATCCGCCGCATCGACATGCTGGCGGCGTACGAGACGACCGGGGACCTCCCGCCGATCCCGGCGCACCACCCGCAGCAGTAACAACCGCCCGGCGGACCCGGCCCGAAGGGCGGGTCCCGGCGCTCGGCCCGGGCCGGGGCGAACCCCCGAGCGGGGTGCGGCGGAGGCAGCCCCCGCCGGGGCGCGGGGCGGGGCCCCTGAGCAAGCCGGGCCCGCTGCCCGACCGTGTCCGGCGGGTGGGCGGGCGAGGATCCGGGGTCCGGGGCGGAGGCCCGGGGCTTGTCCCGCCCGGCCCGTGAACGAACCGCGCCGGACGGGCGGGTGGGCACAACCGTAGCGACCCGATGGAGCACCCCGTGCCCGAAGGCCACACCATTCACCGCCTCGCCCAGGACTACGCCCGGGCCTTCCGCGGCACGACCCCCCACGTCACCAGCCCCCAGGGCAGGTTCACCCCCGCCGCCGCCCTCCTCACCGGCACGGAACTCACCGCCACGGACGCCCACGGCAAGCACCTGTTCCTCGGCTTCGGCGACACCCACTGGGTCCACATCCACCTCGGCCTCTTCGGCAAGGTCACCGCGGGCCCGGCCCCCGCGCCCCCGCCCACGGACACCGTCCGCCTCCGCCTGGTGAACGACACCGCCTACGTCGACCTGCGCGGCCCCACCACCTGCGCCCTGATCACGCCCCCGGAGAAGCAGGCGATACACGACCGCCTCGGCCCCGACCCGCTGCGCGACGACGCCGACCCGGACCGCGCCTACCGCCGCATCAGCCGCAGCCGTACGGCGATCGCCGCCCTCCTCATGGACCAGAAGGTCATCGCCGGCGTGGGGAACGTCTACCGCGCGGAGGTCCTGTTCCGGCACGGCATCGACCCGTACCGCCCCGGCAAGGACATCACCTCCGCCGAGTGGCGGGCGATGTGGACGGACCTCGTCGCCCTCATGCGCGAGGGCGTCCGCGCCAACCGCATCGACACGGTCCGCCCGGAACACACCCCGCAGGCCATGGGCCGCCCGCCCCGGGTGGACGACCACGGCGGCGAGGTGTACGTCTACCGCAGGGCCCACCTGCCCTGCCACCTCTGCGGCGGCGAGATCCGCACCGCCGGTCTCGCCGCCCGCAACCTCTTCTGGTGCCCGGCCTGTCAGCGGCCCTGACCCTGCGGCGCCGTCAGAACCCGTGCGGCAGCCACGGCGCCAGGCCGCCGGCCCCGCCACCGGCGAATCCGAGGGAGGCCTCGGCCAGCGCCCCCCGCCGTACCTCCCGCACCCGGCCCGCCGCCGCCAGCGCGGCCAGCGACACGCCCCCGAGATACGCCGCGCCCAGCTCCCGTACGGACAGCACGATGTCCGCCGCGTCGGCCGTACGCTCGCAGGACGCCCCCTTCTGGTCCCCGCTCAGCCGCCAACGCCCGGCGTTCCAGGGGCAGAAGGCGTCCTCCACCTCGAACACGACGTCCACCGGCGTCTGATACGTCCGCGCCTGCAGCGCGGCCCCCACCTCCACCGGCCGGACGTACAGCGAGTCCCGCAGCCGCGGCAGGCACCGCCGGATGTCGGACACCAGGTACTGCCACGCGTCGTCGACGGGCCGCCCGCGCACCACCAGCTTCGACGTCAGGTCGACGTCGAAGAGGAAACGCCACAGCGCCGCGTCCGCCGCGGGGTCCAGCGCGGCCAGGTGCTCCAGCACCACCGTGCCCTCGGGCCCGGCGGTCTCCCACTGCGGCTTGATCCGGTACCGCGCGTATCCGACGGTCTCGCCGTCCCGTTCGGCGACGACGCACTGCAGCGGAGACGCCCCACCGCGCTCGCTCTCCGGGTCGAGCACCCCGAGCCGCTCCCAGCCGGGCCGCCGCGCGAGCATGCCGGGCCGCGACGGCACCAGCCGGGCGTACACCGCCTCGCACGCGTCGAGCACGTCGGCCGGCTCGGCGAACCGCAGCCGTACGCCGTCCGTACCGGGCGGCACCGACAGCCGTACCCGGCTGGTGTCGATCTCGGCGTTCAGGTGGAAGGTCGCGTTGCCGTACCCGAACCGGCCGTAGATCGCGGGCTCGCTGGCCGTGAGCACCGCCAGGGGCTCACCCCACGCGCGCACGTCGTCCAGCTGCCGGCGCATCATCGACGTCAGCACACCCCGGCGGCGGTGCGTGGCGGCCACGCTCACCATCGTGACGCCCGCGGCCGGAACCAAGGCCCCGCCCGGGACGGTGAGCCGGAACGTGAACGCCCCGGCCGTCCCCACGCACGCGTCCCCGTCCCACGCCCCGAGTGAACGGTCGAACTCGGTCAGTGAGTTCCACAACTGCCGTTCCTCGGTGGACTCGGGCACTCCGCCGAAGCCCCGTATCAGGGTGTCGTAGAACTTGTCCCATTCGTCCTGCCGGAGCACCCGCAGGTCGGCCGAAGAGCCGGTCGCGTCAGTCGCCATGGCCCATGCCTACCAGGGCGATGCGGGACGAGCGAGGGAATTTCTCCCGGGCGACGGCGGGGCGGCGCGCTGTGACGTTCACTGTGAAGTGCGCCCTCGGACGGGGGACAAGTAGGACCTCCCGTGCCAAGGGGCCGGTCCGATGGATAGGGTCCCGAACTAATGGCAGCAGGACGAGAGCGGCGCGCGGAAGCCGAGACGTTCACGGCCCGGTTGAAGAAGCAGTGGCACCGGGCCCGCGTCGGCGTGCGCCGGGCCGCCGTGGACTACTTCCGCGGCGACGGCTCGGACTGGATCGCCCTGGCCGGTCTCCTGCTGATGGTCCCGGTGATCGCGGCGGCGACCCTGGCCAACTCGGTGTGGTTCTCCCCGGCCGCGCTGGTCCTGCCGGTCGTCGTGGGCGGTCTGCTGCTGCGCCCGGCGAGCCTGCTCGGCCTGTACGCGGCGGCCGCCACGGCGCTGATCGTGGAGTCGGTGCGCCTCGGCCCCTACACCGAGGGCCCGTCCCGGGTCACTCCGGGCGTGGTGCTGGTGGTCGCGGCCTGCGGGTTCTTCGGGCTGCTGCTGGCGCAGTTCCGCAGCCGGGTCGGCGTGCCCTGGCGGCGCGGCGGCACCATGCTGTTCGACCTGCGTGAACGCATCCGGGTGCAGAGCAAGCTGCCCGGCCTGCCGGACGGCTGGCACCGCGAGATGGCCCTGCGCCCGGCGGGCGGCCAGTCCTTCTCGGGCGACTTCGTGGTGGCGGCCCGCACCAACGGCGGCCGCACGCTCGAAGTCGTCCTCACCGACGTCTCCGGCAAGGGCATGGACGCGGGTTCCCGCGCGCTGCTGCTGTCCGGCGCCTTCGGCGGCCTGCTCGGCTCCCTCCCGCCACACGCCTTCCTGCCGGCCGCCAACGGCTATCTGCTCCGCCAGGACTGGGACGAGGGCTTCGCCACCTCCATCCACCTGGTCCTCGACCTGGACTCCGGCGACTACGAGCTCTACTCCGCCGGCCACCCGCCGGGCCTGCAACTGAGCGCGGGCACCGGACGCTGGGAGGAGAAGGCCGCCGAGGGCCCGCTCCTCGGGGTGTACGACGGCGCCCAGTTCGACCCGGTGAAGGGCTCGCTGCGCCCCGGGGACGTGCTGATGCTGTTCACGGACGGCCTGGTGGAGACCTCCGACCGGGACATCGTCGAGGGCATCGACCGCCTCACCGGCGAGGCCGACCGCTATGTGGCGGGCGGCTTCCACGGCGCCGCCTGGCACCTCATCGAGGCCGTCGCGAAGGACGTCAACGACGACCGGGCCCTGCTGCTGATCTGCCGCGAGGGCCCCACGGCCGCCGCCGCGCGCTGAGGCGCCGTCGCCCGGCGGGGCACACTGGAGCCGTGACCGAGACACCCCGAACACCGCTGACGCTGGCCGAGGTCGAGGCCACCGCCCGTGCCGCGCACGCCGGCCAGACGGACAAGGCCGGACGGCCGTACGAGGAACACCTGCGGGCCGTCGCCGAGGGTGTCCGGGCGCGCGGCGGGGACGAGGAACAGATCGCGGCGGCCTGGCTGCACGACGCCGTCGAGGACGACGCCCTGCCGGATCGGTGGCTGCGCGAGGCGCCGCTGGGCAGCCGGACCAAGGACATCGTGCGTGCGCTCACCAAGCGCGCGGGGGAGCCGCCCGAGGCGTACGCGGCCCGCGTCCTCGCCACACCCGGCGCGCTGCTGGTGAAGGAGGCGGACCTGGCGCACAACGCGGACCCGGCGCGCCTCGCGGTCCTCGACGAGGCGACCCGCACACGACTGACCGAGAAGTACGCGCGGATGCGCGCACTCCTCGGTCTCGTCGGCTGAGGCCCGCGGGTCGGTCAGGCGTCGACCTTCTCGCGCTCGCGCTCGCGCCGCTCGGCGCTCTGGCGCTCGCGGGCGAGTTCGGCCGCGTCCCGCTTGAAGGCCCACTCCATCCTCGGTTCCATCGCGAACCGGAACACGCGCTGGACCGGCTTGGTGCACAGCACGGTGACCACCGCGGCCGCGAGGACGGTCACGGCGATCTCACCGGCCGGGTGGTGCAGCCAGGAGGCCTCGAACCAGCCCTGGTAGTCGCCGGCCTTCACCAGGAAGCCGTGCAGCAGATAGCCGTAGAGCGTGCCGGCGCCGAGGGCGGTGAACCACATGTGGCGGCGCGGCACCCAGGCGAAGAAGCACGCCGTCAGCACCAGGGAGCAGCCGAACAGCGCGAGCACCATCACCGGGCCGGTCCACCACGGGGCGCCCAGTTCCTGCGCCGAGTCACGGTGGTAGAACCACGCGGTGTTCATCCGCGGCACCGCCCACCAGCTGACCGCGAGCGCCGCCGCGAACACGGGCACCGACGCGATCCGCACCGACCGGCGGCGCACCATGTGGAAGTGCTCGGGCTTCATCGACAGGCCCAGCACGAAGAACGGCAGGAACTGCAGGACGCGCTGGAGGTCGAGGTCGTCGCCGATCGAGGGGCTGACGGTCGCCAGCATGGCGAGGCCGAGCGCGAGCGGCAGCGGCCAGCGGGCCAGCTTCCAGATGGGGGTGGTCAGCCGCCAGACGAACAGCGCGACCAGGAACCAGGTCAGGTACCAGGGGTCGAGGAGGCTGATGTCCTGGCCCGGGTCGTCGTCGATCCAGCGCTTGAAGAGCGGGTAGGCCGTCTCGAAGACGATGTACGGCACGGCGACGCCGGTGATCAGGCGCTTCAGCCGGTCGGGCCGCATGTCGAAACTGCGGGAGAAGTAGCCGGAGATGATGATGAACGCCGGCATGTGGAACGCGTAGACGACCTGGTACGCGGCCTCGAGTATGCGGCTGTCGCCCTTGAGCGGTTCCCAGGCGTGGCCCATGGCCACCAGCACGATCGCGAGGTACTTGGCGTTGTCGAAGAACGCGTCGCGCTGCTTGCCGTTCTGCTTCTTCTGCGGGCTGTGCGGCGAGCGGGGGCTCGGCACTCCGTCGGCCGGTGACCGGGCCGGGGGAAGTGGCGCCCTGCGGTCGCCGTTCGGTCGCAGCGAGTTCGTCACAGACCCTCCCACCAGGAGCTCGGGGAGACGATCCGGGACCTCGCTGCGCATACGGGGGACGAGGCAGCGTGGAACATCTGAGGCACCCTAGCGTTCCCTGCGGCTATTCGTAAAACGCCGGATGTGAATCCTGGCTATTCGCTGCGGGTACCCCGGATTAGGGGTAGTTGACATCGTCATCGGAGTGATGGCCGACACATCGCCCGCTCACGGATGGTGCACGCTGCCAGGTCCAGCTTGTCGGGATACTTCCGGACTAAGTGATGCATAAGACCAGCAGGCGACTCCGGCGGAATGTCCGCTTCAGTGCCGTTCGGGGCTGCGGCGCAAGGCGGTTGATGAGGCCTCGGCAACAATTCGAATTAATGGCGAACGCGTTGTGTGGAGACGGAAACGGTCCGGTCGAATTCCCCGCGCGGGTGGCCTGTCGAAATTCCGTACGATCAAACGCCGTTGAGTCGCCGCACCGGGGCGGCGTCCCCGCCTCCGGGCGACACGGAGGCGGCCGATGCGTCAGCGGCCGCATAGCCAGGCCGGGTTGGTGGCACGATGGTTCTGGCGGGGTGCGCGGGGTCGCGTCCCCGGGCCGGGAGAGCGAACCGACCGAGGGTGTGATCAGTTGTGGCCATTTCACTGTCTGTGGTGCTGCTGTTGGCGATCATCCTTGTGGTGTTGCTGAGAGGCGGCTCCATCAAGGCAGGCCCCGCGATCGTGGCGGTCCTCTTCGGGTTCTTCCTCGCCTCGACCGGCATGGCCGACGACATCCAGCGGTTCCTCAACTCGATAGCGGAGACCATCAACTCCATCAGCTTCTGACGGCCGGCACGGGCCCGCGCCACCCCGGCCCGGGGCCCGCGGCACGGACGGATACGCTCACCCCGACCACAGGACGGTGCGTGACGGGGGGAACGTACGGGGATGGCGCTGCGCGAGACCGACCCGCCGGAGGTGGGTGGCTACCGCATCGAGGAGCGTCTCGGCTCCGGCGGCATGGGCGTGGTCTACCTCGCCCGCTCGGCCTCCGGCCGGCGCCTGGCGATCAAGGTGGTGCACGGGCAGTACGCCGAGGACGACGAGTTCCGCACCCGCTTCCGCCGCGAGGTGGCCGCCGCCCGCCGGGTGAGCGGCGCGTTCACGGCCCCCGTCGTCGACGCGGACGCCGACGCGCGGCGCCCCTGGATGGCCACGCTCTACATCCCCGGCGCCGACCTCGGCACGCACGTCCGCGAACACGGCCCGCTCCCGCTGCCCCGGCTGCGTGAACTCGCCGCCGGCCTCGCCGAGGCCCTGCGTGACATCCACCGCGCCGGAGTCGTCCACCGCGACCTGAAACCGGCCAACGTGATGCTCGCCGAGGACGGCCCGCGCGTCATCGACTTCGGCATCTCCCGCGCCGCCGAGTTCGCCGCCGCCGACGCCCTCACCCAGACCGGCCGGGTCATGGGCACGCCGCCCTTCATGTCCCCGGAGCAGTTCGCCTCACCCCAGGACGTCGGCCCGGCCGCCGACATCTTCTCCCTCGGCTCGGTCCTCACCCACGCGGCCACCCGCCGCGGCCCCTTCGACAGCCCGAGCCCTTACGAGACCGCCCTCCGCGTCGTCGAGGGCGAACCCGACCTCTCCGGCGTCCCGGCCGAACTGCTCCCCGTCATCCGCCCCTGCCTGGAGAAGCGGCAGGCGTCCCGCCCCACGGCCGGCGAACTGTTCGCCCTGCTCCGTGAAGGCGCGCCCGTCACCGCCTCGCACCGCCCGGCCCGCCCCCGGCCGGGCGCCCGCCCCACCGAGCCCTCGGTGACGGCGTGGCCGGACCCGCCCGGCACGGCCCGCGGCGACGCCGTGCTCCCTCCGCCGGCCGAGCCGGAGGCCGGCCGCGAGGACGACCGCCCCCGCGGGCAGGACAGGACCCCGGACGGGCGCGGCGCGCCGCCCGGCGTCCCGGCGGACGAACCGGCGCCCCGGGCCGGACGCCTGCGCCGCAGGCACGGCCTGCTGCTGGTCTGGGCCGCAGCGGCGGTCGCCCTGGCCGCGCTCGTCACCACCACCGCCGCCCTGGTCCAGGGCGGCGGGCGCACGCCCTCGTCCGGGGCGGAGCCCGCCGACCTGCCGCGGGGCTGGAAACCGTGGGTGTCCCGGGCCGAGGCCCCGGAGGGCGCCCGCATGTACCCGGGCGAGTCCTCCTTCCGGCACTGCGCCGCCGTGGACACGTCACTGGTGTGCGCGGGGGCCCAGACGATGGCTGCCCGCTTCGATCTGGCGCACGGCGGCAACACATGGACCCGGTTCGTCGATCCCACCGCGCCCGACGGCCTGTCCAGCTCCCCGGGCGGGCTCGTCGGCACCGGCGGGAACCGCGTCTTCGCCTACGAGGCGGACGAGGCGGAGCTGGCCGACGGGGCGGGCCCGGTGTTCACCTACACGGTCGCCGCGCTCGCCGCCGACACCGGCAAGGTGCTCTGGCGGACCCGGACCGCATACGGACAGACGGCGAAAACACCCGACCGGGACCAGGGAGGCGCCACCACCGTCCCCGAGGGCGTCGTCACCTTCTACGGGGGGCAGGGCGACCAGTACGCACTGCTGGCCGCAGGCACCGGCGAGGTGGTCTGGAAGCGCCCCGAGCCGCAGGGCGCGGGCAACTGCGCGCTGCGCGCCGAGGACGGCCGGGCCTATCTGATCTGCACCGACCCCGAACGCGCGGAAGGCACCCCCCGCACCCGCGTCTCCCAGCTCAGCGCCGCCACCGGCGAACCGGACTGGACGGTCGAGACGAAGGGCACCCTGGACCTGCTCGGCCGGGCCGGGGACCAACTGGTGCTGGCGGACGCCAGGCGTCCCGGTGCCGGGCTGACCCGCATCCACCTGTCCACGCGCGCGCTCACGACCCTGCGGATCACCGGCAGGGCGTCCGCCGCGTCCGCCGCGCACCTCGTCCGCGGGACCGTCTACTTCACCCACGCCGGCGGCGGCATCAGCGCGGTCTCGCCCCGCACGGGCCGGACCCGCTGGAACAGCAATTCCACCGTCGAACAGCAGGGCCCCCCGGCCGCCTCCGCCACCCACCTGTACGTCGCGTCCCCGAACGGCCGCGTGGCCGCCCTGGACCTCGCCACCGGAGAGGTCGACGCCACCCGGGCCGGCCGTGACGACAGCGCGGCCGCCCCCGGCACCACGGGAGCCCCCCTCGTCCTCGTCGGCGACGCCCTCTACGTCCCCTACGGCACCCGCACCGTGTACACGGCGAACGTGCGGGACCTCTGAACCACGCGGAGAACACCTCGGGCCCGGTTCCGCAGAACCGGGCCCGAGGCTTCGAGAGCGGGCGACGGGAATCGAACCCGCGTAGCTAGTTTGGAAGACTAGGGCTCTACCATTGAGCTACGCCCGCACAGCACGCGCCGCAGGTCGGAGTGACCGCGGCACTGGAGGCATCGTAGCGGGTCGGGCCCGCCCCTCGCACACCGCATTTCCGGCCCCGCGCCGACGCGGTCCGGGCCCCGCGCAAATGCGGCGGCCGCACGGCCTGGCGGCATGTACCCTACGTGTCGCACCAGACGGGGTGTGGCGCAGCTTGGTAGCGCGTCCGCTTTGGGAGCGGAAGGCCGTGGGTTCAAATCCCGCCACCCCGACCAGCCACCCGACCACCTCGGGTGATCCTCTTTCCGATCACTCGCGTGATCGCCTTTTGGGCGGTGTAGTCGCTGCCGTTACTATGCAAGCTGCACGCCCGTGTGTCTCATCGTCTGAAGTCCTCCGGGCGGCGAAATCCGCCGGGCCGCTCTGGCCCCGGCAGAAACCAAGAAGTCAGCCACAAGGAGACCGAACCGTGAAGAGCGCCGTGGAGACCCTGAACCCGACTCGGGTTCGGCTCACTGTCGAGGTGCCCTTCGAGGAGCTCAAGGACAGCCTCGACGCGGCGTACAAGAAGATCAACCAGCAGGTCACGGTGAAGGGCTTCCGCAAGGGCAAGGTCCCGGCCCGGGTCATCGACCAGCGGTTCGGCCGCGGTGCCGTGCTGGAGGAGGCCGTCAACGACGCGCTTCCGAAGTTCTACACCGAGGCGGTCAACGAGGCCGAGCTCAGCCCGCTGGGCCAGCCCGAGGTCGACATCACGGAGCTGAAGGACGGCGAGACGCTGAACTTCACCGCCGAGGTCGACATCCGCCCGGCCATCGAGATCCCGGACTACTCCGGCATCGAGGTCGAGGTCGACGCGGTCGAGGTCACCGACGAGGACGTCGACAAGGCCGTCGAGGAGCTGCGCGAGCGCTTCGCCTCCACCGCCCCGGTCGAGCGTGCCGCCGAGGACGGCGACGTCGTGACGATCGACCTGGAGGCCAAGGTCGACGGCGAGGTCCTGGAGGACGGCGTCGCGAACGGCGTCTCCTACACGATCGGCTCCGGCGAGCTGCTGGACGGCATCGACGACGCCGTGAAGGGCCTGGAGGCCGGTGGCGAGGCCACCTTCACCTCCGAGCTCAAGGGCGGCTCGGCCGCCGGCAAGGAGGCCGAGGTCACCGTCAAGGTCACCCAGGTCGCCAAGCGTGAACTGCCCGAGCTGGACGACGAGTTCGCGCAGCTCGCCTCCGAGTTCGACACCCTCGAGGAGCTGCGCGCGGACAGCCGCAAGCGCCTGGAGAACATGAAGCAGTACGACCAGGCCACGCAGGCCCAGGAGCGCGTCCTGGAGAAGCTGCTGGAGCTCGTCGAGGTGCCCGTCCCCGAGAAGCTGCTCGAGGACGAGATCAACACCCGCAAGCACAACCTGGAGCACCACCAGCTCGGCCAGATGGGCCTCGACCTCGCGAAGTACCTGGAGATCCAGGGCAAGAGCGAGGAGGAGTTCGAGACCGAGACCCGTGAGGCCGCGGTCAAGGGCATCAAGACCCAGTTCGTCCTCGACGAGCTGGTCAAGCAGGAGAAGCTGAACGTCAACCAGGAGGAGCTCACCGAGCACCTCATGCGCCGCGCGGCCTCCTCCGGCATGTCCCCCGACCAGTTCGCCCAGGCGGTCGTCGAGGGCGGCCAGGTTCCGCTCCTGGTCGGCGAGGTCGCCCGCGGCAAGGCCCTGGCCGTCGTGGTCGAGAAGGCCACGGTCAAGGACACCAACGGCGAGATCATCGACCTCGACGACGAAGAGGACGAGACCGCCGCGACCGAGTCCGCCGCGACCGAGTCCGCCGAGGCCGAGGCCACGGAGGCCTCCGCCGAGGAGAAGACCGAGGGCTGAGCCCCGGCAGCGACGAGTTCGTGAGAGAAGGCCCTGGGGCACGCCCCAGGGCCTTCTTGTCACCGGCGGGGGCGGCGCACCTCGCTACGCCCCCGGCGAACACTCCCATCTCCGGGATTCCCCGAAGGGACCCGCGCGTTAGGGTCCATGAATACCAGGGCAGTGGAGTCTCCGATACGGCTCCCGCCCCGCAGGGAACACGTGAGACGGCCCGGCGCCGTCGTAAGACGAGCAGGTGGATACGTGACGAATCTGATGCCTTCAGCCGCCGGCGAGCCTTCCATCGGTGGTGGCCTCGGCGACCAGGTCTACAACCGGCTGCTCAACGAGCGGATCATCTTCCTCGGCCAGCCGGTCGACGACGACATCGCGAACAAGATCACCGCACAGCTGCTGCTCCTTGCCTCGGACCCCGACAAGGACATCTACCTCTACATCAACAGCCCCGGCGGTTCGATCACGGCCGGCATGGCGATCTACGACACCATGCAGTACATCAAGAACGACGTGGTGACCATCGCCATGGGTCTCGCGGCGTCCATGGGCCAGTTCCTGCTCAGCGCGGGCACCCCCGGCAAGCGCTTCGCGCTGCCGAACGCCGAGATCCTGATCCACCAGCCCTCCGCCGGCCTCGCCGGCTCCGCCTCGGACATCAAGATCCACGCGGAGCGGCTGCTGCACACCAAGAAGCGCATGGCCGAGCTCACCGCCCAGCACACGGGCCAGACGGTCGAGCAGATCACCCGCGACTCGGACCGCGACCGCTGGTTCGACGCCTTCGAGGCCAAGGAGTACGGCCTCATCGACGACGTGATCGCCACGGCCGCCGGTATGCCGGGCGGCGGCGGCACCGGGGCCTGAGCGGCCTTACGGGGCTCCATGAGCCCCGTAGGACCCCGCCCGGGCCCGTGAGGGCCCGGGGCGCCCCAGCAGCCCCAGCCGACCGCCTCAGCCCCTTTTCAGGAGACACCGTGAACGCATTCCCCGGCAGTGGGATCTACGACCGTACGCAGGCCGCGCAGGCGAGCGCCGCGCAGGGCCGCTACACCGGCCCGCAGGCCGAGTCCCGCTACGTCATCCCGCGCTTCGTCGAGCGCACCTCCCAGGGCATCCGCGAGTACGACCCGTACGCGAAGCTCTTCGAGGAGCGCGTGATCTTCCTCGGCGTCCAGATCGACGACGCCTCCGCCAACGACGTCATGGCGCAGCTGCTGTGCCTGGAGTCGATGGACCCCGACCGGGACATCTCGGTCTACATCAACAGCCCCGGCGGTTCCTTCACGGCGCTCACGGCGATCTACGACACGATGCAGTACGTGAAGCCGGACATCCAGACGGTCTGCATGGGCCAGGCCGCCTCCGCCGCCGCCGTCCTGCTGGCCGCCGGCACGCCCGGCAAGCGCATGGCCCTGCCGAACGCCCGCGTGCTGATCCACCAGCCGTACAGCGAGACGGGCCGCGGCCAGGTGTCCGACCTGGAGATCGCCGCGAACGAGATCCTCCGGATGCGCACGCAGCTGGAGGAGATGCTGGCCAAGCACTCCACCCAGGCGATCGACAAGATCCGCGAGGACATCGAGCGCGACAAGATCCTCACGGCCGAGGACGCGCTGAACTACGGGCTGATCGACCAGATCATCACCACCCGGAAGATGGACAACTCGAGCCTGCGCTGAGGCGCGAGGCTGTATCGTCTGCCGCCCCTTGGCACGGTTTGGCCCGGTTCACGTCAAAGCGAACCGCGCCAAGGGGGGCCCGGACGGGGGGCCCGGCAAGGTACCGTCGGACATAAGGCAGCACCAGGAGTCCGTTGGACGTCGACGTCCAGGAGTCTCCCAGGCGAAGGGGAAGCACACCGTGGCACGCATCGGTGACGGCGGCGATCTGCTCAAGTGCTCGTTCTGCGGCAAGAGCCAGAAGCAGGTCAAGAAGCTCATCGCAGGGCCCGGTGTCTACATCTGCGACGAGTGCATCGATCTCTGCAACGAGATCATCGAGGAAGAGCTGGCGGAGACCAGCGAGGTCCGCTGGGAGGAACTCCCGAAGCCGCGCGAGATCTACGAGTTCCTCGAGGGCTACGTGGTGGGCCAGGAGGCCGCCAAGAAGGCCCTGTCCGTGGCGGTGTACAACCACTACAAGCGCGTCCAGGCCGGTGAGAACGGCGGGGCGAACGGCCGCGACGACGCCATCGAGTTGGCGAAGTCCAACATCCTCCTGCTGGGCCCCACGGGCTCCGGCAAGACCCTCCTCGCGCAGACCCTGGCGCGGATGCTCAACGTCCCCTTCGCGATCGCCGACGCCACGGCCCTGACGGAGGCCGGCTACGTGGGCGAGGACGTCGAGAACATCCTGCTGAAGCTGATCCAGGCCGCCGACTACGACGTCAAGAAGGCCGAGACCGGGATCATCTACATCGACGAGATCGACAAGGTCGCGCGGAAGAGTGAAAACCCCTCGATCACCCGCGACGTCTCGGGCGAGGGCGTGCAGCAGGCCCTGCTGAAGATCCTGGAGGGCACGACGGCGTCGGTCCCGCCGCAGGGCGGCCGCAAACACCCGCACCAGGAGTTCATCCAGATCGACACGACGAACGTGCTGTTCATCGTGGGCGGTGCCTTCGCCGGCCTGGAGAAGATCATCGAGTCGCGGGCCGGCGCCAAGGGCATCGGCTTCGGCGCGCAGATCCGCTCCAAGCGCGAGATGGAGTCCAAGGACCAGTTCCAGGAGGTCATGCCGGAGGACCTGGTCAAGTTCGGGATGATCCCCGAGTTCATCGGCCGTCTCCCCGTCATCACCTCGGTCCACAACCTCGACCGCGAGGCCCTGCTGCAGATCCTCGTCGAGCCGCGCAACGCGCTCGTCAAGCAGTACCAGCGCCTGTTCGAACTCGACGGCGTGGAGCTGGACTTCGAGCGCGAGGCGCTGGAGGCCATCGCCGACCAGGCCATCCTCCGCCAGACCGGCGCCCGCGGCCTGCGCGCCATCATGGAGGAAGTCCTCCAGGGCGTGATGTACGAGGTCCCGTCCCGCAAGGACGTGGCCCGGGTCGTCATCACGGCCGACGTCGTCCAGTCGAACGTCAACCCGACGCTGATCCCGCGCGACGCGCGCGGCCGCGGCCCGGGCGAGCAGAAGACGGCGTGACACGGCAGACATGACGAAGGGCCCCGGTCACCGACCGGGGCCCTTCGTCATGTCCGTCGAGCGCGTGGCCGTCAGGCCTTGACGCGGATCTCCGGGCGGATCTTGGTGGTGAGGTCGATCGCGGTGTCCTTGGAGACACTCCCGCCGGCCTGTCCGGGCGACACCAGCACGATCGTGCTGTAGTCGGCCCAGGCGCAGAACCAGTCGGTCTTCTCCTTCTTCGTCGCCGGGTCCTGGCCCTTGGCGGCCTGGCACTTCATGACCGCGCCGTCGAGGTCGGCCTCCTCCGGCTCGCCGATCAGCTCGGTCTTGCTGCCGCTGCTGCCGGAAGAGCCCTCCTCCGCCGACTTCTTGAAGTTGGCGAAGAAGGTGTCCAGCGCCGCCTCGGGGTCGGAGACCTCGCCGTACAGACCGATGAACGTGACGGTCTTGGCCGTTGCCATCTGGGCGGCCGACGACGGGTCGGTCGGGTCGTAGTCGCTCAGGTCCGCGGTGGAGTAGGAACCGATCGCCGACTTGGCGTTCTTGACGCCGCTCTTCTCCAGCTCCTTGGTGGAGTCGTCGCCGGCCGTCTGCCCGTCCTTGGTGAAGCGCTTGTACTCGCTCAGCACCTTCGCCGGGGTCGCCAGCTTGTGCGGCCCGTCGTCCTCGACGGCCCCCGCGCCGCCGCCCCCGCCGAGCACGAAGTACGCGCCCACGCCGAGCGCCGCGACCACGGCGACCGCGCCGATGATGATGCCCGTCTTCTTCTTGCCGCCGCCCGGGGCCGGGGGCTGGGGCATGCCGTACGGGGCCTGGCCGTAGGGCGGCTGCTGGCCGTACGGGGGTTGCTGGCCGTACGGAGCCTGCTGGGGCGGGACGCCCTGCGGGGGCTGCTGCGGGTAGCCGTAGCCCGGCTGGGGCGGAGGGGCCTGCTGGGGGTAGCCGTAGCCGGGCTGGGGCGCCTGCGGCGGCTGGCCGTACGGACCCGGCTGGCCGTACGGTCCGGGCTGCTGGGGCTGCCCGCCGTACGGGCCCGGCTGGTTGTAGCTCATGTTCTGGGTTCCCCTCCAGATGCTTACGTGTTTCCGACATCCTGGCGCAGACCCGCCGTGTGCATGGCATCGGGCCCCCCCACCGTTACAAAGGAAACGCGTTTCGGGACGGGGTCGTGACACCTCTAAACTGAGCCCCGTGACCGAGAACGCTCAGCAGCAGCCACCAGCGCCCAGCACCGACCTGCCGACCCAGTACGCGCCGGCCGACGTGGAGGGGCCGCTGTACGAGCGCTGGGTAGAGCGGGGTTACTTCGAGGCGGACGCCAAGAGCGACAAGCCTCCGTACACCATCGTCATCCCGCCGCCGAACGTCACCGGCAGCCTGCACCTCGGGCACGCCTTCGAGCACACCCTCATCGACGCCCTGACCCGCCGTAAGCGGATGCAGGGCTACGAGACGCTGTGGCAGCCGGGCATGGACCACGCCGGCATCGCCACCCAGAACGTCGTCGAGCGCGAGCTCGGCAAGGAGGGCAAGTCCCGGCACGACCTGGGCCGTGAGGCCTTCGTCGAGCGGGTCTGGCAGTGGAAGGGCGAGTCCGGCGGCCAGATCAGCGGCCAGATGCGGCGGTTGGGCGACGGCGTCGCCTGGTCGCGCGAGCGCTTCACGATGGACGAGGGCCTCTCCCAGGCCGTCCAGACCATCTTCAAGCGCCTCTACGACGACGAGCTGATCTACCGCGCCGAGCGCATCATCAACTGGTGCCCGCGCTGTCTGACGGCCATCTCGGACATCGAGGTCGAGTACCAGGACGACGACGGCGAGCTCGTCTCCATGAAGTACGGCGACGGGGACGAGACCATCGTCGTCGCCACCACCCGTGCCGAGACGATGCTGGGTGACACGGCCGTCGCCGTCCACCCCGAGGACGAGCGCTACAAGCACCTGGTCGGCAAGCTGGTCAAGCTGCCGCTGACCGACCGCTCCATCCCGGTGGTCGCGGACGAGCACGTCGACCCCGAGTTCGGCACGGGTGCCGTCAAGGTCACCCCGGCGCACGACCCGAACGACTTCGAGATCGGCCAGCGCCACGACCTGCCGGCCGTCACGATCATGGACGAGCACGCGGTCATCACCGCGCACGGCCCGTTCCAGGGCCTGGACCGGCTGGAGGCCCGCTCGGCGATCGTCGCCGCGCTGCGCGCCGAGGGCCGGATCGTCGCCGAGAAGCGGCCCTACGTCCACTCCGTCGGCCACTGCTCGCGCTGCAAGACCACCATCGAGCCGCGCCTGTCGATGCAGTGGTGGGTCAAGGTCGGCCCGCTGGCCAAGGCGGCCGGTGACGCCGTCCGCGACGGCCGGGTCAAGATCCACCCGCAGGAGATGGAGAAGCGCTACTTCGACTGGGTCGACAACCTCCACGACTGGTGCATCTCGCGCCAGCTGTGGTGGGGCCACCGCATCCCCGTCTGGTACGGCCCCGACGGCGAGGTCGTCTGCGTCGGCCCCGACGAGGAGCCGCCGAGCGGCGAGGGCTGGCGCCAGGACACCGACGTCCTCGACACCTGGTTCTCCTCGGGCCTGTGGCCGTTCTCCACGCTCGGCTGGCCCGAGCAGACCGAGTCGCTCGCGAAGTTCTACCCGAACTCCGTCCTGGTCACCGGTTACGACATCCTCTTCTTCTGGGTCGCCCGGATGATGATGTTCGGCCTGTACGCGATGGACGGCACCCCGCCGTTCCACACCATCGCCCTGCACGGCATGGTCCGCGACCAGTTCGGCAAGAAGATGTCGAAGTCCTTCGGCAACGCGGTCAACCCGCTGGACTGGATGGACAAGTACGGCTCGGACGCCCTGCGCTTCACCCTGGCCCGCGGCGCCAACCCGGGCGTCGACGTGCCGATCGGTGAGGACTGGGTCCAGGGCTCGCGCAACTTCGCCAACAAGATCTGGAACGCCACCCGCTTCGCGCTGATGAACGGCGCGACGGTCGAGGGCCCGCTGCCGGAGCCGTCGGAGATGTCCCCGACGGACCGCTGGATCCTCTCCCGGCTGAACTCGGTCGTCGCCGAGGTCGACGCGTACTACGACGACTACCAGTTCGCGAAGCTGTCCGACTCCCTGTTCCACTTCGCCTGGGACGAGGTCTTCGACTGGTACGTCGAGCTGTCCAAGACGACGTTCCAGGCGGGCGGCGAGCCGGCCGAGGTCAGCAAGCGCGTCCTCGGCGAGGTCCTCGACGTCACGCTGAAGCTGCTGCACCCGGTGGTCCCGTTCGTCACCGAGACGCTGTGGACGACGCTGACCGGCGGCGAGTCGGTCGTCATCGCCGAGTGGCCGAAGGACAGCGGCTTCCGGGACGCCGGCGCCGAGCGTGAGATCGCCTCGCTCCAGTCGGTCATCACCGAGGTCCGCCGCTTCCGCGCCGACCAGGGCCTCCAGCCCGGCCAGCGGGTCCCGGCCCGGCTCACCCTGGACGGCACGCCGTTCGCGCCGCACGAGGCGGCCATCCGCCAGCTGCTGCGCCTGCAGCCCGAGGGCGAGTCCTTCACGGCGACGGCGACCCTCCCGGTCGCCGGTGCCGAGGTCGCCCTCGACCTGTCCGGCACGATCGACGTGGCGGCGGAGCGCAAGCGCCTCGCGAAGGACCTCGCCGCGGCCGAGAAGGAGAAGGCCCAGGCGAACGCCAAGCTCGGCAACGAGGCGTTCCTCGCGAAGGCCCCCGACCACGTCGTGGACAAGATCCGCACCCGCCTCGCCAAGGCGGAGGAGGACATCACCCGCATCCGGTCCCAGCTGGAGCGCCTGCCGCAGGCGTAGTCGCCCGTACCGGTCGTGAAGGCCCCCGTGCTCGTCGGCGCGGGGGCCTTCACGCAGTTCAGGGGCGCGGGGAACCGCGCGACCAGCCATGGACGGCCCGCACTCGCCCGACGACACAAGCCACCCCCGACCGACGTCACCCAGCCTCCGTAGACTGGCCCCGTGAGCGAGCTCCCCCCGGACCACAGCGCCGACGACCAGCCCGACCCCCTCAACGCCTTCGACGAGATCATCGCCGAGGAGACCACCCGCGACCCCGACCTCGCGGTCATCGAGGCCGGCAGCCGCACCCTGCGCACCCAGGGCGGCCCGCCCGACGGGGACATCCCCGCCCGGCCCGCCGACCCCGAGGTCGACAAGGCCCTGCGCGAGGTCGAGGCGGAGCTCGCCACCCGCTGGGGCGAGACGAAGCTGGAGCCGTCGGTCGCCCGTATCGCCGCCCTGATGGACGTGCTCGGAGAGCCGCAGCGCTCGTACCCGTCGATCCACATCACGGGCACCAACGGCAAGACCTCCACGGCCCGCATGATCGAGGCCCTGCTCGGCGCCTTCGAGCTGCGCACCGGCCGCTACACCTCACCCCACGTGCAGTCGATCACCGAGCGCATCAGCCTGGACGGCGCGCCCATCTCCGCCGAGCGGTTCATCGAGACGTACCAGGACATCAAGCCGTACGTGGAGATGGTCGACGCGTCGCAGGACTACCGGCTGTCGTTCTTCGAGGTGCTCACCGGCATGGCGTACGCGGCGTTCGCCGACGCCCCGGTGGACGTCGCCGTCGTCGAGGTCGGCATGGGCGGCTCCTGGGACGCGACGAACGTGATCGACGGTGACGTCGCCGTCGTCACGCCCATCGACCTCGACCACACCGACCGGCTCGGCGGCACGTACGCCGAGATCGCCACGGAGAAGTCCGGCATCGTCAAGCAGGACGCGACCGTCATCCTGGCGCAGCAGCCGGTCGAGGCGGCGCAGGTGCTGCTGAAGAAGGCCGTCGAGGTGGACGCGACGGTGGCCAGGGAGGGCCTGGAGTTCGGTGTCGTGGACCGGCAGGTGGCCGTCGGCGGCCAGCTGCTGACCCTGCGCGGCCTGGGCGGCGAGTACCGCGAGGTGTACCTGCCGCTGCACGGCGCGCACCAGGCGCACAACGCGGCCGTGGCGCTCGCCGCCGTCGAGGCGTTCTTCGGCGTCGGCGCGCAGCGGCCCGACCCGCTGGACCTGGACACGGTCCGCAAGGCGTTCGCCGCCGTGGCCTCGCCCGGCCGGCTGGAGGTCGTGCGGCGCTCCCCGACGGTCGTGCTGGACGCCGCCCACAACCCGGCGGGCGCCCGGGCGGCGGCCGAGGCGATCGGGGAGGCGTTCCAGTTCAGCCGCCTGATCGGTGTGGTCGGCGCGAGCGGCGACAAGAACGTGCGGGGGCTGCTGGAGGCCTTCGAGCCGGTGTTCGCCGAGGTCGTCGTCACGCAGAACTCCAGCCACCGCGCGATGGACGCCGACGAGCTGGCCGGCATCGCCGTCGAGGTGTTCGGCGAGGACCGCGTCCAGGTCGAGCCGCGGCTGCCCGACGCGCTGGAGGCCGCCATCACGCTGGCCGAGGAGGAGGGCGAGTTCGCGGGCGGCGGTGTGCTCGTCACCGGTTCGGTCATCACCGTCGGCGAGGCCCGACTGCTCCTGGGGAGAGGCTGAGATCCCATGCGCACCCTGTGTTCTTCGACCCTGATCGGCGAGTTCTTCGTCATCGGCTTCGCCGGGCTGGTCGCCATGAAGGATCCCGGCCTGTCCATGAGCACCGTGTGGACGGTGAGCGGCATCGCGATGTTCCTGTGCCTGCTGCTGTGCGGCCTGGTGACGCGCCCCGGCGGGGTCGCGCTCGGGTGGGCGCTGCAGCTCGCGCTGATCGCGTCCGGCTTCATCGTGCCGACCATGTTCTTCCTCGGCGCGATCTTCGCGGCCCTGTGGTGGGCGTCCGTGCACTACGGGCGGAAGGTGGACGAGGCCAAGGCGAGATTCGCCGCCCAGGCCGCTTCCTCCACACCTGACGCTGCGTAACAGGCGCCCCGACACGCCGGGTAATCTCGTCCCACCGCATCACCGCATCACCGCACAGCCTTGACGCATAAGGAGCCCCGTCGTGACCCAGCGCACCCTCGTCCTCCTCAAGCCCGACGCCGTCCGTCGTGGCCTGACCGGCGAGATCATCAGCCGCATCGAGCGCAAGGCGGGCTGGACGATCACCGCGCTGGAGCTGCGCACCCTGGACCAGGACACGCTGGAGCAGCACTACGGCGAGCACAAGGGCAAGCCGTTCTACGAGCCGCTGGTCGCGTTCATGGCCTCCGGCCCGGTCGTGGCGATGATCGTCGAGGGTGAGCGGGTCATCGAGGGCGTGCGCCAGCTGGCCGGCCCGACGGACCCGATCGCGGCGGCGCCCGGCTCCATCCGCGGCGACTTCGGCGTCATCGTCCGGGAGAACCTGATCCACGCCTCCGACTCCGAGGAGTCCGCCGAGCGCGAGGTGAAGATCTTCTTCCCCGGCCGGGCGTAACGTCCGCACTCCACCAGCACAAACGGCAGGTCCGGGGGCGCCCGCCCCCGGGCTTTGCGGCATATGCGTGGCGTACGAGGGAACGATCGCCCCCGAACGCCCGTCTCCACAAGCGAAGCCGCACAGCATCTGCTGACAATGGCGGAGACCCTCCCGCAGTGTTCGCGAAGGCGCGTCTACCATGGAAGCCTTCACGTCACAGCACCCACCTTTGCCGACCTGAAAAGCCCTCAAAAGCTCATGGGAAGGCCAGACGAATCCTGATGGGGAACTCAATGTCGTTCATCGGCCGTGACATGGCTGTCGACCTCGGGACCGCCAACACGCTGGTGTACGTCAGGGGTCGCGGGATCGTACTCAACGAGCCGTCCGTTGTCGCGATCAACACCAACACCGGTGGCATCCTCGCGGTCGGCGCCGAAGCGAAGAAGATGATCGGGCGCACGCCCGGCAACATCGTTGCCGTGCGTCCGCTGAAGGACGGCGTGATCGCCGACTTCGAGATCACCGAGCGGATGCTCCGCTACTTCATCCTGAAGATCCACAAGCGGCGGTATCTGGCTCGTCCGCGGGTCGTCGTCTGTGTGCCCTCGGGCATCACGGGCGTCGAGCGCCGTGCCGTCATCGAGGCGTCGTCCCAGGCCGGCGCCCGCCAGGTGCACATCATCGAGGAGCCGATGGCCGCGGCCATCGGCTCCGGCCTGCCGGTCCACGAGGCCACGGGCAACATGGTGGTCGACATCGGCGGCGGCACGACGGAGGTCGCGGTCATCTCCCTCGGCGGCATCGTCACCGCCCAGTCCATCCGTGTCGCCGGCGACGAACTGGACAACGCGATCATCCAGCACATCAAGAAGGAGTACTCCCTCCTGCTGGGTGAGCGGACGGCCGAACAGATCAAGATCACGATCGGTTCGGCGTACGACCTCGACACCGACGAGCACACCGAAATCCGCGGCCGGGACCTGGTGTCCGGGTTGCCGAAGACCGTCGTCATCTCCGCCGCCGAGGTCCGCAAGGCGATCGAGGAACCGGTCAACGCCATCGTCGACGCCGTCAAGACGACCCTCGACAAGTGCCCGCCGGAGCTGTCCGGCGACATCATGGACCGAGGAATCGTTCTGACCGGCGGCGGAGCGCTGCTGCGGGGCCTGGACGAACGGCTGCGCCGGGAGACCGGGATGCCGATCCACATCGCCGAGGACCCGCTGGACAGCGTGGCGCTCGGATCCGGAAAGTGCGTCGAGGAGTTCGAGGCGCTGCAGCAGGTGCTGGACGCCCAGCCGCGCAGATGACATAACTCTTCGATTCCGCCGTACGGGACGATCTCCTCTCGTACGGCGGATCGTTGATATAGAGGCATAAGCTCCCACAAAGCAGCCCCTCGGTATTCCCTGGGGCTTCCCGAATTCCTATGAGGAAGGGCACGGCCGCCGCACGTGAGGGACACACGAGAGAGCCGGCTGCTCCTGGTGCTGCTGATCGCCGTCGCGTTCGCGTTGATCACGGTGGACATCCGCGGTGGGGAGGACTCGCCCGTCGACGGTGCCCGGCAGGCCGCGGCGACGGTCTTCGGCCCGATCGAGAGCGGCGTGTCGTCCGCGGTCGACCCGGTCGGCAACGCGGTCTCCGCCATCCGCGACTCCGGCGAACGGCACGACCGGCTCGCCATGCTGGAGAAGGAGAACGCCGCCCTGAAGGCGCGGCTCGGCAGCGACGACCGCGCCCGCAGCCGCCTCAAGCAGCTCGACAGGATGCTCAAGGTCGCCGGGCAGGGCCAGTACGGCATCAAGGGCGCCGAGGTCATCGCGATCGGGGCGGCGCAGGGATTCTCCTGGACCATCACCATCGACGTCGGCGCCGAGGACGGCATCAAGCGCGACATGACCGTCCTCAACGGCGACGGACTCGTCGGCCGCGTCACCACCGTCGGGCCGCACACCGCCACGGTCCTGCTCGCCAGCGACCCCGACTTCACGGTCGGCACGCGCATGGAGTCCGGCGACGAGCTCGGCTTCGCCTCCGGGCAGGGCGACCGCCCGCTGCGCGTCGAACTCCTCAACGGCAAGGCCGAGGTGAAGAAGGGCGACCGGCTCGTCACCTTCGGCTCGCAGGCCGACCGGCCGTTCGTGCCCGGCGTGCCCGTCGGCGTGGTCTCCCGCGTCGACCCCTCCGGCGGCGGCCTGACCCGCACGCTGTACGTCACGCCGTACGTCGGCTTCACCAAGCTCGACATCGTCGGTGTCGTCGTCGAGCCCCCGAAGAAGGACCCGCGCGACACGGTGCTCCCGCCCAAGCCCAAGCCGACCCCGAGGCCGACGGTGACGGTGACCGTGACGCCGTCCGCCGAGGCCCCCGTGGACGGCCAGAACCAGCAAGAGCAGTAGGAGCTGTCACCCCCATGCGCGTCAACCGGATCCTGCTCTCCTCCGCCCTGGTCGTCGTCGCCCTGGTGATCCAGGTGAGCGTCCTCGCCCGCCTGCACCTGCCCGGCGCGGTGCCCGACCTGCTGCTGCTCACCGTCCTGGGCCTGGCGCTGGTGTACGGGCACGTCGGCGGTGCCCTCGTCGGGTTCGCCGCGGGTCTGCTCGCCGACCTGGCCCCGCCCGCCGACCACGCCGCCGGGCGGTACGCCCTGGTGCTGTGCGTCATCGGCTACCTCGCGGGCCTGGTGAAGCCCGAGACCGGCCAGCTGAAGTCCGCGACCGGCCCGATGGTCGTGGTGGTCGCCGCCGCGGTCGGCTCGACCCTGCTGTACGCCGGGGTCGGCGCCCTCGTCGGGGACACCGCCGCCCGTCACGTGGGCCTGGGCGGCCTGCTGTTCACGGCCGCCCTGTACGACCTGCTGCTCGCCCCGTTCGTGGTGCCGGGGGTGATGGCGCTGGCCCGGCGCGCGGAGAACGATCCGCTCGCCGAGTCCACGTCGGCCGCCAAGGCCACGGACATCTCCTCCGGCTGGCTCTCCGGCGGCACGGGTCTGCGGATCGGCAGCCAGCGCAACGGACTGCGGGTGAAGGCGGCCCGCGCGCGGATGGCGCGGGCCGGACGCATCAAGGGGGTCAAGCGGCTGTGACCCGGGGGAAGTTCACCCGAACGGTGCGGTCCGGCAGGAACGCCGGCGCGTGGGCCCGTCGTTCCTCACTCGACACCGCGCACACCTGTCCGGACAGACCGACGTACTCGCACATCCGTACACGCAGGGAGAGGGGGAGGCAGCCGCAGTGACCAACATTCCCGAGACCGGGCGGAACCCACGGGTCCAGATCCGGCTCGTCGTCATCCAGGTCCTGGTCCTGTCCCTCCTGCTCACCCTCGGCGGACGCCTGTGGTACCTCCAGATCCGTGAGGGCGCGGCCTACGCCAAGGAGGCCTCCGGCAACCACGTCCAGCAGGTCGTCCAGCCCGCCGTGCGCGGCTCCATCCTGGACGCCCGCGGCGTGGCCCTCGCCGACAACGAGACGCGCCTGGTGGTCTCCGCCTCCCGCACCGACCTGCTGAAGATGAAGGACGACGGCAAGGAAGTCCTCACCAAGCTCGCCGCGGTGCTCGGCATGTCACCCCAGGAGGTCATGCGGAAGGTCCGGCTGTGCGACGCCAAGACGCCCCAGCCCTGCTGGAACGGCTCGCCGTACCAGCCCATCCCCATCACCGACGAGGCCACCGCCAAGCAGGCCCTGCAGATCCGCGAGCGCGCCGAGGACTTCCCCGGCATCACCGCCGAGCCGCAGGCCGTGCGCCGCTACGCGAGCCCGGGCAAGGCCAACACCGCCCAGGTCCTCGGCTACCTCTCCCCGGTCACCGACGAGGAGATCAAAAAGGCGCAGAACACCGACTCGCCGTACCTGCGCTCCGACCAGGTCGGCCGCTCCGGCCTGGAGCGCCAGTACGACAAGCAGCTGCGCGGCAAGGCCGGCGTCACGCGCTACGAGGTCGACAACCTCGGCCGCGTCATCGGCCAGGCCGAGGCCGACCCCGCCCAGCCCGGCGACAACCTCGTCACCAGCATCGACGCCCGCGTCCAGCGCATCGCCGAGTACGAGCTCAACGAGGCCATGAAGCAGGCCCGCAAGGAGCACGACCGCAACACGGGCACGAACTACAAGGCCGACTCCGGCGCCGTGGTCGTCATGGAGGCCAAGACCGGCCGCGTCGTCGCCATGGCGTCGAACCCGACCTACGACCCGAACGCCTGGGTGGGCGGCATCTCCGCCAAGGACTACGCCCGGCTCACCGGCAAGAAGTCCAACTACCCGCTGCTCAACCGCGCCATCCAGGGCCAGTCGGCGCCCGGCTCCATCTTCAAGGTCATCCCGACGGCCGCAGCGGTCAACGCCGGCTACTCCTTCAACGGCCCCTACGAGTGCTCCAGCTCGTACTCCATCGGTGGCCAGGTCTTCAAGAACTTCGAGTCCAAGGGCTACGGGGCGATCAGCCTCGGCCGGGCCCTGGAGGTCTCCTGCGACACGGTCTTCTACCGCCTCTCGCACGAGGAGTGGAAGCGCGACGGCGGCACCAAGCCGAAGAAGAACGCCAACGACTGGTTCTACAAGACCGCCCACCAGTTCGGCCTCGGCGAGGAGACCGGCATCGACCTGCCCAACGAGGTCACCGGCCGCGTCCCCGACCGCCAGTGGAAGCTCGACTACTGGAAGGCCAACAAGGACGTCTGGTGCCGCACCGGCAAGCGCAACGGCAGCTACGCGGAGAAGATCGCCTACGAGAACTGCCTCGAGGGCAACCGCCTGCGCGCCGGTGACTCCGTCAACTACTCCATCGGCCAGGGCGACACGCTCGTCACGCCCATCCAGATGGCCACCATCTACGCCGCCATCTCCAACGGCGGCACGATGTACACGCCCTCCGTCGGCAAGGCCGTCATCAGCGCCGACGGCAGGACCGTCACGCCGATCAAGCCCCAGGCGCACGGCAAGCTGCCGATGAGCCAGAAGACGCGCAACGAGATAAGCGATGCCCTCGCGGGAGTCGCCACCCGCGGTACGGCCGCCTGGAGGTTCGGCGGCTGGCCGCAGGACAAGATCCCGATGCACGCCAAGACGGGTACGGCCGAGGTCTACGGCAAGCAGACGACCTCCTGGTTCGCCACGTACACCAAGGACTACGCGGTCGTCATGACGATCTCCCAGGGTGGTACGGGCTCCGGCGCCTCGGGTCCGGCCGTGCGCAACATCTACAACGCGCTGTACGGCGTGTCCCCGGACGGCGACATCGACACGAAGAAGGCCCTGCTGCCCACGCCCCAGAAGACCCTGCCGAAGGTCAAGGTCGACGGCACCATCGCCTCCCCGAAGATGCCCAAGGACCCGGCCAAGGACCAGCAGGCGAACAAGAAGGACCCGAACGCCCCGGCCGACCCGCTCCAGCCGGCGACGGCGGCCCCGCCGACGCCCGAGAACCGTGACACCCGAAGGCGCCGGCGCCGGCGGGGAAGCCGGAGGTTGCCGACATGACCGGCGGTGTGAACAGCTTCCAGGTCTCCGGCTACGGGCCCGAGCGCTCCGGCTGGACCCGGCTGCTGGCCCGCGACTCGGTGGCCCGGCGGCTCGACTGGCCGATCCTGCTGTCGGCCCTGGCCCTGTCCCTGCTCGGCACGCTGCTCGTCTACTCGGCGACCCGCAACCGCACCGAGCTCAACCAGGGCGACCCGTACTACTTCCTCGTCCGGCACCTGCTGAACACCGGCATCGGCCTCGCGCTGATGGCCGGCACGATCTGGCTCGGCCACCGCGCCCTGCGCACGGCCGTGCCGGTCCTGTACGGCCTCTCGGTGCTGCTGATCCTGCTGGTGCTCACCCCGCTCGGCTCGACGATCAACGGCGCCCACTCCTGGATCAAGCTCCCCGGCGGCTTCTCGCTCCAGCCCTCCGAATTCGTGAAGGTCACGATCATCCTGGGCATGGCGATGCTGCTGGCGGCCCGGGTCGACGCGGGCGACAAGCAGTACCCCGACCACCGCACGGTCGTGCAGGCCCTCGGCCTGGCCGCCGTGCCCATGGTGATCGTGATGCTCATGCCCGACCTCGGGTCGGTCATGGTCATGGTCATCATCGTGCTGGGCGTCCTGCTCGCCTCCGGCGCCACCAACCGGTGGGTGTTCGGCCTGCTGGGCACTGGCGCCGCCGGCGCGATCGCCGTCTGGCAGCTCGGCGTGCTCGACGACTACCAGATCGCCCGCTTCGCCGCCTTCGCCAACCCCGAGCTGGACCCGGCCGGCGTCGGCTACAACACCAACCAGGCCCGCATCGCCATCGGCTCCGGCGGCCTGACCGGCTCCGGCCTCTTCCACGGCTCGCAGACCACCGGACAGTTCGTCCCCGAGCAGCAGACCGACTTCGTCTTCACGGTCGCGGGGGAGGAGCTGGGCTTCCTCGGCGGCGGCCTGATCATCCTGCTGCTCGGCATCGTGCTGTGGCGGGCCTGCCGCATCGCCCGGGAGACGACCGACCTGTACGGCACGATCGTGGCCGCCGGCATCGTCGCCTGGTTCGCCTTCCAGACGTTCGAGAACATCGGCATGACCCTCGGCATCATGCCGGTCACCGGCCTGCCGCTGCCGTTCGTGTCGTACGGCGGCTCGTCGATGTTCGCCGTGTGGATAGCGGTAGGCCTGCTGCAGTCGATCCGGGTGCAGCGGCCGATGTCGGCATGACCGCGCGCGGGGTGGCCCCCTGCCGCCCCGCGCCCGGTCCGACTAGATTCGGTCCATGGCGGACACCAAGCGTGAGATCGAGCGGAAGTACGAGGCCGGGGACCGCGGCCTGCCGGACCTGACCGGCGTGGCCGGAGTCGCGAACGTGGTCGACAGGGGGGTCGCCCATCTCGACGCGACCTACTACGACACCGCCGACGAACGCCTCGCGGCGACCTCCGTCACCCTGCGTCGACGCACCGGCGGCTCGGACGCGGGCTGGCACCTGAAGTTCCCGGCCGGCCCGGACACCCGGGACGAGATCCACGCCCCGCTCTCCGACACCCTCCCCGGCGAACTCGCCGGGCTCGTCCGCTCCCGCGTCCGCGACGGCGAGCTGCTGCCCCTGGTCCGGCTGCGCTCCGAGCGGGACGTACGGCACCTCGTCGACGCCGAGGGCCGCCTCCTCGCCGAGGTCAGCGTGGACGCCGTGCACGCCGAGCGGCTCACGGAGGGCGGCGGCCGGGCGCAGTGGACCGAGCTGGAGGTCGAGCTGGCCGACGGCGGCGACCCGGCCTTCCTCGACCGGGTGGAGAAGCGGCTGCGCAAGGCGGGCGTACGGCCGTCGAAGTCGCCGTCCAAGCTGGCACGGGCGCTGGCCGAGACGGCGCTCGGCAAGCGGCGCCCCACCGCGGAGCCGGGGGAGCCGGTGACCGCGGGAGACCACGTGCTCGCCTACGTACGCGTGCAGCGCGACGCGATCGTCGCGCTCGACCCCGCCGTGCGTCAGGACGCCGAGGACGCCGTGCACAGCATGCGCGTGGCCACCCGGCGGCTGCGCAGCACCTTCAAGTCCTTCCCGGACATCCTCGACCGGGCCGTCACCGATCCGGTCGCCGACGAGCTGAAGTGGCTGGCCGGGGAGCTGGGCCTGGACCGCGACCGCGAGGTGCTGGCCGGGCGGCTGACGGCGGCCCTGGAGGAGGTGCCCGACGGCCTGGTCCGCGGCCCCGTGGCCGAGCGTCTGCGCGACTGGTCCAGCGCCGAGCACCACACGGCCCGCGGCCGGCTCCTCGGGATCCTGGACTCGCGCCGGTACCTCGCCCTGCTCGACACCCTGGACGCGCTGGTCGCCGATCCGCCGCTGCTGAAGGCGGCCGGGAAGAAGCCGGGCAAGCCGCTCGCCGGGGCCGTGAAGAAGGACTTCCGCAAGGTGGCCCGGCTGGTCGAGCGGGCGCTGGAGCTGGAGAGCGGCACCGAGCGGGACGTCGCCGTGCACGAGGCCCGCAAGAAGGCCAAGCGCGCCCGCTACGCCGCCGAGGCGGCCGAGCCCGCCCTCGGCAAGCCCGCCGGCACCATGCTCAAGTCCATGAAGTCCCTGCAGAAACTGCTCGGCGAGCACCAGGACAGCGTGATGGCCCGGCAGACTCTGCGCGAGCTGTCGGCGGTCGCCCACGCGGCGGGCGAGAGCGCCTTCACCTACGGCCTGCTGCACGAGCGCGAGGAGCAGCGGGCCCTGCGCACGGAGGCCGGGCTGCCCGCGCTGTGGAAGGAGATCAAGGGCGCCGCCGCGGGGCTGTGAGGCGCACGGCGTACGGAGGCGCCCCGCGGCCGCGTTAGGCTGGATGGTCACCCCTGTCCGTTCAGTCCAGCTCACGAAGGTGCGCGACATGCCTGCCGAAGTCGCTGCGTCGGTGTTCCCGCAGCTCGAAGCTCTGCTCCCGCATGTGCAGAAGCCGATCCAGTACGTCGGCGGAGAACTCAACTCCACGGTCAAGGACTGGGAGTCCTGCGACGTCCGCTGGGCGCTCATGTACCCGGACGCGTACGAGGTCGGTCTGCCCAACCAGGGCGTCCAGATCCTCTACGAGGTCCTGAACGAGCAGCAGGGCGTCCTCGCCGAGCGCACGTACAGCGTGTGGCCGGACCTGGAGGAGCTGATGCGCGAGCACGGCGTCCCCCAGTTCACGGTCGACAGCCACCGGCCGGTGAAGGCGTTCGACGTGCTCGGCCTCTCCTTCTCCACCGAGCTCGGCTACACGAACATGCTGGCCGCCCTGGACCTGGCGGGCATCCCGCTGGAGTCGAAGGACCGCGGCCTGGACGACCCGATCGTCCTGGCCGGCGGCCACGCCGCGTTCAACCCCGAGCCGATCGCGGACTTCATCGACTGCGCCGTGATCGGCGACGGCGAGCAGGCCGTCCTGGAGATCACCGCCATCGTCCGCGCCTGGAAGGCGGAGGGCCGCCCCGGCGGCCGCGAGGAGCTGCTGTTCCGCCTGGCGAAGACGGGCGGCGTGTACGTCCCCGGCTTCTACGACGTCGAGTACCTGCCCGACGGCCGGATCGCCCGCGTCGTGCCCAACCGCAGCGGCGTCCCGTGGCGCGTGTCCAAGCACACCGTCATGGACCTGGACGAGTGGCCCTACCCCAAGCAGCCGCTGGTGCCCCTGGCCGAGACGGTCCACGAGCGCATGTCCGTGGAGATCTTCCGCGGCTGCACCCGCGGCTGCCGCTTCTGCCAGGCCGGCATGATCACCCGCCCGGTCCGGGAGCGGTCCATCACGGGTATCGGCGACATGGTCGAGCAGGGCCTGAAGGCGACCGGCTTCGAGGAGGTCGGCCTGCTGTCGCTGTCCTCCGCGGACCACAGCGAGATCGGCGACATCGCCAAGGGCCTCGCCGACCGCTACGAGGACGACAAGATCGGCCTGTCGCTGCCGTCGACCCGCGTGGACGCGTTCAACATCGACCTGGCCAACGAGCTGACCCGCAACGGCCGGCGCTCGGGCCTGACCTTCGCCCCCGAGGGCGGCTCGGAGCGCATCCGCAAGGTCATCAACAAGATGGTCTCGGAGGAGGACCTCATCCGGACCGTTGCGACGGCCTACGGCAACGGCTGGCGCCAGGTGAAGCTGTACTTCATGTGCGGCCTGCCCACCGAGACCGACGAGGACGTGCTGCAGATCGCGGACATGGCGACCAAGGTCATCGCCAAGGGCCGTGAGGTCTCCCGCTCGAACGACATCCGCTGCACGGTCTCCATCGGCGGCTTCGTCCCCAAGCCGCACACGCCCTTCCAGTGGGCCCCGCAGCTGTCCGCCGAGGAGACCGACGCGCGCCTGGCCAAGCTCCGGGACAAGATCCGCGGCGACAAGAAGTACGGCCGCTCCATCGGCTTCCGCTACCACGACGGCAAGCCCGGCATCGTCGAGGGCCTGCTCTCCCGGGGCGACCGCCGCATCGGCGCGGTCATCCGCGCGGTCTACGACGACGGCGGCCGCTTCGACGGCTGGCGCGAGCACTTCTCCTACGACCGCTGGATGGCCTGCGCGGACAAGGCCCTGGAGCCGTTCGGCGTGGACGTCGACTGGTACACCACCCGCGAGCGCACCTACGAGGAGGTCCTGCCCTGGGACCACCTCGACTCGGGCCTGGACAAGGACTGGCTCTGGGAGGACTGGCAGGACGCCCTCGACGAGACGGAGGTCGAGGACTGCCGCTGGACGCCGTGCTTCGACTGTGGCGTGTGCCCGCAGATGGACACCCACATCCAGATCGGCCCGACGGGCAAGAAGCTGCTGCCCCTGACGGTGAAGAACGCGGCCCCGGCACCGAGCGGGCACGCGCACTGACCCGGGCGCCGCGAGGGGTGAGACACCCGTCCCGGGGGACCCGCTGAAGAGGCGGCGTCGGTGACGCTCCCCCGGGGGACCGGCGCCGCCAGGTTCCCCCAGTTCAGACTGTGTGCTGGGGGAGCCGTCACCTCAGTCCGCCGTGCTCGCAGACGCGGCGGGCGACCTCCCGGAGCTTGATGTTGTTCTCCTGGGAGAACCGGCGCAGCACGTCGAAGGCCTGCTCCTCGGTGAGGCGGTGGCTGCCCATGAGGATGCCCATCGCCTCGCCGATGACGTGCCGGGTGGAGACGGCCTGCTCCAGCTGGGCGTGGCTGCGGGCGCTGGAGAAGGCGACGGCGGCGTGCGAGGCCAGCAGCCAGCCGGCGGTCTCGCTGTGCTCGGTGAAGGCGCCGGGGCGGCGGGAGTACAGGTTGAGCGCGCCGAGGTCCTCGTCCTCGGTGTACAGCAGGAAGCCCATCATGCTGCCGATGCCGAGTTCCTCGGCCCCCGTGGCGTAGTCCCGCCAGCGGGACCGTCCGGTGGTGAGGTCGCCGATGCGGAACACGCGCTCGCGGGTGCTGGTGCGGGCCGCGTCGAAGCAGGGGCCCTCGCCGAGGCGCTCCTGGAGCCGGTCGCTCTCCACCACCAGGTCGTGGGTCGGGGCGAGCGACTCCACGGCCTTGCCGCGCAGCAGCAGGATGCCGGCCGCGTCGCACCCCGAGACCAGGTCGACGGCCGCGTGGGTGATGCGCCCCAGAGTGGCCTCGACCGAGTTCTGGGCGAGCAGGTCCCGCGCCATGGAGGCCATCTCCCGTGCGAACAGGCGCCAGTCCACCGTCTCCTCCTCGGTCCGGGTGCCGGCCTTGGATGCCTGTTGCCACGCTTTCACGGGTCGCACGCCTCCGTGAGGGCGACCGCTTGCCATGTCTATCGAATCTCGATAGATTTCCATCGTAGGTCGATCGGGGAATGGGGGCTGGGATGGGAAAGATGGCCGTGGCCGCGTTGCGGGCGGTGCTGGTGGTGCTGCTCGCCGGGTCGTTGTTCGTGCAGGGCGTGATGGTCCCGCTGCTGGCGGTCGACATGAACGGGCTCAAGCCCGAGTACGCCCACCTGCGGACACCGATCCTGGTGATCCTGGTGCTGGGGGTCGTGACGGCCCAGGTGGTGCTGGTGTGCGTGTGGCGGCTGGTGACGATGGTGCGGCGGGGGACGGTGTTCTCCACGGGTGCCTTCCGGTACGTGCACCTCGTGATCGGCGCGTTCGTGGTGGCCGCCTGCCTGGTGTTCGCGCTCGGGGTGGTGCTCGCGCCGGGCGAGGCCGTCGCCCCGGGGGTGGTGCTGCTGCTCGGCGGGGCCGGCCTGGCGGTGCTCGGGGTGGCGCTCGTCGTGCTGGTGCTGCGGATGCTGCTGGCGCAGGCCGTCGACCGCGACATCGAGGCGGCCCGGATGCGGGCCGAGCTGGAAGAGGTCATCTGATGCCGATCGCCGTCGACATCGACGTGATGCTGGCCAAGCGGAAGATGTCCGTGGGCGAACTCGCCGAACGCGTCGGCATCACCCCGGCCAACCTGGCCGTCCTGAAGAACGGCCGCGCCAAGGCGGTCCGCTTCTCCACCCTCGCCGCGCTCTGCGAGGTGCTGGAGTGCCAGCCGGGCGATCTGCTCCGCTTCGAGCCGGACGGGGACGCACCCGCGACGACGTCCTGAGGGGCGGTGATGATGTCGACGTCGTCCCCGGGCCGCGGCACGGCGGCCCGGGCGGGCGGCTCGTCCGGGCCGTGCCGGCGGGGCGCGCGAGCCCGGAAGTCGCCCCGGCCGCTGCAGGCCGGTGCCGCCGGGACCCGGGCCGTGTGGGCGCGGGCGCGGGGGAGGACCCACGGTGAACGGGGCGGGATCGTGCGGAACGGGATCCGTACGGGACCCTGCGGCGTCTTCCACGGTATGGATCCGCAGAAACCGCCCGGCGAGGGCACCGAGCCGCGGGCCGATCCGCGGCAGAGCCCGGCCGGGCCGCCCGCCCGGCGGCAGCCCGAGGCGCCCGGGGCGCCCAGGGCGCCCGAAGGGTGTCTCGCCGTCGCGATCCGGATTCCCGTGCGGATCGTCGTCCTCGTCCTGGTCGTCCCCGTGCGGATGCTCTGGGACGCGCTCGCCGTCAGCGGCCGGTTCCTGTACGACACCCTGCTCCGGCCGCTCGGGCGGGCCCTGGTGTGGCTGGCGCGAGCGGTGTTCGTCCGGCCCTTCACCGGGCTGTGGCGATACCTCGTGGTGCCCCTGGGCACGGTCCTGGCCCGCCTCGGGAAGGTCCTCGTCGTCGTACCGCTCGTCTGGCTGTACCGGCACGCGCTGACGCCCGTGGGGCACGCGATCGCCTGGGCCGGGCGGGGCGCCGGCGCCGGCCTCGGCCTGGTGTACGCCCATCTGCTCACGCCCGTCGGGCACGCAGTGACGTGGGTCCTGAGGGGCGCCGGCGCCGTGCTCGCCGCGCTCGGGCTCGGCGTGTACACGGGCGTGGCCCGGCTCGGCCGGTACCTCGTCGTCCTACCGGCCCTCTTGGTGTACACCTGGGTGCTCACGCCCGTCGGGCACGCCCTGCTGTGGTGCGGCAAGGGGCTGGTGTGGCTGGTGAGCGGGATCGTCACCGGCGTCGGGACGGCCCTGTACTGGGTCGCGCGCATCCTGTTCGTCCTGCCCGCGCACGCCCTGTGGCGCTGGGTCCTCACGCCCGTCGGCCGCGCCCTCGCCGTCGTCGGACGGGAGGTGGGCGACGCCCTGGGCCACGCCTGGCGCGTCGCCGGGCACCTCTCGCTCGCCGTCGGGCGGTTCCTCGGCACGCTCCTGCGGTGGATCTTCGTCGAGCCGGCGCGCTGGGCGTACCGCACCCTGCTCACCCCCGTCGGGCACGCGGTGCGCGACCACGTCCTGCGGCCCGCCGCCGAGGCCGCCCGCGGTGCCGGACGGGCCGTCCGGCAGGCGCTGGCCGCCGCCCGCGCAACCGCACGGCAGGCCCGCGCCGACGTGTGGCGGACGCTGTTCGGGGAACGCGGACGACCCGCGCCGGTCGCCCGGAGGGAACCTTCCGGCCGCGAGGCACGTACTCTTGGTAGCAGTACGACCGCTCTCACGAAGGACTGAACGACACTGGGCAAGCGACAGCCCGAAGGCCCGCCGCCCGCACCCGCGGTGCAGCGCATCCGACTGCGCTACACCAAGCGCGGCCGCCTCCGGTTCACCAGCCACCGTGACTTCCAGCGCGCCTTCGAGCGTGCGTTGCGCCGTGCCGAGGTGCCGATGGCCTACTCGGCCGGATTCACGCCGCACCCGAAGGTGTCGTACGCCAATGCCGCACCCACCGGCACGGGCAGTGAGGCGGAGTACCTGGAGATCGCGCTGACCGCGCCCCGGGACCCGGAGCAGCTCAGGGCCCTCCTCGACGAGTCGCTGCCCGCCGGGCTCGACATCGTCGACGCGGTCGAGGCCCGTACCTCGGGCCTCGCCGACCGGCTGACCGCTTCCGTGTGGGAGCTGCGGCTGGACGGCGTGTCGCCGGAGGAGGCCCGCCGAGCGGCGGACGCCTTCACCGCGGCGGAGACCGTGGAGGTCCAGCGACTCGCCAAGAACGGCGTGCGCACGTTCGACGCCCGTTCCGCGGTCGTGAGCCTGGAGGTCCGCGACCTCTCGGAAACGCAGAGTGCGCTGGCTGATAGGCCGACCGACCAGCCCTGTGCGATACTGCGGCTGGTTGTTCGGCACGTGACGCCTGCCGTACGACCCGACGACGTCCTGTCCGGTCTCCGCGCCGTGGCCGACCTGGCGCCGCCGGTCCCCGCAGCGGTGACCAGGCTGGCGCAGGGGCTGTTCGATGAAGAGACCGGCACGGTGACCGACCCGCTCGCGCCCGACCGCGAGGCAGCGCAGGCCCCCTCAACGGCCGAACAGCCTGCCACCGCGACGGCGCCGGCGTAAGGAAGGTCCCGCGTAGGGACGGACGTCGTAGCGCCGCCCTCGGACTCGGGAGCCACCTGGGTCGGGCAGCGCACCGACCAGAAGACTTTCGCCAGGCCGTGCGCATTCGGCGTACGGAACCGGCGAGACAGGACACGGAGAGCTCCCGTGCGGCGCCCGCGCCCCGGACGGCGGCGACGCGCACAGCGCGAGCCGCGGACGTCACCGGCATCGCCGGACCAGGCGCGGCGCCCGGGAGCCTGACGGGAGAAAAGCCCGCATGCTCGAACCGACCGAACCCACAGAGTCCTCCGAGGGCTCCGAACAGAACACCCCGAGCGACACCCTGCCGCCCCGCCGGCGGCGCCGTGCCGCGTCCCGCCCGGCCGGCCCGCCCGCCGGTGGCGCGGACGCGCCGGCCGAGACCGTCGCGTCGGCCATACCGGCCGCCGAGGCCGATGAGCTCGCGGCCGACGCCGCGGACACCGGCGAGGCGGAGGAGACCGCCGAGGAGACCGTCGACGGGAAGACCGCCGCGGAGGAAGCCGCCCCCGAGGCCGCCCCCGAGGCCGCCGCCGACGTGCCGGAGCCCGTCGAGGCCCCCGCCGAGGACGCTCCGTCCGCCGGCCGCAAGCGGCGCCGTGTGGTGCGCCGCGCCGCCGCGCCGGCCGGTTCCCCGGCCGCCGAGGCCGCCGCCGAGACCGTGGTGCCCGCGACTGCCGCAGCTCCCGCCGCCCCCGAGGCGCCGGAGCCCGCCACCGAGGCGCCGGAGCCCGCCACCGAGGCGCCGGAGCCCGCCACCGAGACCTCCGCACCCGCCGAAGGCGCCGCTCCCCGGCGCACCCGGCGCCGCGCCACCCGCAGCGTCACCTCGCCCGCCGCCACTCCGGCCGAAACCGGCACGCCGGTCGGGACCGACGAGACGGCGCAGACCGCGCAGGCAGACTCCGCGCCGGCCGGCGAGCCGGCCGCCGAGGTCGCCCCTGCCACCGGCACCGCCGGTGCCGAGACCGCCGACGACGCCGCCCCGCGCCGCACCCGTCGGCGCGCGACGCGGCGCGTGTCCGCGCCCGCCGGGACGCCCGCGCCCGCCGAGACGGCCGACGCCGACGCCGGCCCGTCCGGCCCCACCGCCGCGCCCGCCGAGGCGCCCGCGGAATCGCCCGAGGAGGCGAAGGCCCCTGTGACCGAGAACCCCGCCGCCGAGCCGGCCCGCAGGTCCAGGTCCCGCTCCCGCGCCAAGGCCGCCGCCGAGCCGGCCCCCGCGTCCGAGGCCGCCGAGACGGCTGCGACCGAGACCGCGCCCGCCGCGCAGACCACCGACCCGGCCCCCGCCGCGTCCGAGGCCCCCGCCGCGACCGCCGCCCAGGCCCCCGCCGCCGAGCCCGCCGAGGACGCCGCCCCGCGGCGCCGGCGCCGGGTCGTGCGCCGGGCCGCCGGCGGGTTCGCCGAGCCGGCCCAGCCCTCCCGGCGCGCATCCGGAGAGGCCGCCGGCGACAGCGAGGGTGTGGCCCGCCCCGCGCGGCCCGCCGTCGCCCTCTTCCAGCCGCCGGTCTTCACCGAGCCCCAGTTCCAGACGCCCGAGCGGGCCGCCGCCGCGGCCGCCGCAGAGGCGGCCGGGGGAGCCGAGGAGCCCGAGGACGGCACGCAGGACGCGCCGGACGTACGGGACGACCGCTCCGACCGGGACGAGCAGGCCTCCGGATCCCGCCGCCGTCGCAGGCGCCGGGGCGGCGAGGAGACCGAGGCCCCGGCCGCCGAGGTGGCCGAGACCGCCGTCGAGGAGCCGGAGGAGGCCGAGGACTCCGCCGAGGACCAGGCCGACGCCGACGACCAGGACGACGCCGAGGGGCCCGGCTCGCGCCGTCGCCGCCGCCGGGGTGGCCGCCGCCGCCGGCGCGGTGAACTGAGCGAGCACGACGGCGACGCGGACACCGACACGGACTCCGACGACGTCGCCGCCGCTCAGGCCGCGCAGGACGCCGAGGACACCGCCGAGCAGACCGAGGAGGACCGGGAGGACGCCGACGAGGCCGCCGACCGGGACGACTCGGCCGGCGGGGGCGGCTCCAGCAGCAGCCGCCGTCGCCGTCGCCGCCGTCGCCGCGCCGGTGACTCCGGCCTCGAGGCCGAGCCCGGCGACGACGACCCCGAGCGCACCGTCGTCAAGGTCCGCGAGCCCCGCCCCGCCCGGGAGAAGGGCGCCGAGCCGTCCGACGAGGTGCAGTCCATCAAGGGCTCGACCCGTCTGGAGGCCAAGAAGCAGCGCCGCCGCGAAGGCCGCGAGCAGGGCCGCCGCCGCGTGCCGATCATCACCGAGGCGGAGTTCCTCGCCCGCCGCGAGGCCGTCGAGCGCGTGATGGTCGTACGCCAGCACGGCGACCGCACCCAGATCGGCGTCCTGGAGGACGGCGTGCTCGTCGAGCACTACGTCAACAAGGAGCAGTCGACCTCGTACGTCGGCAACGTCTACCTCGGCAAGGTGCAGAACGTGCTGCCGTCGATGGAGGCCGCCTTCATCGACATCGGCAAGGGCCGCAACGCCGTGCTGTACGCCGGCGAGGTCAACTTCGAGGCGCTCGGCATGGCCAACGGGCCGCGCCGCATCGAGACCGCCCTGAAGTCCGGGCAGTCCGTCCTCGTCCAGGTGACCAAGGACCCCATCGGGCACAAGGGCGCGCGTCTGACCAGCCAGGTCTCCCTGCCCGGCCGCTACCTGGTCTACGTCCCCGAGGGGTCGATGACCGGCATCAGCCGCAAGCTGCCCGACACCGAGCGGGCCCGGCTGAAGACGATCCTCAAGAAGATCGTCCCCGAGGACGCGGGCGTCATCGTGCGCACCGCCGCCGAGGGCGCGAGCGAGGACGAGCTGCGCCGGGACGTCGAGCGGCTGCAGCAGCAGTGGGAGGACATCCAGAAGAAGGCCAAGAACGGCAACGCGCCGACGCTGCTGTACGGCGAGCCGGACATGACCGTCCGGGTCGTGCGCGACATCTTCAACGAGGACTTCTCCAAGGTCGTCGTCAGCGGCGACGAGGCCTGGTCGACGATCCACGGGTACGTCTCGCACGTCGCGCCCGACCTCGCCGAGCGGCTGCAGCGGTGGACCTCCGAGGTCGACGTCTTCGCCACGTACCGGATCGACGAGCAGCTCGCCAAGGCCCTGGACCGCAAGGTCTGGCTGCCCAGCGGCGGCTCGCTGGTGATCGACCGGACCGAGGCGATGGTCGTGGTCGACGTCAACACCGGCAAGTTCACCGGCCAGGGCGGCAACCTGGAGGAGACCGTCACCAGGAACAACCTGGAGGCGGCCGAGGAGATCGTCCGCCAGCTGCGGCTGCGCGACCTCGGCGGCATCATCGTCATCGACTTCATCGACATGGTGCTGGAGTCCAACCGGGACCTGGTGCTGCGGCGCCTGCTGGAGTGCCTGGGCCGGGACCGTACGAAGCACCAGGTCGCCGAGGTGACCTCGCTGGGCCTGGTGCAGATGACCCGCAAGCGGGTGGGCCAGGGCCTGCTGGAGTCCTTCTCCGAGACCTGCGTCCACTGCAACGGGCGCGGTGTCATCGTGCACATGGAGCAGCCGACCTCCACCGGGGGCGGCGGCAAGCGCAAGAAGCGCGCGCGTGCCGGTGCCGCCGACCAGCCGCACGTCCACGAGGCGGCCGTCGAGACCGCCGAGCAGGAGGCGGAGACGGAGGCCGAGGTCGTCGCCGAGGCCGCCGAGCCGATCGCGCTGCCCGAGCCGGCCTTCGAGCCCGACGAGGAGCTGTACAGCAGCGCCGCCGAGGCGGAGGCCGCGGCCACCCGCGGGCGGTCGCGGCGCCGGGCGAGCCGGCGTGCGTCGGCCCCGGCGGGCGCGCCGCGCGGCGAGTCCGCCAAGGCGGAGCGCAGGACGCCCGAGCCGGTCGCCGAGGCGGCCGAGCAGACCGGCGTTCCCACGGCCCAGGACGTGACCGCGGCGGACGAGGCCGCGCGTCCCGTGCAGCCGGAGCCGGCCGCCGAGGCGCACGCCGAGCCGGCGGCCGTGGAGGACCCGGTGGTCGAGTCGGCACGGGCCGAGCAGCCCGCGCAGGCCGCCGCCGACGGGACCGAGGAGGCCGCGCCCAAGGGCCGCACCCGGCGGCGGGCCACCCGCAAGGTGTCCGCCCCTGCCGGTTCCCCCGCGGGGGCCGAGGCGGCCGTCGTGACGGTGACGGAGACCGCGCCCGCGGTGTCCGAAGTGCCGGAGGCCGAGGCCGCCGAGCAGGCCGCACAGCCCGCGCCGGCCGCCGAGGCACCCGCCGAGAGCGCGGCCCCGGCCCGTCCGCGGCGCCGCGCCGTGCGCAAGTCGACGGCGCCCACCGCGCCCGAGGAGGCGGCCGTCGTGGTCGTCCCGTCGGCCCCGGCGGAGGAGCAGCCGGCGCAGGCCGACGTCCCGGCCGCCGACGCGGGCGGGACGGCCGAGGCCGCCGAGGAGCCGGCCGCGGCCAAGAAGACGGCCCGCAAGACGGCGAAGAAGGCCACGGCGAAGAAGGCCGCCACCAAGAAGACCGCGGCGAAGAAGACCACCGCGGCGAAGAAGACGACGGCCAAGAAGGCGGCGAAGACCACCAAGACGGCCGCCAAGAAGGCCACGTCGAAGAAGACCGCGGCGGCGGAGCAGACGGTCTCCTCCGTCACGGCCTCCACCGACGAGGACTGATCCGTACGGCGCCTGACGGGGCGTGCGCGACCACGCGTACGCCCCGCCAGGCGGGCCGTGGGTCCGGAGTGACCGGACGCACAGCCCGCGGGCCCGGCTCGGTTTGACCCCCTCGACCGCGGCCCCGTAACCTTGACCGTCGGCGTGTCGACTGACACGTCACATCCCCGTAAACCTCATCCTCCGGGCGCCGGGCGCCCAGGAGAGGCCGCCCGCTCTGCCGGGCGGCTGGCCTGCGGGGGTGCCGTTTCCCGAGCGAGAGAGTGAGTTCCGCGTGTACGCCATCGTGCGCAGCGGTGGTCGCCAGCACAAGGTTGCTGTCGGCGACATCGTTGAGGTTGACAAGATTTCCACTGCCAAGGTTGGCGACACGGTCGAGCTCTCGACCCTGCTCGTTGTCGACGGCGACGCCGTGACCAGCGACCCGTGGGTGCTGGCCGGCATCAAGGTCCAGGCCGAGGTCGTGGACCACCACAAGGGGCAGAAGATCGACATTCTGCGCTACAAGAACAAGACCGGTTACCGCCGTCGCCAGGGCCACCGTCAGCAGTACACGGCGATCAAGGTCACCGAGATCCCCACGGCTGCGAAGTAAGGGACTGAGGAGAAATGGCACACAAGAAGGGCGCATCGTCCACTCGGAACGGTCGCGACTCCAATGCCCAGCGGCTCGGCGTGAAGCGCTTCGGCGGTCAGGTCGTCAACGCTGGTGAGATCCTGGTCCGTCAGCGCGGCACCCACTTCCACCCGGGTGCGGGCGTCGGCCGTGGCGGCGACGACACGCTGTTCGCGCTGCAGGCCGGTTCGGTGCAGTTCGGCACGCACCGTGGCCGCAAGGTCGTGAACATCGTTCCGGTCGCCTGATCGGACACTCTCGCGAGGCGGACCTCACTTCCCGTTGCGGGAAGGCGGGTCCGCCTTTCGCTTGTTGAACAAGTACATCTCGTTGAACAAGTAAATCTCGCACGTACTTCTGGAGGCACCCACCATGACCACCTTCGTGGACCGCGTCGAGCTGCACGTCGCCGCGGGTAACGGAGGCCACGGCTGTGCCTCCGTCCACCGTGAGAAGTTCAAGCCGCTGGGCGGCCCGGACGGCGGCAACGGCGGTCGCGGCGGGGACGTGATCCTCACCGTCGACCAGTCCGTCACCACGCTGCTCGACTACCACCACTCCCCGCACCGCAAGGCCACCAACGGCAAGCCCGGCGAGGGCGGCAACCGCTCCGGCAAGGACGGGCAGGACCTGATCCTGCCGGTGCCGGACGGCACGGTCGTGCTGGACAAGGCGGGCAACGTCCTCGCCGACCTGGTCGGGCACGGCACCTCCTACGTCGCCGCGCAGGGCGGCCGGGGCGGGCTCGGCAACGCGGCCCTGGCCTCGGCCCGGCGCAAGGCGCCCGGGTTCGCGCTGCTCGGCGAGCCGGGCGATCTGCAGGACATCGTCCTGGAGCTGAAGACGGTCGCCGACGTGGCGCTCGTGGGATACCCGAGCGCCGGCAAGTCGTCGCTGATCTCGGTGCTCAGCGCCGCCAAGCCGAAGATCGCCGACTACCCCTTCACCACGCTCGTGCCGAACCTCGGCGTCGTCACGGCCGGCTCCACGGTCTACACGATCGCCGACGTGCCGGGCCTGATCCCGGGCGCCAGCCAGGGCCGCGGCCTCGGACTGGAGTTCCTGCGGCACGTGGAGCGGTGCAGTGTGCTGGTGCACGTCCTGGACACCGCGACGCTGGAGTCCGAGCGCGACCCGGCCTCCGACCTCGACGTCATCGAGGAGGAGCTGCGGCAGTACGGCGGCCTGGACGACCGTCCCCGTCTCGTCGTGCTGAACAAGATCGACGTACCGGACGGCAAGGACCTCGCCGAGATGGTGCGGCCCGAGCTGGAGGCGCGCGGCTACCGGGTGTTCGAGGTGTCGGCCGTGGCGCACCTCGGCCTGAAGGAGCTGTCGTTCGCGCTCGCCGAGCTGGTGGCCAAGGCCCGGGCGGCGAAGCCCCGCGAGGAGGCCACGCGCATCGTGATCCGGCCCAAGGCCGTGGACGACACCGGCTTCACGGTGACGCGCGAGGCCGACGGACTGTTCCGGGTGCGCGGCGAGAAGCCCGAGCGCTGGGTGCGGCAGACCGACTTCAACAACGACGAGGCCGTCGGCTACCTGGCGGACCGGCTCAACCGGCTCGGTGTCGAGGCGGAGCTGATGAAGGCGGGCGCCCGCGGCGGCGACGGCGTGGCGATCGGCCCCGAGGAGAACGCGGTCGTCTTCGACTGGGAGCCGTCCGTGACGGCCGGGGCGGAGATGCTCGGCCGGCGTGGCGAGGACCACCGCCTGGAGGAGTCGCGTCCGGCGGCGCAGCGCCGCAGGGACCGGCAGGCCGAGCGGGACGAGGCGCAGCAGGAGTTCGACGACTTCGAGCCGTTCTGAGTGAACGCGCGGCGAACGCGCGACGGACTGCGGGGCAACCAAGTCGCCCCGCGGTGAGTCGTACGGGGCGGTGCGGAACTGATCTTGTCATTTCCGCACCGTCAATCGCCCGCAATCACCGGAGTTCACGTGCCCCCGTACATGAGCAAGCGCAGGCTCGGCCGGACGGCCGCGGCGGCCGTCGCCGTCGTCGCGGCCGTCACCGCCCCGACGATCGCGCACGCCGCGCCCACCGCCGCGGCCACCACGGCGAAGCTCCACGACGATCTCAACGGAGACGGCTACTCCGACCTGGTGGTGGCCGCCCCGAGCGCGACCGTCGACGGCACGAAGGGCGCCGGCTACGTCGCCGTCGTCTACGGCTCGGCGAACGGGCTGAACGTCACCACGCGGCAGGTCGTCAGCCAGAGCACGGCCGGCGTGCCCGGCAGCCCCGAGACGGGCGACGCCTTCGGCAGCGCGCTCACCACCGCCGACCTCGACCGCGACGGATACGCGGACCTGGTCGTCGGCGTGGGCGGCGAGGACACCGCCGACGGCGGCGCCGAGTCCGGGCTCGTCGAGGTGGTGTGGGGCGGCCCGAAGGGGCTGACCGGCAGCGCGGTCCTGGCCACCGGCAAGGCGTACGACGGCCTCGGGGCCCGGGGGCGCCTGGCCGTCGGCGATGTGAACGGGGACGGCGCCGGGGATCTGCTGACCGTCGAGAACCAGTTCAACCTGCGCGTGCTGAACGGGCCCTTCTCCCGGGACGGCTCCACCGCCCACGGCGGGCAGCTCGTCACGGACGAGTTCGACAGCCGCGTCCTCGACCTGGCCACCGGCGACCTCAACGGCGACGGCGTCAGCGACGTGGCCGCCACCGAGAACGACGGCGACGAGTACGACGCCCGGCGGGTCGTGTACTGGCTGGGCGGCGAGCGGGGGCTCGCGCCCTACACCACCGTGCGGGGCGGTGACGGTCACCGGCTCCAGGGCGGCGAGAACCTCGACATCGGGGACATCGACCGGGACGGCTTCGCCGACATCGTGGTCGGCCGGGCCGTCGACGGCTACGACAGCGACCTCGACACCCCCGCCGCCAAGGGCGGCCGGGTCACCTTCATACCGGGCGGCGCGGGCGGCGCCGACGGCACCAGGGCCGTGCACCTCAACCAGGACAGCCCCGGCGTGCCCGGCTCCGCCGAGAGGGGCGACGGCTTCGGCACCGACGTCCAGGTCGCCGACGTCACCGGCGACGGGCACCCGGACGTGGTGACCGGCCTGCCCGGCGAGGACCTGGGCACGGTCTCCGGGGCGGGCGCGGTCGTCGTCCTGCGCGGCGGCGCGGGCGGGCTCACCGGCACAGGCGCCCGGGTGGTCACACAGAACACGCCCGACGTGCCGGGTGCCGGCGAGGCGGGCGACGCCTTCGGCCAGGCCGTGCACCTGGCGGACGCGGACCGGGACGGCCGGGCCGACCTGGCCGCGGGCGCTCCGGGGGAGAACGGCAACGCCGGGTTCGTGTGGTGCTTCGAGTCCGGTCCCACGACCGTCGTGAGCCCCGACGGCACCACGGCCTTCGGCAACACGCTCCTCGGCACGACCGCCACGGGCGCCCGGCTCGGCACCGGCTTCGCTCACTGATCACTCGTCAGACCCGCCCCGGCAAAGGCTTGTTCCAGCGCTGGCGGCGGGTCTTCTTTTGTCTGCTTAGTTGTCATGTACGTGAACCCCGGCGTTCAGCGGGCGGACCGCCCGCGAGCATGAAGCTTCCCCGTGTCCAAGTGGCCAGCGAGGTAAGGGAGTCAGCCGATGACCGGAGCAGTATCCCCCGACCGACGCCGCTTTCTGACCGCGGGCGCCGCGGTGCTCGGCACCGCGGCCTCCGCCCAGCTGTGGCTCCCGGCCGCCGCGCGCGCGGCCGAGACGCCGCTGCCCGACGGGGTGTTCAGCCTCGGCGTCGCCTCCGGGGACCCGCTCCCGGACGGCGTCGTGCTGTGGACCAGGCTCGCTCCCGACCCGCTGAACGGCGGCGGTATGCCGGACCGCGTGGTGCCGGTGGAGTGGCAGATCGCGGAGGACCACCGGTTCAGAAAGGTCGTCCGCCGGGGCACCGCCCAGGCACGGCCCGAGTACGGGCACAGCGTTCACGTGGACGTCCGCGGGCTGCGCCCCGACCGCGTCCACTGGTACCGCTTCCGCACCGGCGGCCAGCTCTCGCCCGTCGGCCGCACCCGCACCGCGCCCCACCCCTTCAGCGCCGGCGGCTCCCTGCGCATGGCCCTCGCCTCCTGCCAGAACTGGCAGCACGGCTACTTCACGCCCTACGCGGACATGCTCGACCAGGACCCGGACGTCGTGGTGTTCGTCGGTGATTACATCTACGAGTCCACGCCCTCGGCGACGGCCCTGCGGCGGCACGAGGGCACCGGCGAGCCGTTCAGCCTTGTGCAGTACCGCAACCGGTACGCCCAGTACCGCACCGACCCGGACCTCGCGGCGATGCACGCGAACGCGCCCTTCGTGGTCACGTTCGACGACCACGAGGTGGACAACGACTTCGCCGGCGAGATCCCGCAGGATCCGGACAAGCAGCCGCACGACGCGTTCGTGGCCCGGCTCACCGCGGCCTACCAGGCGTTCTACGAGCACATGCCGGTCCGCGCCACCGCCGTCCCGAACGGCCCCCACATCCGGATGTACCGCCGCCTGGAGTTCGGCCGCCTGGCCCGCCTCAACGTCCTGGACACCCGCCAGTACCGCAGCGACCAGGCCACGAGCCAGGAAGGCGCCCAGGACCCGTCGCTGACCATGCTGGGCGCGCGGCAGAGGCAGTGGCTGCTGAACGGCCTGCAGGACTCGCCGGCCCGCTGGAACCTCATCGCCTCGCAGATCATGATGGCCGAGACGGACCTCAAGGTCGGCGAGGGCAAGCTCTGGTTCTACGACGCCTGGGACGGCTACCAGGCCGAACGCAACCGGTTCCTGGAGGAGTTCAAGCAGGTCCGCAATCCGGTGGTGCTCTCCGGCGACCGGCACCTGACGATGATCAGCGACCTCAAGGCGGACTACGCCGACCCGGACTCCGCGGTCGTCGGCGCCGAGTTCGTCGGCACCTCCATCTCCAGCAACGGCGACCAGGACCAGGAGGCCTTCCGCAGGGAGTGGGACCCGCGGCGGCCGGACAACCCGCACTGGAAGCTGCTCGACGCGCACCGCGGCTACCACCTGTTCGACATCCGCCGGGCCGGCATCGACGCGCAGGTGCGGGTGGTCGACACCGTGCGGCAGCCGCAGGCGACGCCCAGCACACTGGCCCGGCTGCGCGTCGAGGCGGGCCGGCCGGGCGTGGAGGTCGTCTGACCGCGGCGCCGGTACGCCGGGGCACACCGACGGGAGCCGTTCCGGCGCGCGGGTGCCACCTTGCCCGCGCCGAGACCGAATTGCTGCGGAATCTTGATCCAGAACTCCTTGTGGAGTTACTCACAGCAATGGGAGGGGCCCGCGCGACGGGCTGGAATCGTCTCGCCAATCACCAGCAGTACCAGGTGAATGACAGGTTGCGCGCACATATGCGGTGGAGGGCGCTCACCTTGCACTGCGGTAACCAAGAGTGGGACCATTTCGAAGTTCCCTGTCGCCCCAAGGTAGGTCACCTGTGTCCCAGCACATAGCCAAGCCCCGTACCACCGCAGTGATCCTGGCCGGTGGCACCGGTCAGCGGGTGGGTCTGTCGATCCCCAAGCAGCTGCTGAAGATCGCCGGCAAGGCAGTCATCGAGCACACGCTGACCACCTTCGAGAACGCCGACTCGATCGACGACATCATCGTGCTGATGGCGCAGGGCTACGTGCCCGACATCGAGAAGATCGTCGCGAAGGCCGGATTCAAGAAGGTCTCGAAGGTCATCGAGGGCGGTTCCACGCGGAACGAGACCACCGAGCGCGCCATCGCGGCCCTCGGTGAGGGTCTCGCCGAGGGCGAGGACGTCAACGTCCTCTTCCACGACGCCGTGCGCCCCCTGCTGTCGCAGCGCGTCATCGACGACTGCGTCGCCGCGCTGGAGCGCTACCAGGCCGTCGACGTGGCCATCCCGTCCGCGGACACCATCATCGTCACGCGCACGCACGGCGAGGACGGCGAGTTCATCACCGAGATCCCGGACCGCTCCCGGCTGCGCCGCGGCCAGACGCCGCAGGCCTTCAAGCTGTCCACGATCAAGCGGGCCTACGAGGTCGCCGCCGGCGACCCCAACTTCCAGGCCACCGACGACTGCTCCGTCGTTCTCAAGTACCTGCCCGACGTGCCGATCCACGTCGTCGCGGGCGACGAGTACAACATGAAGGTCACCCAGCCGGTCGACGTCTTCATCGCCGACAAGCTCTTCCAGCTGGCTTCCACGGCCGCGCCCGAGCAGGTCTCCGAGCAGGCCTACCGCGAGCTGCTCACCGGCAAGACGGTCGTCGTCTTCGGCGGCAGCTACGGCATCGGCAAGGACATCGCCGAACTGGCCGAGTCCTACGGCGCCTCGGTCTACGCCCTGGGCCGCTCCACCACCGGCACGCACGTGGAGAACCCGGAGGAGGTCGACGACGCGCTGTCCAAGGCGTACGCCGAGACCGGCCGGATCGACTACGTGGTGAACACCGCGGGCGTGCTGCGCATCGGCAAGCTCGCCGAGACCGACAACGCCACCATCGAGGAGGCGCTGAAGGTCAACTACCTGGCCCCGGTGCAGATCGCGCGCTCGTCGTACAAGTACCTGTCGGAGACCAAGGGCCAGCTGCTGCTCTACACCTCCAGCAGCTACACCCGCGGCCGGGCCGAGTACAGCCTGTACTCCTCGACCAAGGCCGCGATGGTGAACCTCACCCAGGCCCTGTCCGACGAGTGGGCCGGCGACGGCGTCCGGGTCAACTGCATCAACCCCGAGCGCACCGCGACCCCCATGCGCACCAAGGCCTTCGGCCAGGAGCCCGCCGGTTCCCTGCTGTCGTCCGAGGCGGTCGCCCGCACGTCGCTCGACGTGCTGCTGTCCGAGCTGACCGGGCACGTCATCGACGTCCGCCAGCAGGACCCGACGGCCGGCGCGGCCCGTGCGTCCGGCTTCGAGCAGGCCCTGGCCTCGGTGCTGGACCGGCAGGACGGCGTGTAATAATTGGCGCCAATTAGACTTCGGTAATTCAGGCCTCTGCGCCCTCCTGTTAACGGGGATCCGTCAACGGGAGTGTTCGCAGGGGCCTGAATCCATACAGTCCCGCGAATATTCACAGACCAGCCGCATTCAGAACCAAGACCGGCACACCCCTCTCAAGAGCAGGTTTCTCCGTGATATCCACCGCTATTCGCGTCGCCCGGGTGGGCAGCGCGGCCGAGCTGGCCGCGGCGGTCCTCATGGTGGCGGGGTTCCCCGCCCTCATGCTGGCCGCGCTCGTCCCGAGCGTTCCCGCCTTCGCGGCAGCGGCCGCCGTGACGTACCTGGCGGACCACTATCTGCACCGCAAGGGCAGCTACCTGATCAACCGCCTCGGCAAGGTCCGGGCCGGCCTGTCGATCCGCTTCCTGATCCGGCAGCTGCTCCTGGTCCTGCTGCTGGCCCGGCTGTCCCTCGCGGACAACCTGATCTACTACGGCGCGATCGCCTGCTTCATCGCCTTCTACGGTCTGCAGGCCCCGCACGGCGCGCTGGTGCAGCTCATCCGCAACCGGCGCCGTATGCCGGTCGCCACGCGCAACGTCGACCTGAAGTCCCGCATCCGCATCCCGGACGCCCCGCCGCGCCGGCTGCTGCACCGCTCCGCCGAGAAGATGCTCCACCTCGACCTCGCGGCGGTCGTCGGAGTCCTGCTCGCCGCGGAGCTGAAGTCGTCCCTGATCGGCTTCGCCGGCATCGGCCTCACGGTGGCCCTGGCCACCCTGTACGTCCTCGCGCTGGTGCCGTACGTGCGCGGCCGGAAGATCCCGCCGAACGCCGAGCGCGTGCTGGCCGCCGTCGACGACTGGCTGGGCGAGTACAAGCCGGAGACGGTGCTGTACTTCTCCGGTTCCAAGGACTCCGCGTACCAGGTCAACATGTGGCTGGACACCATGGAGAAGCTGGACTCCAAGCCGCTGATCATCCTGCGCGAGCGGGTCATCCTGAACAACCTGGCGCCCACCACGGTCCCCGTCATCTGCGTGCCCGGAGGGGTGCACCTGATGAACCTGGACCTGTCCACGGTGCGCGTCGCGCTGTACGCGGCCAACGTCGGCAAGAACATCCACCTGCTGCGCGTGCCCACCATGAAGCACGTCTTCATCGGCCACGGCGACAGCGACAAGCTCGCCAGCGTCAACCCGTTCAGCAAGGTCTACGACGAGGTGTGGACGGCCGGCCGCGCGGGCCGCGACCGCTACGCCATCGCCGACGTCGGTGTCCGCGACGACGACATCGTCGAGGTCGGCCGCCCGCAGCTGGCCCCCATCCAGCCCTGGCAGGGCGTCCCCGAGGGCCGCATCCCCACGGTGCTGTACGCGCCCACCTGGGAGGGCTGGGACGGCAACCCGGGGAACACCTCGATCGTGCTGGCCGGCGAGAACATCGTGCGCAAGCTGGTCGCCGCCGACCCGCCCGTGCGCGTGCTGTACAAGCCGCACCCGTTCACCGGCACGGTCAGCAAGGAGGCCGGCGCCGCGCACCAGCGGATCACCGCCCTGGTCCGCAAGGCCGCGGCCGAGCGCGCCATGGACCCGCGCTTCGTCGCCGACACAGCCACCCAGGCGCAGGCCAAGGCCGAGCTGGAGCGGATCGAGACCCGGCTGGCGCAGCTGTCGGGCGCCGGCAACGACCGCGGCGACGAGGCCGAGGCCACCCGTGAAGGGCTGATCGACCTCGCCCGCCACGAGGAGGTCGCCCGGCTGCGCGCCGAGTGGAACGACGCCTACTGGCGTTCCTTCCCGAGCTGGGAGCACCGGGTCATCACGGGCGCCGAGCCGCGGCTGTACGACTGCTTCAACGTCTCCGACGCGATGGTCTCGGACATCTCCAGCGTGGTCTCCGACTTCATCGCCAGCGGCAAGCCGTACGCGGTGACGGACTCCGCGGAGGTGGGCGTCGAGGAGTTCAAGCGGAACAACACCGCGGTGCGTGCCGCGGTGATCCTCTCCAACAGCGCGAGCGAGCTGGGCGAGCTGCTGGGCGCCGTGCGCGACCCGGCCGCCGACCCGCTGGCCGAGGACCGCAAGGAGCTCAAGCAGTACCTGCTGGGCCCGGACGAGCCGACCTCCCTGGAGCAGTTCAACACCGCCGTCGCGAACCTCGCCCTCAAGGCCGAGACCCGCAACGTCGGCCAGCAGTCACGGGACGCGGCCGCCCTGGCCCAGGCCGAGGCCGAGCTGGCGAACGCGGTGCCCGGGCAGCGGGTGTCCACGGCCGGTGACACGGACGGAGTCGGCACGGGCTGAACTTCCGCCCGCCGCTGAGGGGTTCGGCCCCCGAGGAGTTCCTCGGGGGCCGAACCCTTTTGCCGTCCCGTTTCCTGTCCGTTCACTTTGTGACGTGTCCCACTCATACCCGTGTGCGAGGCAACCGCTTGCCCCGTTCACCCGTCTACCTAGTAGCGAATGAGGCGATACGGGGGGAATATCCCATTGACTAGGGGGAAACGTGACCGTGACGCAGCCTGATGTGAGTGTGATCATCGGGGCGTACGAAGCGATGCCGTACCTGATCGAGTGCCTCTCGTCCGTCGAGGCGCAGACCATCGGTCCGGAACGCATCGAGGTCATCGCGGTGGACGACGGTTCGACGGACGGCACGGGGGAGTACCTGGAGGAGTTCGCCGAGCGGACTCCCCTGCACGTGGTGGTGATCCGGCAGGAGAACTCCGGCGGCCCCAGCGGCCCGCGCAACGTCGGCCTGGGCAAGGCGAGCGGACGCTACGTCTTCTTCCTCGACGCCGACGACCGGCTCGGCCCCGAGGCGCTGGAGCGGATGGTCGCCATGGCCGACCGCGCCGGCACGGACGTCGTCCTGGGCAAGGTCGAGGGCGTCAACCGCTCCGCTCCGAAGTCCATGTGGGGGAAGACGGTGGAGCGGACGGACGTCTACTCCTCCAACATCAAGTTCACGCTCAGCGCGCAGAAGCTGTTCCGCCGCGAGCTGCTGGACCGGCACGGCATGCGGTTCGACGAGTCGCTGTTCACCGGCGAGGACGCGCTGTTCACGATGGAGGCCTACCTCCGGGCGAACGGCGTCTCGGTGGTCGCCGACCACACCTGCTACTACCTGGTCGGCCGTGACGACGGCAAGCACGTGACCAAGAGCGGCAGTTACACGCTGCGCTTCGACTCCGCGCGGGCCCTGATGAACCTGATCGCCGAACTCGTCCCGGCGGGTCCCCGGCGCGACCAGCTGATGATCCGGCCGTTCCTGGTCACCCTGCTGCCGCAGTTCGGCCCGAAGTACGCCACCGACAGCGAGGAGGTCCGCCGCCACAAGCTGGAGCTGGCCAAGCCGCTGATGGACGCCTACTGGACCGAGGGCGTCGCCCGCCGCCTGAAGGTCCACGAGCGGCTGCGGCTGCACCTGGTCGCCGAGCAGCGCCCGGACCTGCTGCTGGACGTGGTGAAGTTCGTCAAGGCCAAGAAGCAGGCGGCGGCCCTGCTGGAGAAGAAGGGCCGCCGGGTCTACCTGGTCTATCCGCACTTCCGCGACCGCGCGGCGGGCATACCCGACGCGGTCTACCTGGCCGAGCCCCGCGAGGCGCGCGCGTTCCCGGGCTACCGGGAGGGCGGCGTCGACACGTTCGTACGGCGGGCGGTGCGCAAGGCGCGGCGTGTGCTGACCGCCCGTGAGGTGCGCCCGGCGGCCTGAACCGGGGCGTGCACGGGGGCGGGGCCGGGGGTCGCCCCGGCCCCGCCGTCGCACGCCGTGCCGGGGTCAGCGCGGCGCGGTGGGGACCTCCGCGCCCGTGCGCTGGCCGGGCAGCTCCGCGGCCAGCCGCTCCGCCACCCGCGCCCGGTGGTCCCGGGCCCTCGCGCACAGCGCCCGCACGGCCTCGCCGAACCGCTCCTGCGACGACGGCTCCGCCGGGCCGAGCAGACGCAGCTTCAGCTCGGAGCGCGCCTCGGCCAGTTCGTCCTTCTCCGGATGGCGCACGGCCTCCAGCAGACCCGGCACCCCGGACGCGTCCGGGGTCAGCACGGTCGCCGCCGCCACCGTCGGGAACGCCGCGCGGAAGGCGTCCTCGGACAGCCCGCTGGTGTTGGCCACCGCATACGGCTTCTCGCTGGCCAGGAAGTCGCTGATCACGCTGGACACATCGCTGATCAGCAGGTCGGCCGCGTTGAAGCAGGAGTACAGCGCGGGCCGGGCGTCCGTGATGATCTGGTGCTCGCCCGGCGGCAGCGAGGCCCAGTAGGTCTCCTCCCACGCGGCGGTCGCCCGCGCCACCGCCTCGGCGCGGCCCGGCTCCGGCGCCGTCTGCACCATCATCCGCTCCACCGTGTCGGCCCCGGACCGGAAGACCGACGTGGTGAGCCGCTCCAGCTCGGCGGTGCGGCGCGCCAGGTCCGCCCCGGCCGGTGCGCGCGTCGCCGCCCGCTCCCGGTTCGCCGCCCGGATCAGCTCCCGGACGCGCAGATCGGCCGCGCCGGCGCGCGGGTCCACCGACCCCGTCAGCGGATGCGGCTTGTACAGCACCCGCACGCCCGGGTCGGCGAGCAGCGCCCGCACCAGGTTCTCCCCGGCCGCGATCACCGACGTGTTGCCGGGGTTGCCGTCCCAGCCCTCCCAGGTCGGCGCGTAGAGGACGGTCGTGTACGCCCCGGCCGGCGGGCCCGCGCAGGGCAGCACGCCGTCCAGCTGCGGACGGCCCGTCTCCACCACGTCCTTGTCCTCGACGCCGACCTCGGCCAGGGCGTACCGCTCGCGCGCGGCGGGCCCGGCCACCCACACCTCGTCGTACGCCTTCGCGTACGGGTTGCACGAGGACAGCTTGTCGGACTCGCCGTGGTTGACGAACGTGTGCTTGATCGTGGGGATGCGCAGCACCTGGGAGGTCTTGCCGGAGTTGGCGGGGTGGATGAGGACCTGGAGCGTGGAGTGTTCCAGGCGCATCAGCGTGGACACCTTCGGCAGGCACACGATCGGGATGTCCGTCGCGGCGATCTTCTGCACCATGAACCGCTCGCGCAGCACGATGACCGGCCTGCCGTCCAGCTTGGCCAGCGGCTCCAGCCACATGTTCGCCTGGTAGGCGGAGGACACGCCGCCGGAGAAGTACAGGCCGACCGTCGGCCGGTAGGAGGACAGCCACGCGTCGAACCACTCCAGCACCCGCTGCTCGTCGGCCGGCCGCCGCCCCGGCAGCAGCCGCAGCAGCAGCGCGCCCAGGCCCGTCAGGGCGAGCAGCAGGGACAGCGCGATGCCCGCGGCCGCGTACAGCGGCCGGCCGCCCGCCGCCCCGGCCAGCAGCCCCGCCGTCGCCGGCAGGCCGAAGACCAGCAGCCGAGGTCCGGGGCGGCGCAGCAGCACGGGCGGGGCCGGGGACAGCCGCAGCGCCGAGGCGTCGATGTTGCGGGTCACCACCGGCAGGGTGCGGGTGCGGCGCACCAGCACGGAGACCGCCTGGATGGCGCAGTGCAGCGCGTAGAACGCGAGCAGCCCGCCCACCAGCGGCGCGTACACCGTCTCCCGGTCCTGCGCGCCGATCCGCAGCAGCGCCACGACCAGCAGCAGGTCCCGCAGGACGTGGCGCACGGTGATGTCCGCGTGCGACTTGGCGAACAGCGACAGCACACCGCGCTGCCACCGGTGCAGGACGCCTTCCACGGCCAGGGACACGACGGTCGCCGCGACCAGCAGCGGGACGTGGGGCAGCAGCGCCGCGACCGCCTGGGCGGCGAACGCGGCGGCCAGGGTGACGGTGACCAGCCCCTTCAGCAGGGCCGGCGGGCGGGGGAGAGGTACGGGCACTGCGGTCACTCCAGGAGTGTCGGTTCGGCGCGAGGTCGGCCGTCCGGGTTAACGCGCGGCGACCGCAGGACGACACGCGCGTGTCGCCGGGACCGTGGGCGCCCACCGCCCCGCCGCGCCGTCGGACGGTAGCGGAATCCCGGCTTCCTGTCGCGGGGCGGGGCCCGCCGGGCTCGCGCGGGGACCCCGGCCCGGGCTCCCTGCCGGGTACTGGCCCGGGACCGTTGCCGGGCTTCCGTCGGATCCGGCCGGGACCTTTGCCTGGCTTCTGCCGGGCCCATGCCTGGGTCCTCGTCAGGTCCGCGTTGGGGCCTCGCCGGGCTCCCTGCCGGTACTGGCCCGGGACCCTTGCCGGGCTCCCGCCGGGCCCATGCCCGGACCCTCACCGGGCTCCCGCCCGGCCCCGCGCGCCCCCGTGACGCCGTCCGTACCGTCCGTAGCGTGGACCGGCTCGGCGCCCTCCCCGTGCGTCCCGTAGATTTCCCGGTGAGGGACCGGAACGCAGCGAGGGGACGGACGGCGACGTGGCAGGGGCAAGGCAGGCCGTGGGCGAGGCCCGCAGGATCGTCGTCAAGGTCGGATCCTCCTCGCTGACCACCGCCTCGGGCGGCCTGGACGCGGACCGCGTGGACGCCCTGGTCGACGTGCTCGCCAAGGTCCGCGCCGGCGGGGAACGCGAGATCGTCCTGGTCTCCTCGGGCGCCATCGCCGCCGGTCTGGCCCCGCTGGGGCTGCGCCGCCGGCCGAAGGACCTGGCCCGGCAGCAGGCCGCCGCCAGCGTCGGCCAGGGCCTGCTGGTCGCCCGCTACACCGCCTCCTTCGCCCGCTACGGCGTCCGGGTCGGCCAGGTGCTGCTCACCTCCGACGACATGAGCCGCCGCGCCCACCACCGCAACGCCTCGCGCACCCTGGACAAGCTGCTCGCCATGGGCGCCTTCCCGGTCGTCAACGAGAACGACACCGTCGCCACGGACGAGATCCGCTTCGGCGACAACGACCGCCTCGCCGCCCTGGTCGCCCACCTCGTCCACGCCGACCTGCTGGTGCTGCTGTCCGACGTGGACGGCGTCTACGACGGCGACCCGGGCAGGCCCGGCACCTCCCGCATCGCCGAGGTGCGGGACCCGGCCGACCTCGCGCACGTCGAGATCGGCAGCGCGGGCAAGGCCGGCGTCGGCACCGGCGGCATGGTCACCAAGGTCGAGGCCGCCCGGATCGCCGCCGCCGCCGGTGTCCCGGTCGTCCTCACCAGCGCCGTCCACGCCGCCGACGCCCTCACCGGACAGGACACCGGCACCTTCTTCCACCCCACCGGCCGGCGCTCCGCCGACCGGCTGCTGTGGCTCCAGCACGCCTCCACCCCGCAGGGCGCCCTGACCCTCGACGACGGCGCCGTCCAGGCCGTCGTCGAGCGCCGCAAGTCGCTGCTGCCGGCCGGCATCGCGGCCGTCGAGGGCGAGTTCGCCGCCGGCGACCCGGTGGAGCTGCGCGACCGCACCGGGCACGCGGTGGCCCGGGGACTGGTCAACTTCGACGCCAAGGAGATCCCCCGGCTGATCGGCCGCTCCACCCGGGAACTCGCCCGCGAACTCGGACCCGCGTACGAACGCGAGGTCGTACACAGGGACGACCTGGTGGTCCTGCACCCGTAATGTGTCGAAACGTCCGCCCCCGGTGGTGGACGTTCCGCAAAACCGCCCCGCGATCTCCTGCGGCCTGCTCAACTTTGTCTCGGGGAACTGTTCCGCCGCAGCGCCACGAGCGGCGCCACTGAGCGAAGGAGACCGTCGTGAGACGAGTGCGCCCTGGGACACAGGCGTCCCGTGGTGGTACCGGCTCCCGCGCGGCCGGTGAGGGGCGGGCCCTGGCCAGCGTGGCGGCCGGAGACCGGTTCGACGCCGGGGAACCCGCGGACACCCCGCGCCTGTGGCACGTCACCCTCAGCGTCTCCGGCAAGGAGGCCCCGCTCCCCGAGGTGCGGCGCGCCCTGGAGCAGCTCGCCCACGACCACCCCTTCCTGCTGACCAGCCGCTACGCCGTCGACCACGCCGAGATCCGCTACTGGGAGGAGGCCCGCGACCTGCACGACGCGGCCGCCGTCGCGCTGCGGCTGTGGGGCGAGCACCGGCAGACCGCCGGACTGCCGCCCTGGGAGATCGTCGGCCTGGAGGTCATCGACCGCGCGACCTACCACCAGCGCGTCGCCGAGGGCTACGGACCGCCCCCGGCCTCACCCGTCGGGGTCCACCCGTTCTGACCGGGGCGGCGGGGCCGTCTCGCGCGGTGTCTCGGGGTGTGGAACACGCGAGGAACACCCTCGCCCGGCGCACTACCCTTCCCTCATGACCACGCTCTCGCCGTACGACTCCATGTCCCCGGTCACCGAGGCCGCCTACCGTGCCAAGGCGGCCGCCGCGAGCCTCGCGCCGCTGCCGCGGGCCGACAAGGACGACGCGCTGCTCGCCATCGCGGACGCGCTGGAGGTCCGCACGAGCGAGATCGTCGAGGCCAACGCCGAGGACGTCGCCAAGGCCCGCGAGGCCGGCCTCAGCGAGGGCATGATCGACCGGCTCACGCTCACCCCCGAGCGGGTCCGCGCCATCGCCTCCGACGTGCGCGACGTCGCCGCGCTGCCGGACCCGGTCGGCGAGGTCGTGCGCGGCTCCACGCTGCCCAACGGCATCGACCTGCGCCAGGTGCGCGTGCCGCTCGGCGTCGTCGGCATCATCTACGAGGGCCGGCCCAACGTCACCGTCGACGCCGCCGCCCTCTGCCTGAAGTCCGGCAACGCGGTCCTGCTGCGCGGCTCGTCCTCGGCGTACCGGTCGAACACCGCCCTGGTGCGCGTCCTGCGCGACGCCGTGGGCGGGGCCGGGCTGCCAGCCGACGCCATCCAGCTCGTCCCCGGCGAGAGCCGGGACAGCGTGCGCGAGCTGATGCGCGCCCGGGGCCTGGTCGACGTGCTCATCCCGCGCGGCGGCGCGTCCCTGATCAACACGGTCGTCCAGGAGTCCGTCGTCCCGGTCATCGAGACCGGCACCGGGAACTGCCACGTCTACGTCGACGCGCAGGCCGACCTCGACATGGCCGTCGAGATCCTGATCAACTCCAAGGCCCAGCGGGTCGGCGTCTGCAACGCCGCCGAGACCCTCCTGGTGCACCAGGACATCGCGGCCGACTTCCTGCCGCGCGCCCTGGACGCCCTCGCGGAGGCCGGGGTCACCGTCCACGCCGACGAGCGGGTGCAGGCCTACGCCAAGGACTCCAAGGCCACCGTCGTCGAGGCGACGGCCGAGGACTGGGAGACCGAGTACCTGTCGTACGACATCGCCGCCGCCGTGGTCGACTCCCTGGACAAGGCCGTCGAGCACATCCGGCTGTGGACCTCCGGCCACACCGAGGCCATCGTGACGACCTCCCAGCAGGCGGCCCGCCGCTTCACCCAGCTGGTCGACTCCACCACCGTGGCCGTCAACGCCTCCACCCGCTTCACCGACGGCGGCCAGTTCGGCTTCGGCGCGGAGATCGGCATCTCCACCCAGAAGCTGCACGCCCGCGGCCCCATGGGCCTGCCCGAGCTGACCAGCACGAAGTACATCGTCACCGGGGACGGGCACATCCGCCGCTGACCCGGTGCCCGGGTGCCGGGTCACCCGAACGGCGGAGCGGCGCGGGCGCGTGCGCCAGGGGCGGACCGCCCGGTCACGCGCCGGGCGCAGCCCCGTGGAAGCCGTCTCGGACGGCGGACGAATTTCCATACCGTCTGCCCAAATTGACCCCCCAGGTCTACTCTGGATCCGTGCCGGAGGACGTGGGGGGCACGCCGTTTCCGGACGGCCGGGAGCCCGACGACGACCACGACCGCGGGGTGTCGGACGAAGAGTTCGCCTCCGTGGTCTTCGACGAGGCCTTCGTACGCGCGGCCGTGGTGCACGAGCCGACCGCCGTGGAGCGCCTCCTGGCCGCCGCGCAGGCCAGAGCCGAGGCCTCCGAGGCGGAGGCCGCCCGCCGCGCCCACCTCAGGGGCGAGCGCTACGACGATGGGTACGGACCGGACGGCCCCGGCCGTTTCGGCCATGATCCGGACCTCGACGACCTGGACGACCCCGACCTCCTGGAGGACCACTACGGGGACCGGGGGCCGTACTCCAAACAGGTGCGCTGGCACCGCCCGGTGGCCTGGCTGCTCGCCCTGGTGATGGGGATCGGCATGGTCGCGCTGGCCTTCACGGCGGTCTACCGCGGAGCGTCCTCGAACCGCGAGGGCCCGGTGCCGCCGCCCGCCTCGACCGGCCTGGAACAGGGCGGCGGAGCGGCCCCTTCGGCCTCCGCCGACCACTCCCAGCCGGCCATGTCGGTGATCCCCCGCACCCCCTGACCGGATGCCGCCCGTTCTGATGAGTTCCTGTCAGAACTTGTGGAGCAGCCCGGCGTTTACCCGGGCTCGCGGCGACCTACCCTGAAGATATGGGCGGGCCAGGAGACCCACCGGAGGGGACACCCGAGGGCGCTCCCGGAGGTGAGGACGAATACCGATCCGTCGTCTTCGACGAGTCGTTCGTCCGTGCTGCCCGCCTCCAGGAGTACTCCGCGCAGGAGCGCATCGCCGACCACGCGCCCGCCGTGCGCCGCCGCCCGCCCCTGCGCCGCGGGCTGTCCCGGCAGGCGCTGGTCCTGGTCCTGCTGATCGCCCTCGCCTTCGGCACCGCGATCTACATGGGCGTCCGCCACCCCTACCAGACCCCCGCCGCCCGGGAGCCGGCCGAGCCGCTGCGGATGACCGTGATCCCGCTGGTCCCCGAGGGCAGGGTGCCCGGCGCGGCCGACACGGCGTACCTGTACGAGCACAGCCCCGCCGCGCAGTTCAAGACCGGCGCCGAGGGCGTGCCGCTGCCCCCCTCCCGGCGCACCGCGCACTTCTCGGACAGCCAGGTCGTGACCGCCCTGTCCACGGCCAAGGACTACATCGTCCGGTCCGCCCTCGACCCCGAGGTGATCACGGGCGGCGGGATCCGCGCCGTGCGCGTCCTGCTGGCCGGTGACCAGCTGGACCAGTTCGACCAGAGCTTCGCCCGCCCCACCGCGGACGGACGCCACGCGCCCACCGGCTGGCTCGTCCGCTTCGACCCGTCCCGGGCCGAACTGGCCGACCGCCGGGTACGGGTCCAGGGCACGCTCCAGGCCGCCGAGACCGACGCCTCCACGCTGGAGGTGACCGCCGACCACACGTTCGTGTACGCGCTGCGGCCCGCCGGGGCCGGGAACAAGGCCGAGGCGTCCCTGTTCACCGTCCGGCGCGAGCTGCACTTCCGCTTCGACCGGGAGGACCTGCGCCTGCACCAGGCGCAGCTCGTCGTCTCCTACGTCCAGGCCGGCCCGCTGTCCTGCGCCGAGGACTCCACGCACCACCTGAGGCCCCTGCTCGCCGGCCAGACCGCCAAGGAGGGCGGCCCCGCCGGCACCGACCCCTACGCGACGGGCAGCGCGACGGCCCTGTGCGGCTCCCTGGCGACGAGCGCGCTGCCGAAGGTGTGAGGAGGCGAGAGCGGGCCGCCCGGCCCGCGAAGGGAGCCCTGCGGCCCCGCGGCGCCCGAAGGCCTCGCCGGATCCGGTGCGGCCCCTCAGCGGTCGTCGCGCGGCGGGCGGTCGTCCCCTGGGGTGTCCGACGGGGTGTCCGACGCGCCCGGCGGCCGAGCGCCCCCGGGCGGCTGCGACGAGGTGCCCGTGAAGCCGCCGAAGCCCCGGCGCACCCGGTCGCCGAGGTCGCCCGCGCCGCCGGCCAGGTCCGTGACCAGCTTCATCAGCGGGTCCTTCGAGTTCTTCACCTGGGTGCCGTAGTGGTTCGCCGACTCGCGCCAGGAGTCCCGGACCGAGGTGTCCTTGTCCTCCTCGCGCCGCGGGTAGTGGCCGTCCATGATCCGCTGGTAGTCCCGCGACCCGGCCCACTTCTTCAGCTCCGCCGCCCGCACGGTCGTGAACGGGTGGGAACGGGGCAGCACGTTGAGGATCTTCAGGACGGAGTCGCGCAGGTCGCCGCCCGCCTCGTACTCCTCGGCCTGGGCGAGGAACGCGTCCACGTTCATCTCGTGCAGGTGGTTGCCGCCCGCGATCTTCATCAGGCCGCGCATGGACGCCTGGAGGTCCTGCCCGACCAGCAGCCCCGCCCGGTCGGCGGACAGCTCCGACTTGCGGAACCACTCCCGCAGCCCGGTGACGATCGCCATGATCGCGAGGTTGCCCAGCGGGATCCAGGCCACCCGGACGGCCAGGCTGGTCAGGAACAGCAGGATGGTCCGGTACACCGAGTGGCCGGACAGCGCGTGCCCCACCTCGTGGCCGACGACCGCCCGCATCTCCTCCTCGTCGAGCAGTTCCACGAGGCCCGTCGTGACGACGATGATCGGCTCGTCCAGGCCGATGCACATCGCGTTGGGCCGCGGGTCCTGGGTGACGTACATCGGCGGGACCTTCTCCAGGTCCAGGATGTAGCAGGCGTCGCGCAGCATCACGTTCAGATGCGCGAACTGCTGGTCCGAGACGCGCACCGAGTCGGACAGGAACAGCAGCCGCAGACTGCGCTCGGGGAGCAGGCCGCTGAGCGCCTTGAACACCGTGTCGAAACCGCTCAGTTTGCGCAGTGCCACCAGGGCGGAGCGGTCGGCCGGGTGCTCGTAGGTCCGCGAGGAGATCCCCGGGAAGCGCCTGCGCTGCCGGCTCGGCACGTGCTCGTGCCCGCTTCGCTCGTGGCCGTCGGACATGTCTTCCCCCATGCGTCTGGATGACCTTTGCGGCCCCTTGTGCGGCCCTTTGCTTCCCCGAGGCTGAGCCCAGCCTAGGCGGAGTTACGGTGGTCGGGCAGTACAGCGAAGGGAACCACCGTCATGGAGCACCACCCCGCCGCCTGGCTCGCCGCGGCCGCGAGCGCCGCCGACCGGCAAGGGGGACCGGGGATCCTCCGGATCGTTCTGCTCGTGATGATCGTGGGCTGTGCGGTGACCGCGTGGTTCCTGCTGCGCGGCTACAGACGGAAGGACGACTGAGGCGGCGCGAAGGTTCCGCGGCACCGACAGGCGGAGTCGGGGTGATCGCGGCGGAGGCGCCCGCTTACGATGAGCCGACGTCTTTATCCCGCCCACACGCGATAGGTCCTGCCGAAGATGAGCTTCCACAGCACCGCTGCCCAGTTGGTCACCCTCGCCGCCGAGGGCGGAGAGCACGGCGGAAACCACGAGAGCCTCAGCCCCTACCTCACCGGCGGCGCCGCCCTCTTCATCCTGCTGCTCCTGCTGTGGATCACCACCCGCTTCAACCGCGACCGCTGAGCTGAGGCAGGGCACCCCGCGCGGGGTGCCCCGGGGACCACGGGGGCGGCCGGAGCCCTCAGGCGGGGCCGGTAGGGTCTGCACGCATGGGAGAGCAGGACATGCCTACCGGTCCGGCGAACGAGACGCCGCACGACCCGGCACCGGACACGGCGAGCGGCACCGAGCGACACTCGGGGCCCCGCCGTGCCGCCGCGGCGACCCGCCAGATCGACGGCCCCGGCAAGAGCCCGTCGGAGCCCGGCAAGCGCCGGCTGGGCGTCATGGGCGGCACCTTCGACCCGATCCACCACGGGCACCTGGTGGCCGCCAGCGAGGTCGCCGCCGCCTTCCACCTCGACGAGGTGGTGTTCGTGCCCACCGGGCAGCCCTGGCAGAAGAGCCACCGCAGCGTCTCCCCGGCCGAGGACCGCTACCTGATGACGGTCATCGCGACCGCCGAGAACCCCCAGTTCTCCGTGAGCCGCATCGACATCGACCGCGGCGGCCCCACCTACACCGTGGACACCCTGCGCGACCTGCGCGCGCTCAACCCCGACACGGACCTGTTCTTCATCACCGGCGCCGACGCCCTGGCCCAGATCCTCACCTGGCGGGACTCGGCGGAGCTGTTCTCCCTCGCGCACTTCATCGGGGTGACCCGGCCGGGTCACCACCTCGACGACACCGGACTTCCCGAGGGCGGCGTCTCGCTCGTCGAGGTCCCCGCCCTGGCCATCTCCTCCACGGACTGCCGTGCGAGAGTCGCCAAGGGCGATCCCATCTGGTACCTGGTGCCGGACGGTGTCGTGCGCTATATCGACAAGCGCGAGCTGTACCGCGGCGAGTGAGCCGAGAGGGGCACCGGTGAACGACCGATACGACGCGGGGGCCGCGGGCCACGGCGCCGACCAGTACGAACTCGTCGGCTACGACGAGTACGGACAGCCTGTCTACCGGCAGGTCCCGGCCCAGCAGACCCAGCAGCAGACCTACGACCCGTACGCCCAGCAGCACCAGCAGGGTTACGGCTACGACCCGTACGCCGCCGGCGGGCAGCAGCAGCCGCCCGCGTACGGCTACGGCGCCGGCGGGCAGCAGTCCGCCGCCCCGTACGGCTACGACCCGTACGCCGCCGGGGCCCAGCAGGGCGGGCAGGCGCAGGGCGCCGCCCACGACCCCTACGGGCAGGCCCACGCGGGCGGTGCCCCCACGCCGCAGGCACGCCTCGCCGAGCAGCCCGCGCAGCAGACGGCGCACATCCCGCAGCAGGCCGGTCCCGCCGACGGGGAGCAGGACGGCGACCGGGAGTACCACACCGAGCAGTTCGCGTTCGTCGAGGAGCCGGACGACAACTCCGAAGACGTCATCGACTGGCTGAAGTTCACCGAGAACCGCACCGAGCGCCGCGAGGAGGCCCGGCGCCGCGCCCGCAGCCGGATCGTCGCCCTGGCCGTCGTCCTCGCGCTCGCCGCGGCCGGCGGCGTCGGCTACCTCTGGTACGCGGGGAAGCTGCCCGGCCTGTCCTCCGGCGACTCCGCGACGGGCACGGCGACCGCGGCGGGCGCCCAGAAGCGGGACGTCATCGTCGTCCACCTGCACGACACCAAGGGCGGCGGCACCGCCACGGCCCTCCTCGTCGACAACACCACCACCCAGCGCGGCACCACCGTGCTGCTGCCCAACTCGCTCGCGCTGACCAGCGACGACGGCACCACCACGACCCTGGCCAAGTCGGTCGAGGACGACGGCTCCGACGGCACCCGCGACGCGCTCGACGCGGTCCTCGGCACCGACATCCAGGGCACCTGGCGCCTGGACACCCCCTACCTGCAGAACCTCGTCGACCTCGTCGGCACCATCGACGTCGACACGAACGCCGACGTCCCCGACCCCGCCGCCAAGAAGAAGGGCGAGGCCCCGCTGGTCAACAAGGGCGCGGACCAGACCCTCAGCGGCAAGATGGCCGTCGCCTACGCCACCTACCGCGCCCCCGGCGAGACCCAGGACGCCCAGCTGGAGCGGTTCGGGCAGGTCCTGCAGGGCGTGCTGCGCAAGATGTCCTCCGACCCGCAGGCCGCGACCACCACCGTCCAGACCCTGGCGCAGATCCTCGACCCGTCCCTGACCGACAAGGACCTGGGCACCTTCCTGGCCGGGCTCTCCGACCTCGCCAAGGGCGGCGACTACCGCACGGACCTGCTGCCCGTGCGGGGCGACGGCACGCTCAGCGCCCAGACCGGCGCCGGGATCGTCAGGAACGTCCTCGGCGGCACGGCCAAGAGCCCCGACAAGGACGCCGCCGTCAGCGTCTCCGTCCAGAACGCCACCGGTGTGAAGGACAACACGGAGAAGGCCCGCGTGGTGCTCCTCAACGGCGGCTTCACCTTCCTGGAGGGCGGCACGGCGACAGCCGGCTCCACCTCGAAGGTCGTCTACGCCGACGCCGCCGACAAGACGAACGCCACCGAGGTGGCCAAGACGCTCGGACTGCCCGAGAGCTCCGTCGCCCGGGGCAAGATCTCGGCGAGCGCCGACGTCGCGGTGGTCCTCGGCCAGGACTACGAGCCCCCGGCCGGCTAGGCGGCGCGAGCCCGCCCCCCACGTGACCCCGCAATCGCGTGGGGGGCGCACGGCGGTCCGTGAGACCCTTGAGGGCAAACGACCGCCGACCGAAAGCCTTGTAGTGACCGTGACCGACCGCTCCCAGGAGCTCATCACCACCGCCGCGCAGGCGGCCGCCGACAAGCTGGCGCACGACATCGTCGCCTACGACGTCAGTGACGTGCTGTCCATCACGGACGCCTTCCTGCTGGCCTCCGCGCCCAACGACCGCCAGGTCAAGTCGATCGTCGACGAGATCGAGGAGCGCCTCCAGAAGGAGCTCGGCGCCAAGCCCGTGCGCCGCGAGGGCGACCGCGACGCGCGCTGGATCCTGCTCGACTACGTCGACATCGTCGTCCACGTCCAGCACAGCGAGGAGCGGGTCTTCTACGCCCTGGAGCGTCTCTGGAAGGACTGCCCCGAGCTCGACCTGCCCGAGGACGCCAGGGCCACCCGCGGCAAGGCCGAGGAGCACGCCAAGCTCCAGGCGGCCGAGGAGGCGGCGGAGCTGGACGGAGACTGGCGGTGAGCGCCTTCAGCGAGGGCGCCAGGACGGGCCGGGGCCGCCGCATCATCCTGTGGCGGCACGGCCAGACCTCGTGGAACGTGGAGCGCCGCTTCCAGGGCACCACGGACGTCGAGCTGACCGAGACCGGTGTCGCCCAGGCGCGCCGGGCCGCCCGGCTGCTCGTGTCCCTGAAGCCGGACGCGATCGTCGCCTCCGACCTCCGGCGCGCCGCCCGCACGGCCGCCGAGCTCGCCGCCCTCACCGGCCTCGACGTCACCCACGACGAGGCGCTGCGGGAGACCTACGCGGGCGTCTGGCAGGGCCTGACGCACGAGGAGATCATCGCCCGGCACGGCGAGGAGTACGCCGCCTGGAAGCGCGGCGAGGCCGTGCGCCGCGGCGGTGGCGAACTGGAGACCGAGGTGGCCGACCGCGCCGCCCCGGTGGTGCTCCGGCACGCCGAGAAGCTCCCCGAGGACGGCACGCTCGTCGTGGTCAGCCACGGCGGCACCATCCGCACCACCATCGGCCGTCTCCTCGGCCTGGACCCGCGCAACTGGGAGAGCCTCGGCGGACTCTCCAATTGCTGCTGGTCGGTGCTCGGCGAAGGCGCCCGCGGCTGGCGGCTGCTGGAGCACAACGCCGGCACGCTGCCCGAACCCGTGCTGGGCGACGACGACTGACCCCGGATTTCACTTTCCGGCAGGTCGCAGGCTAAAGTTCTTCTTGTTCGCCCGGCCCGCCGGGAAGGAACACGAGGGGCTATAGCTCAGTTGGTAGAGCGCCTGCATGGCATGCAGGAGGTCAGGAGTTCAATTCTCCTTAGCTCCACGTCAAGATCCCGTTCCCGTCCAGGGGGCGGGATTTTTCGTGCCCGGCGTTGAGTCACTCGGGCCCGTCGAGGCGTATACCTCTACGGTCGCGACGACTGCCGTGTCCGGACTGGTACTGAGGCGTCGCTGACCGTATTGGTCCGGCCGTGGCAGAATCAAACGGCCGGAAGGGGGCGCGGCCCGACGGGAGGAGCACCGATGCCTGCGAGCATCCTCGAGGAGGTCGACCACCTCCTCGGAGCAGCGTTGACCCGGGACATGTCCACCCGCCTCAGCTGCCCTTCCTGCGGATCCGCGCACGTGGCCCAGATGCTCGGCGACAACGGCGGGGTCTCCTACGTGTGCACGGCCTGCGGCCACAGCTGGAGCTGATCGATGGGTGCACACAGGCGGAAGTGCGACTGGTGCGGCAGCGGGACTCCGATCGTCCGTGACATGGAGCCGATCAATCCCGACTACCAGTACTGGTGCGAGGAGTGCGCGCGGGCGCTGATCATAAAAGGCGACCCGATCGAGACGTACCGTGAGCTGGAGGGCGAGCCGATCTACGGCCGTCTTCTGGAGGAGCACTGCACGCTCAAGCGGTTCTACTCGTTCGTGACGGCCTGAGGCGAGAAGGAGGGGTGAATCGGTCATATCGGGCACAAGGAAACCGATTTGGTGTTGGGCCCGCAGGACCAGTAAAGTTGGCGTCGCCGCCGGGGAAACCCGGAGGGCAACACCGCAAGGGGCTATAGCTCAGTTGGTAGAGCGCCTGCATGGCATGCAGGAGGTCAGGAGTTCAATTCTCCTTAGCTCCACAGCAGATGAGAAGGCGGGCCATCCGATCCGGATGGCCCGCCTTCTTGTCGTGCCCGTCCCGTCCGGCGAGGGTACGCGTACGGCGGGCCTCCCCGGAGGGAAACCCGCCGTACGCCGTATGTGCGCCTAGCGGCCGAGGGCGCGGCGGCCGCGGCCCTGGGAGAGCACCGGGAGGTTGCGGGAGGGGGCGCCCTGTCCGCGGGTGTCCTCCTCGATGCGCAGGGCCAGGGCCGGGCAGCGGCGCACCGCGCGCAGAGCCTTGGCCTCGGCGTACCGCGGCACCTGGGCCTGCGCCACGGTCGGGAAACCGTCGGCGCCCAGCTGGAACACCTCGGGGAGGATGTCCGCGCACAGGCCGTGGCCCCGGCACAGCGTCCAGTCGACGTAGATCTTCTGCCGGCTCGGGCCGTTCTCCTCGGACTCGCCGCCGCCCGGGATGCCCGTCGGGGCCCTGCCGCCCTCGAAGAGCGGCAGCACGCCCTCCACGCGCCGTCCGCAGCCGTTGCCGAGGACATGGGCCGCCAGGTCGTCCGTGAACGCCTTGATGGTCGACTCCAGGAACATCGCGGAGCCGTCGGGGTGCGAGCACGCCCCGCGCCGCTTCACGTTCTTGGCGACCTGCTTGAGCGCCTCGAGGGCCGCCGGACCACCGCCGTTGAGGATGTCCTCCAGGCCGCGCGCGGCGGCCGGCAGGCCGAGGTAGCAGGGACCGCACTGGCCCGCGCTCTCCTCCGCCAGCCACTGGGCGACCCGCAGCGACTCGCCCAGCGGGCAGGTGTCCTGGCTGATCGGCAGGATGGCGCCGGCGCCCAGGGAACCGCCCACGGCGTCCAGGGAGTTGCGGGAGACGATCGCCTCGTTGACCGTCGCCGCGTCGATCCACTTGCCGTGGTAGCCGCCGGTCAGCACGCCCTGCGGCACCGGCGGGGCGCCGGCCAGCTGCAGGACGTAGCGCAGCGGTACCCCCGTGGGGACCTCGATCACCATGGGCCGCGCGACCGCGCCGGAGACCGTGAGCATGACCGTGCCCGGCTCGTCGTACAGGCCCGTGTTGCCGTAGCGCTCCGGGCCGATGCGGGCGGCGATGGCCAGCTGGGCGAAGGTCTCGGCGTTGGACAGCAGGGTGGGCGCGCCGCCGACGCCGTTCTGCGAGGCGCTGACCTTGCGGCCGGGCGGGATGGCCGGGCCGCCGTCGATGGAGCGGATCAGCGACGCGGCGGCGCCGGTGACCATGCGGACCGGGTTGCGCTGCACGCGGGCGCGCAGGGCCGACCTGCGTCCGTTGCTCAGGCCGCGTTCGGCCAGCGCGGCCTCCATGGAGCGCTGCGTCGACTCCCGGGTGACCCCCACCACGAGCGTGCGGGCACCCAGGGCCTCGGCGCACAGCAGCGCGCCGTCCAGGATGAGGTGCGGGGCACGGTTGATGAGCACCGTGTCCTTGCGGCAGGCCGGTTCGTCCTCGCTGCCGTTCACGACGACGACCGGCCGGACGCCGCGCTTGATCGCCGCTTCGGCGACCGAGCGCAGCTTCTTGTGGAAGGGGAAGCCCGCGCCGCCGCGGCCCTTCAGGTTGATGCGTTCGGCGAGCTGCGCGAGCTGCTCGCCGCCCATCGGCTCGAGCGGGCCGTGCACCTTCAGGTGCATGGGCAGATCGAGCCGATCGACAAGGTCGAAGCCCGACGTGAGCTGGGGAAGACCGACCACGCGGACTTCGGGTACGTCGGGCAGGGCCTCGTTCACTTAAAGCCTCCGGAAGGCGTGTTCCAAGGTTCGCCCGATCCCGGTGCGTCGAAGTCGTAGGACGCACCGGGCAGTGTTTCAGTGGCGGGACCGCTGTTGTACGTGTCGTTCGGGTAGTACGTGTCCTGGACGGCGTTCGTCTCACCCGTGTCGTACACGTCACTCGATCCGTACCCGGAGGCGCCTGGATTGCCATAGGCCGGGATGCTTTGTCCGGTGTCCCGCAGGGGGTCGTAGGGCGGGATGTTGAAGCCGGTGTCCTGCAGCGGGTCGTAGGCCGACGGCGGGGCCTCGCCGACCGGGGGCGGGGACGGGATCGGCCAGCTGCCGGAGGTGCTGGAGGGGCCGTCCACGGTCGGGACGGCCCGGGTGGTCTGCAGGTCCAGCGGCAGTTCCATGCTGGTGGTCGGGCCCGGTGCGAAGGCCTGTTCCTGCGGCGGGCCCGAGACGGCCCGGTAGGCCGCGGCGAAGCCGTTCGTGGACTCCTGGGGCGCGGGGCGCTCGGCCCGCTCGTACAGCGGCCCGGACGGGGACGCCGCCGCCGCGGCCCGGGCCGGCCGGCCCTCGTAGCCGGGCAGCGCGGAGCCGGCGCCCGCCCGGGCCCGGCTCTCCTCCAGGTCACGGCGTCCCTGGCCGTCGCCGGGGCCGATGAACGCGGCGATTCTGTCGGCGACCTTGCGCTTGACCGGGCGCGGGGCGGCGCGCAGGGCCAGCGCCGCGGCCACGCCGACCAGCGACAGGCAGTACAGGATGACGAAGACGGGCTTGGCCGCGCGACCCGCGTAGAGCCCGTGCACGAGGGCGGCGCACCAGGCCGGGTAGGCCAGCATGTGCATGGCCCGCCAGCGGGCCGCGACGGGCGCGGGGGAGGCGAAGCGGTTGCGCAGCACGCCGGTGACGCCCACGAAGATCATGAGCATGCCCGCCAGGGTGCCCAGGCCGATCAGGAACGACCTGCCCCCGACCAGCTCCTCGTCGGTGAACACCAGGCCGAAGGGGATGACCGCGGCGACCCACGAGGTGTGGGACAGCGCCAGCTTCACCCCGATGTGCACCAGCAGGAAGACGATCGAGGCGACGGCCGTGGTCCGGTGCACGGCCTGCGCCAGGATGCGCCGGCGGGCGTCGAGCAGGATCCGGTCCTGGGCGACCAGACCCCAGATCACCGAGCAGGTCAGGCACACGAGGGACAGCACGCCCGCGCCGAAGTTGAGGAACTCGGCGAAGGAGTCGTCTGCCGTGGAGTCGTTGGGGTTCACGACCGGCCTCCCCGCATCCCGGCGGCCGGGGGGAGGGGGGAGGTACTGCGATGAGGGTTCATGGGGGCAACTCCGAGCGGTTCGGGAAAGCGGTCCCGCTGCCGCACTCTAAGCGGAGCCATACCGATGGGTACGAGGTTTGAGTTATTGCGTTGTTATCAAAGGACAATGCGGTTGTTGCGATGCCCCTTAGCTGCTGTTACGCGAAGTAACTCTTGACCTTGGTTCAGCTTCGCGCGTGCGGGACGAGCGTCGAGGGGGCCCGGCCGAAGCGCGTCGCGGCGCGCTGGGGGCCTGCGGTACCCTAACGCCATGCGTGCCGTACGCCTTCTGCTTAGCGGGCCGCGCTGATCAGTCCCGGCCACCGGACGAGTCGAGTGGCCGGAATCGGCGCGGCGTCCCCTCCTGTGCGAGGGGATTTTTCGTTTCTCGACACCACAGCCGCAGGCAGAGACGATCGATGGAGCTTTGAGGATCATGAGCGAGACGAACCCCGCGGCCACCTCCGAGGTGGCCGCGCCGCACCGCTACACGGCCGCGACGGCTGCCGAGATCGAAGCACGCTGGCAGGACTTCTGGGACGCGGACGGCACCTACGCCGCGCCCAACCCCAAGGGTGACCTGGCGGGCGACCCCGGGACCGTCGCCCGGCCCAAGAAGTTCATCATGGACATGTTCCCGTACCCCTCGGGCGCGGGCCTGCACGTCGGCCACCCCCTGGGCTACATCGCCACGGACGTCTTCGCCCGCTTCCAGCGGATGACCGGGCACAACGTCCTGCACACCCTGGGCTTCGACGCCTTCGGCCTGCCCGCCGAGCAGTACGCGGTGCAGACCGGCACGCACCCGCGCGTGTCCACCGAGGCCAACATGGAGAACATGAAGGCCCAGCTGCGCCGGCTGGGCCTGGGCCACGACAAGCGCCGGTCGTTCGCCACGATCGACCCGGACTACTACAAGTGGACCCAGTGGATCTTCCTGCAGATCTTCAACTCCTGGTACGACCACGACGCCCGGCGGGCCCGCCCGATCTCCGAACTGGTCGCCGAGTTCGAGTCCGGTGAGCGGCCCGTCCCCGGGCACACGCGCGCGTGGAGCGAGCTGAGCGCCGCCGAGAAGGCCGACGTCCTGGGCGAGTTCCGGCTGGCCTACGCCTCCGACGCACCGGTCAACTGGTGCCCCGGGCTGGGCACCGTGCTGGCCAACGAGGAGGTCACCGCCGACGGCCGCTCCGAGCGCGGCAACTTCCCGGTCTTCAAGGCCAAGCTGCGCCAGTGGAACATGCGCATCACCGCCTACGCCGACCGGCTGCTGGAGGACCTGGACGCGCTGGACTGGCCCGAGGCCATCAAGCTGCAGCAGCGCAACTGGATCGGCCGCAGCGAGGGCGCCCGCGTCGACTTCCCCATCGACGGCGAGCGCATCACCGTCTTCACCACCCGCCCGGACACCCTGTTCGGCGCCACCTACATGGTGCTGGCGCCCGAGCACCCGCTGGTCGAGAAGTTCACCCCGGCCGCCTGGCCGGAGGGCACCCACGAGGCGTGGACCGGCGGTCACGCGACCCCGGCCGAGGCCGTCGCCGCCTACCGCGCCCAGGCCGCGTCCAAGTCCGACGTCGAGCGCCAGGCCGAGGCCAAGGACAAGACCGGCGTCTTCGTCGGCGCCTTCGCGACCAACCCGGTCAACGGCGAGCAGGTTCCGGTCTTCATCGCCGACTACGTGCTGATGGGCTACGGCACCGGCGCGATCATGGCCGTCCCGGCCCACGACACACGCGACTTCGCGTTCGCCCGCGCCTTCGAACTGCCGATCCGCTGCGTGGTCGAGCCCACCGACGGCCGCGGCACCGACCCGGCCGAGTGGGACGACGCCTTCGCCTCCTACGACGCGAAGATCATCAACTCCACCGGCACCGGCGTCTCCCTGGACGGCTTGGGCGTCGTCGAGGCCAAGGCCCGCATCACCGAGTGGCTGGAGGCCGAGGGCGTCGGCGAGGGCACCGTCAACTTCCGGCTGCGCGACTGGCTGTTCAGCCGCCAGCGCTACTGGGGCGAGCCCTTCCCGATCGTCTACGACGAGGACGGCATCGCCCACGCGCTGCCCGAGTCGATGCTGCCGCTGGAACTGCCCGAGGTCGAGGACTACAGCCCCCGCACCTTCGACCCGGACGACGCCGACACCCAGCCCGAGACGCCGCTGTCCCGCAACGAGGACTGGGTCAACGTCACGCTGGACCTGGGCGACGGCCCGAAGAAGTACCGCCGCGAGACCAACACCATGCCCAACTGGGCCGGTTCCTGCTGGTACGAGCTGCGCTACCTGGACCCGCACAACAGCGACAAGCTGGTCGACCCCGAGATCGAGCAGTACTGGATGGGCCCGCGCGAGGGCCAGCCGCACGGCGGTGTCGACCTGTACGTCGGCGGGGCCGAGCACGCCGTGCTGCACCTGCTGTACGCCCGCTTCTGGTCCAAGGTCCTGTACGACCTGGGGCACGTCTCCTCCGCCGAGCCGTTCCACAAGCTGTTCAACCAGGGCATGATCCAGGCCTACGTCTACCGCGACAGCCGCGGCATCGCGGTGCCCGCCGCCGAGGTGGAGGAGCGCGACGGCGCCTACTGGTACCAGGGCGAGAAGGTCTCCCGGCTGCTGGGCAAGATGGGCAAGTCCCTGAAGAACGCGGTCACTCCGGACGAGATCTGCGCCGAGTACGGGGCCGACACCCTGCGCCTGTACGAGATGGCCATGGGCCCGCTGGACGTCTCCCGGCCGTGGGACACGCGCGCGGTGGTGGGCCAGTTCCGGCTGCTGCAGCGGCTGTGGCGCAACATCGTCGACGAGACGACCGGCGAGGTCACCGTCGTCGACGCCGAGCCCGGCGAGGACACGCTGCGCGCCCTGCACAAGGCGATCGACGGGGTGCGCGGCGACCTGGAGAACATGCGGTTCAACACCGCCATCGCCAAGGTCACCGAGCTGAACAACCACCTGACCAAGGTGGGCGGGCCCGTGCCGCGCTCCGTGGCCGAGCCGCTGGTGCTGATGGTCGCGCCGCTGGCCCCGCACATCGCCGAGGAGCTGTGGCGCAGGCTGGGCCACACCGACTCGGTCGTCCACCAGGACTTCCCGGTGGCCGACCCGGCGTACGTGGTCGACGAGACCGTGACCTGCGTCGTCCAGATCAAGGGCAAGGTCAAGGCGCGGCTGGAGGTCTCGCCGTCGATCTCCGAGGACGAGCTGGAGAAGGTCGCGCTGGCCGACGAGAAGGTCGTCGCCGCGCTGGGCGGGGCCGGGATCCGCAAGGTGATCGTGCGGGCGCCGAAGCTGGTGAACATCGTCCCGGCGTAAGCGCGCGTGACCCGGGGACCCTTCTCGGGGTGGTCCCCTACGGGCAGGTTCGGGGTTTTTCTGGAACTCCGGGCCTGCCTGTTGCGTTTACCGTGGAGACGACATGAGGTGGGCTCGGACGCCCTGAGGAGGAGCCGGTGGAAGCAGTGATCGCAGTATTCGCTCTGCTCGTCGTGCTCTTCGTGGTGCTCGGCGCCTACGCGACGGTCAAGGTGGTCGGCGCGGCCAAGCGCGGAGTGGACCGCGGCATCAGCCAGGCCCGGCGCACGGTCGAGGAGCACACCCTGCGGGCCAAGTCCTTCGCCCAGCCCGGCGCCGCGGGTGAAATCGCCCAGCTGCGGCTGAGGCTGCGCACCTCGATGCGCGCCACCCAGGACGCCCTGCAGGCGGCCGTCGCCGAGGACGCGTCGCTGAAGGAGTCCCTGGGCCTCTTCGAGCGGCTCAGCGCGCACGGCCACGAGCTGGACGGCGAGCTCAAGCGCCTGGAGTCCGAGCCGGACCGCGTGGAGCTCGCCGAGCGGCTGCCCGGCCTGCGCGAGCGCACCGAGCGCATCGTCGAGTCCGCCGACGCGCTGCGCTGGGCCGCCCGTGACCGGGCCCGCCGCTTCGCGGAGGACGACCTGGACACGCTCAGCGCCCAGATCGACATGGAGGCCGGCGCCCTGCGGCACTGGACGGCGACGGACTCCCCGTCCGCCGCTGCCTCCACCCCCGCGTCCGCCCCGAAGCCATGGCCGGAGGCGTCCGCCGCCGACGCCGCGACGGCCGGGCAGACCTGGCCGGAGACCCCGCGGTCCGGCCCGGCGCGGGAGCAGGACCGGCCCGCCATCACCCCGCCGGCGGCGCGTCCCACCTACCCGTGGCAGAAGAAGCCCCGCCCGGAGAGCACCACTTGATCCGGCCACGCGTACGGCAGGGCGTGGAGTCCGGGCTGCCGCACGGGCACTACGGCAGGTAACCTCCAGCTCATGTCCCGCCATGTCGCGATCGTCACCGATTCAACGGCCTACCTGCCGGCCCGGACGATGGAACGCCATGGCATCACAGCGGTCCCCCTGACGGTGGTCCTCGGCGACCGGGCGCTCCAGGAGGGCACCGAGATCTCCACCCGCGCCCTCGCCCAGGCTTTGCAGAAGCGGCGCCCCGTGACGACCTCGCGGCCCGGTCCCGCCGTCTTCGAGGAGACCTACCGCAAGGTGGCCGAGTCAGGCGCCACCGGCATCGTCTCCCTCCACCTCTCGGCCGAACTCTCCGGCACGTACGACGCGGCCGTGGTCGCCGCCCGGCAGGCGCCCGTGCCGGTGCGGGTCGTGGACACCGGCATGATCGCGATGGCGCTCGGTTTCTGCGCGCTCGCCGCGGCGGAGACCGCGGAGGCGGGCGGCACGGTGGACGAGGCGGTCACCGCGGCGGAGAAACGAGCCGCCGGCACGTCCGCCTACTTCTACGTCGACACCCTCGACTACCTGCGCCGCGGCGGCCGGATCGGCGCCGCCCAGGCGCTGTTGGGCTCCGCGCTCGCGGTGAAGCCGTTGCTGCAGCTGGCCGACGGCCGTATCGAACCGCTGGAGAAGGTGCGCACGGCGTCGAAGGCGATCGCCCGCCTCGAGGAGATCGCCGCCGAGCGAGCGGGTGGTGCCCAGGTCGACGTCGCCGTCCACCATCTCGCCGCCACGGACCGCGCGTCGGCGCTCGCCGACCGGCTGCGGGGGAGGCTGTCCGGGCTGGCGGATCTGCATGTCAGTGAGGTCGGGGCGGTGATCGGGGCGCACACGGGGCCTGGATTGCTGGGGGTCGTGGTTTCGCTGCGGTGAACGTTGCGGTGGGGCTCGTCTCACTCGTGTGAGGGACGGAGTTTTCCACAAGTGGGTGGTTGTCCCCGGGAATCGTCCATGATCATCGCGGGTGGGCCGGTGTGTCCGATCCTCGTCGCATGGCACTTCGATCACGTTCACGCACAGCGACCGTCACCAGTGGGCCGGGCCGGGGGCCCGCCTCCGACGGGCGCGTCCGTCATCGCCGGCACCGGCAGGGGCCCGGGGCGCGTGGCCGGGGCCGGCACGGTCACCCGTCCGCGTCGGCGTCCGTCTCCGCGTCGGCGTCCGTGTCCGCCGAGGAGCTCCGCCGTCGGGCGGAGGTGCTGTTCGGGGAGCACGCGGAGTCCGGGGGACGTGCCGAGTCCGGGGAACGCGCCGGTCCGGGGGAACGGGCGCGGGAGCAGGGGGAGTCGGGGCAGGGGCCGCCGGGGCCGCCCGGAAGTGACGCTGGTGAGATCTCGCAGGGGGATTGGACCGGTGGAACGGGGGCTGCCGCGCCTGTCCCTGTTCCGGCGGGAGCGCACGGCGGTGGCGGTCCCGTCGGGGCAGGGGCGCACGGCGGTGGCGGTTCCGTCGCGGCAGGGGAGTGGCGGCAGCGGGCCGGGCTCTCGCTGCGGGAGCGCATGCCGCTGTGGTTGCAGACGAGGTGCGGCCTGGAGCGGCGGAACGTGCTCGCCCTGACGGTGGTGCTCGTGGTCGCCGCGGCCTTCGCCGTGCAGCACTTCTGGACGGGCCGTACCCAGTCCGTGCGGCCGCCCGAGGTGGTGCGCGCGGCGGCACCGTACGGGGAGGAGCCGGGGCGGGGCGGTCGGGCCGGGGCGGAGGGGCCGGACGCGTCGGCCGGGCCGGCGCAGGGAACGGGCGTGAGCGGTGCGGCAGCCGCGGTGGGGGCGGCCGGTGCGGCGGGGTCCGCGCAGATCGTCGTGGACGTCGGCGGCAAGGTCCGTGAGCCGGGGATCCACCGGCTGCCGGCTGGCTCACGGGTCGCGGACGCGCTGCGCGCGGCGGGTGGCGTGAAGCCCGGCACGAACATCGACGGGCTCAACAGGGCGCGCTTCCTCGTGGACGGTGAGCAGGTCGTCGTCGGAGCTGCCGCCCCCGCCGCAGGTGCCGGAGCCGGTGGCGCCGCCCTCGCGGGGCCGGCGGGCGGACCGGTGGGCGGGGCCGCGGGCGGTGCGCCGCCGGCGGCCCCGGTCTCCCTCAGCACGGCCACCCTCGACCAGCTCGACACGCTGCCCGGCGTCGGGCCGGTGCTGGCGCAGCACATCGTCGACTACCGCACGCGGCACGGCGGGTTCCGTTCCGTGGACGAGCTGCGCGAGGTGAACGGCATCGGCGACCGCCGCTTCGCCGACCTGCGGAACCTCGTACGGCCATGACGGGTCCTGTGCGGCCGGACGGGGATGCGGCCGGGGACCGTTCCGCCCGGCCGTCCGTGCACCGGGCCTCGGGCCACCGGCTCGGCCTCGCACGCCCGCGGCAGGAAGGGCCCACCGACCTGCGGCTCGTCCCGCCCGCCCTCGCGGCCTGGGGCACGGCGGCGCTCGTGCTCGACGTGCCGGCACCCGGCGCCGTGGCTGTCGTGACCGCCTGCCTCCTCGCTGTCGCCCTCCTGGCCCTGGTCCGGGGACGCGGGCCGGCGTGGCCGCGGGTGTCGGCCGCCGCCGTGCTGCTGTGCGTCGCTGCGGCCGCCGCCTCGGCCGGGCTGCACGGCGCGGATCTGCGGCGGGGCCCGGTGCCCGAGCTGGCACGGGAGTACGCGTCGGTGACGGCCGAGGTCGAGCTCACCTCCGACCCCCGGCTCACCCGCCCCCGCGTCCGGGGTGATCGCCTGGCTCCGGCCGCCGTGCTGATCGACGCCGAGGTGCGGCGCGTCCACGGGGCCGGGGGTGCTTCGGTGGTGACGCGGACGCCGGTGCTCATGATCGTCGACGTGGGGGCGGCCGGCCGGCGCGAGGGGAGTGGACGGCCGTTCGCCGGCGGGACGGCGCCGTCGGCGTGGCTCGGTCTGCTGCCCTCGACGCGGCTGCGGGTCGGCGCGCGGTCGGCACCGGCGATGGCCGGCGGCGACCGGGTGGCAGCCGTGCTGCGGGTGCGGGGTGGGGACGGACCGGAGGTGGTGGGGGAGCCGTCGGCGGCCCAGCGGTTCGCCGGAAGCCTGCGCGCCGGGCTGCGGGAGGCGACCGACGGGCTGCCGGCGGACGCCCGGGCACTGCTGCCGGGGCTGGTCGTCGGGGACACCTCGCGGATCACTCCGGAGCTTGAGGAGGCGTTCAAGGAGACCGACCTCACACACACTTTGGCCGTAAGCGGGGCAAACTTCACCATCCTGCTCGCGCTGCTGCTCGGTCCGCCGGGTCTGGCCCAGCGGGCGGAGCGGAGGGGACTCGCGCCCCGCCTCGGGATCTCCCTGCGGGGGACCGCGGTGCTCGGGGGCGCGCTCTCGCTCGGGTTCGTCGTGGTGTGCCGGCCGGATCCGAGCGTGGTGCGGGCCGCGGCCTGCGGAGCCGTCGCGCTGCTCGCCCTCGCGACCGGCCGCCGCAGGTCGATGATCCCGGCGCTGGCGACGGCGGTCCTGCTGCTGGTGCTCTACGACCCGTGGCTGGCGCGGAGTTACGGCTTCCTGCTGTCCGTCGTCGCCACCGGCGCCCTGCTCACGCTCGCACCGCGCTGGAGCAGGGGGCTGCGCCGGCGCGGGGTGCCGCCGAGGCTCGCCGAGGCGCTGGCCGCCGCCGGTGCCGCGCAGGCCCTGTGCGCACCCGTGGTCGCCGTGCTGTCGGCACGGGTGAGTCTGGTGGCGGTGCCGTGCAACCTGCTCGCGGAGATCGCGGTCGCGCCGGCGACCGTGCTGGGCTTCGCCGCGCTGGCCACGGCTCCGGTGGCGATGCCGGTGGCCGAGGTCCTGGCGTGGTGCGCCCAGTGGCCCGCCGAGTGGATCGCGGGGATCGCCAGGAGCGGGGCGGCGCTGCCCGGAGCGGGCGTGGACTGGCCGGGCGGCTGGACGGGCGCGGCGCTGCTCGGCGCCGCCACGCTGCTCGCGGTGCTCCTGGGCCGGAGGCTGCTGCGGCACCCCTGGTGGTGCGGGGCCTGCGGCGTGCTGCTCCTGCTGGCCGTGGTGCAGCCGCCGCCGCTCACCCGGACGCTCACGGGCTGGCCGCCGCCGGGCTGGCGGCTCGTCATGTGCGACGTGGGGCAGGGCGATGCCCTGGTGCTGGCGGCGGGTGAGGGCGCCGGGGTGGTGGTGGACGCGGGCCCCGATCCACAGCGCGTCGACCACTGTCTGCGCTCGCTCGGCATCACGAGGGTCCCGCTGGTCGTCCTCACGCATTTCCACGCCGACCACGTCGCGGGCCTGCCCGGGGTGCTGCGCGGCCGGTCGGTGGGCGCGATCGAGACGACGGGTCTGGAAGAGCCCGTGGAGCAGGCCGCGTTCGTGCGGAGACTCGCGGCGGCCCGGCGGGTTCCCGTGACGCGGGCCGCGGCGGGCGAGCAGCGACGCGCAGGGGAGCTGTCCTGGCAGGTGGTGTGGCCGCCGCCCGTCCCGCCGCCGGGCTCGCCTGCGGGCGCGGTGTGGGCCCACCCGGTGCCGGAGGGGCCGAACGACGCCAGCGTCGCCCTGCTGGTCCGCTCGGGCGGGCTGCGCCTGCTGCTCCTCGGGGACCTGGAACCCCCGGCCCAGCGGGCGCTGGCGAGATCCCCGGCGGCCGGGGCGCTGCGCGGCGTGGACGTGCTCAAGGTCGCCCACCACGGCTCGGCGTACCAGGACCCGGGACTGATGAGCCGGGTCGCTCCGCGGCTCGCCCTCATCAGCTGCGGCGAGGACAACCCGTACGGACACCCGGCGCCCGGCACGGTCGCGGCGCTGCGGGCCGGGGGCGCGGCGGTGCTGCGGACGGACCGGGACGGCGCGCTGGCCGTCGTGGGAGAGGGCGGCCGGCTGACGGTGGCGCGAGACTGAGGGCATGAACTCAGCACAGGTTGACGCCTATCTCAGGCGTCTCGGGGTCGAGCACCCGGCGTGGCCCACCGTCGACGCGCTGCGCGAGCTGCACGTGCGCCATCTGCAGACCGTGCCGTTCGAGAACCTCTCGATCCACCTCGGCGAGGAGATCGTGCTGGAGGAGAAGCGGCTGCTGGACAAGGTGGTGGGGTCGGGGCGGGGCGGCTTCTGTTACGAACTGAACGGCTCGTTCGGGTGGTTGCTCGCGGCGCTGGGATACGGGGTGGAGCTGCTCGCGGGGCGGGTCTACGGGGACGGGGAGCGGCTCGGGATCCCGTACGACCATCTCGCGCTGCGGGTGCGGACGGTGGACGGGGGCGACTGGCTGGCCGACGTCGGGTTCGGGGCGCACAGCCACCTGCCCCTGGCGTTCGGGGAGAGGGGGGAGCAGCAGGACCCGGCGGGCACGTTCCGGATCGTCGAGGCCGGGCCGGACGCGGCCGGGGTGCGCGGCGGGCACGACAGGGTGGAGGCGGCGGACCTGGACGTGATCCGGGGCGGCAGCGCGCAGTACCGGCTGGAGGTGCGGCCGCGGGTGCTCGGCGACTTCGTGGCCGGGGCGTGGTGGCACAGCAGCTCACCCGCCTCGCACTTCACCCGGTCACTGGTCTGTTCGCGGGTCACCCGGGACGGAGGGCGGATCACGCTCAGCGGGCGCCGGTTCACGACGACGGCGCCCGACGGGACGCGGCAGGAGAGGGAGCTGGGCACGGACGAGGAGGTGCTCCGCGCGTACCGGGAGCGGTTCGGTATCGAGCTCGACCGGGTGCCCGCGGTCCGGCCCGCCGGCCCCGGACGGATCACGGACGGGGTGGAGCAGGCGCGGTGAGGGGCCGCGGCGTCCCGGTCCGCGGCCGTGCCGGACAATGTCCGGCGTGAGTGATGTGCGACATGTGCTGGTGCTGCCCGACCGGGACGCCGCGGAAGAGGTGGCCGAGGCGCTGCGGGAGCGGTTCGGGGTCGTCGAGGAGCCGCAGCTGGTGCGCGACGCGCTGGCCGGGGAGGACGACGCCGAGGACGCCCAGTGGCTGGTCGTCCTGAGGGACGAGGAGGAGCGGCTGGACCCGGAGGAGCTGGACCGCTTCGCCGGCGAGTGGGAGGGCTGGCGGGAAGAGCCCTAGGGGCCCGGCCGGCCTCGTGGTGTCAGTGGCGCGTGGGATGCTTGGCGCGATGCCCAGGAAGACTGCGAACGACGACCCCCTCGCCCCGCTGACGCTCGCCGTGGGCCAGGAGGAACTGCTGCTCGACCGTGCCGTGCAGGAGGTGGTGGCCGCCGCCAAGGCCTCCGACGCCGACACGGACGTACGCGACCTCACGCCGGACCAGTTGCAGCCCGGCACCCTCGCCGAGCTGACGAGCCCGTCGCTGTTCGCGGAGCGCAAGGTCGTGGTCGTGCGCAACGCGCAGGACCTCTCGGCCGACACGGTCAAGGACGTGAAGGCGTACCTCGGGGCGCCGGCCGAGGAGATCACCCTCGTCCTGCTGCACGCGGGCGGCGCCAAGGGCAAGGGCCTGCTCGACGCGGCGCGCAAGGCGGGGGCGCGCGAGGTGGCCTGCCCGAAGATGACGAAGCCGGCGGACCGGCTGGCGTTCGTGCGGCAGGAGTTCCGGGTGGTGGGCAGGTCGGCCACGCCGGAGGCCTGCCAGGCGCTCGTCGACGCGATCGGCAGCGATCTGCGTGAGCTGGCCTCGGCGGTATCGCAGCTGGTCGCGGACGTCGAGGGGACGATCGACGAGGCGGTCGTCGGGCGGTACTACACGGGCCGGGCCGAGGCGTCGAGCTTCACGGTCGCCGACCGGGCGGTCGAGGGCCGGGCGGCGGAGGCGCTGGAGGCGCTGCGCTGGTCGCTGGCGACCGGGGTGGCGCCGGTGATGATCACGAGCGCGCTGGCGCAGGGCGTCCGGGCGATCGGCAAGCTGTCGTCCGCGCGCGGGGGCCGGCCGGCCGACCTGGCCCGGGAGCTCGGGATGCCGCCGTGGAAGATCGACCGGGTGCGGCAGCAGATGCGCGGGTGGACGCCGGACGGTGTGTCCGTGGCGCTCCGGGCGGTGGCCGAGGCGGACGCGGGCGTCAAGGGCGGGGGCGACGACCCCGAGTACGCCCTGGAGAAGGCGGTGGTCACGATCGCCCGCGCGGCCCGCTCCCGGGGCCGGGGCTGACGATCCCGGCCGGTCGGCCACGGACCGGCCCCCGGCCGGCCTCCTCGCGGACCCAGTACAGGGAAGGCCGGTACCCGGAAGACTCAGTACAGCGGCTGACCGATCCCCAGCAGGTTCCCCTCGCTGTCGCGGAACCAGGCGCCGCGTTCGCCCCGTGCCCCCTTGCTCGGGTAGTGCCCCTCGACCTCGGCGATCCCGTCCCGGGTGCGGAGGCCGGGCAGGTCGACCTCCTCGAAGACGACCCCGCGCCGTTTCAGCTCCGCCACGGCGGCGTCGACGTCGTCGACCTCCAGGGCCATCTGCGTGAAGGTGCCGGGCGAGGCCCCCGCCGACCGGAACAGCGCGAACTCCGCGCCGCCGCACCGGTACAGCAGCCCGCCGGGCCGTTCGTCGACCGGTTCCAGGCCGAGCTTGTCGGCGTAGAAGCGCCGCGCCCGGTCCAAATCCTGCGCCGGGAGCCGGGTCGCCACACGGGCCCCGGCCAGCACGGTCGTGTCGTCAGCGTCCATCTCTCCACTGTGCCCCGGAATGTGCCGTGCGGGCGGCCCGGAGGGAGAATCGGGAGTGTCAGCCGTACATCGCCGAGTGATGGAGAGGTGGCGAGGGACATGGCTGAGCACCCGCACGCGGCGCTGGTCCGCAAGGGATTCGAGGCCTTCTCGCGCGGGGACATGGACACCCTGCGCGGCTTGATGGCGGGGGACGCCACCCACCACGTGCCCGGGGACCACCCGTTGTCGGGCGACTTCAAGGGGGTGGACTCGATCATCGCCATGTACGAGCGGCTCAGCGCCGAGACCGGCGGGACGATGCGGGCCGAGCTGATCGGCATCGCCGTCGACGGCCGCGGTCACGCGGTCGGCATGACCCGCTTCACGGCCGAGCGCAACGGCCGGCACCTGGACGACACCGGCTGCATCGTCTTCCGGATCGTGGGCGACAAGGTCACCGACCTCGACGAGTGCGTCGAGGACATCGACGCGAACAACGCGTTCTGGTCCTGACGACACCCCCGCCTGAACACACCGCCTGAACACACCGCCTGAACACGCCGAGGGCCGGGCGCCCTCCCATGGGGAACAGGAGAGAGACCCGGCCTACGGTTCACATCTGGTGGATCCGCGCCCGCGTGGCGAACGCAGGCCGCGCGCGGATCCGAAGGGTGCCGGACGGGAGCGGATGAGAGAGGGCCCGCTCGATTCCCTCCGGCGTCACATCAAACGTCAGCCCTTGAGCGCGGCGACCTTCTGAGCCAGCGCCGACTTCTTGTTGGCAGCCTGGTTCTTGTGGATGACGCCCTTCGAGACGGCCTTGTCGAGCTGACGCGCGGCAGCGCGCTGGTACTCGGTGGCCTTCTCGACGTCACCCGCGGCAGCGGCCTCGCGGGCCTTGCGGATCGCGGTCTTGAGGGAGGACTTCACGGCCTTGTTGCGCAGCCGCGCCTTCTCGTTGGTCTTGATCCGCTTGATCTGGGACTTGATGTTCGCCACGAATGAGCCTTTTCAGGTTCTGGCACGGGGCCGTACGAGGCCGCACGGATCCGCGCCGGGTGATTTCTTGAGGTCGTGCCTCCTGCGAGAGGGCATGAGACACAGCCACCCAGGCTACCAGCGGGTGCATTCCCGGCCCAAACCCGTCCATGGTCCCCACCCGTGGGACGATGGAGGCTACGTATCGATCCGACCCGAGACCGCAGACACTGCGGACGCCTCAAGAATCAGGACCCTGCGTGCCCGCGATCCCCAGCCACGTGCCCGAGCCGAGCCGTACCGACCCGGCTCTGATCCGCAATTTCTGCATCATCGCGCACATCGACCACGGCAAGTCCACGCTCGCCGACCGGATGCTCCAGCTGACCGGAGTGGTCGAGCAGCGGCAGATGCGCGCCCAGTACCTCGACCGCATGGACATCGAGCGCGAGCGTGGCATCACGATCAAGTCTCAGGCGGTGCGTCTGCCGTGGGCCCCGACCCACGACAAGAGCAACACGCACATCCTGAACATGATCGACACCCCGGGGCACGTCGACTTCACCTACGAGGTCTCGCGGTCGCTCGCCGCCTGCGAGGGCACCATCCTCCTGGTCGACGCCGCCCAGGGCATCGAGGCCCAGACCCTCGCCAACCTGTACCTGGCGATGGAGAACGACCTCACGATCATCCCGGTGCTGAACAAGATCGACCTGCCGGCCGCGCAGCCCGAGAAGTTCGCCGAGGAGCTCGCCCACCTCATCGGGTGCGATCCCGCGGACGTGCTCAAGGTCTCCGCCAAGACCGGGCTCGGCGTCGAGGCGCTCCTGGACAAGGTCGTCGAGCAGGTCCCGGCCCCGGTCGGCGTCAAGGACGCCCCGGCGCGCGCCATGATCTTCGACTCGGTGTACGACTCCTACCGCGGCGTGGTCACGTACGTCCGGGTCATCGACGGACAGCTCAACAAGCGCGAGCGCATCAGGATGATGTCGACGGGCGCCACGCACGAGCTGCTGGAGATCGGCACGAACTCGCCGGAGATGCTCGGCGCCGACGGCCTGGGCGTCGGTGAGGTGGGCTATCTGATCACCGGTGTGAAGGACGTCCGCCAGTCCAAGGTCGGCGACACGGTCACCAGCCAGTCCAAGGGCGCCACCGAGGCGCTCGGCGGCTACAAGGACCCCAAGCCCATGGTCTTCTCGGGCCTGTACCCGCTGGACGGCTCGGACTACCCCGAGCTGCGCGAGGCCCTGGACAAGCTGCAGCTCAACGACGCCGCGCTGGTCTACGAGCCGGAGACCTCCGCCGCGCTCGGCTTCGGCTTCCGCGTCGGTTTCCTCGGCCTGCTGCACCTGGACGTGATCCGCGAGCGGCTGGAGCGCGAGTTCGGGCTCGACCTGATCGCCACCGCGCCGAACGTGGTCTACCGCGTGGTCATGGAGGACGGCAGCGAGCACACGGTCACCAACCCGAGCGAGTTCCCCGAGGGCAAGATCTCGGAGGTCTACGAGCCGGTCGTGCGGGCCACCATCCTGGCGCCCAGCGAGTTCATCGGCTCGATCATGGAGCTGTGCCAGACCCGGCGCGGCACGCTGCTCGGCATGGACTACCTCTCCGAGGACCGGGTCGAGATCCGCTACACCCTGCCCCTCGCGGAGATCGTCTTCGACTTCTTCGACCAGCTGAAGTCCAAGACCCGCGGCTACGCCTCGCTCGACTACGAGCCCACCGGCGAGCAGACCTCCAGCCTGGTCAAGGTCGACATCCTGCTGCACGGCGACAAGGTGGACGCCTTCTCGGCGATCACCCACAAGGACCAGGCGTACGCCTACGGGGTGCGGCTCGTCGCCAAGCTGAAGGAGCTCATCCCGCGGCAGGCCTTCGAGGTGCCGGTCCAGGCCGCCATCGGCTCCCGGGTCATCGCCCGCGAGACCATCCGCGCCATCCGCAAGGACGTCCTCGCCAAGTGCTACGGCGGTGACATCTCCCGCAAGCGGAAGCTGCTGGAGAAGCAGAAGGAAGGCAAGAAGCGGATGAAGATGGTGGGTTCCGTGGAGGTTCCGCAGGAGGCCTTCATCGCGGTCCTGTCGAGCGACGACAGCGCGGGATCGGGCAAGGGTAAGAAGTAGTCACGGATTACCGTGGGTTACACCCCAAACCGGGGAGAACGGGGGCCCGCCGCGCGAAAGCGTGGCGGGCCTCGTGCGTCCACAGGGTAGCTCTCTGTACGAAGTGACAGGCCGCGGCCCCTTACGCGGCGGCCGGTCGGCCTTTACTCTGATCCCTGCTCGATAGTTACTCGCGAGTTAAACAACGGGGCGTGCACCGCGCCTCGTGACGTCTCGTGAGTGCCCACCAGCCGCACCTGAGCCAGCCGCACTGTCGCGGGCCCCGGAGGATGTCGTGAGCGACACACAGACTTTGATCGAGAACCGTCCGCCGTCCGTCGCGGGTCTCTTCCTGGAGCGAGTGGCGGCCACGCCGGACGCCGAGGCCTACCGGTATCCGGTCCCCTCGTCCTCCGGCCAGGGGCCGGACGAGTGGAAGTCGCTGACCTGGGCGCAGGCCGCCGAGCGGGTCTACGCCATCGCGGCGGGCCTGATCGAGCTGGGCGTGCAGCCCGAGCAGCGGGTCGCCCTCGCCTCCAGCACCCGGGTCGAGTGGATCCTGGCCGACCTGGGCATCATGTGCGCCGGCGCCGCCACGACCACGGTCTATCCGCAGACCAACGCCGACGAGTCGGCGTACATCCTGTCGGACTCCGAGAGCCGGGTGCTCATCGCGGAGAACGCCGAGCAGCTGGCCAAGGCCAAGGCCAAGCGCGCCGAGCTGCCCGAGCTGACCCATGTCGTGGTGATCGACGCGGCCGGCGCCGAGACCGCCGACTGGATCCTCACCCTCGACGAGCTGGAGAAGCGCGGCGCCGCCCGGCTGGAGAAGGACCCCGACCTGATCAAGGAGCGGGTCGGCGCGATCTCCAAGGACCAGCTGGCCACCCTCATCTACACCTCCGGCACCACCGGCCGCCCCAAGGGCGTGCGCCTGCCGCACGACAACTGGTCGTACATGGCGAAGGCGATCGCCGCGACCGGGCTGGTCAGCGGTGACGACGTGCAGTACCTGTGGCTGCCGCTCGCGCACGTCTTCGGCAAGGTGCTCACCTCCGGCCAGATCGAGGTCGGGCACGTCACCGCCGTCGACGGCCGCGTGGACAAGATCATCGAGAACCTGCCGGTGGTGCAGCCGACGTACATGGCGGCCGTGCCGCGCATCTTCGAGAAGGTCTACAACGGCGTCGCCGCCAAGGCCCGGGCGGGCGGCGGGGCCAAGTACAAGATCTTCCAGTGGGCCGCCGAGGTCGCCCGCGAGTACGCCAAGGTCTCCCAGGACAACTTCCGGCGCACCGGGACCGCGACCGTGCCGTTCGGCCTGAACGCCAAGCACAAGGTCGCCGACACGCTGGTGTACGCCAAGATCCGGGAGGCCTTCGGCGGCAACCTGCGGGCCTGCGTCTCCGGCTCGGCCGCCCTCGCGCCCGAGATCGGCTACTTCTTCGCCGGCGCCGGCATCCACATCCTGGAGGGCTACGGCCTCACCGAGTCCTCGGCGGCGTCCTTCGTGAACCCGGGCGAGGCCTACCGCACCGGTACGGTCGGCAAGCCGCTGCCCGGCACCGAGGTGCGCATCGCCGACGACGGGGAGATCCTGCTGCGCGGCCCCGGCATCATGGAGGGCTATCACAAGCTGCCCGAGAAGACCGCCGAGGTGCTGGAGCCGGACGGCTGGTTCCACACCGGTGACATCGGCGAGCTGTCGCCCGACGGCTACCTGCGGATCACCGACCGCAAGAAGGACCTCATCAAGACGTCCGGGGGCAAGTACATCGCGCCGGCCGAGGTCGAGGGGCAGTTCAAGGCGGTGTGCCCGTACGTGTCGAACATCCTCGTGCACGGCGCCGACCGGAACTTCTGCACGGCCCTCATCGCACTCGACGAGATCGCCATCACCGAGTGGGCCAAGGAGCACGGCCTCGAAGGCAAGTCGTACGCGGAGATCGTCGCGGCGCCGCAGACCGTCGAGATGGTCGACGGGTACGTGAAGCAGCTCAACGAGGGACTCCAGCGCTGGCAGACGATCAAGAAGTTCCGGCTGCTGCCGCGGGACCTCGACGTCGAGCACGGCGAGATCACGCCGAGCCTGAAGCTGAAGCGGCCCGTGGTGGAGCGGGAGTACAAGCACCTGATCGAGGAGATGTACGAGGGGTCGCGCGAGGCGTGAGCTCCCCGCGCTCCTAGGAGACGTCACCCACCCGGCGCCGCAGTTCCCGGACCTCCGCCCTGAGGCGTTCCACCTCCCTGCCCTTGCGGTAGAGGTCCAGGAAGACGCTGACCTTGGCCCTGAGGACCCACGGGTCGAAGGGCTTGGTCACGTAATCCGCGGCGCCGGTGGCGTAGCCGCGGAAGGCGTAGCCCGAGTCGTCGTCCGCCCCGGTCAGGAAGATGATCGGGACGTCCCGGGTCTGGGTCAGGCGCTTGATGTGGGCGGCCGTCTCGAAGCCGTCCATGCCGGGCATGCGGATGTCCAGCAGGATCAGGGCGATCGGCCGGCGCAGCAGGGCCTTCATGGCCTCCTCGCCGGAACGGGCCCGCACCAGCGGTTCGTTGAGGGACGCGAGGACGGCCTCCAGGGCGGTCAGGTTGTCCTCCATGTCGTCGACCAGGAGGATCCCGGCGCGTTCGTCGTGGGTGCCCGCGTCGCTCATGCCTCTTCTTCCGTACCGTCCGGATCCAGCAGTCCGCACACGACCGTCAGCAGCCGGTCGATGTCCACCGGCTTGGGGACGTAGTCGTGGGCGCCGCGGGCGATGGACTTCTCCCGGTCGCCGGGCATCGCCTTGGCGGTCAGCGCCACGATCGGCAGGTCCGCCCAGCGAGGGGTGCGGCGGATGGCGGAGATGGTCTCGTAGCCGTCCATCTCCGGCATCATGATGTCCATCAGGACCAGTTCGACGTCGGGGCTGCGCTCCAGCGTCTCGATGCCCTCGCGGCCGTTCTCCGCGTAGAGCACGGTCATGCCGACCCGGCCCAGGACGTGGGTGAGGGCGAACACGTTGCGGATGTCGTCGTCCACGATCAGCACCTGCCGGCCGGGCAGGATCCGGCCCGGCCGGCCGGACGTCCACGCCTCCAGCCTGGCCGGCGCCGGCCAGGCGTCGTCCGTGTCCTGACCGGCCGGGAACGGGCCGGCGGACGGCTGGAGCGGCAGGGGCGGGGCCGAATCCTCCGGGGCCGGCGTGGGCACCGTGTGGCCCGGGCTGACGACCGGCACGTACAGGGTGAACGTCGAGCCCTTGCCGGGTTCGCTCTCGGCGACGATCCGGCCGCCGAGCAGTCCCGCGATCTCCCGGCTGATGGACAGGCCGAGCCCGGTGCCGCCGTACTTGCGGTTGGTGGTGCCGTCGGCCTGCTGGAACGCCTCGAATATCACCGGGAGCTTCTCCGGCGCGATGCCGATGCCGGTGTCGGACACGGCGAACGCGATGACGTCGTCGGTGTCGCGGACCCAGCGGTGCTCGGTGTCCTGCACCCGGTGCACGCGCAGCTCCACCTTGCCCGTCGCGGTGAACTTGATCGCGTTGGAGAGCAGGTTGCGCAGGATCTGCTGCAGGCGCTGCTCGTCCGAGTACATCTCGCGCGGCACGTCCTCGCCGACCGCCAGCTCGAAGGCGAGTCCCCGGTCCAGGGTGAGCGGGCGGAAGGTCGCGTGGACGTAGTCGAGGAGCTTGATCAGGGGGAGCCGCTTGGGGCGTACGTCCATGCGGCCCGCCTCGATCTTCGACAGGTCCAGGATGTCGTTGATCAGCTGCAGGAGGTCCGAGCCCGAGCGGTGGATCGTCGTGGCGAACTGCACCTCCTGGTCGGAGAGATGGCCGTCCGGGTTGTCCGAGAGCAGCCGGGCGAGGATCAGCAGCGAGTTCAGCGGGGTGCGCAGCTCGTGCGACATGTTCGCCAGGAACTCCGACTTGTACTGCGAAGACGTGGCCAGCAGGGCGGCCTTCTCCTCCAGTTCGGCGTTGGAGCGCTGCAACTCGCCCTGCTGCTTCTGCAGTTCGTCCGAGCGCTCCTGGAGCTGCATGGCCAGGCGCTGGGACTCGCCGAGCAGGGACTCCGTGCGGGAGTTGGCGATGATCGTGTTGATGGCGACGCCGATGGTGTTGACGAACTGGTCGAAGAAGGCCAGGTGCACGTCGGAGAAGCGGGAGAAGGAGGCCAGCTCGATGACGCCGAGGAGCTTGTCCTCGAAGAGGATCGGGATGATGACGATGGTCGTGGGCGCCGCCTCGCCGAGCCCGCTGTTGATCTTGATGTAGTCGGGCGGGGCGCCCTCCACCAGGATCCGTTTCTTCTCCCGGGCCGCCTGCGCGACCAGGCCGTGCACGGGCAGGCCGCCGGTCTCGACGGTCGCGTCCTGGGCGGCTCCGTAGCCCGCGATGAAGGCGAGCCCCTTGGTGGGGACCGTCGCGCCGTCCTCCTCGGGGTCGGCCAGGTAGAACGCGCCGTACTGGGCGTTCACCAGCGGGGTCAGCTCCCTGAGTATGAGGTCGGCGACCTCCATCAGGTCGCGGTGGCCCTGCATCAGGGCGGCGAGGCGGGCCAGGTTGGATTCCAGCCAGTCCTTCGCCCGGGTGGTCTCGCGCAGGTTGGCCACCATCAGGTTGATGTTGTCCTTCAGCTCGGCCACCTCGCCCTGGGTCTCCACCGTGATCGAGCGGGACATGTCGCCCTGCGCCACGGCCGAGGCGACCTCGGCGATCGCGCGGACCTGGGTGGTGAGGTTGGAGGCGAGCTCGTTGACGTTCGTCGTCAGGCGCTTCCAGGTGCCGTAGACGCCCTCGACGCGGGCCTGGCCGCCGAGCCGGCCCTCGGAGCCGACCTCGCGGGCCACCCGCGTGACCTCCGAGGAGAAGGAGGACAGCGTGTCGACCATCGTGTTGATGGTGGTCTTCAGCTCCAGGATCTCGCCCCGCGCGTCCACGTCGATCTTCCGGGACAGGTCGCCCTGGGCCACGGCCGTGGCGACCTGGGCGATGTTGCGCACCTGGGAGGTGAGGTTGTCGGCCATGTAGTTGACGTTGTCCGTCAGGTCCCGCCAGACGCCCGAGACGCCCAGCACCTGGGCCCGGCCGCCGAGCCGCCCGTCGGTGCCGACCTCGCGGGCGACCCGCGTCACCTCGTCGGCGAAGGCCCGCAGCTGTTCCACCATCGTATTGACGGTGTCCTTCAGTTCGAGGATCTCGCCCCGGGCGTCGACCGTGATCTTCTTCGACAGGTCCCCGTTGGCCACGGCCGTCGTCACCTGGGCGATGTTGCGGACCTGCGAGGTCAGATTCAGCGCCATGAAGTTGACGTTGTCGGTGAGGTCCTTCCAGACCCCGGAGACGCCCCGGACCTGCGCCTGGCCGCCGAGGTTGCCCTCGGTGCCGACCTCGCGGGCCACGCGGGTCACTTCGTCGGCGAAGGCGGAGAGCTGGTCGACCATCGTGTTGATCGTCGACTTCAGCTCCAGGATCTCCCCCTTGGCCTCCACCGTGATCTTCTTGCCGAGGTCGCCCTGGGCGACGGCGGTGGACACGAGCGCGATGTTGCGGACCTGCGAGGTGAGGTTGTCCGCCATGAAGTTGACGTTGTCGGTGAGGTCCTTCCAGACCCCGGAGACGCCCCGGACCTGGGCCCGGCCGCCGAGATTGCCTTCCGTGCCGACCTCGCGGGCGACCCGGGTGACCTCGTCGGCGAAGGCGGAGAGCTGGTCGACCATCGTGTTGATCGTCGACTTCAGTTCCAGGATCTCGCCCTGCGCGTCGACCGTGATCTTCTGCGACAGGTCGCCGTTGGCCACGGCCGTCGTCACCTGGGCGATGTTGCGGACCTGCGAGGTCAGGTTCGACGCCATGAAGTTGACGTTGTCGGTGAGGTCCTTCCAGACCCCGGAGACGCCCCGCACCTGGGCCCGGCCGCCCAGCTGGCCCTCGGTGCCGACCTCGCGGGCCACCCGCGTGACCTCGTCGGCGAAGGCGGAGAGCTGGTCGACCATGGTGTTCACGGTCAGCTTCAGTTCCAGCAGCTCACCGGTCGCCTCGACCGTGACCGTACGGGTCAGGTCGCCGCGCGCCACCGCCGTCGTCACGGCCGCGATGTCGCGCACCTGCGCCGTCAGCCGGGACGCCATCGTGTTGACGGCCTCGGTCACGTCCCGCCAACTGCCCGAAAGGCCCTGCACCTTGGCGCGGCCCCCGAGCCGGCCCTCGGTGCCGACCTCGCGGGCGACCCGGGTCACCTCGCCGGTGAACCGGGACAGCTGGTCCACCATCGTGTTCACGGCCCGGCCGAGGCGGCGCAGGTCACCGCGCAACTGCCGGGTCCCGTCGTGCAGGTCGACCCGCTGGGTCAGATCACCGCCGGCCACGGCGTCCAGCACGCGCGTGGCGTTCGCCGCCGGAGCGACCAGGGCGTCGAGCAGCTGGTTCACGTCGTCGACCCGGGACGTCCACAGGCCCTGGCCCGGGCTGGCCGAGAGCCGTTCGTCGAGCCGGCCGTGGCGCACCAGCTCCCGCCGGACGCGCCGCACCTCGGTGGTGAAGTGGACGCTGCGGTCCATGATCTGGTTGTGGACCGCGATGAGTTCGGCCACCATCCCGTGGCCGGTTTCCGGCACCTTGGTGAAGTCGCCGTCGCGGGCGGCCGTCATGGCCGCGAGCAGGGGACGCAGATCGGATGCACGAATCCGACCGTCTTCGTACCGGTCTTCGACCACAGGAGTAGCACGGTTCTCACTCATGGCGGCCCACTTCGGTAACTCGGCGCTTATGGGCGTGGCCAGTCTGTCACTCTGTCGGCATCGACTGTGGCGTATTCGTACGAACTGCCCGGGGAGCTGTCCATGGGGGCCATTCCGACGCAACGGGAGAACGCCTTCCGTGCCTCAGATGCGCCTGCACACGTGGGGGAGACGTTCGTGCCCGTTCAGGAGGGGCCCGTTTTCGGGGAGCCCGTACCGGCCGCGGAGGCATCCGCCTCCGGGGGCGCGTCCGCCTCCGAGGCGCCCGCGCAGGCGCCCGCGCCGGAGCGCGCGCGGGCGCACGCGAGCCTGCCCGGCAGCTCCGTCGCGCCGGGAGCCGCCCGGGCCCTGGTACGCCGGGCGCTCGCGGAGTGGGCCGAACGCGGCCTGCCCGGCGCCGGGCACCTCACCGACCGCCTGCGCGACGACGCCACGCTCGTCGTCAGCGAACTCGTCACCAACGCCGTCGTGCACGCCGGCACCGACGTCGAGATGGAGTGCCGGCTGGAGGGCGACGGCCCGGACACCGCCGCGCTCGTCGTCGAGGTCTCCGACCACCACCCCTCCCGGGCCCCGCGCGGCGGCGAGCCCGAGACGCCGCACGACACGCCCGAGTACGGACGCGGCCTGCGACTGGTCGGCGCGCTCTCCGAGGCCTGGGGGATCACCTACCGCACGGGCCGCAAGACGGTCTGGGCGCGCCTGCCGGCGGCGGGCGGCACGGCGGGGGAGCAGATCGAGGCCTACGCCGGGGAGCACGCGCTGGCGCGCGGCTTACGGGTGGCCGAGATCCTGGCCCCCGAGCCGCCCCCCGGCGACAGGGCCGCGCAGGCCGGACGGGACGCTCCGGGCCTGCGCGACTGGAGCGACCTGCGGGACTGGCGGGACCGCCACGAGAACCCCGTGGGACGCGACGGACCCGACGGCTCCTGGCTCGGCCGCGGGGCCCTGTCCTTCCTCGCGGAGGCCTCCGACCTGCTCGCCGGGCAGCTCGACGAGGACCTGGTCGCCGCCCTCGCCGGGCAGCTGATCGTGCCGCGGCTGGCCGACTGGTGCGCGGTGTGGCTGGAGGACGAGGCGACCGGCGGCGGCTGGGGCGGCGGTGCCGGGGCGGGCGGCCCGCGGCTGGCCCGGGTCTGGCACGGCAGCGAGAACCGCATCGAGGAACTGCGCCGGGCCCTGGAGAAGGAGCCGCCCCCGTCCGGCCCGGTGGGGTCCGGGCCCGTCGGCTACCCGTGGCCCGGCGAGGCGCTCGGCGACGGCCCCGGGGAGTCCGGCTCCGCCCTCGCCTACCGGCTGGTGGCCGGGGGACGCCCGCTGGGCACCCTGGTCATCGGGCGCTCCCGCACCGCCCGCTTCCCCGACGAGATCACCGGCCTCGTCGAGGACCTCGGGCGCCGGGTGGCCCTGGCCATCGGCGCCGCCCGGCAGTACGCCCGCCAGGCCACCATCAGCGCCGTCCTGCAGCGCGGGCTGCTGCCCGGAGCCGTGGCCGAGATCCCCGGCGTGCGCAGCGCCCTCGTCTACGAGCCCTACGACAAGGGCGGGCCCAGCGGCGACTTCTACGACCTGTTCCCGGCCGGCGACGGCCGCTGGTGCTTCGCCGTCGGCGACGTCCAGGGCAAGGGGCCCGAGGCGGCCGTCGTCATCGGGCTGGCCCGCCCGTGGCTGCGGCTGCTGGCCCGCGAGGGCTACCGGGTCGCCGACGTCCTCGACCGCCTCAACCAGCTCCTGCTCGACGACGCCACGGAGGCCGCGGACGCGGCGGCCCGGGCCCTGGTGGCCGCCGGCGCCCGGCCGACCCCGCCCGGCGACGGTCCGCAGACGCGCTTCCTGTCCCTGCTCTACGGCGAGCTCGTCCCCTTCGACGGCGGCGTCCGCTGCACCGTCGCCTCCGCCGGGCACCCGCTGCCCCTGCGGCTCGGGGCGGGCGGCGAGGTCCACCCGTGCGCCCGGCCGCAGACCCTGCTGGGCGTGCTGGAGGACGCCACGTACACCAGCGAGACCTTCGAGCTGCGCTCCGGCGACACGCTGCTGTGCGTCACCGACGGCGTCACCGAGCGCCGCTCCGGCTCCCGCCAGTTCGACGACGGCGACGGGCTCGCGGCGGCGCTGGCCGGGTGCGCGGGGCTGGACGCGGAGCTGATAGCCGAGCGGATCAAGCGGCTGGTGCACGAGTTCGGTGCCCGGCCCCCGGCGGACGATCTGGCGCTGCTGGTGCTCCAGGCCGAGTGACCGCGCGGGTGCTGGACAATGGAAGGCATGCCTTCCGCACTCCCCGACGGCGAGCCCGTCCCCGACGACGGCGCGCTGCCCGCGACCGCCCTCGCCGGGGCCGCCGACCGCCCGCTCGGGTTCTACCTGCACGTCCCGTACTGCGCCACCCGCTGCGGCTACTGCGACTTCAACACCTACACGGCGACCGAGCTGCGCGGCACCGGCGGCGTGCTCGCCTCCCGCGACAACTACGGCGGGACGCTCGCCGACGAGATCCGCCTGGCCCGCAAGGTCCTGGGCGACGACCCGCGGCCCGTCCGCACGGTGTTCGTGGGCGGCGGCACGCCGACGCTGCTGGACGCCGGCGACCTCGTCCGGATGCTGAAGGCCGTCCGGGACGAGTTCGGGCTCGCGCCGGACGCCGAGATCACCACGGAGGCCAACCCGGAGTCGGTCGACCCGGCCTATCTGGCGACCCTGCGCGAGGGGGGCTTCAACCGGATCTCCTTCGGCATGCAGAGCGCGCGGCAGCACGTGCTGAAGGTGCTGGACCGCACGCACACCCCCGGGCGGCCCGAGGCGTGCGTCGCCGAGGCCCGGGCGGCCGGGTTCGCGCACGTGAACCTCGATCTGATCTACGGCACGCCGGGCGAGTCGGACGACGACTGGCGGGCGTCGCTGGACGCGGTGCTCGGGGCCGGGCCGGACCACGTCAGCGCGTACGCGCTGATCGTCGAGGAGGGCACGCAGCTGGCGCGGCGGATCCGCCGCGGCGAGGTGCCGATGACCGACGACGACGTGCACGCCGACCGGTACCTGATCGCGGACGAGGTGCTCTCGGGCGCCGGGTTCGAGTGGTACGAGGTGTCGAACTGGGCGACCTCGACGGCGGGGCGGTGCCTGCACAACGAGCTGTACTGGCGGGGGGCCGACTGGTGGGGCGCCGGGCCGGGGGCGCACAGCCACGTGGGCGGGGTGCGGTGGTGGAACGTGAAGCATCCCGGGGCGTACGCGGCCGCGCTGGCGGCCGGCCGCTCGCCCGGTGCCGGGCGTGAGGTGCTGAGCGACGAGGACCGGCGGGTCGAGCGGATCCTGCTGGAGCTGCGGCTGCGGGACGGGGTGCCCTTGTCGCTGCTGCGGGAGCAGGGGCTCGCGGCCTCGCGCCGGGCCCTGTCCGACGGGCTGCTCCAGGAGGAGCCGTATGCGAGAGGGCGGGCCGTGCTGACCTTGCGCGGGCGGCTGCTGGCCGACGGCGTGGTGCGCGACCTGGTGGACTGAGCGGGCGCCCGGCGTGGGCTAGGGCGCCGTCACGAAGTCGATCAGCTCCTCCACCCGGCCCAGCAGCTCCGGTTCCAGGTCCTTGTACGAGTGGACCCCGGACAGGATCCGCTGCCACGCCGCGCCCGTGTTCTGCGGCCAGCCCAGGGCCCGGCACACGCCCGTCTTCCAGTCCTGGCCCCTCGGTACCCGGGGCCAGGCCCCGATCCCCAGGGACGACGGCTTCACCGCCTCCCAGATGTCGATGTAGGGGTGGCCGACCACCAGCGCGTGCTCGCTCGTGACCGACTCGGCGATGCGCCACTCCTTCGAGCCCGGCACGAGGTGGTCGACCAGGACGCCGAGGCGCGCGTCCGGGCCGGGCGCGAAGGACTCGACGATCGACGGCAGGTCGTCGACGCCCTCCAGGTACTCCACCACCACGCCCTCGATCCGCAGATCGTCGCCCCACACCTTCTCGACCAGCTCGGCGTCGTGCCGGCCCTCGACGTAGATGCGGCCGGCCCGGGCCACCCGCGCGCGGGCGCCGGGCACCGCCACCGAACCCGAGGCGGTGCGGGTGGGGCGCGCCGGGGCGCCGGAGGAGGGCCGGACCAGCGTGACCGTCCTGCCCTCCAGCAGGAAGCCGCGCGGCTCCAGCGGGAACACGCGGTGCTTGCCGAAGCGGTCCTCCAGCGTCACCGTGCCCGCCTCGCAGCGCACGACCGCCCCGCAGAAGCCGCTGCCGGGCTCCTCCACCACCAGGCCCGGTTCCGCCGGGACCTCGGGGACCGGCTGGGGCTTCTTCCACGGCGGGGTCAGGTCCGGAGAGTACTGGCGCATTCGGATGACGATAGGAGAAGCCGCGGGGCGATCACGGAGACACGCCGAAACGCGCCGCCAGCGCGTCCCGCTGGTCCCGGACGAACGCCGCGTCCACCACCGCTCCGTGACCGGGCACGTACAGCGCGTCCTCGCCGCCCAGCGCGAGCAGCCGGTCCAGCGCGGCCGGCCACTGCGACGGCACCGCGTCCGGCCCGGCCTGCGGCTCGCCCGACTCCTCGACCAGGTCGCCGCAGAACACCACCTCCGGATCGCCCGGCACCAGCACCGCGAGGTCGTGCGCGGTGTGCCCCGGGCCGACGTTCGCCAGCAGCACCTGGCACCCGCCGCCCAGGTCGAGCGTCCACTCGCCGGAGACCAGGTGGCGGGGCGGGACCAGCCGGCCGGCCGACGCGCGCGCCACGTCCTCGGCCAGGCCGTTGCGCACCGCGTCCGCGCACAGCTCCGCGCGGTCCCGCGCCCGGGTCAGCACCGCGTCCACGCCGACCGCGCCGTACGTCTCCGCGTCCGGGAACGCCGCCGCCCCGAAGACGTGGTCGAAGTGGGGATGGGTCAGCGCGAGATGCGTCACACGGCCGCCGGTGAGCGCCCGTGCCTGCGCACGCAACCGCGCGCCCTCGGCCGGGCTCGACCCGGCGTCGATCACCAGCACCGCGCCCTCGCCGGCGACCAGCCCCGCCGTGCAGTCCCACACCGGCAGCCGGCACCGGCCCACCCCGGCGGCAAGCCGCTCCCAGCCGGGCTCTTCCCAAGTCACCGTCATACGGCGACGCTAACCGTGCGCCCCGCCCGGGGCACGACGCCGCACGACCAGCCTTGCCGCAGGCGTACCCCACCGCCGTACACTGGGCCGGGGAACGTTGGCACTCGCACGCGCAGAGTGCCAGGCCGCGAACGGCAGGCAACGGGCGGACGACTTCTGGAGGTGTGCGCGATGCTCAGTGAACGCAGGCTTCAGGTGCTGCGCGCCATCGTCCAGGACTACGTCGGCACCGAGGAGCCCGTCGGCTCCAAGGCCCTCACCGAGCGGCACAACCTCGGCGTCTCCCCGGCGACCGTCCGCAACGACATGGCGGCCCTGGAGGACGAGGGATACATCGCCCAGCCGCACACCAGCGCCGGGCGCATCCCCACCGACAAGGGCTACCGCCTGTTCGTGGACAAGCTCGCCGGTGTCAAGCCCATGACCGCGCCGGAGCGGCGGGCCATCCAGAACTTCCTGGAGGGCGCCGTCGACCTCGACGACGTCGTGGCGCGCACGGTGCGGCTGCTCGCGCAGCTCACGCGCCAGGTGGCCGTCGTGCAGTACCCGTCGCTGACCCGGTCCACCGTGCGGCACGTGGAGCTGCTCTCGCTGGCACCCGCGCGGGTGATGCTCGTGCTGATCACGGACACGGGACGGGTCGAGCAGCGGGTGGTCGACTGCCCGGCGCCCTTCGGCGAGGCCTCGCTCGCGGATCTGCGCGCGCGCCTCAACAGCCGGGTGGCGAACCGCCGTTTCGCGGACGTGCCGAGTCTGGTGGAGGACCTCCCGGAGGCTTTCGAGCACGAGGACCGGGGTACGGTCTCCACGGTGCTCTCCACACTCCTGGAGACGCTCGTCGAGGAGAACGAGGAGCGGCTGATGATCGGCGGCACCGCCAATCTGACCCGCTTCGGTCATGACTTCCCCCTCACGATCCGGCCGGTGCTGGAGGCGCTCGAGGAGCAGGTCGTGCTCCTCAAGCTGCTCGGCGAGGCGAAGGATCCGGGCGTGACCGTCCGTATCGGTCACGAGAACGCCCACGAAGGACTCAACTCCACGTCCGTCGTGTCGGTCGGCTACGGTTCGGGCGGCGAGGCAGTCGCCAAGCTCGGCGTGGTCGGACCGACCCGCATGGACTACCCGGGAACGATGGGAGCGGTACGCGCAGTGGCACGGTACGTCGGACAGATCCTGGCGGAGTCGTAGTGGCCACGGACTACTACGCCGTACTCGGCGTGCGCCGCGACGCGTCGCAGGAAGAGATCAAGAAGGCCTTCCGGCGGCTCGCCCGCGAGCTGCACCCGGACGTCAACCCCGATCCGAAGACCCAGGAGCGGTTCAAGGAGATCAACGCCGCCTACGAGGTGCTGTCGGACCCGCAGAAGAAGCAGGTCTACGACCTCGGCGGCGACCCGCTCTCGCAGTCCGGCGGCGCCGGCGCGGGCGGCTTCGGGGCCGGCGGCTTCGGCAACTTCTCGGACATCATGGACGCCTTCTTCGGCACGGCGTCGCAGCGCGGACCGCGCTCGCGCACCCGCCGTGGCCAGGACGCCATGATCCGCATCGAGGTGGAGCTCGACGAGGCGGCCTTCGGCACGACGAAGGACATCCAGGTCGACACCGCCGTCGTCTGCAACACCTGCAACGGCGAGGGCGCGGCCCCGGGCACCTCCGCGCAGACGTGTGACATGTGCCGCGGCCGCGGTGAGGTGTCGCAGGTGACCCGGTCCTTCCTGGGCCAGGTCATGACGTCCCGCCCGTGCCCCCAGTGCCAGGGCTTCGGCACGGTCGTCCCGACGCCGTGCCCCGAGTGCGCGGGCGACGGCCGCGTCCGGTCCCGCCGCACGCTGACGGTCAAGATCCCGGCCGGTGTGGACAACGGCACGCGCATCCAGCTCGCCGGCGAGGGCGAGGTCGGGCCCGGCGGCGGTCCCGCGGGCGACCTGTACGTCGAGATCCACGAGCTGCCCCACGCGCAGTTCCAGCGCCGCGGCGACGACCTGCACTGCACGGTCACGCTGCCGATGACGGCGGCCGCCCTCGGCACGAAGGTGCCGCTGGAGACGCTGGACGGCATGGAGGAGGTCGACATCCGTCCGGGCACCCAGTCCGGCCAGTCGATCCCGCTGCACGGCCGGGGCGTCACGCACCTGCGCGGCGGCGGACGCGGCGACCTCATCGTGCACGTCGAGGTCCAGACCCCGACCAAGCTCGACCCCGAGCAGGAGCGCCTGCTGCGCGAACTGTCCAAGCTGCGCGGCGAGGAACGGCCCACGGGCCAGTTCCAGCCGGGTCAGCAGGGGCTGTTCTCGCGGCTGAAGGACGCCTTCAACGGCCGCTGACGCGGCGGCCGGCAGGGCTGCGGAAGCGATGGTTCAGCTGGTCTGTGCCACACGGCAGGCCGGTTTCGGAGTTGTCCGGAGGACGTGACAACATGCGGTCATGTCCTCCGCACTGACCGATCTCTTCCCGCTCCCGATCGTGCAGGCCCCCATGGCGGGCGGCGTCTCCGTGCCGAAGCTCGCCGCCGCCGTGTGCGAAGCGGGCGGGCTCGGGTTCCTCGCCGCCGGGTACAAGACCGCCGACGGGATGTACCAGGAGATCAAGCAGCTGAGGAGCCTCACCGGCCGCCCCTTCGGGGTCAACCTCTTCATGCCGCAGCCCGAGTACGCCGACCCCGCCGCCGTCGACGTCTACGCCCATCAGCTGGCCGGCGAGGCCACCTGGTACGAGGCCGAGCTGGGCGATCCGGAGAGCGGCCGGGACGACGGCTACGAGACCAAGCTCGCGGTGCTCCGCGACAACCCCGTCCCGGTGGTGTCGTTCCACTTCGGCGTCCCGCACCGCGAGGTGATCGACGCCCTGCACCGTGTCGGGACGTTCGTCCTGGCCACCGCCACCACGCCCGACGAGGCCCGGGCCGTCGAGCGGGCCGGGGCGGACGCCGTGATCGCCCAGGGCGTCGAGGCGGGCGGCCACCAGGGCACCCACCGGGACGTCCCCGAGACGGACGGTTCCGGCCTCGGCCTGCTGACGCTGGTCGCGCAGGTCCGGGAGGCCGTCGGCATCCCGGTCGTCGCCGCGGGCGGCATCATGCGCGGCGGCCAGATCGCCGCGGTCCTCGCGGCCGGCGCCGCCGCGGCCCAGCTGGGCACGGCCTTCCTCGCCACCCACGAGTCCGGCGCGCACGCCCTGCACAAGCAGGCGCTGACCAACCCGCTGTTCGTGCGGACGGAGCTGACCCGGGCCTTCTCGGGCCGCCCCGCGCGCGGGCTCGTCAATCGCTTCCTGCGCGAGCACGGCCCGTACGCGCCCGCCGCCTACCCCGAGATCCACCACCTCACCTCGCCGCTGCGCAAGGCCGCCGCCAAGGCCGGGGACGCCCAGGGCATGGCGCTGTGGGCCGGGCAGGGGCACCGCATGGCCCGGGAGCTGCCCGCCGGGCAGCTCGTCGAGGTGCTGGCCGGTGAACTCGCCGCCGCCAGGACAGCGTTGTCGGGTGGGGGCGTCGCGGGCGGAGGCGCGCGATGACCGCGCCGGTGTTCGTCGTCGAGCACTTCGACGCGGGCGGCGGCGGGCGGTACGTCCTGGACGGGCCGGAAGGGCGGCACGCCGTGTCCGTGAAGCGGCTGCGCGCCGGGGAGGACGTGATCCTCACCGACGGGGCCGGGCGCTGGGCGGACTGCGTGGTGCTCGGCACCGAGGGCAAGGACCGCCTGATCGTCCAGCTGGACTCGGTGAGCGAGGAGCCGCCGGAGCAGCCGCGGGTGACCGTCGTGCAGGCGCTGCCCAAGGGCGACCGCGGGGAGCTGGCCGTCGAGACGATGACCGAGGTCGGCGTCGACGCCGTCGTGCCGTGGGCGGCGGCCCGCTGCATCACGCAGTGGAAGGGCGACCGCGGGGCGAAGGCGCTCGCCAAGTGGCGCGCCACCGCCCGGGAGGCCGGCAAGCAGTCGCGCCGGGTGCGCTTCCCGGAGGTCGCCGACGCGGCCACGACCCAGCAGGTCGCCGCGCTGCTGCGGGACGCCGACTTCGCCGCGGTGCTGCACGAGAGCGGCGACGTCCCGCTGGCCACGGCCGAGTTGCCGGCCGCCGGCGAGATCGTCCTGGTCGTGGGGCCCGAGGGGGGCGTGGCGCCGGAGGAGCTGGCGCTGTTCGAACAGGCGGGGGCCGGGGCGTTTCGCCTCGGGCGCAGTGTGCTGCGCACATCGACTGCCGGGACGGCGGCCGCTGCCGTCCTCCTGGCGCGTACCGGCCGCTGGTCCTGAACCCCCTGGAGGCACCGTGGAACTCGCCCAAGTACGCCTGCTCGTCTCCGACTTCGCCGCCTGTTACCGCTTCTACGGCGACGTCCTCGGCCTCAAGCCGCAGTCGGGCGCCAGTGAGGGCCCGTACGAGAAGTTCAGCCCCGCGGTCGGCTCCGCCGGGATCGCGCTGCAGGACCGGTCGATGATGGCCGAGGTGCTCGGCGAGGTGGGCCGTCCGGCCGCCGGGCACCGGTCGCTGGTGGTGCTGCGGGTGGACGCGCTGGACGCGTACTGCGAGGAGATCACCCTGCGCGGCGCCACGGTGCTGCACGGTCCCGCGCCCCTGACGGACCGGATGCGGGTCGCCCATCTGAAGGACCCTGAGGGCAACTTGGTGGAGCTTCAGGAGTGGCTGCTGCTGCGCGGTTGACGCCTTTGCGCCCTACCGCGCGGCCCCCGTGGATGGCAGGCTGCCCCTCATGGGGGTTTCGAGAAGGTTCTTGCCGGGAGGACGCGGCCGGCGGGCGGCCGTCGCTGCGGTGTTCGCGGTCGCCGCCGTCGGCGGTGCCGTCGCCTGCGAGCCGGGCGATGGCATCAGTTCCGCGGCCGTCGCGTACACCCTGGACGAGACCGTGACCCGGGAACTCGACCGCCAGAAGGCGGGCGTGCGCTGGCTCAGCTGCACCGCCTCCTACGGCGACAGCGGCAGGAGCACGAAGCCGTCGCCCTCGGCGAGCCGGAAGACGGTCGCGAGCGTCGACTGCCAGGGCGAGACCGACGACGGCAAGGACATCGACGTCGACGGCGAGGTCACCCACGCGGTGGACGGCGCCTGCGTGCGCGGGAACATCACCGCCAAGGTGGACGGCAAGGTGTGGTTCGAGGTCGACGGGCTCGGCGACTGCGACGCCACCAGCCCGCCCCCGGTGGGCGGCGGACCCACGAACGGCGGGCCGGGGGCCACCGTCACCGTGACGGTCACGCAGACCATCTGGTGCGACCGGTACCCGGACTGCCGCCCGGTCGAGGGCAAGTGATCCGAACCCTGTCCGCGCGGCGCCCGTGCTGCATAGGGTGATCAGGTGACATCGCCTGCTTACCTCCGGTTCCCGCACGTGCACGGCGACCTGGTCGCCTTCACCGCCGAGGACGACGTGTGGCTCGCGCCACTCGACGGCGGCCGGGCCTGGCGCGTCAGCGCCGACAACACGCCGGTGACCCACCCGCGCATCTCACCCGACGGCACCACCGTCGCCTGGACCTCCACCCGGGACGGCGCCCCCGAGGTGCTCGTCGCCCCGGTCGACGGCGGCCCTGCCAGGCGCCTGACGTACTGGGGCAGTTCGAAGACCCAGGTGCGCGGCTGGACGCCCGGCGGCCAGGTCCTGGCGATCAGCTCCCACGGGCAGGCCAGCCTGCGCCGCACCTGGGCGCGTGCCGTCCCGCTGGACGGCGGCCCCGCCGCCACCCTGCCGTACGGGCCGGTCGGCGCCGTGGCGTACGGGCCGCACACGGTGCTGCTGTCCGCGCCGATGGGGCGCGAGGCGGCCTGGTGGAAGCGGTACCGGGGCGGTACGGCGGGCAAGTTGTGGATCGACCGCGAGGGCGACGGCGAGTTCGTCCGGCTGCACGACGACCTCGACGGCAACATCGAGGATCCGCTGTGGGTGGGCGACCGGATCGCGTTCCTCTCCGACCACGAGGGCACGGGCGCGCTCTACTCGTCCCTCGCCGACGGCTCGGACCTGCGCCGCCACACCCCGCTCGACGGCTTCTACGCCCGGCACGCCGCCACCGACGGCAGCCGGGTCGTCTACTCCAGCGCCGGTGAACTCCGGCTGCTGGACGACCTGGACGGGGCCGAGCCGCGCCGGCTCGACGTGCGCCTCGGCGGGCAGCGCGCCGACCTCCAGCCGTTCCCGGTGAACGCCGCCCGCTGGTTCGGTTCGGCCTCCCCGGACCACACCGCGCGCGGCAGCGCCGTCTCGGTGCGCGGCACCGTCCACTGGGTCACCCACCGCTCCGGACCGGCCCGCGCCCTGGCCGCCACGCCCGGCGTCCGGGCCCGGCTGCCGCGCGCCTTCCGCGCCGACGGCGAGGAGTGGGTGGTGTGGGTGACGGACGCCGAGGGCGACGACGCCCTGGAGTTCGCGCCCGCCACCGGCCTGGCCCCGGGCGCGACCCCGCGCCGACTGGCCGCCGGGCAGCTCGGCAGGGTGCTGGACCTCGCCATGGCCCCCGACGGCAGCCGCGCGGCCGTGGCCTCCCACGACGGGCGCCTGCTGCTCGTGGAGCGGGAGACCGGCGAGGTGCGGGAGGTGGACCGCAGCGAGGACGGCGACGTGTCCGGGCTGGTCTTCTCGCCCGACTCGTCCTGGCTCGCCTGGTCCCACCCCGGCCCACGGCCCCTGAGCCAGCTGAAGCTCGCCAACACCACCGACCTGTCGGTCACCGAGGCGACCCCGCTCCGCTTCCAGGACTACGCGCCCGCGTTCACGGCGGACGGCAAGCACCTCGCGTTCCTGTCGACCCGCTCCTTCGACCCGGTCTACGACGAGCACGTCTTCGACCTGGCCTTCGTCGAGGGCGCCCGGCCGCACCTCATCACCCTCGCGGCCACGACCCCCTCGCCGTTCGGCCCGCAGCGGCACGGCCGGTCCTTCGAGACGCCCGACCGGGAGGAGACCCCCGACAGCGAGGGCACCCCGACCACCCGGATCGACCTGGAGGGCCTCGCCGACCGCATCGTTCCCTTCCCGGTGGAGGCCGCCCGCTACTCCAACCTGCGGGCCGCCAAGGACGGGGTGCTGTGGCTGCGCCACCCGGTCGCCGGAGTCCTCGGCGCGTCCCGGGCCACCCCCGACGACCCCGAGCCGAAGACCGAGCTGGAGCGCTACGACCTCGCCCAGCAGCGCGTCGAGCATCTCGCCGCCGACGCCGACCACTTCGAGGTCAGCGGCGACGGCAAGCGCGTCCTGCTGTGGACCGACGGACGGTTGAAGGTCGTCCCCAGCGACCGGCGCGCCTCGGGCGACGACGACAGCGACAGCAACATCACCGTCGACCTGAGCCGGATCCGGCAGATGATCGACCCCGCCGCCGAGTGGCGGCAGATGTTCGACGAGAACGGCCGCATCATGCGCGACCACTTCTGGCGGCCGGACATGAGCGGCGTCGACTGGACCGGCGTGCTCGACCGCTACCGCCCGGTCGTGGAGCGGCTCGCCACCCACGACGACCTCGTCGACCTGCTGTGGGAGGTCCAGGGCGAACTCGGCACCTCGCACGCCTACGTCACCCCGCGCGGCGGCCACGGCGGCGGCCCCCGCCAGGGCCTGCTCGGCGCCGACCTCTCCCGCCACGAGGACGGCACCTGGCGCGTCGACCGCATCCTGCCCTCGGAGACCTCCGACCCCGAAGCCCGCAGCCCGCTGGCCGCACCCGGCGTCGCGGTGCGCCCGGGCGACGCGATCGTCGCGGTCGCCGGGCAGCGCGTCGACCCGGTGGCCGGCCCCGGCCCGCTGCTCATCGGCACGGCGGGCAAGCCGGTGGAGCTGACCGTCCTGCCGTCCGGCGGCGGCGACCCGCGGCACGCCGTCGTCGTCCCGGTCGCCGACGAGGAGCCGCTGCGCTACCACGCCTGGGTCGCCGACCGCCGCGCCTACGTCCACGACAAGTCCGGCGGCCGCCTCGGCTACCTGCACGTCCCGGACATGCAGGCGCCCGGCTGGGCGCAGATCCACCGCGACCTGCGCGTCGAGGTGGCCCGCGAGGGGCTGGTCGTCGACGTCCGCGAGAACCGCGGCGGCCACACCTCCCAGCTCGTCGTGGAGAAGCTGGCCCGCCGCGTCGTCGGCTGGGACCTGCCCCGCGGCATGCGCGCCGAGAGCTACCCGCGCGACGCGCCCCGCGGCCCGGTCGTCGCCGTCGCCAACGAGTTCTCCGGCTCCGACGGCGACATCGTCAACGCCGCGATCAAGGCCCTCGGCATCGGCCCCGTGGTCGGCACCCGCACCTGGGGCGGCGTGATCGGCATCGACAGCCGCTACCGCCTGGTCGACGGCACCCTGGTCACCCAGCCGAAGTACGCGTTCTGGCTGGAGGGCTACGGGTGGGGCGTGGAGAACCACGGCGTCGACCCGGACGTGGAGGTCGTCCAGCGCCCGCAGGACCACGCGGCGGGCAGGGACCCCCAACTGGACGAGGCGATCCGGCTGGCGCTGGAGGCGCTGGAGGCCACTCCCGCGAAGACGCCCCCGGCCCTGTCGGCCCTCTAGGGCCTGTCTGACAATTCCCACCGTCGCCCGGAGGGCGGCCTCGCGGCGTCAGGTGCGTGCTCTCGGCGTGCCGGGCGTAGAGCGTCGTACTGGATGTACTTGGCTCTGCGCCCGGTGCGGCGAGAGTGCGTGCATGGCGTCGCGAGGCAGGAGGGAATTGTCAGACAGGCCCTAGGGGCCGGACCGCCCGCGCCCGACGACGATACGATGCCGACTGCGCTCACACCGCCCAGACTTCGGAGGTAACCGAATGGCCGGGGAACCCCAGGACGACTGCCTGTTCTGCAAGATCGTCGCAGGCACGATCCCGGCGACGATCGTCCGCCAGACGGAGACGACCCTCGCGTTCCGCGACATCAACCCCCAGGCACCCACCCACGTCCTGGTCATCCCCAAGGCGCACTACGAGAACGCGGGTGCCCTCGCCGCCGCCGACCCGGGCCTCACCGCGGACGTGCTCCGCGAGGCCCAGGCCGTCGCGGACGAGGAGAAGCTCGACAGCTACCGCCTCGTCTTCAACACCGGCAGCGGCGCCGGCCAGACCGTCTGGCACGTGCACGGCCACGTGATCGGTGGCCGCGGCCTCGAGTGGCCCCCGGGATAACCGCCTTGTCCGTACGCGAACTCGTCGTCCTCGGCACCGCCAGCCAGGTCCCGACCCGGCACCGCAACCACAACGGCTACCTGCTGCGCTGGGACGGCGAGGGCATCCTGTTCGACCCCGGCGAGGGCACGCAGCGCCAGATGCTGCGCGCCGGGGTCGCCGCGCACGACCTGAACCGCATCTGCGTCACGCACTTCCACGGCGACCACAGCCTCGGCCTCGCCGGTGTGATCCAGCGCATCAACCTCGACAAGGTCCCGCACCGGATCACCGCCCACTACCCCCGCTCCGGGCAGCGCTTCTTCGACCGGCTCCGGTACGCCACCGCCTACCGCGAGACCGTCGGCATCACCGAGGCGCCGGTCGACGCCGACGGGCCCCTCGCCCGCGCCGGCGGCTACACGCTCGAAGCCCGGAAGCTGTCGCACCCGGTGGAGTCGTACGGCTACCGGCTCGTCGAGCCCGACGGCCGCCGCATGCTGCCCGAGCGGCTGGCCGCGCACGGGGTGACGGGCCCGGACGTGGGGCGGATCCAGCGCGAGGGCTCGCTCGGCGCGGTCACCCTGGAGGACGTCAGCGAGGTGCGGCGCGGGCAGCGGTTCGCGTTCGTCATGGACACCCGTCTGTGCGAGGGCGTGTACGCGCTGGCCGAGGGCTGCGACCTGCTCGTCATCGAGTCGACCTTCCTCGACGAGGACGAGCAGCTCGCCGTCGAGCACGGTCACCTGACGGCGGGTCAGGCGGCCCGGGTGGCGCGGGAGAGCGGGGTGCGGCACCTGGTGCTCACCCACTTCAGCCAGCGATACACGGACCCGGACGAGTTCGAGCGGCAGGCCCGGGCCGCCGGATACGAGGGCGAGCTGACCGTCGCCCACGACCTCCTGCGGGTGCCGGTTCCGAAGCGTCGGTGAAACGCCCGTACGATGCATTGATGCCCATCCCCAAAGCCGAACTGCACCTTCACATCGAAGGCACCCTGGAGCCGGAGCTGGCCTTCGAGCTCGCCACCCGCAACGGCCTCACGCTGCCCTACGCCGACACGGACGAGCTGCGCGAGGCCTACCGCTTCGACGACCTCCAGTCGTTCCTGGATCTGTACTACGAGCTCATGGCCGTCCTGCGCACCGAGCGGGACTTCGAGGACCTGGCGAACGAGTACCTGGCCCGGGCCGCCGCGCAGGGCGTGCGGCACGCGGAGATCTTCTTCGACCCGCAGGCCCACACCGGCCGCGGCCTGGAGCTCGGCACGGTCGTCGAGGGGCTGTGGCGGGCGCTGGGGCGCAGCGAGGAGAACCACGGGGTCTCGACCCGGCTGATCCTGTGCTTCCTGCGCGACGAGTCCGCCGAGTCGGCCCTGGCCACCCTGCAGGCGGCCGAGCCCTACCTGGACCGGATCACCGGCGTGGGTCTGGACTCGGCGGAGGTCGGGCACCCGCCGGCGAAGTTCCGCGCGGTCTACGAGGCGGCCGCCGCCCTCGGCCTGCGCCGGGTCGCCCACGCGGGCGAGGAGGGCCCGCCCGCGTACATCACCGAGGCGCTGGACGTGCTCGGTGTCGAGCGGGTCGACCACGGGCTGCGCTGTGTGGAGGACCCGGCGCTGGTGGAGCGGCTGGTGCGGGACCGGGTGCCGCTGACGCTGTGCCCCCTGTCGAACGTCCGGCTGCGCACCGTGGACACCCTCGCCGATCACCCGCTGCCCGCCATGCTGGACGCCGGCCTGATGTGCACGGTCAACTCCGACGACCCGGCCTACTTCGGCGGCTACGCCGGCGACAACTTCGACGCCGTGCGCGCGGCGCTCGGCCTGGGCGAGGAGCGACTGCGCGAGCTGGCCCGCAACTCCTTCCTCGCCTCCTTCCTGGAGGACGACGAGGAGCTGCGGGCGCGGTACCTGGCCGAGGTCGAGGCGTACACCTTCGCCTAGGGCCTCACAGGACCTCCGAGCCCGCCTTGCCGTAGGCGCGCTGGGCGGGGACGGCCGGGGTGTCCACGGGGATCTCCACCACCGGCTGCTCCGGGGCTCCGATCTCGGGAATCGCGCCGGTCGGGGTGCCGGTGGCGGCGGCGACCAGGGCGGCCGGGTGCCCGCCGCGGCGGCGGATCGCGCCGGGCAGCAGCGGGCGCCCGCCGGTGTGCAGCGCGACGGCGGTCATCGGCAGCGCGATCACCAGCAGGCCGGCGCCGAGGACCAGGCCCATCACCGGGAACCCGGCCTGCGCCGACAGCACGCTGCCGGTCAGCGGTCCGGCGGCCGTGCCCAGCGAGGACGCCGAGCCGACCAGCACCGCCCAGCGGCCGCGCGGGTCGAGCGAGGCGGCCAGCCCGATCAGGTACGACAGCACCACCGGGTACAGCGTGTTCCAGGCGATCTCGCCGGCCGCGAAGCTGCCGAGACCGGTGGCGGAGGCGCTGACGGCGATGCAGCCGGCGATCAGCACCGTGCCCAGGCCGATCGGCACGGCACGTCCGAGCCGCGCGCCGAGGGCCCCGGCCGCGAGGACCCCGGCCAGTCCGGCGCCCAGCGCCACGGCGAACACGGCGCCGACGGTCGCCTCGCCCAGGTGGGCCTGCTCCAGCCCGATGCGTCCGCTCACGCCCCACAGGGAGTTCTGGGCGAGCGACCAGCAGACCATGGCGGCGGCCAGCACCAGACCGGAACGGGCGTGCGGCAGGCGGGCCTTGTCCTGCCGGGCCGGTGCGGCGGGCACCCCGGAGGGGAGCCGGCCGGTCAGCGGCCACACCGCCAGGGACGTGAGGGCGATCGCGGACAGCGGCAGGCCGTGCCCCGGGCCGAGGTGCGGAACCGTCAGGTACACGGCGCCCGCGAGGGCGGAGACGCTCAGCAGCCCGGCGGTGGAGGCCCGGTGCGGGTCCCGCTGCGCGGCGATGAGGGTGGCGGCGACGGTCGTCGCCGTGCCGGAGCCGAAGCCGCCGGCCATCGCGCCGGCGACGACGGCCGGGACCGCGGAGGTCAGGGCGGCGCCGCCGTAGCCGAGGACGGCCAGGACGAGGCCGAGCCGGGCGAGGGCGCGGGCGCCGATCCGCTCGACCCGGGAGGCCAGGGCGAACCCGGCGGCGGCCGAACTCAGCAGCAGCGCGCTGCCGACGGCACCGGCCTGCGTGGCGGAGAGCGGAAGGGCCGAGTCGAGTCTGCCCACGGTGGTCGGGAGCAGGTACGGCGCGAGGTACCCGGCCGTGAAAAGGGCGACGAGGGGCCAGGGGGTGGTGCGGGGGGCGAGCACGGGCGTTCCCAGGGCATGCGAAAGGAGCGGCGAGAAAAGGGGGGATGGGGCGACGACCGTCGACGGACAGGAACGCGCGGGCAATTTGTATCAAGCAAGTACTCGGGCACGGGAGCCCGGGGCGTGTGATCTGGCGCACGTTGCGTTTGGGGTGGTGAAGCCCGGGTAAACGCGCGTCTTTCGCCAGGTGTTCCGGAGGTTCCCCCGGCTCCTCCCGCGCGTCCGCGCTAGCGCCAGTGCACCGACCCGGCGCCCGCCGGCACCGTCGCCTCGATCTTCGCCCGGATCTCCCGCATCACGGCGACGATCCGCTCCTCGTGCTCCGGGCTGAGCCGGGCGACCGGCACCGAGCAGCTGATCGCGTCCTGCGCGGGGGTGTCGTAGCGCAGCGCGAAACCGAAGCCGACGATGCCGGGCACGCCCTCCTCGCGGTCGACGGACCAGCCGCGGTCCCGGATCCGCGCGAGGTCCGCCGCCAGGGACTCCCGGCTGGTGTGCGAGTGCGCGGTCAGCGCCTCGTACGGCCCCTCGGGCAGCTCCTCGTCGGGGCGTTCCGCCAGCAGCGCCTTGCCGAGCGCGCCGACGTGCGCGGGCAGGCGGCGCCCGACCCGGCTGATCGTCCTGAGGTACTCGTGCGACTCCCGCGTCGCCAGGTACGCCACGTCCCGGCCGTCCAGCCGGCCCAGGTGGATGGTCTCGCCGAGCGCCTCGGACGCCTCGTCGAGGTACGGCCGCACGACCCGGACCCGGGGGTCGGAGTCGAGGTAGCTCGTGCCGGTGAGCAGGGCGTGGATGCCGATGCCGTACAGGGAGCCGGTGACGTCGGTGCGGACCCAGCCGCGCGAGATCAGGGTCTGCAGCAGCGCGTACATCGAGCTACGCGGCACGCCGAGCGCGCCGGCCAGTTCCTGGAGCCGGGCCGGGCGGTCGCCGCGCGCGGCGAGGAGTTCCAGCAGCTCCACCGTGCGCGCCGCGGACTTCACCTCGCGGACGCCCCCTGTGTCTGACATGCGCCGATCGTAATCGTCCCACCGCGCCCGGTTGACGGCCTCTGTTCGCCTACCTAACCTCCATTCCCATACGTGGATCGCGTCTACATGAGGAGATGATCGTGAGCGCTGGACCGGTGGCGGTCGCGCAGCGGCTGCGGGACGGCATGGCGGGCGGCGTGCTGTCGTTCCCGCTGACCTGCTTCCGCGACGACGGCGCCCTCGACCCGGACGGCTTCCGCCGCCACGTCGCCGAGCGGCTCGCCGCCGCGCCCGGCGCCGTCTTCCCCGCCTGCGGCACCGGCGAGTTCTTCTCGCTGGACGAGGACGAGTACCGGCAGGTCGTCACCCTCACCGTCGAGGAGGCGGCCGGCCGCGTCCCCGTCGTCGCGGGCACCGGCTACGGCTGGGCACAGGCCGCCCGGTTCGCGCGCATCGCCGAGGACGCCGGAGCCGACGCGCTGCTCGTGCTGCCGCACTACCTCGTCGCCGCCCCGCAGGACGGCCTGGTCGCCCAGATGGAGCAGCTCGCCGCCCGCACCCCGCTGCCCCTGATCGCCTACCAGCGCGGCCAGGTCGCCTACACCGCCGCCTCGCTGCGGCGCGTCGCCGCCCTGCCGACGGTCATCGGCCTCAAGGACGGCCACAGCGACCTCGACCGGCTCCAGCGCCTCACGCTCGCCGCCCCCGAGGACTTCCTGTTCTTCAACGGGGCCGCCACCGCCGAGATCCAGGCCCGCGCCTACGCCGCCGTCGGCGTCCCGGCCTACTCCTCCGCCGTCCACGCCTTCGCCCCCGAGATCGCCGGCGCCTTCTTCACCGCCCTGCGCGACGGCGACCACGGCACGGTCGGCGAACTGCTGCGCGGCTTCTACGTCCCGCTCGTCGAACTGCGCGACCGCGTCCCCGGCTACGCCGTGTCCCTGGTCAAGGCCGCCGCCCGGCTGCGCGGCCGGCCCGTGGGTCCCGTGCGCGCCCCGCTCACCGACCCCTCGCCCGCCGACCTGGCCGCCCTCGGCACCCTCCTGCGCACCGGACTCGGCCTCGTGGGAGCCGCCCTGTGAACCTCACCGTCACGGACGTCCGGCTGACGCCGGTCCTGGTCGCCGACCCGCCGCTGCTGAACACGCAGGGCGTGCACCAGCCCTACACGCCCCGGCTGATCGTCGAGGTCGTCACGGCGGACGGCATCACCGGCGTGGGGGAGACCTACGGCGACACCAAGTACCTCGAACTGGCCCGGCCCTTCGCCGAGCGGCTGAGGGGACGCCCGGTCAGCGACCTGAACGGGCTGTTCACCCTCGCGGACGAGGTCGCCGTGGACGCCTCCCGGGTCGAGAACGCCGTCGACGTCGGCGGCCTGCGGGGCGTGCAGACGGCCGGCAAGCTGCGGCTGTCCGTGCTGTCCGGGTTCGAGGTCGCCTGCCTCGACGCCCTCGGCAAGGCCCTCGGGCTGCCGGTGCACGCGCTGCTCGGCGGCAAGGTGCGCGACGCCGTCGAGTACAGCGCCTACCTGTTCTACAAGTGGGCGGGCCATCCGCGGGGCGTGCCGGCCGAGCCGGACGACTGGGGCGCCGCCCTCGACCCGGCGGGGGTGGTGGAGCAGGCCCGCCGGTTCACCGAGCGGTACGGCTTCACCTCCTTCAAGCTCAAGGGCGGCGTCTTCCCGCCCGACGAGGAGATCGCCGCCGTACGGGCGCTCGCCGCGGCCTTCCCCGGGCATCCGCTGCGGCTGGACCCCAACGGGGCCTGGTCGCAGGCGACCTCGCTGCGGGTCGCCGAGGAGCTCGGCGACGTCCTCGAATACCTGGAGGACCCCACGCTCGGCACCGCCGGCATGGCCGAGGTCGCCGCGCGGACCCATGTGCCGCTCGCCACGAACATGTGCGTGACGACGTTCGCCGAGATCGAGGAGGCCTTCACCCGCGACGCCGTGCAGGTCGTGCTCTCCGACCACCACTACTGGGGCGGGCTGCGGGCCACCCAGCAGCTCGCCGCCGTCTGCCGTGCGTTCGGCGTCGGCGTGTCCATGCACTCCAACACCCACCTGGGCATCTCGCTCGCCGCGATGACGCACGTCGCCGCCACCGTCCCGGACCTCCACCACGCCTGCGACTCGCACTACCCCTGGCAGCCGGAGGACGTCCTCACCGAGCGCCTCGCCTTCGAGGGCGGCAGGGTCGCGGTCCCCGACGCCCCCGGGCTCGGCGTGGAACTCGACCGCGACCGGCTGGCCGCGCTGCACCGGCGATGGCTGGAGGACGACGGTGCGCTGCGCGACCGCGACGACGCGGCGGCGATGCGGGTCGCCGACCCGGCGTGGCGGACGCCCTCGATGCCGCGCTGGTGAGGCGCGTGGCCCGAGGGGGGCGTGCGGAGGTCCCGCGCGAGCTGACGGGCCGGGCGGGTCCGGCGTGAGAGGCGTCGCGTCGCCGGTGGCGTGGTGCAGACTGGCCTGATCCGCACCACGCCAGGGAGCGCCTCGTGATCGCGTCCACCGCCCCGGCCGGAAAGGGCCCGGCCGGAAAGGGATCGCCCCGCCAGAGCCAGGTCGATCCCCTCGCCCCGCTGCGCACGCCGGACGACCCGCCCTGGGACGTCTACCTCACCGGCACCGTCTTCCTCGACATCGTCTTCACCGGCCTCGACTCCGCCCCCGTGCGCGGGACGGAGTCCTGGGCGCGCGGGATGGGGTCGAGTCCGGGCGGTGTCGCCAACATGGCCACCGCGCTCGCCCGCCTCGGCCTGCGCACGTCCCTCGCGGCCGCCTTCGGCGACGACCACTACGGCGACTACTGCTGGGACGCCCTGGAGCACGGCGAGGGCATCGACCTCTCCCCGTCGCGCACGGTCCCCGGCTGGCACTCCCCGGTCACCGTCTCCATGGCCTACGAGGGCGAGCGCACGATGGTCTCGCACGGCCACGAGCCGCCTCCCGAGGAACCGGCCCCCGAGTGCCCGCCCCGCGCCCGCGCCGCCGTCGCCTCCCTCGCGCCGGGCGTCAGCGCGCCCTGGATCGCGCAGGCCGCGAGCAAGGGAACCCGCGTCTTCGGCGACGTCGGCTGGGACGACACCGGCGCCTGGGACCTCGCGGGCCTGCCCGACCTGCGGCACTGCGAGGCGTTCCTGCCGAACGCCGAGGAGGCCATGCGGTACACGGGCGCGGACTGCCCGCGGGCCGCCGCGCACGCCCTGACCGAGTACGTGCCGCTGGCCGTGGTCACCCTCGGCGCGGACGGGGCGTACGCGGTGGACCGGCGGACCGGGGAGACGGCCGAGGTGCCCGCCATCGAGGTGGAGGCGCTCGACCCGACCGGGGCCGGGGACGTGTTCGTCGCCGGGTTCGTCACCGGGACGCTGGCCGACTGGCCGCTGGCGGACCGGCTGGCCTTCGCCGGGCTGACGGCGGCGCTGTCGGTGCAGGAGTTCGGCGGCTCCCTGTCGGCGCCGGGCTGGTCGGAGATCGCGGCCTGGTGGCGCAAGGTGCAGTCCGTCGAGGGACAGTCGGCGGAGGCGCTGCAGCGGTACGGCTTCCTCGCCGACCTGGTGTCGGAGGAACTGGTGCGGCCCTGGCCGCTGCGCAGGGCCGTGCCCACGATCGGCTTCCGCCGCTCGGCGTGACGGCGACGTGCCCTCGCCTCCGCGACCGCCCCTCGGGAACCCCTGGGGAGAATCCCTGGTGAGAAGCCCCGCCCCAAAACCCCTACGGCGTTGTCACTCCACCGTCGTACCCTGGGAATCGCGAGGCCGCCCTCAGCTGCGCGGCCGTGACGAGGAGGAACCGCAGGCCTTCAGCGCCGGCCCATGACTCAGACACCCACAGCTCACACCCCCGCGCAGGAGCAGGCGAGAGCGCAGTTCACCGTCCCCGCCCAGCACCCCATGGTGACCGTTCTGGGGTCCGGCGACTCCCTCCTGCGCGTGATCGAGAAGGCCTTCCCGGCGGCCGACATCCACGTCCGGGGCAACGAGATCAGCGCGGTCGGCGACCCCGTGGACGTCGCCCTCATCGCCCGCGTGTTCGACGAGATGATGCTGGTGCTCCGCACCGGGCAGCCGATGACGGAGGACGCAGTGGAACGCTCGATCGCCATGCTCAAGGCGAGCGACAGCGGCGAGAGCGACGGCCAGGAGACCCCGGCCCAGGTGCTCACGCAGAACATCCTGTCCTCGCGCGGCCGCACCATCCGCCCCAAGACGCTCAACCAGAAGCGCTACGTGGACGCGATCGACAAGCACACGATCGTCTTCGGCATCGGCCCGGCCGGTACCGGCAAGACGTACCTGGCGATGGCGAAGGCGGTGCAGGCCCTGCAGTCCAAGCAGGTCAACCGCATCATCCTGACCCGCCCGGCGGTCGAGGCCGGCGAGCGCCTCGGCTTCCTGCCCGGCACGCTCTACGAGAAGATCGACCCCTACCTGCGCCCGCTGTACGACGCGCTGCACGACATGCTCGACCCGGACTCGATCCCGCGGCTGATGGCGGCGGGCACGATCGAGGTCGCGCCGCTCGCCTACATGCGCGGCCGCACGCTCAACGACGCCTTCATCATCCTGGACGAGGCCCAGAACACGAGCCCCGAGCAGATGAAGATGTTCCTCACCCGCCTCGGCTTCGACTCGAAGATCGTGATCACGGGTGACGTGACGCAGGTCGACCTCCCCGACGGGACCAAGTCCGGCCTGCGGCAGGTCCAGGACATCCTGGACGGCGTGGAGGACGTGCACTTCTCGCGGCTGTCGTCGCAGGACGTCGTCCGGCACAAGCTGGTGGGCCGTATCGTCGACGCGTACGAGCAGTACGACACGCAGCACGGCACCCAGAACGGCGCGCACAAGGGCCGCGGCAAGTCCGGGCACAAGGGGAAGTAGACACACACAGCACCATGTCGATCGACGTCAACAACGAGTCCGGAACCGAGGTCGACGAGCAGGCGATCCTCGACATCGCCCGCTACGCGCTCGCGCGGATGCGCATCCACCCGCTCTCCGAGCTCTCGGTGATCGTCGTGGACGCCGATGCCATGGAGCAGCTCCACATCCAGTGGATGGACCTCCCCGGCCCCACGGATGTCATGTCCTTCCCGATGGACGAGCTGCGCCCGCCGTCGAAGGACGACGACGAGCCGCCGCAGGGGCTGCTCGGCGACATCGTGCTGTGCCCGGAGGTCGCCGAGAAGCAGGGCAGGGAAGCGGAGACGCAGCACTCCATGGACGAGGAGCTCCAGTTGCTCACCGTCCACGGCGTGCTGCACCTGCTCGGCTACGACCACGAGGAGCCGGACGAGAAGGCCGAGATGTTCGGCCTCCAGGCGGCCATCGTGGACGGCTGGCGCGCGGAGCGAGGCCTGACCGGGCCGTCCCCGGCGCCGACGGTCTCGTAGCGCCCGCCGATGAGTCCGCAACTCGTTCTGGGCGCCATCGCCCTGGTCGTCGTGGCCTGGCTCGCCGCCTGCGCGGAGGCGGGCCTCGCGCGCGTCTCCAGCTTCCGCGCCGAGGAGGCCGTGCGCTCCGGCCGCCGCGGCAGCGCCAAGCTCTCCCAGGTCGCCGCCGACCCCACCCGCTACCTCAACGTGGCGCTGCTGGTCCGCGTCGCCTGCGAGATGGCCGCCGCCGCGCTGATCACGTACGGCTGCCTGAAGGAGTTCGACGGCACCACGCAGGCCCTGCTGATCGCCATCGCGGTCATGGTCCTCGTGTCGTACGTCGCCGTCGGGGTCTCGCCGCGCACCATCGGCCGCCAGCACCCGCTGAACACGGCCACGGTCTCCGCCTACGTCCTGGTGCCGCTGGCCCGGATCATGGGGCCGGTCCCGTCGCTGCTGATCCTCATCGGCAACGCGCTCACGCCCGGCAAGGGCTTCCGGCGCGGCCCGTTCGCCTCCGAGGCGGAGCTGCGCGCGCTGGTCGACCTCGCCGAGAAGGAGTCCCTCATCGAGGACGACGAGCGCCGCATGGTGCACTCCGTCTTCGAGCTGGGCGACACCCTGGTCCGCGAGGTCATGGTGCCGCGCACGGACCTGGTGGTCATCGAGCGCTTCAAGACCATCCGCCAGGCCCTCACCCTCGCCCTGCGCTCCGGCTTCTCGCGCATCCCGGTCACCGGCGAGAGCGAGGACGACATCGTCGGGATCGTCTACCTGAAGGACCTGGTCCGCAAGACGCACATCAGCCGTGACGCCGAGTCCGAGCAGGTGTCCACGGCCATGCGCCCGGCGTTCTTCGTGCCCGACACCAAGAACGCCGGCGACCTGCTGCGCGAGATGCAGAAGGAACGCAACCACGTCGCCGTCGTCATCGACGAGTACGGCGGCACGGCCGGCATCGTCACCATCGAGGACATCCTGGAGGAGATCGTCGGCGAGATCACCGACGAGTACGACCGGGAACTGCCGCCCGTGGAGGAGCTCGGCGCGGACCGCTTCCGGGTCACCGCCCGCCTCGACATCGGCGACCTGGGCGAGCTGTACGGCCTGGAGGCGTTCGACGACGAGGACGTCGAAACGGTCGGCGGACTGCTCGCCAAGGCGCTGGGCCGGGTGCCCATCGCCGGGGCGTCGTCCGTCGTCGCCCTGCCCGACGGCCGGGAACTGCGTCTGACCGCGGAAGCCGCGGCCGGCCGCCGGAACAAGATCGTGACGGTGCTCGCGGAGCCGGTGGACCCGCCCGAGCCGCCCGAGGAGGAGAAGCCGGAATGACCCCGCAGGAGCTGCGCGCGTTCTGCCTGTCCTTCAACGCGGCGGAGGAGGACTTCCCCTTCGGCCCGGAGATCTCGGTGTTCAAGGTGCGGGGCAGGCTCTTCGCCCTCTCCTCCCTGGACGCGCGCCCCCTGAAGGTCAACCTCAAGTGCGACCCGGACGAGGCGGTCCGCCTGCGCCGCGAGCACGAGGGGCTCATCGTGCCGGGCTGGCACATGAACAAGCGCCACTGGAACACGGTCACCGCCGACGGGGACCTCCCCGATCAGCTGGTCCGGGAACTCGTCGAGGACTCCTACGACCTCGTCGTGGCCGGCCTGCCGCGAGCGGACCGCCTGCGCCTCGACCGCCCCTGACGCTTCCGTATGCTCGGATCATGACCGACAGCAGCGCGCTCGACCCCGAGGACCGCAAGATCGTCACCCTGGCCCGATCCGCGCGGGCCCGCAACGGCGTGCCCGAGGGGGCGGCCGTGCGCGACGAGACCGGACGTACCTATGTCGCGGGCACCGTGTCCCTCGACTCGCTGAAGCTGAGCGCCCTGCGGACGGCGGTGGCGATGGCGGTGGCCTCGGGGGCGCGGTCGCTGGAGGCGGCGGCGGTGGTGACCGAGGCGGAGTCGGTGCCCGACGAGGACCGGGCGGCCGTGCGGGACCTCGGCAGCGCGCGGACCCCGGTGCTGCTGGCGGGGCTCGACGGGACGGTCCGCAGCACGGTCACCGCCGGCTGAACCCCGCTGTGACGGTGACGCGGCCCCGGTGCTCAGAGCGCGTCGGGGCCGCGCTCGCCCGTGCGCACCCGGACGACCGTGTCCACGGGCAGCGCCCACACCTTGCCGTCGCCGATCCTGCCGGTGTGCGCGGCCTTCACGACCGCGTCGATGACCGCTTCGGCGTCCGCGTCCTCCACGACGACCTCGATCCGGGCCTTCGGCACCAGGTCCACCCGGTACTCGGCGCCCCGGTACACCTCGGTGTGGCCGTGCTGCCGCCCGTAGCCGCCGGCCTCGGAGACCGTGAGGCCGTGCACGCCGAGTTCCCGCAGGGCGTTCCTGACCTCGTCGAGGCGGAACGGCTTGACGATCGCGGTGATGAGCTTCATGCCTGGGGGCTGACCTTCCGGGCGGGGAAGACGACGGAGCGGTGGACCGGGGCGATCGTAGGCGGTCCCGGCGTGCACCGTGAGGTCCGGGCCGGTGTGCTGCCGCTCCTCACGGCGGCGGCGGGCCGTCCGGCGGTGTCACCGGCGCACGCGGCGAGGGTCCTGCGGGCCGCGGTGCGGAGGGGTCGGTTGGATCAGGGAGAATGGGCGGCATGAGCGTTCGCATGCAGTCATCCGAAGAACCGGGCGAGACCGTCCACCGTGCCGGCTTCGCCTGCTTCGTGGGCCGTCCCAACGCGGGCAAGTCCACGCTGACGAACGCTCTGGTCGGGCAGAAGGTGGCCATCACCTCGAACCGGCCGCAGACCACGCGGCACACCGTGCGGGGCATCGTGCACCGGCCGGAGGCGCAGCTGATCCTGGTGGACACCCCGGGGCTGCACAAGCCGCGCACCCTGCTCGGCGAGCGCCTGAACGACGTGGTGCGCACCACCTGGGCCGAGGTCGACGTCATCGGCTTCTGCCTGCCGGCGAACGAGAAGATCGGCCCCGGTGACCGGTTCATCGCCAAGGAGCTCGCGGGCATCAGGAAGTCGCCGAAGGTCGCGATCGTCACCAAGACGGACCTCGTCGACGGCAAGACCCTGGCCGAGCAGCTCATCGCGATCGACCAGCTGGGCAAGGAGCTGGGCATCGAGTGGGCGGAGATCGTCCCGGTGTCGGCGGTCGGCGACAAGCAGGTCGAGCTGCTGGCGGACCTGCTGATCCCGATGCTCCCGGAGGGCCCCGCGCTCTACCCCGAGGGCGACCTGACGGACGAGCCCGAGCAGGTCATGGTGGCCGAGCTGATCCGCGAGGCGGCCCTGGAGGGCGTCCGCGACGAGCTGCCGCACTCCATCGCGGTCGTGGTGGAGGAGATGCTCCCGCGCGAGGACCGCCCCGCCGACAAGCCCCTCCTCGACATCCACGCCAACCTCTTCATCGAGCGTCCCAGCCAGAAGGGCATCATCATCGGCCCCAAGGGCAAGCGCCTGAAGGACGTCGGCATCAAGTCCCGCAAGCAGATCGAGGCGCTGCTGGGGACGCCGGTCTTCCTGGACCTGCACGTGAAGGTGGCGAAGGACTGGCAGCGCGACCCCAAGCAGCTCCGGAGGCTGGGCTTCTGAGCGGCCCGCTCCCCGCGAGCTCGGGACGGCACCGGCAGGTCATCCGGCCCCGGGCCACCCGTCCCCGCCCCTGAGGCCCGCCGCGCGCGTCAGGCGCGGGTCGCCGGTCTGGTTGGCCCGGATGAGCGACCGGTAGTGCTCACTGGTGTCGAGCAACTCCCCGTGGCTGCCCGTGGCGACGACCCGGCCCGCGTCGAGGACGACGATCAGGTCCGCGGCCCGGATGGTCGACATGCGGTGCGCGATCACCAGCAGCGTGCACTCCCGCGCGGTCTCCCGCATCGACCGCCGCAGCGCCGCCTCACTGACCATGTCCAGATGCGCGGTCGGCTCGTCGAGCAGGAGCAGGCGCGGCCGGGCCAGCAGCGCCCGGGCGATCGCGATCCGCTGCCGCTCGCCGCCGGAGAGCGCCATGCCGTGCTCACCGGCGTCGCTGTCCAGGCCCCGCGGCAGCCGGGCGACCAGCTCCCCGAGGTGGGCCAGTTCGACCACCCGGTCCAGCTCCTCCGGGCCGGCGTCGGGGACGGCGTAGGTGAGGTTCTCCCGCAGCGTGCCGTACAGCACCGGGGCGTGCTGTTCCACCAGGCCGACGCGGCTGCGGTGTTCGGCCCGGCCGGTCGCCGCGATGTCCCGGCCGCCGAAGAGGATCCGGCCGCGCTCCGGGTCGTAGAACCGCTCGATCAGGGCGAAGACGGTGGACTTGCCGACCCCCGAGCTGCCGATCAGGGCGACCTGGGCGTGCTCGGGCGCCTCGAAGGACACCCCGCGCAGGACGGGACGCCCCGGCTCGTAGCCGAACCAGACGTCGCGGAACTCCAGCGCGGGCGCCCGGGTTCCGGCTGCTCCCGGCGGCCCCCCGTCCTCCGCACCGGCGGTGCCCGGCACGGCGTCCCGCTCCGCGGGCAGTTCCAGCACCTCGGTCACCCGGCGGTACGCTCCGACGCCCTGCTCCATGGTGCTCAGGGACTGGAACAGCATCCCGATCGGCTCCACCAGGTAGATCATGTACAGCAGGAAGGCCGCGAGGTCGGCGACGGACCCCTGCCGGTCGGCGACCCGCAGGCCGCCGATGAGCAGCACGACCACGAACGAGCCCTTGACGGCCAGCTGGATCGCCGGTGCCACCACGGCGTCCAGCTTCGCCATCCGCACGCTGCCGGCGTAGGCCGCTTCGGCGCCCTGCGCGATGCGGTCGGTCTCGCGCTGCTCGGCGCGGTTCGCGCGGACGGTGCGGACGGCACCGAGGGCGCGCTCGAGGTCGGCCGTCATGGCGCCCGTCGCCCGCTGCGTGGTCAGCGACGCCACCTCGATGCCGTGCAGCACGGACACGACGATCACGGTGGCGATCGCCACCATGGCCAGGACGACCAGGAACATCAGCCAGTCGAGCCAGACCATCAGGGCCACGATGCCGACGAGCCCGATCGCACCGGTCACCGCCTCGGTGAAGCCCTCGGCGACGAGCAGCCGCAGAGTGGTGCTGTCGGTGCTGGTGCGGGAGATCAGGTCGCCGATGCGGTGGCGGTCGTAGGCGGCCATGGGCAGCCGCAGCACGTGCCTGATCAGCCCGAGCCGGATCCCCAGGACGATCCCCTCGCCCGTGCGGGCGAGCACGAACTGGGCGAGGCCCTGCACCAGTGCCTGGGCGAGGAACAGGACGACGAGCAGGGCCAGGACGGGTCCGACCGCGCCGCCGGTCGTGGCCGACTCGATCACCCGCTTGACCAGCAGCGGCTGGGCCAGGCTCAGGGCCGAGGCGCCCAGCGTCAGCAGGACGGCCAGGGCGATCCACCGCCGGTGGCCGTACAGCAGGCGCAGGAAGTCCCACGGGGCGGTCCGGCGGTGCCCGCCGGTCTCAGCCGTCGCTTCGGGCTTCATGGAGCAGGGCTTCACGGCGGTCGGGACCCGGCGCGCAGGGCACGGTGAACAGGGGGCGGAAGTAGTCGGGCGGGTGGTGCTCGCCCACGGCCACTCCCTCCGCCTCCACCCAGGCGTGCGCCCCGAAGGGCGGCAGGCGCCGCGCGCCCACGCACCAGGTGGGCCACTGGCCGTGCAGCCGGCACAGCAGGATCGTGGCCAGGGACCGGGGGAGGCACCCCTCCCGCCCTCCGCACGCCAGGCTGACCGCGACCACGGCGTCCCGGGCGGCCCGGGTCTGTGCGACGGTGGCCGGACGGGCGCCCCGGCGCAGCAACTCCAGGACGGTCCGGATCTGCCGGGGACGCCGGCGGGCCAGCAGCCGGGCGGCGCCCACCGCGAGGCGGACCGGGATCCGGCGGCGCAGGGGCACCGAACGCGGGTCGTGGAAGATCACTTCGGGTGAGGTCATGGCCGCTTCCCTTCCCGCCGCCGGCCGCGCAGGTGCGGCCGGCGGCCGTGCGCCCCGGCCCCGGGCTCTCGCGCGCCCCCGGCGTCCTCCCCGCCCAGGCCGGCCGAGCGCAGTCCGCCGACCAGCTCCCGGACATCGCGCCGGGCGGTGCCGGGATCCACCGCGTACTCCGTGGCGAGGGCCCGCGCGGCATCGGCCTCGGTGCCCCCGTCCAGCAGTGTCCGCAAGGCGACGGCGGCACTGGGGTTGAGCGTCCAGTACTGGTCGTGCTCCTCGTCGAGGAGGGCGATCCCGTAGTCGGTCTCGGCCGTGAACACTCCCTGGCGCAGCTTGAACGCCATGGCCCTCTCCTTCTCAGCCCGGAACGGCGGTGGGGACGTCCTCCAGCGTCCGCAGCCACATCTCGCACACGACGGTCTGGTACAGCGCGTCGAACGGCAGCGTCGGAGGCAGCGGCCCGCCGCACGTCTCCCGCAGCCGAGCCGCGTCGATCAGGCCCAGCCGGGCCAGCCGGGAGTCCTCGCACAGGGCCAGCAGTTCGGCCCGCTGCTCCCGCATCCCGGCCTCGGCCTCGTAGGAGCCCTCGTCCTTGGTGTGGCGGGTCAGGCTCTCCTCGGGGACGACGCCGCGCATCGCCTCGACGATGAGCGGCTTGTACCGCCAGGGGGTGATGCGGTCCTGCGGGCGCACGGCGAGGCCCGCCTCGACGACGCGGTCGTCGTAGTAGGGGGCGGCGAAGGTGAGCCCGGTGCGGCCGGCCATCCGGCTCACCTGCCGGACCATGCGGGAGTTGTTCCCGAGGGCCTCCAGTTCGATGTGCTGCCCGCGGCTGCCGGCCAGGGGCTCGGCGGTGCGCGCCGCGGTGCGGATCAGCGCCCGTACGGCCTCGACGGCGTCCGGAGTGGCCCAGGGGGGAAGCCGCGGCGGTGTCCCCCAGTCCAGCGCGGGCGCCTCCAGCGGGGGTGGCGGGGCGGTGAGCGAGTCGCCGGCGCGGGCGAGCCACTCCCCGTAGGAGCTGGTGTCCCACAACTGCCGGAGCGTCTCCCGGTACGGCCACGGGCCCTGGGCGGCGAAACCGCGCAGTCGCTGCCACGCGGTCCGGGGGTGGGTGCGCATCAGCGTGTGCAGATGCGCCGGCGAGCCGGCGAGCAGTTCGTCCCCGCCGAAGCCCGTCAGGTGCATGCGGGAGCCCGCCGCCGCGGCCAGCCGCGGGACGGCCAGGCAGCGGCCGGGGTGCATCATCGCCGGGCACGGCTCGTCGAAGCGCTCGGACACGGTCCGCACGCCCTCGTAGACCATCGGCAGCCGGTCCCCGGCGATGACGTGGTGCGTGACGCCGCTGAGCGCGGCGACCGTCCGGCGCGCCCAGGCCACGTCGTCGCACAGCGGGTCGAGACCGTCGGCGGTGTAGGCGAGCACCCGCGCCGGGCCGCGGGCCGCCAGGGCGCACACCGAGGTCGAGTCCAGCCCGCCCAGATCGCAGCTCACCACGTCCCGGCCCCGGATCCGCACCTCCACCGCGGCCGACAGCGCGTCCCGCAGCGCCGCCGCGCCCTCGGCCATCGGCACCACCGGTGCCGGCGGCCGCCACCACGCCACGGGCTGTCCCCGGCCGTCGGCGTCGAGCGCCAGGTACTGGCCGATGCCCAGGGCGCTCACACCGCGCCACACCGGCTCGCCGGCCAGCGGATGGGGCGCGCACGGATTGAGCAGCCGGGCCGCCAGCCGTTGTGCGTCGACCTCCGCGTGCAGCAGGCCGGCCAGCACGTCGGCCCGGTCCGCGGCCACCGTGACGCCGCCGATCCTCGCGTGGAACACCCGCCGGAAGCCGGTGACACTGCCCTGGACCCGCACCCGCCCGGCGACCGAGGCGAGCAGGTGGGCGCTGCCCGCCATGCCGCGGGCCAGGCCGTCCAGGCCGGTGAGCGCCCGGGTCCGGCCGGCCGCCACGGTGAGCCGCCCGGCGCCCAGGGCGTGTTCCCCGACGACCGCGATCCGCACCGGGCCCGCCTCGCCGGCGGTGAGGGTGCCCGGTGCCCAGCGGCCCAGCAGCCAGGGACGTCCGGACGGGTGGGCGAGCTCCTGGAGCCTCCGGGCGCGCAGGGCGCCGGCCACGGGGGCGGCCGAGGCGCAGTCCGGGAGAGCGACGAAGAAGTCCGGCTCCTCGCCGGATTCAGGAAACGCGGCCATGCCGGCCCCTTCGCGTACGACGAGCCACGGGGTCCGTCAGGGACAGGGGCGGCAGGACGCGCGTCCTGCCGCCGTCGGGGAGTTCCCGTGCCGGTGGCACGGCCGGCGGATCAGAAGAACCTCCTCCGGAAGAACCAGTACCTCTCCGGTCCGGCCCGGAAGCCCAGACCGGTCTTGCGGAAGGAGCCGACCGCGGTCAGCGTCGGACGCTCGTAGGTGCGCATCGCGTTGCACCTCCTCGATCAAGCGCGGTGCTCGGTGGTTCCTCTCAGAATAGGACGGTATGCACCAAATGCCCAGATAAAACTGGGTTGTTACCGCTTCAATCATTAGGGGTGCTCAGCGCTGATCGCGTGCGCCCTGCGCGCGCAGCACCTCCTGGAACCACGCGTAGGAGGCCTTGGGCGTCCGCTCCAGCGTCTCGAAGTCGACGTGGACCAGACCGAAGCGGCGGGCGTAGCCCTCCGCCCACTCGAAGTTGTCCAGCAGCGACCAGACGAAGTAGCCGCGTACGTCGACTCCCGCCTGAAGCGCCCGGTGCAGGGCCCGGAGGTGGCCGTCCAGGTACGCGATGCGGTCCTGGTCGTCCACGCCCGGGTACGAGCAGCCGTTCTCGGTGATGACGACCGGCGGCAGGCGGTCGCCGTAGCGGTCGCGGAAGGACGTGAGGAGCTCGGTGAGGCCCTCCGGTACGACGGGCCAGCCGAAGTCGGTCACCGGGTGGCCCTCGATCTCCCGCACGGAGAAGGGGAGTTCGGCCGGCATGGTGACCCCGCCGAACTCGATCCGCGTGCCCTGCGGCGCGCCCACCCGGGTCGGGGCGTAGTAGTTGACGCCGTACCAGTCGAGCGGCTCGGCGATGACCTTCAGGTCGGCCTCGACGTCCCCGGGCAGCAGCGCCTCGATGCCGTCCGGGTAGCGGCCCAGCAGCAGCGGATCGGCGAACAGGCGGTTCAGCAGCAGGTCGTAGAAGTCCGCCGCCTCCACGTCCGCCGCCTCCGCCGAGGCGGCCCAGGTGGGGCCGTGCGAGTTGGCGACGCCGATGTCCGCGGCGCCCGCCGCGCGCAGGGCGCGGACGGCCAGGCCGTGGGCGAGCAGCTGGTGGTGGGCGACCGGCAGCGCGTCGAACAGCAGCCGCCTGCCCGGCGCGTGCACGCCCAGGGCGTGCCCCAGCAGGGTGTGCTCGGCGGGCTCGTTCAAGGTGATCCACCGGGGCACGCGGTCGCCGAGCCGGCCGGCGACCAGCGCGACGTGGTCGGCGAAGCGCGCGGCCGTGTCGCGGTCGAGCCAGTCCAGGTCCGCCGGCAGGTCCCAGTGGAACAGCGTCGGCACCGGGCGCACGCCCGCCGCGCACAGCTCGTCGACCAGCCGGTCGTAGAAGTCCAGGCCGCCCTCGGAGCGCACCCGCGGCCAGGACACCGAGAAGCGGTAGGCGTTCACACCCAGGTCGGCCAGGAGCGCCACGTCCTCGCGGTGGCGGTGGTAGTGGTCGCAGGCCACCGCCGCCGTCGAGCCGTCCTTGACCCGCCCCGGCTCGGCCGTGAAGGCGTCCCACACCGAGGGTTCGCGCAGCTCGGCCGCGCCCTCGATCTGGTGCGCCGAGGTCGACACGCCCCACAGGAAGCCGGGCGGGAAGCGGGGGATCGGGGTGCCTGCGTCAGTCGCCATGCGCCGGATCATCCGTACCGGGGGTAACGGAAGTCAACGGCCGCGCGGGCACCGGCCGTTACGCCCCCTCCTTCAACACCCGCGAGATCAGCCTGCGTTGCTCGTCGGTCAGCCGTGGATCGGCCGCGTACACGGTCCGGCCGTCCACGGTGATCCGGTAGGCGAACCCGTCCGGGACCCCGATCGGCGGCGTGGTCCGGCCGCCGGCGAGCGCCCGTTCGGCCAGCGCGTGCCACTCGGCGGCGTCGGAGCGCCCGGCGGTGTCCACCTCGGCGTGCCGCTCGATGCCCGCGAAACCGCCCGTGCGCCTCACCTGAATCCGCATGGCACCTGTCTAGTACGGAACTACAGGGTCCGCACCCCGACCCGCTCCCAGGCCTTCGCCACCGCGTCGAGTTCCTCGCCGTCGCCGAAGCGCTCCCGGGCGGCCTTGACGGTGAGCGTGGCGAAGTCGACGAAGAGGGCCTGCTCCTTCAGCTCCCCGCCGGTCAGCACGTCGTACCAGACCTGTCCCGCGCGCTCCCAGGCGTGGCCGCCCAGGGCCGTCGCCGCGAGGTAGAAGGCGTGGTTGGGAATGCCCGAGTTGATGTGGACGCCGCCGTTGTCGCGGCCGGTGCGGACGAAGTCGTCCATGGTCGCGGGCTGCGGGTCCTTGCCGAGCACGTCGTCGTCGTACGCCGTGCCCGGCTCCTTCATCGAGCGCAGGGCCTTGCCGGTCACCCTCGGGGCGAGCAGCCCGGCGCCGATCAGCCAGTCGGCCTCCGCCGCGGTCTGGCCGAGCGTGTACTGCTTGATGAGCGCGCCGAAGACGTCCGACAGGGACTCGTTGAGCGCGCCGGGCTGGCCGAAGTACGTGAGGTTGGCCGTGTACTGCGTGACGCCGTGGGCGAGTTCGTGGCCGATGACGTCGATCGGGATGGTGAAGTCGAGGAAGATCTCGCCGTCCCCGTCGCCGAAGACCATCTGCTCGCCGTTCCAGAAGGCGTTGCTGTAGTCGCGGTCGTAGTGCACGGTCGCGTTCAGCGGCAGGCCGTTGCCGTCGATCGAGTCGCGCCCGAAGGCACGCAGGAACAGGTCGAAGGTCGCGCCGAGTCCGGCGTAGGCCCGGTTGACGGTGGCGTCCTTGCCGGGGGCGTCGCCCTCGCCGCGGACCTTGTGGCCGGGCAGGCCGGTGCCGTGCCGGGCGTCGTGGACGGTGCGCCGCGGCCTGCCGTCGGCGGACGAGGGGACGGCGGCGGCGCCGAGGACGGTGGTCAGGCGGCGCTGGGTGCGCTCGAAGGCGTCGCGCTGCAGAGTGCGGCGGGCGGGTCCGGCGAGCGCGGGGTCCTCGGCCTGGGCGAGCCTGTCGAGGACGTGGGGCGGGACGATGGTGCAGAAGACGGGCTCGAAGCCCCCGTGGGTCGTCATAACCGGCACCCTTGCACTGCGTGACGAGACTGTCACCGGTCGCCACCATGATTGGTGAAATACCGGGACAACGAAGCTCACTCTCCGTGGCGAAGTGGTATAGCGCACTTTTTGTCCCGTTTGGGTGGCGGGTCCCGCATACTGATACGACCCCACGCGCAGAGGAGGGGCTCGGCTAGCATGCTGCGCATCATGCGTTTCGGGCTGCTTCTCCTTAGCTGCCGCGGCGAGGGCCTGTAGTCGAGGCCGACTCCCTCCCCGCGGAGCTTGGTGCTGCGTCGTCGGCCGTCCTTCCGGACACCCTCTGAGGAGCCCACAGCATCATGGCCAACCGCCAGCAGCCCAGTTCCATGCCGATCCACAAGTACGGCCGCTACGACCAGGTCGACATCCCGGACCGCACCTGGCCGGAGAAGCGCATCACCACCGCCCCCCGCTGGCTCTCCACCGACCTGCGCGACGGCAACCAGGCCCTGATCGATCCCATGTCGCCGGCCCGCAAGCGGGCCATGTTCGACCTGCTGGTCAAGATGGGCTACAAGGAGATCGAGGTCGGCTTCCCGGCCTCCGGCCAGACCGACTTCGACTTCGTGCGCTCCATCATCGAGGAGCCGGGGGCCATCCCCGACGACGTCACCATCTCCGTACTGACCCAGGCCCGCGAGGACCTGATCGAGCGCACGGTGGAGTCCCTGAAGGGCGCCAAGCGGGCGACGGTCCACCTCTACAACGCCACCGCGCCGGTCTTCCGCCGGGTCGTCTTCCGCGGCTCCCGGGACGACATCAAGCAGATCGCCGTCGACGGCACCCGCCTGGTCATGGAGTACGCCGAGAAGCTGCTGGGTCCCGAGACCGAGTTCGGCTACCAGTACAGCCCCGAGATCTTCACGGACACCGAGCTGGACTTCGCGCTGGAGGTCTGCGAGGCGGTCATGGACGTCTGGCAGCCCGGCCCGGGCCGCGAGATCATCCTCAACCTGCCCGCGACCGTCGAGCGTTCCACGCCCTCCACGCACGCCGACCGCTTCGAGTGGATGGGCCGCAACCTCTCCCGCCGCGAGCACGTCTGCCTGTCGATCCACCCGCACAACGACCGCGGCACCGCCGTCGCCGCCGCCGAGCTGGCCCTGATGGCCGGCGCCGACCGCGTCGAGGGCTGCCTGTTCGGCCAGGGCGAGCGCACCGGCAACGTCGACCTGGTCACCCTGGGCATGAACCTCTTCTCCCAGGGCGTCGACCCGCAGATCGACTTCTCCGACATCGACGAGATCCGTCGCACGTGGGAGTACTGCAACCAGATGGAGGTCCACCCGCGCCACCCGTACGTGGGCGACCTGGTCTACACGTCCTTCTCCGGCTCCCACCAGGACGCCATCAAGAAGGGCTTCGACGCCATGGAGGCCGACGCGAAGGCCAAGGGCGTCACCGTCGACGACATCGAGTGGGCCGTGCCGTACCTGCCCATCGACCCCAAGGACGTCGGCCGTTCCTACGAGGCGGTCATCCGGGTCAACTCCCAGTCCGGCAAGGGCGGTATCGCCTACGTCCTGAAGAACGACCACAAGCTCGACCTGCCGCGCCGCATGCAGATCGAGTTCTCGAAGATCATCCAGGCGAAGACCGACGCCGAGGGCGGCGAGGTCACGCCGAAGGACATCTGGGCCGTCTTCCAGGACGAGTACCTGCCCAACCCCGAGAACCCCTGGGGCCGGATCCAGGTCAAGAACAACCAGTCGACCACCGACACCGACGGCGTGGACACGCTGCAGGTGGAGGCCACGGTCGACGGGCAGGACACGGTCCTCACCGGCTCCGGCAACGGCCCCATCTCGGCGTTCTTCGACGCCCTGCAGTCCATCGGCATCGACGTGCGCCTGCTGGACTACCAGGAGCACACGATGAGCGAGGGCGCCTCCGCGCAGGCCGCCTCCTACATCGAATGCGCCATCGACGGCAAGGTCCTGTGGGGGATCGGAATCGACGCGAACACGACCCGCGCCTCGCTGAAGGCCGTCGTCTCGGCCGTCAACCGCGCGACGCGCTGACCAGCCTCGCAGGCGGTTTGCGGGCTCCGTCCGCCGATGTCCGGCGGGCGGAGCCCCGTCACATACCGGCCAATTGCTGTGAGGGTCACGGAAAGGTCTCCTCCGGGGTGCTGACTCCTCCTCGCGGATGTGGCTAACATCACGCAAGCGCGGCGACGTTGCCGTGCGGCGTGACGGAGGTGCGACGTGCTGCCAGGACGGGGACGAAACGGCCGTGCCGCCGGGCTTGCCCGCTTCCTGGGCACCCGTACCGCGTGGACGGCCGCCGGTGACGGGGAGTTCTTCTGCCCCGGCTGCGGCGGTGACCGCAACTACCAGCGGCTGACCGGACAGCGCCGCTTCACCCTGCTCGGCGTGCCCGTGCTGCCGCGCGGCGAGACCGGGCCGGTCGTGGAGTGCGCCGCCTGCCGCCGCCACTTCGGCACCGACGTCCTCGACCACCCGACCACCACGCGCTTCTCCGCGATGCTCCGCGACGCCGTGCACACCGTCGCCCTCGCGGTCCTGGCCGCGGGCGGCGCCGGTTCCCGTACGGCACTGGAGTCCGCCGTGCTCGCCGTGCGCGCGGCCGGCTTCGACGACTGCACCGAGGAGCAGCTGGCCGCGCTCGTGGAGGCGCTGGAGGCCGACACCGGCCGCATCGCCGGCGAACCCTGCGGCGCCGGGCTGGCCATAGAGCTCCACGAGGCCCTCGACCCGCTCACCCCGCACCTGGCCACGGTCGGCCGCGAATCGATCCTGCTGCAGGGCGCGCGCATCGCGCTGGCGGACGGGCCGTACACCCCGGCCGAGCGGGACGTCCTCGCGACCGTCGGAGCGGCGCTCACGATCTGCTCCGACGACGTGACCCGCCTGCTCGCGGCGGCGGCCCGCACGCCGTCGTAGCACCGGCGGCCCGTACGCCGCCGGGTGGGGCGTCGCCGTGCCGTTCTGCGGGGTCGACGCGCGCTTCTGCCGCCAGTACGCCGCCTCCATCGTGGAGCGCGCCGGACGGGCCGAACGCACCCGCGAGGAGGAGGCCCGGCGGCGCCTCGCCGAGGGGCGGCTGCGGATCGCCCGGGACCTGCACGACCTGCTCGCCCACAGCATCACCGTCATCGGCGTGCGGACCGCCGTCGCCGCCCACGACCCGGGGGACGCGCGCGGTCCGCTGCCCGGCCCGGACGGGCTGCCCGGCCTCGCCGACGCGGCGCGGTTCGCCGGTGCCCGGGTCGAGCGGACCGTACGGATACGGCACGCGCCGCCCGCCGTCGGCGCCGCCGCCCACCGCATGGTCCAGGAGGCCCCCACCAACGCCGTACGGCACGCCGGGCCCGGACCGGGCGCCCGGGTGTCGCTGCTGTCGCCGGGGCCGACCACACGGCTGATCGAGCGGTTCCTGCGCAGCCCCTCGGCACCGGCGGCCGGCGGGCCCGAGTGCCTGTCCGAGCGCGAGCGGGAGGTGCTCGCACCGGTCGCGCGGGGCCGCAACTACACCGAGGCGGCCGAGGTGCTGGGCCTCAGCCCCCTCACCGTGAAGACCCACGTCAGCCGCATCATGGGCAAGCTGGGGGCGCGGGACAGGGCGCAGCTGGTCATCGTCGCCCACGAGTCGGGGACGGTGAGACCGGGGACATCCGGGGGATGAGACTCCTCACCCGCACCCTCGTGGCCACCTCGGCCGTCCTGGTCCCTCTCACCGCCGCCGTCCCCGGCGCCTCGGCCGCTCCCGGCTGCGCGTCCTCCGTCCCGTACGTCTCGGGCGAGGGCGGTTACGCCGCGTACCGCATCCCCGCCGCCGTCACCACGCCCCGGGGCACCGTCCTCGCCTTCGCCGAGGGCAGGCGCGGCGGGGCGGGCGACAGCGGCGACATCGACGTCGTCCTCAGACGCTCGGCCGACGGCGGCTGCACCTGGGGACCGCTCACGGTCGTCGCCGCCGGGGACGGCGACACCCGCGGCAACCCGGCACCCGTCCTCGACCCGCGCAGCGGCGCCGTCGTCCTGCTCACCTCCTACAACGGCGGGGACGTGACGGAGGCGCAGATCATGCGCGGCGAGGTCATGCCCGGGCAGAGCCGCCGCGTCTTCGTGCAGCGCAGCCGGGACGACGGCCGCCGCTTCACCGAGCCCCGCGAGATCACCGCCCAGGTGAAGCACCCGTCCTGGCGCTGGTACGCGACCGGCCCCGGCCACGCGCTCGCCCTCACGCGGGGCCCGCACGCGGGCCGCCTGGTCGTCCCCGCCAACCACTCGGCGTCCCCGCCGCCCGGCTCCCCGGACACCGGCCGGGAACCCCGCTACTACGGCGCCCACGCCCTCCTCAGCGACGACGGCGGCCGGACCTGGCGGACCGGTTTCGTCGACGACTCCTACGACGGGACGCACAACGCCAACGAGTCCACCGCCGCCCAACTCCCCGACGGAGCGATCTACTTCAACGCCCGGGACCAGCACGGCACCAGCCCGGGCCACCGCCTCGACAGCACGTCGCGTGACGGCGGCGCGACCCTCGACCGGCCCTACGCCGTGCAGCCGGCCCTGAACGACGTCCCGGCCGTCCAGGGCAGCGTGCTGCAACTGCCCGGTCTGGGCAGGCCGTTGCTGTTCTCCGGTCCGTCCGTCCCCACCGCACGCCGGGACATGGCCGTGTGGCGCAGCACCGACGGCGGCGCCACCTTCACCAAGGCGCTGACGCTCTCCCGGCAGCCCGCGGCCTACTCCGACCTGGTGCCGCTCGGCCGGAAGACGGTGGGGATCCTCTACGAGACCGGCGTCCGGGGGGCCTACGAGACGATCGCGTTCCGGCGCGTCCCGGCCGGTGACCTCTAGAGCAGCCCGGCAGCGGCCAGGTATGCGCCGACCCGCTCCACCTCGCCCGGCGACAGCGGCACCTGCGGCTCGGCCGTCGCCGGGCAGTCGATCACGCCGCGCAGGTGCAGCGCGGCCTTGAAGGCGCCGATCGCGGAGGAGCCCGGGCCCATGCGGGCCGGGTCACCGACGGACACCATGCCGAACAGCGCGCACAGCCGCTCCTGTTCGGCCCGGGCCTCCTCCGGGTCCCCGGCGCGGCACAGGCGGTCCAGGCGGACGTAGCCGTGCGGGTCGACGTTGCCGAGGCCCGGGACCGTGCCGTCCGCACCGAGCGCGAGGGCCGCGTCGACGATCAGCTCGGACCCGGTCAGCACGCTGAAGCCGGTGATGCCCTGATGGTCACGGGCGCCGGTCACCACCTGCCGGAAGGCGGCCAGATCGCCGCTGGAGTCCTTCAGCCCGGCCAGGACGCCGTCGGCGGCCAGCTCCAGCACGACGTCCCCGGGCAGCTTCGTGTGGACGGCGACGGGGATGTCGTAGGCGATGACCGGGACCGGGCTGGCGGCGGCGACCGCGCGGTAGTGGCGGGCGATCTCCGCCGGATGGGTGCGGGCGTAGAACGGGGCGGTGACCACGACCGCGTCCGCGCCCGCCGCCGTCACCGCGGCGACGTGGTCCCGCACCCGGGGCGTGGTCATGTCGATCGCCCCGGCCAGCACCGGAAGCTGCCCGCCGGCGTGGCGGACGACCGCCTCGACGACCAGCCTGCGCTGCGGGTCCGTCAGAAAGGCCGCCTCCGAGGTCGAGCCGAGCACGAACAGGCCGTGCACCCCGCCCTCCACCAGATGGTCGACGAGCCTGAGCAACGAGGGGACGTCCACCTCGCCGTCCGGTGTCAACGGCGTGCACAGGGGCGGGATGACACCGGTCAGCGGGGTGATCGTCATGGGGCCTCCGTCGGTTCGCTCCGGGGGACGAGGTCACGGGTCGACTCGTCCTCCCCGACAGGATGGTGGCAGCGGAAGCGGTGCGCGGGGGCCGACGCGGCCGAGAAGCCCGGCATCCCGTCCGCGCAGACGCCGTCCGCCTTCCAGCAGCGGGTGCGGAACGGGCAGCCGCTCGGCGGGCGGGTCGCCGAGGGCACGGGACCGGACAGCGGGATGGGCTCGATCGGGTCGAGCAGGCCGGGTGTGGCGGAGAACAGGGCGCGGGTGTACGGGTGCCGGGCCCGGTCGGTGACCAGGGCGGCCGGGCACTCCTCGACGATCCGGCCCAGGTACATGGTGATCACCCGGTCGCTCATCCGCCGGACCGTCTGGATGTCGTGCGAGACGAACACCAGGGCCAGGCCCAGGCGTTCCCTCAGATCCAGCAGGAGGTTGAGGATCTGGGCCCGGACCGACACGTCCAGGGCGCTGGTCGGCTCGTCCGCCACGACCAGGTCCGGGTCGAGCGCCAGGGCCCGGGCGATCGCCACGCGCTGGCGCTGCCCGCCCGACAACTGGCCGGGCAGGGCGTCGGCGAGGGCCCGGGGGAGACCGACCAGCGACATCAGCTCCCTCACCCGCTCCTCGCGCCAGGCACGCGTGCCGCGGTCGTGCACGTCCAGCGGGTCGCGCAGGATCCGCCGGACGGGCAGGCGGCGGTTCAGGGCCGTCGACGGGTCCTGGAAGATCATGCCGGTGCCCGCGCCGACGGTCCGGCGGCGCTCGGCGGCCGGCATCGCCCACAGGTCCCGTCCGCGGAACGCGACGGTGCCGCGGGCCGGCCGCTCCACGCCCACCAGCACCTTCGCCAGGGTCGACTTGCCGCAGCCGGACTCGCCGACCACGCCGACCGTCTCGCCGGGCGCGACGGCCAGGTCCGCGCCGGTCAGGGCGTACACCCGGTCCCGGGTGAACACCCCGCCGCTGCGGGCCCTGTGGACGACGTGCGCGTCGGACAGTTCCACCAGGGCACGGCCGGACGCCGTGACCGGCTCGCTCATGACACCGCCTCGGTCTCGGTGGCCGGCAGTTCCACGGCCGGGTGATGGCAGGCCACCGTGTGCGCCGGAGCACCGGCCAGGACGGGGGCCGTGGTCCGGCACACCTCGCTCGCGCGCGGGCACCGGCCGGCGAAGCGGCAGCCCGCCGGGAAGTCGGCCGGGGACGGCACGACACCCCTGATCTGCGTCATGCGCTCCTGCGCCGACTCCAGCGACAGCACGCTGCCGAGCAGTCCGCGCGTGTAGTGGTGGGCCGGGGCCTCCACCAGGTCGGCCGTGACGCCGGTCTCCACGATCTGCCCGCCGTACATCACCGCCACCCGGTCGGTGACGTCCGCGACCAGTGCCAGGTCGTGCGAGACCAGGATCAGCGCGAAGCCCAGCTCCGCGCGCAGCCGCAGCAGCAGCTCCATCACCTGGGCCTGCACGGTGACGTCGAGCGCGGTCGTCGGCTCGTCGGCGACGATCAGCTTCGGCTCGCGCGACAGGGCCATCGCGATCAGGACGCGCTGGCGCTGCCCACCGGACAGTTCGTGCGGGAAGCTGCGCAGGGTGCGCTCGGGGTCCAGGCCGACCAGGGTCAGCAGCTCGGCGGGGGTGCGCCGGCCGCCGCGCCGTACGACCTGCTTGAGCTGGGCGCGGATCGTCATGGCGGGGTTGAGGGAGGACAGCGCGTCCTGGTAGACCATCGCCATCTCGTGGCCGAGGAGCCTGCGGCGGGCGCGCACCGGCTCGGCGAGCAGGTCCCGCTGGTGGAAGCGGACCTGACCGCGCACGCGGGCCTCCCTGGGCTGCAGGCCCATGACCGCCAGCGCGGTCAGCGACTTGCCGCAGCCCGACTCGCCGACCAGGCCGAGCACTTCGCCGGGGTGCACCTCGAAGCTGATGCCGTCGACGATGTCCACGCCGCCGTGCCGCCGGTCGAAGCCGATGGCGAGGTTCTCCACCGCCAGCACCGGCTGCCCGTCCCGGGGGACGTGCCGGGCCCGGGCCCGCAGCCTGCGCGCCGCCTGCGTCAGGCCGGGCAGCGGCGCGACCTCCCCGCCGCCGGGCTCCGGCGCCTGGAGCCGGTCGTCGTCGCCGGGCGCCGTCACCTCCCGGCCCGACGGGGCCGCCCACGCGTCGGAGACGCCCTCGGACAGGATGTTCAGCGACAGCACCGTGACCAGCATCAGCAGCCCCGGGAACACGGTCGCCCACCAGCCGCCGGTCAGCACCATGTTCTTGCCGTCGGCGATGACGCTGCCCCAGGACGGGTCGGGCGGCCGCACGCCCGCCCCGATGAAGGACAGCGACGCCTCGAAGACGATCGCCTCGGCGACCTGGACCGTGCAGAACACCAGCACGGGCGCGGCGCAGTTGACCGCCACGTGCTTCAGCACGATGTGCGGGGTCCGGGCGCCGATGACCCGTTCCGCCGTCACGTAGTCCTCGCCGTACTGGTCCAGGACGTTGGCCCGGACGACCCGGGCCACCGGCGGGGTGAACAGGAAGGCGAGCGCGCAGATCAGCACCGTGATGCCGCCGCCGAACACCGCCACCAGCACGGCGGCCAGCGCGATGCCCGGGAACGCCATCACCACGTCGAGGCAGCGCATCAGCGTCTCGTCGACCGCCTTGCGGGAGGTGGCGGCGACGGCCCCGAGCAGCGCTCCGGCCACCAGGGCGAGCCCGGTCGCGCCGAGCCCGATCGCGAGCGACCAGCGCGCCCCGTACATCAGCCGGCTCAGGATGTCCCGGCCGAGGCTGTCCTGGCCCATCCAGTGCCCGGCGGAGGGGTGCCCGGTGCCGTCCACCGGCGGCTGCTGGTCCAGCGGGTCGTGCGGGGCGAGGAGCGGCGCGAGCAGGGCCATGAGGACGACGACCGCCAGGAAGCACAGGGCGGCCTTCGACAGCGGCGGCAGCCCGCGCCGGCCGCGCCGGCGCACGCCGCTCCGGGACAGGGCCGTGGTGAGTCTCGTGCGGGCCGTCACGTCGTCCCACCCCTCAGGCGCGGATTGACCAGCAGGTACAGGACGTCGATGACGAGGTTCACCACCACGAAGCCGGCCGCCGTGGTCAGCACGACGCCCTGGACGACGGCCGGGTCGCCGTTCTTCACGGCGTCGATCATCAGCTTGCCCATGCCCGGCAGCGAGAAGATCGTCTCGATGACGACGGCGCCGCCCAGCAGGTAGCCGACGCGCAGCCCGAGCACGGTGAGGGGGTTGATCAGGGCGTTCCGCAGCACGTTCCGCCCGACCACCACCCGGGGCGGCAGTCCGCTGCCGATCGCCGTCCGCACGTAGTCCTTGTCCAGTTCCTCCACCACGGCCGTCCGCACGATCCGGGTCAGCTGCGCCGCCACCGGGAGGGAGAGGGCGAGGGCGGGCAGGGTCATGGTCCGCAGCCAGCCGGTGAGGGAGTCGGCCGGGTTGATGTAGCCGCCGGTCGGGAACCAGCCCAGGTCGACCGCCAGGTACTGGATCATCAGCAGCGCGAGCCAGAAGCCGGGAGCGGCGACCCCGGTGAGCGACACGACCCGGATGACCTGGTCGGGCAGCCGGTCCCGGTGGATCGCCGCCGTCACGCCGCCCAGCAGGGCCAGCACGACCGCGATGCCGAGGCCCAGGAAGGTGAGCTGGAGGGTGAGCGGCAGCGCGGTGGCGACCTGGTCGATCACCGGCGCCCGGGTCAGCGCGCTGGTGCCCAGGTCGCCGTGGAGCAGGTCGGCGACGAAGGCGAGGTAGCGCACGGGCAGCGGGTCGAGCAGGCCGTGTTCCTCGCGGAAGTCGTGCAGTTGCCGCGGGGTCGGGTTGGCGCCCTGGAAGAACGCGGAGGCGGGGTCGACGTCCGAGAACCGCATCACCAGGAACACGAACAGCACGATGCCGAGCATCAGCGGCACGAGCAGGGCGAGGCGGCGCAGCAGGATCCGCAGGACGGCCGTCATGCCGCTAGGCCCACTTGGCCCGGAGGAGGTTGATCCCCGGGTAGGGCTGGGCCCTTATGCCGCTGAGCCGCTTCGGGTCCCAGGCCGTCATCAGCTCGTTGTGCACGACCGGGTAGAGGACGGCCTGTTCGGCGACGACGTCGACGTAGTCCTGGACGATCGCCTTCTTCTTCTCCGGGTCTGGTTCCCGGGTCGCCCGGTCCATGTCCTCGAAGAGCTGCCTGGCGACCGGGTGGGAGGCCCACCGGGTGTACTGCATCCACAGGTTCTCGGGGCCGTAGTTGTAGCGCATGATCAGGTCGGCGTCGACGCCGAACTGGTTGGGGTTCGAGGCGGCGGCCACGACCTGGTAGTCCTGCTTCTGGTCCATCTTGGTGAAGACGGCCGTGGTCTCCTGCGGGGAGAGGGTCGTGCGCACGCCGATCGCGTCCCAGGACGCCTTGATGGTGGGCAGGCAGTCGACGATCCAGCTGACGTTCACGGCCAGGACGTCGATGCTCAGGCCCTCGGCCCCGGCCTCCTTCAGCAGCGCCTTCGCCCTGTCCGGGTCGTGGTCGTAGACGGTCTTCGCCCGGCGGTAGGCCGGGTTGCTCTCGTCGAGGAAGGAAGTGGACGGCTTGCCGTGCCCCTTGAGGGCGACCTCGACCATCTTCTCGGTGTCGATGGCGTAGTGCAGGGCCTGGCGCACGCGCACGTCGTCGAAGGGCTTGCGCCGGGTGTTGAACATCAGGAACAGGTTGTTCATCCCGGCCCCGCCGGCGACCGTGAGCCCGCCGCTCTCCAGTTGGCCGATGTTGGCGTAGGGGATGTTGTCGGCGATCTGCGCGCCCGCGCTCGACCCGGAGATCTTCGCGACGCGGGGGGCCGCGTCCACGATCGTCAGCCAGTTCATCTTGCGGAAGGCGGGTCTGCGCGGGCCGTTGTAGGCGTCGAACGCCTCGAAGGCCGTGTTCGACTTGGGATGGTGGGCGGTCTGCCGGTACGGGCCGGAGCCGATCGCCTTGCCCTTGATGGCGTCGTCCCAGCCACCGGGCCGCCCGAACACGTGCCTCGGCATGATCTTGGCGAGCGTCAGCCGGGAGAGCCCGTCCGGGAAGGGGAACCTCAGCACCAGCTCGACCTGCCGCGCGTCGATCCTGCGGACCTCCTTCAGCCAGCTCGCGAAGAAGCCCTTGGCGAGGGTCTGGGTGTCCGGGTCGAGGATGCGGTCGAAGACGAAGACCACGTCGTCGGCGGTGACGGGCCTGCCGTCGTGGAACGTCGCACCGGCCCGCAGCGTGAACCGCCACGCGGTGCCGTCCGGGTCCTTCGGCACCTCGGTCGCCAGGGCCGCGTACGGCTCCCGGGAGATCGGGTCCGTGTCGAGCAGGCCCTCGTAGATGTGGTGGTTGGCGGCCATGCAGAACGCCGAGGCCGTCTGCGTGGGGTCCCAGCTGCCGTCGTTGCCGTAGCCGATCACGGCCGTGAGCGTCCGGTTCGCCCCGCTGCCGCCCTCGCCCGTGTCGTTCGTGGACTCGGGTCCGGAGGAACAGGCCGACAGCGACGCGGAGACGGCGGCGGCCGCGCCCAGCGCGCCGGTGTACTTCAGGAACGACCGGCGGTGCAGCGCCGGCTCGTCGGGGGTCACGTCGCGCACGGGTCCTCCAGCGAGAGGTCTGGGGGGAAGGGGCCGGCCGAGGAGATACGACGTCCTACGTCCTGCGGTCAGCGCGACCATAGGAGGGGCCGTGGGGCCGGTCAAGGGATCGCACACGAATGGCCCATCCGCCACAGGTCGGACCAATGGCGCCGGGAAATGACCGACAACAGAGGTGAATTGACCGCCCGTCAGGCCGGTCGCGGCATCGGGTGCCGCCGGAGGTGGGACGTGGGACGTCCCGGGCGCGTACGATGCGGCGCATGTCCGAGGAGCCCAGGACCAGCCGGATACGGCGCGAGGTCGTCCAGCTCATCCTCGACCGCGGGCTCACCGCCGGCGCGCCCCTGCCCACCGAGACCGAACTGACGCGGACCCTGGGCGTCAGCCGCAACTCCGTCCGCGAGGCCCTCAAGGCCCTCCAGGCCCTCGACATCGTGGAGATCCGGCACGGCCACGGCACCTACGTGGGCCGGGCCTCCCTCACCCCGCTCGTCGACGGCCTCACCTTCCGCACCCTGACCCGCCACGCCGACGGCCCCGGCGCCCTCGCGGAGATCCTCCAGGTCCGCGAAGTGCTGGAGGCGGGCCTGATCCACCGGGTGGCCGCGACCGTCACGGAGGCGGAACTGGACGAGCTGGAGGAGGTGGTGACACGGATGGAGGCCGCCGCCCGCGCCGGGGAGGAGGCCCGCGGTACGGACCGGTCCTTCGCCGACCTCGACCGCGCGTTCCACGAGGCGCTCTACGCCTCCCTGGGCAACGACCTCGTCCCGCAGCTCCTCGCCGCCTTCCGGACGGTCATCCGGCAGGTCTCCGGCGCCGGCGGCCGGTCCCACGACCCCTCGCCCCGGACCACCGCCCGCCGCCACCGGGCCGTCGTCACCGCCCTGCGCGCCCGCGACGCCGAGGGCGCGCAGCGGGCCATGGCCGTGCACTTCCGGGGGGCCGGGGCGCGGACGGCGCGCCGGTCGCGGGGCGTGGGCTGAAAACCGCCGACGCCCCGGCCCCCGAGGGGGAATGATGGCGGGCGTGAGCGATCTGTGGAGCGAGCGGGACGCCGGCGTCCTGCGTCTGCCGTCCGGCCGGTCGGTGCGCGGCCGGGGCCTGCGCCACCCCCTGGACCCCACCGCGCCCCTGCCTTCCTACGGCGTCTACCTGCTGGGCCGCCGGCCGCCCGAGACGCCCTGGCCGTCGGAGTGGGTGCGCTGGCCCGACTTCCGGCTCCCGGCGGACCCGGAGGCCGCCCGCGCGGCCCTGACCGGGGCGTGGGAGCGGGCCGCCGGGGAGCGGGTGGAGATCGCCTGCGGGGGCGGCCGGGGCCGCACGGGCACGGCCCTGGCCTGCGTCGCGGTCCTGGACGGCGTCCCCGCGGTGGAGGCCGTGGCGTACGTCCGCCGGCACTACGACCGGCGGGCGGTGGAGACGCCCTGGCAGCGGCGGTTCGTGCGGCGCTTCGCCCACCCCCGCTGACGTCACCCGCAGTGCAGGTCGGACCCCGGCCGCTTCCCGGTGGCGAGGAAGCGGGAGACGGCCCGGTCGCCGCAGGCGTTGCCGTTGGACAGGTAGGCCTGGTGGCCCGTGGAGTCCACGGTGACCATCACGGCCCGGTCGCCGAGCGCCTCGCGGAGCTTCAGGGCGCCGCTGAGCGGGGTGGCGACGTCCCGCTCGTTCTGCACGAGCAGCACGTTGGACGGCCCGCGGCCGGTGATCCGCACGGCGGGTTCCGCCGGCTCGTACGGCAGGGCGGCACACACCATCGGCCCGCGCGGCATGCCCGCCGTCAGCGGGTACTTCACCCGGCTCTCGTGGACGCCCCGCTGGTAGGCCCCGGGCGACTCCGGCCAGTCGACGTCGTTGCACACCGTGCCCACGCTGACCGCGGCGACGTTCTGCAGCACCGACTCGGGCGGCGACTCGGGCACGGGCGGCACGGTGCCCGCCCGGGCCGCGAGGATCGTCCTGGCCAGCACCGGGTAGTCGTCCGGGTCGTAGAGGTTGGTCAGCATGGTCTGGCGCAGGGCGGTGCCGTCCAGCCGGTCCGGGGTCGCGCCGGGCCAGGGCAGGGGGTCGCGGTCCAGCCGGGCGGCGAGGCGCAGGAAGCCGGAGCGCACCTCGGCGGGGGTGGAGGCCAGCCGGTACGGGTTGCCGGGCCGGGACGCCCACGCGGCGAACACGGGGAAGTTGTCCTCCACGCCCCGCTCGAACGCGGCGAGCCAGCCGCGGGTCACCCGGGTGGGGTCGGGGTCGTCGTTGCTGTCCAGCACGACGCGGTCGGTGCGGTGGGGGAACAACTCCCGGTAGACGGCGCCGACGTACGTGCCGTACGAGACGCCCCACGCGGAGATCCTGGACTCGCCGAGCGCGGCCCGGACGCGGTCGAGGTCCCGGGCCTCGTTGGCGGTGCTGATGTGCCGGATCAGCTCACCGCCGTTGCGGTCGCAGGCCGCGGTGATGCGCCGGGCGGTGGCCATGTTCCGGGCGACGGAGCCGTCCGGGGCGGGCCAGGGCAGGAGCCGGGTCATGCTGAGATCGGCCGGGTCCAGCTTGCAGTCCACGGCGGTGGAGGGCGCCATGCCGCGCGGCGCGAAACCGATGAGGTCGTAGGTGTCGCGCACCTTCTGCGGCAGCTTCTGCCCCTTGCCCGAGGGGTCGGCGAGGCTGTCCCCGCCCGGCCCGCCCGGGATGAGTAACAGCGCGCCGCGGCGGGCGGAGGGCTTCTCGCTCTTGATCCGGGACACGGCGATCTCGATGGTCCGCCCGGCCGGGTCGGAGTAGTCCATCGGGACCTTCACGGTCGTGCACTGCTGCCGGGGGTCGAGGCCGGTGCCCCGGCAGCCGGACCACTTCAGCGGCTCGGGGGTGCCGGCGGAGGCGGTCAGCGGGACGGCGAGGGAGAACAGGACCGCTGAGGCCGCGGCGAGTGTGGCGTGACGCCTGATCTGCTTCTTGTCCATGACCCGATCCTGGCCCGCCGCCGCCCCACCCCCCATCCGGGCAACTCCCGCATTCCGCCGGGGGTTTACCCCAGCCTCAGGCCGGAGGCCGGAGCATGAGGACGTCCGTCGCGTCCTCGCTCTCCACCTGGAAGCCGTGACGTTCGTAGAGGCGGCGGGCCGGGCTGCCCTGCAGGACGTCGAGACGGACGGCCGTCCCGGTGGCGTCCGTCCGGCTCAGCAGCGCGCGCAGCACCGCCGTGCCGAGGCCCCGGCCCTGGACGCCGGGGGCGAGGTAGAAGTGCTCCAGCCAGTGGCCGTCCTCCGCCGGGCGCAGGGCGACGCCGCCCGCGAAGGCGCCCCCCACCAGGACGACCGACGTGTGCTCGGGACGGAAGCCGTCTCGCAGGCGCCGGCGCACCCGGTCCGGGTCGTAGCGCCCCAGCCGCTCCAGATCCGGGCGCATCACCACCGCACGCAGTTCCGCCATCGCCTCCACGTCGGCCGGTTCCGCGGCGCGCAGGGACCAGGCCAGGTCCGCGCGCTGCCCCGGCCCGGAATCGGGTGATCCCCACGTCGTGTGCACGATCCCGATCATGCCCGAACCTCTTGGTGCCGCGCCGCAGTTGTACGGCACAGACCCTTCCCGAGTGTAGGCGCGGAGAGTCACCGGAAGGACGCGAAGAGTGAAACTCCGGAAGGAAGGGGAGGCCGGTGGAGGCACGACACTCGGCGCCCGGCGCCGAAGAAGCGGAGGACGCGGTGAAAGACATGCGGGCAGAACTCGCCGAGGCCGGAACGGCCCGGCCGACACCGGGATTCGCCCCGGCGGATCTCGCGCGGCAGGCTCCCTGTCCGCTGACGGGAACGGCCCGGCGCCGCGTCCGGACCGCCCGCCGGAGCACCGGGGCGGCGCGATGAAGCCCCCCGTCGGCGCCTACGTCGTGGACACCCGCAGCGGACGCATCGGCATCGTCATGGGGCATGAGGGGCCCTACGTGCAGTTGCGGCCGTACGGGGGCGGTAAGGAGTGGGACGCCGACCCCCGCGCCGTCCGGCACGCCACCCCGGCCGAGCGGCTGCGCGCGGCGACCGCGTACGCCAACGCCCGCAGCAGGGGCGAGGTCCCTTGACGCGCTGACCCTGCGAGAATGGCGCCATGAGTCTGTTCCGCGACGACGGCATCGTGCTGCGCACCCAGAAGCTGGGTGAGGCGGACCGGATCATCACGCTGCTCACGCGCGGTCACGGCCGGGTACGCGCCGTGGCCCGGGGCGTGCGCCGGACGAAGTCGAAGTTCGGCGCGCGCCTCGAACCCTTCTCCCACGTCGACGTGCAGTTCTTCGCCAAGGGGAGCGAGCTGGTCGGCCGCGGGCTGCCGCTGTGCACCCAGAGCGAGACCATCGCGCCCTACGGCGGCGGCATCGTCACCGACTACGCCCGGTACACCGCCGGCACGGCCATGCTGGAGACCGCCGAGCGGTTCACCGACCACGAGGGCGAGCCGGCCGTGCAGCAGTACCTGCTGCTCGTCGGCGCGCTGCGTACCCTCGCCCGGGGCGAGCACGCGCCGCACCTCGTGCTCGACGCGTTCCTGCTCCGTTCCCTCGCCGTCAACGGCTACGCCCCCACCTTCAGCGACTGCGCCAAGTGCGGGATGCCCGGCCCCAACCGGTTCTTCTCGGTCGCCTCGGGCGGATCCGTCTGCGTGGACTGCCGCGTGCCCGGCAGCGTCGTACCCTCGCCCCAGGCCCTGGAACTCCTCGGCGCGCTGCTCACGGGAGACTGGGAGACCGCGGACGCGTGCGAGGCGCGCTACGTCCGGGAGGGCAGCGGGCTGGTGTCCGCCTATCTGCACTGGCACATGGAGCGCGGGCTGCGCTCCCTGCGCTACGTCGAGAAGTAACAGCAACCGAGCAAGCCGAGGAGACGAGACACACATGGCCGTACGCGGGATCCTGGGGCGCCAGCGCCGGGAGTACAGGACGCCGGAGCCGCACCCGTCCGGCGCGCGGCCGCCGAAGCTCCCCGGGGAGCTCGTACCGCGGCATGTGGCGATCGTCATGGACGGCAACGGCCGCTGGGCCAAGGACCGCGGCCTGCCGCGCACCGAGGGGCACAAGGTCGGCGCCGAGCGGGTGCTCGACGTGCTCCAGGGCGCCATCGAGATGGGCGTGGGCGCCATCTCCCTGTACGCCTTCTCCACCGAGAACTGGAAGCGCTCGCCCGACGAGGTCCGCTTCCTGATGAACTTCAACCGCGACTTCATCCGCAAGACCCGCGACCAGCTCGACGAACTGGGCGTGCGGGTGCGCTGGGTCGGGCGGATGCCGAAGCTGTGGCGGTCCGTCGCCAAGGAACTCCAGATCGCCCAGGAGCAGACCAAGGGCAACGACCGGCTGACCCTGTACTTCTGCATGAACTACGGCGGCCGGGCCGAGATCGCCGACGCGGCGAAGGCACTCGCGGAGGACGTGCGCAGCGGAAAGCTCGACCCGTCCAAGGTCAACGAGAAGACCTTCGCCAAGTACCTGTACTACCCGGACATGCCGGACGTGGACCTGTTCCTGCGCCCGAGCGGCGAGCAGCGCACCTCCAACTACCTGATCTGGCAGAGCGCCTACGCCGAGATGGTCTTCCAGGACGTGCTGTGGCCGGACTTCGACCGGCGCGACCTGTGGCGGGCCTGCCTGGAGTTCGCCTCCCGCGACCGGCGCTTCGGCGGGGCGATCCCGAACGAGGAGCTGCTGGCCATGGAGGGCAAGCAGGAATAGGCACAGAGGGCGCGGTTCCCGAGAGGGAACCGCGCCTGATCCGGCGGCGTCCGCGGCGGACGGCGCGCTCAGCCGCCGGAGGCGGCGGCGCAGTCGGCGCAGGTGCCGAAGATCTCCACCGTGTGGGCCACGTTGACGTAGCCGTGCTCGGCGGCGATGGCCTCGGCCCACTTCTCCACGGCCGGGCCCTCCACCTCGACGGCCTTGCCGCAGGCGCGGCACACCAGGTGGTGGTGATGGTCGTCGGTGGAGCAGCGGCGGTAGACGGACTCGCCGTCGGCGGTGCGCAGGACGTCGACCTCGCCGGCGTCGGCGAGGGACTGCAGGGTGCGGTAGACCGTGGTGAGCCCGACCGAGTCGCCCTTGTGCTTGAGCATGTCGTGCAGTTCCTGCGCGCTGCGGAACTCGTCGACCTCCTGCAGGGCCGCCGCCACAGCGGCCCGCTGCTTGGTGGCGCGGCCCTTCACGGACGGTCCAGCGGTCGTCACCGTTGCCTCCTCACGTCTGCCTTGCCCGGGCCATTGTGCCAGCCCGGTGTGGGGGCGGTCAGACGCCGACCCCGTCGGCCGGCTCCCGGCTGCCCGGAATCGCGCACTCGGTGGGGTCACCCGCGCTCTGCGCGGCGGCCCGGGCCCGGGCGCGGCGGCGGGCCAGCGGGGCCGCGACCGCCGTCAGCACGAGGAAGGCGCCGATGGTCAGCAGCACGATCGTCGCGCCGGGCGGCACGTCCTGGTAGTACGACGTGACCGTGCCGCCGATCGTCACGCTGATCCCGATGGCGACGGCGACCACGAAGGTCGCGGCGAAGCTGCGGGCGATCTGCTGGGCGGCGGCGACGGGCACCACCATCAGCGCGCTCACCAGGAGCAGGCCGACCACGCGCATCGCCACCGTCACGGTGACCGCCGCGGTGACCGCCGTCAGCAGGTTCAGGGCGCGCACCGGCAGCCCCGTCACCCGCGCGAACTCCTCGTCCTGGCTGACCGCGAACAGCTGCCGGCGCAGGCCCAGGGTGACCAGCACGACGAAGGCGGCCAGCACGCAGATGGCCGTCACGTCCGACTCGGACACCGTCGACAGGGAGCCGAACAGGTAGGAGGTGAGGTTGGCGTTGGAGCCCGTCGGCGCGAGGTTGATGAACATCACACCGCCGGCCATGCCGCCGTAGAAGAGCATCGCGAGGGCGATGTCGCCGCGGGTCTTGCCGTACCAGCGGATCAGCTCCATGAGCACCGCGCCGAGGACGGAGACCAGGGTCGCCATCCACACCGGGGACCAGGTCAGCAGGAAGCCGAGGCCGACACCGGTCATCGCCACGTGGCCGATGCCGTCGCCCATCAGGGCCTGGCGGCGCTGGACCAGGTAGATGCCGACCGCGGGGGCGGTGATGCCGACCAGGACGGCGGCGAGCAGCGCCCGCTGCATGAAGGCGTAGTCGAGGAAGTCCATCAGCTCAGCAGTCCCGTGCGGATCGGTTCGGCGCCCGCCGGTGCGTGCGGGTGTACGTGGTCGTGGCCGGGCAGGGCGTGCTGTCCGACGGCCTTCGGGGGCGGCCCGTCGTGCACGACGCAGCCGTCCCGCAGGACGACCGCCCGGTCTATGAGGGGCTCCAGCGGGCCCAGTTCGTGCAGCACGAGCAGGACCGTCGCGCCCTGGGAGACCTGCTCCCGGAGCGTGTGCGCGAGGACCTCCTGGCTGGCCAGGTCGACGCCCGCCATCGGCTCGTCCATGATCAGCAGTTCGGGTTCGGAGGCGAGGGCGCGGGCGATCAGGACACGCTGGTGCTGGCCGCCGGAGAGGGCCTCGACCGGGTCCTTGGCCCGGTCGGCCATGCCGACGAGGTCCAGGGCGCGCCGGACGGCCGCGTGGTCGGCCTTGCGCAGGACGCCGAAGCGGGCCCGTGACAGGCGGCCGGAGGACACCACCTCGGTCACCGTGGCGGGCACGCCGGACGCGGCCGTGGTGCGCTGCGGGACGTAGCCCACCCGGTGCCAGTCGCGGAACCGCCCGCGGTCCGTGCCGAACAGCCGGATCTCGCCGGCGGCGGTCTGCACCTGGCCGATCACGCTGCGCACGGCCGTCGACTTGCCCGAGCCGTTCGCGCCGAGCAGCGCGACGACCTCACCGCGGCGCACGGTGAGGTCGATGCCGCGCAGCACGGGCCGCGAGCCCAGGTCCGCGCGGACGCCGCGCAGGGATACGACGGGCTCGGTCATGCCGTCCTCCGATGGGTCGATCACTTGGCTCCCAGGGCCTTCTGCAGGGCCTTGAGGTTGGCTTCCATGACCTGGAAGTAGTCGTCGCCGCGCGACTTGCCGGTGATGCCCTCCAGCGGATCGAGGACGTCCGTCTTCAGGTTCGCGTCGCGGGCGAGGGTCTTCGCGGTCTTGTCCGACACCAGTGTCTCGTAGAAGACGGTGGTGACGCCGTCGGCCTTGGCCTCCTCCTGGAGCTCGCGGACCCGGGCGCCGCTGGGCTCGCTCTCGGGGTCCAGGCCGGAGATGGCCTCCTGGGTGAGGCCGTAGCGCTCGGCGAGGTAGCCGAAGGCGGCGTGGTTGGTGAAGAAGACCTTGGTCCTGGTGTTCTTCAGCCCGTTCTCGAAGTCGGCGTTCAGGCCGTTCAGCTTCTTCACCAGGGCCGCGGTGTTCTTCGCGTAGTCGGCCGCGTTCTCGGGGTCGGCCTTCTCGAAGGCCTTGCCCACGCCCTCGGCGACCTCGGCGTACTTCACCGGGTCGAGCCAGATGTGCGGGTCGCGGGCGTGCTCCTCCTCCTCGGCGTGGCCTTCCTCCTCGGCGTGGCCTTCCTCGGAGTGGCCCTCCTCACCCTCGTGGCTGTGGCCGCCGGTGCCGTGGTCCTCGAGGGTGGTGAGCGTGGCGGCGTCGATCTTCGTCTTGATGCCGGTCTGCGCGACGGCCTCGTCGACGGCGGGCTGTAGGCCCTTGAGGAAGAGCGCGGCGTCGGCCTCCTCCAGCTGCGCCCGCTGCTTGGTGCTGATCTCCAGGTCGTGCGGTTCCTGGCCGGGTTCGGTCAGGCTCGTGACGTTCGCGTGGTCGCCGCCGATCTGCTCGGCGAGGAACGCCATCGGGTAGAAGGAGGCGACGACGTCGAACTTGTCCGTGTTGCCCGTCGCCGCGCTGTCGCTGGAGCAGGCGGTCAGGGCGCCCAGGCCGAGAGCGGAGGCCAGGGCGGCGGGTATGAGGCGTCGTCGTACGTTCATGACACTCATTTTCAACAAATATGGAAACCGTTGTCAACAAACCGCCTCACCAGGGCCTTGAGGGCCGGGGAGGGGGAGCGATTTGATTGAGGGGGCGCCCCCGCCGGTAACCTGAGTCATTCGCTGGAAGCATCTCGCTTCGTCGCCCGTCGTCGTAATGAAGAGAGCACCGTGGCCGCCGACAAGATCGACACCATCGTCAGCCTGAGCAAGCGCCGTGGCTTCGTATTCCCCTGTAGTGAGATCTACGGCGGTCAGCGCGCCGCTTGGGACTACGGCCCCCTCGGTGTCGAGCTCAAGGAGAACCTCAAGCGCCAGTGGTGGCGCTACATGGTGACGTCCCGCGAGGACGTCGTGGGTATCGACTCGTCCGTGATCCTGGCCCCCGAGGTCTGGGTCGCCTCCGGCCATGTCGCCACCTTCACGGACCCGCTGACCGAGTGCACCTCCTGCCACAAGCGGTTCCGCGCGGACCACCTGGAGGAGGCCTACGAGGCCAAGCACAACCGCCTGCCGGAGAACGGCCTGGCCGACGTCAACTGCCCCAACTGCGGCAACAAGGGCCAGTTCACCGAGCCCAAGCAGTTCTCGGGCCTGCTGTCCACGCACCTCGGCCCGACCCAGGACTCCGGCTCCATCGCCTACCTGCGTCCCGAGACCGCGCAGGGCATCTTCACCAACTTCTCGCAGGTGCAGACCACCTCGCGCCGCAAGCCGCCGTTCGGCATCGCCCAGATGGGCAAGTCCTTCCGCAACGAGATCACGCCCGGCAACTTCATCTTCCGCACCCGCGAGTTCGAGCAGATGGAGATGGAGTTCTTCGTCAAGCCGGGCGAGGACGAGAAGTGGCAGGAGTACTGGATGGAGCAGCGCTGGAACTGGTACACCGGCCTGGGCCTGCGCGAGGAGAACATGCGGTGGTACGAGCACCCGAAGGAGAAGCTCTCCCACTACTCCAAGCGCACCGCCGACATCGAGTACCGCTTCCAGTTCGGCGGCAGCGAGTGGGGTGAGCTGGAGGGCGTGGCCAACCGCACCGACTACGACCTCGGCGCCCACTCCAAGGCCTCCGGCCAGGACCTCACCTACTTCGACCAGGAGGCCGGCGAGCGCTGGACCCCGTACGTCATCGAGCCCGCGGCCGGTGTCGGCCGCGCGATGCTGGCGTTCCTGCTGGACGCCTACGTCGAGGACGAGGCGCCCAACGCCAAGGGCAAGATGGAGAAGCGCACGGTGCTGCGCCTGGACCACCGCCTCGCCCCGGTGAAGGTCGCGGTGCTGCCGCTGTCCCGCAACCCGGAGCTGTCGCCGAAGGCCAAGGGCCTCGCCCAGGCGCTGCGCCAGCACTGGAACATCGAGTTCGACGACGCCGGCGCCATCGGCCGCCGCTACCGCCGTCAGGACGAGATCGGCACGCCGTTCTGCGTGACCGTCGACTTCGACACGCTGGAGGACAACGCGGTCACCGTCCGCGAGCGTGACTCGATGAAGCAGGAGCGCGTCTCCCTCGACCAGATCGAGGGGTACCTGGCGGCTCGCCTGGTCGGCTGCTAGTCGATCGACGGGGCAGCGTCTGCCCGGCTGGTGTGATCCGCCGGGCGCGGATCGTCGTGGCTTGTCGCGCCCACGCGGCGAAACCGCACAGCGATACAGCCCCGCGCCCCTGTCGGACCCCGCTGCCCCTTCGGCACGCGGGGTCCGACCCGTTACAGGTCCAGGTCGGCGTAGAGGGCCGCGTGGTCGGAGGCTGCGGTGGTCTTCGACTTCACGCTGGTGAAGGACTTGATGCCCTCGGCGAAGATTCCGCGGGTCTCCAGCCCGACGTGCTGCACCTGGCTCCACAGCGACGGGGACAGCAGCAGGTAGTCGATCTTGCGCCGTGGCGAGTCGCACTCCCCGAACGTGCCGGGCAGCCCTCTGTAGCTCGGGTGGCTCATCACGTCCTGCAGGCCGGTGGCCAGGAGAGCGCTGACCGGTGCGCTGCCGGGCGCATCGTTCATGTCCCCGGCGACCAGCACGCGCGAAGAGCGTGTGAGGGCGGCCTGGTAGAGCTCCGCGACCCGCTCGGCCTGGTTCTCCCGCAGCTTCGGGTTGTCGTTGAACTTGCTCTTGAGGTGGTTTCCCAGGAGCCACAAGGGCTCCTCCCCGGGAGCGGTGCTGATCTCGATCTCGAACTCGGGGCAGTCGCGGCTGAACAGCGGATTGCCGGATGCGTCCGGATCGGGGTCGAAGATGTGCGACCGCACGGACCTGATCGGGAAGCGGCTCAGGATGCCGATGTCGATGCCGCGGACGTCGTTGCCGTCGATCAGCATGTTGTAGGGATACGGCTTCCCTTCGGCCGGGCCGCCCACGATCTGCTCGTTGAAGCGGTCCAGGGTGAGGCGGTCCTCGACCTCGACCGTGAGCAGGATGTCGGCGTTGACCTCGGTGACCACCTTGCCGGTGTTCCGCACGGCGTCCCCGTCGAGGTCCTCCCGCACGAGTTCGGCCCAACCGGACCAGTTCCTGCGGCCGTTGGCGAGGATCCGCACCTCGAAGTCGGCCGACCCGGGCCGCCCGGACGTCTGGAAGAGATTGGCTCCCCCGCGGGTCTGGTTGATGAAGATCGGCGGAGGGGCGTCGGGGTCCGTCGCATAGGCCCTGTGCTTCTTGATGAGTTCGGCGATCCGGAGCTTCTCGTCCCGCTCATAGGTCGCCAGGTCGAGCAGGGACACCAGCTCGGCGAAGTCGGCCAGGATCCGCCGGCGCCGCTCGACGTCCTGGAGGCCGAGGACCGCGGGGCGGCGGAAGAGGTTCTCCATGTTGAAGGTGGCGATACGGACCGTCATGGCGCGCTCCCTCGGGCGGCGCAGAGTTCCGCGCGACCGGTGGGCGGGCGCCGCCGGGGAGACCGCTCTCCGGCACTTTCCATTGTCCGGGCGTGTGTGAAGTGTGTCGAGCGGTGGGGTCGTTGAGGTCGCTGGGGCGCCGGGGATTGGTCCTGTAACGGCGGGGGGAATTGGTCCTGTCCCCGGGCCCGGGGGCGCGTCAGGGTGACGGCATGAGCCTCGCCTTCCTGCTGACCACCCTGATCGTCGTCGCGACGCCGGGCACCGGTGTCGTCTACACCCTCGCCGCGGCACTCTCCCGGGGCCGCCGCGCCGGTGTCGTCGCGGCCGTCGGCTGCACCCTCGGGATCGTGCCGCACCTGCTGGCCACGGTGACCGGCGTGGCCGCCCTGCTGCACGCCAGTGCCACCGCCTTCCAGGTGCTGAAGTACGCCGGTGTGGCCTACCTGCTGTACATGGCCTGGGCCACGCTGCGCGACAAGGACGCCCTCGGGACGGGGGAGCGGGAGCCCGCCCCGCCGTCCGCGCGGCAGGTGATCGTGCGGGGCGTGCTCATCAACATCCTCAACCCGAAGCTGACGATCTTCTTCTTCGCGTTCCTGCCGCAGTTCGTGACCCCGGGGGAGCCGCACGCGCTGGCGCGGATGGCCGGGCTCGGCGGGGTGTTCATGCTGGCCACCTTCGTGGTGTTCGCCGCCTACGGGCTGCTGGCCGCCTCGGTGCGCGGCCGGGTGCTGGGCCGTCCGAGGGTCATGGCCTGGCTGCGCCGGGGCTTCGCGGGGTCGTTCGTGGCGCTGGGCGCCAAGCTGGCGGTCACGGCCCGGTAGCTGACAAGTATGGAATGACAGATATTGAAATCTGTCAGCTGTCGTGTCATCGTGGAGGGCATGACGATGCGAACCCGATCCCTCGGAACCACCGGCCCCCAGGTCTCCGCCCTCGGTCTCGGCTGCATGGGCATGTCCGCGCTGTACGGCGAGGCGGACCGGGCCGAGTCCGTCGCGACGATCCACGCGGCGCTCGAAGCGGGCGTCACCCTGCTCGACACCGGCGACTTCTACGGCATGGGCCACAACGAGATGCTGATCGGCGAGGCCCTGCGCGCGGCCCCCGCCGCCCGGCGCGAGCAGGCCCGGGTCAGTGTGAAGTTCGGGGCCCTGCGCGGCCCGGACGGCAGCTGGCTCGGCTACGACGGCCGGCCCGCCGCCGTGAAGAACTTCGCCGCCTACTCCCTGCAGCGGCTCGGCGTCGACCACATCGACGTCTACCGCATCGCCCGGCTCGACCCCGACGTGCCGATCGAGGAGACGGTCGGCGCGATCGCGGAGCTGGTCGAGCAGGGCCACGTGCGGCACATCGGCCTCAGCGAGGTCGGCGCCGAGACCATCCGCCGGGCCGCCGCCACGGCGCCGATCTCGGACCTCCAGATCGAGTACTCCCTGATCTCGCGCGGCATCGAGGCCGAGATCCTGCCGGCCGTCCGCGAGCTGGGCATCGGCGTCACGGCCTACGGAGTGCTCTCCCGCGGCCTGATCTCCGGGCACTTCACGGCGGACCGGCAGCTGGGCGCCGGCGACTTCCGGGCGATGTCCCCGCGCTTCCAGGGCGACAACCTCACCCACAACCTCGGACTCGTCGAGGCGCTGCGGAAGATCGCCGAGCAGAAGGGCGTCACCGTCGCGCAGATCGCCATCGCCTGGGTGCTCAGCCGCGGCGCGGACATCGTGCCGCTGGTCGGTGCCCGCCGCCGCGACCGGCTCGCCGAGGCACTGGGCGCCCTGGAGGTGACGCTGGACGCGGCCGACCTCACCGCGATCGAGGAGGCCGTGCCCGCCGGAGCCGCCGCCGGCGACCGCTACCCGGCGGCGCAGATGGCGCACCTCGAAGCGTGAACCGGGCTCCGGGTACGGTCGGGGCATGGCACCGACCAGCGAGACCCTGACCGCCGAGCGCATCCTCGAGGCGACCGAGGAGGTGCTGCGCCGCCACGGCCCGGCCAAGGCCACCGTGGTCGACGTGGCCCGCGCGCTCGGCGTCAGCCACGGCAGCGTCTACCGGCACTTCCGGACGAAGGCGGCCCTGCGCGAGGCGGTCACCAAACGCTGGCTGGACCGCACCTCCGGCGAGCTGGCCGGGATCGCGGCCGGTGACGGCCCCCCGGAGGGGCGGCTGCGGGACTGGCTCGCCGCGCTGTTCGCCGCCAAGCGCCGCAAGGCGGGCGCGGACCCGGAGCTGTTCGCCACCTACACGGTCCTCACCGGCGAGAACGGCGCGGCGGTCGGCGAGCACATCGCCGACCTGACCGCCCAGTTGACCCGCATCGTCCGGGCCGGCGTGGAGTCCGGCGCCTTCGCCTCCGCCGACCCGGAGGCCACGGCCCGCGCGGTCTTCCAGGCCACGGGCCGCTTCCACGACCCCTGTTACGCGCGGGAGTGGGAGGAACCGGGGGCCGAGGCGGACTTCACGGCGGTCGTCGACGTGCTGGTGCGGGGGCTGCGGGCCTGAGGGGACCCTGCCGCACCGGGTGCGCCCGGGCCCCGTCGGGCACAGGATGGAAGGGAGGGGCGGGCCGCCACGGGGGACGCGTGGACGAGGGGATGGCGATGGTGGACCTCACACTGCGCCCGGGCACCCCTGACGACGCCGCTGAGTGCGGCCGGATCTGCTACGAGGCCTTCGCCGGGATCGCCGAGCGGCACGCGTTCCCTCCCGACATCCCGAGCCCCGAGGTCGGGGTCGCACTGATCGAGGGCGCTCTGACCCACCCGGGGTTCTACGGTGTCGTCGCCGAGCTCGACGGGCGGATCGTCGGCAGCAACTTCCTCGACGAGCGCTCGGCCGTCGTCGGGGTCGGACCCGTCACCGTCGACCCGGCCGTGCAGAACGCGGGCGTGGGGCGCCGTCTGATGCGCGACGTGCTGGAGCGGGCCGACGAGCGCGGCTCGCCGGGCGTCCGCCTGCTGCAGAGCGGCTACCACAACCGGTCGTTCTCGCTGTACGTGAGCCTCGGCTTCGTCCACCGCGCGACCGTGGCCTGTGTACAGGGGCCGCCGCTGCGCGGCGCGCTGCCCGGGTACACGGTGCGGGAGGCCGTGGACGCGGACCTGGGCGCCTGCAACGAGGTGTGCCGGCAGGTCCACGGCGTCGACCGCGGCGGCGAGGTCGCCGACGCGCTGAAGCAGGGCACGGCGCGGGTCGTGGAGCGCGCCGGACGGGTCACCGGGTACGCCACCGATCTGGCGTTCTTCGCGCACGCCGTGGGCGAGACCACCCCGGACCTCCAGGCGCTCATCGCGGCGGCCCCGCAGTTCGGCGGCCCGGGCATCCTCGTCCCGGTGAGCGACGCCGCGCTGCTGCGGTGGTGCCTGTCCCACGGCCTCGAAGTCGTGCAGCTGCTGAGCCTGATGACCATCGGCCTCTACACCGTGCCGGACGGGGCGTACCTGCCCTCGATCCTCTACTAGGGCCGCTCCCGCGCCCCGCTCACGCCGCCGTCGGATCCACCGTCGCCTGGTGGGCCTCCGTCAGGTGTTCCTCCGCCTTCAGCCAGGGCAGGAACTGGGCGCCTCTGCGCCAGCCGCAGGTGTCGCAACTGATCGTGCGCTGCACGCCCGTACGCAGCACCCGCACCACGTGTTCGCGGCCGTGCAGGTCCCAGCGGCTGACCTTGCTCGTGTCGATGTGCGCCATGACGCCTCCCCTGTCCAGGTATCCGGCCGTTCCGGTTCGCTCGCAGCACGGAGTGTGCGGCACGGCCGACACCAACAGGTCTTCCCCGTAAGCGGTTCGTCAGGCCGCGCGGACGTGCCCACGGGACGCGGCCCTCAGGCCCCGGCGGACGAACTCCGCGGTCCCGCGGGCGACGAGCACGTCCTCGTGCTCGTGCTCGCTGCCCGCACGGACGAGCGGCCGTCCTCCCTCAGGCGGGTCCACGGCTGCTGGCAGGGGAACGCAGCCCTGTGACAACGCGGCTCACCCGCGGTCAGGCCCGCTCCGCGGTCAGGCCCGCTCCGCGGTCACCGCCGCGTCCCGCACCTCCGGCGACGCCAGCCTCCCGGCCGTCCGCTCGGCGGTCCCCCTGGCCCACCGCCCACTGGTCACGGCCCCGAGCACCAGCACCGCGAACCCGCACGCCACGAGGATCCACCACCCCGGCCGCGCGGCGGACACGAAGGCCTCGCGGTACGAGGCGCTGCCCACGCCGGAGGCGAGCACCGCGCCCACCACCGCGACGCCCAGCGTCTGCCCGAGCTGCCGGCTGGTCGAGGCGACGGCCGCCGCCACGCCCGCCTGGGCCCGGGGCATGCCGGAGACCGCCGTGTTGGTGATGGGCGCGTTGACGAAGCCGAAGCCGACGCCGAACAGGACGTAGCCGGCGAAGAGCGTGACGTTCGAGGTCTCCGCCTCGAACACGGCGAAGAGGACGGCGCTCGCCGTCATCGCGAGGCCCGCGATCACCAGGGACAGCCGGGGCCCCCGCGTGCCGACCAGGCGGCCGGACAGCGGTGCGCACAGGAAGGTCGGCACCGCCATCGGCAGCATCCACAGGCCCGCCTCCAGGGCGGTCAGCCCCCGCACGTTCTGCAGGTACAGCGTCGACAGGAACAGGAAGCCGCCGAGCGCCGCGAACGCGCTGACGGCGATGACCGTCGCCCCGCTGAACGGAGCCGAGCGGAAGAAGCGCAGGTCGATCAGGGGTTCCGCGCGGCGCGGCTCGTACAGGAGCAGCGCGGCGAGGGCGGCCAGGGCCAGGACCACCAGCGGTGCGAGGGACGTGAGGGCCGTGCTCGGCGCCTCGATGATCGCGTACGTCAGGGAACCGAACAGCGCGATCACCAGCACCTGCCCGACCGGGTCCGGGCGGCGGGCCCGGGGCGCGCGGGACTCGGGGACGAACCGCAGGGTGAGCAGCAGGGCCGCCAGGCCCACCGGCAGGTTGATCCAGAAGATGGAGCGCCAGCCGACCGACTCCACCAGCAGGCCCCCGACCAGCGGGCCGGCGGCCATGGAGATGCCGACGACCGCGCCCCACGCGCCGATCGCCCGGGCCCGCTCGCGCGGGTCCGTGAACGTGTTGGTGATGATCGACATGGCGACCGGGTTGAGCATCGAGCCGCCCACCGCCTGCACCATCCGGAAGGCGACCAGTGCCTCCAGGTTCGGCGCGAGGGAGCACAGGACCGAGCCGAGCGTGAAGACGACCAGGCCCGCCATGAAGACGCGCTTGCGGCCGATCCGGTCGGCGGTGGAACCCGCGAGCATCAGCAGCGAGGCCAGGACCAGCGTGTAGGCGTCGATCGTCCACTGCAGGCCCGAGGTGCCGGCGTGCAGGTCCTGCTGCATGGAGGGCAGGGCCACGTTCAGGACGGTGTTGTCCAGGCTCACGATCAGCAGGCTCATGCAGCAGATGGCGAGGACGAGCATGCGGCGGCGGGGGCTGAGCTCGGGCATGCGTTCCATCGTACGCCGATTTCGATAGTGTGCCTAACTAATGAACTTTGCCATTTCATTGCACGGCACAATGGAGGCATGTCCACGCCCCTGCAGATCGGCCCGCACACCGTCCAGCCGCCCGTCGTCCTGGCCCCCATGGCCGGGATCACCAACGCGCCCTTCCGCACCCTGTGCCGGGAGTTCAGCGGCGGCAAGGGCCTGTTCGTCAGCGAGATGATCACCACCAGGGCGCTGGTCGAACGCAACGAGAAGACCATGCAGCTCATCCACTTCGACGCGACGGAGCGGCCCCGGTCGATCCAGCTCTACGGCGTGGACCCGGTCACCGTCGGCAAGGCCGTCCGCATGATCGCGGAGGAGGACCTCGCCGACCACATCGACCTCAACTTCGGCTGCCCGGTGCCGAAGGTCACCCGCAAGGGCGGCGGCTCGGCGCTGCCGTACAAGCGGAACCTGCTGCGGGCCATCCTGCGCGAGGCCGTCAGCGGCGCCGGCGGGCTGCCCGTGACGATGAAGATGCGCAAGGGCATCGACGACGACCACATCACCTATCTCGACGCCGGCCGGATCGCCGTCGAGGAGGGCGTCACCGCCATCGCCCTGCACGGCCGCACCGCCGCCCAGCACTACGGCGGCACCGCCGACTGGGACGCCATCGCCCGGCTCAAGGAGCACGTACCGGAGATCCCGGTGCTCGGCAACGGCGACATCTGGTCCGCCCAGGACGCCCTGCGGATGGTGCGCGAGACCGGCTGCGACGGTGTCGTGGTCGGACGCGGCTGCCTGGGCCGGCCCTGGCTCTTCGCCGACCTGGTCGCCGCCTTCGAGGGCCGCACCGAGGACATCGCCCGGCCCACCCTGCGCGAGGTCGCCGACGTCATGGTCCGGCACGCCACGCTGCTCGGGGAGTGGATCGGCGACGAGTCCCGGGGCGTGATCGACTTCCGCAAGCACGTCGCCTGGTACCTCAAGGGCTTCGCGGTCGGTTCCGAGATGCGCAAGCGCCTCGCGATCACCTCGTCCCTTGAGGAGCTGCGCTCCGGCCTCGACGAACTGGACCTCGACCAGCCCTGGCCGGCCGGCGCCGACGGGCCCCGAGGCCGCACCTCCGGCAACAACCGCGTGGTGCTGCCGGACGGCTGGCTGAAGGACCCCTACGACTGCGCCTGGGTCGGCGAGGACGCCGAACTCGACACCTCCGGCGGCTGATCAGCCCTTCGAGGGGTGCGGTGTCGAGCCGTACGCCGTCAGGAAGCGGTCGCGGAAGGAGTCCATCCGCCACACCGGCGCGTCGGCGGCGGGCTTGAGGCCCTCCGTCCAGTTCCAGCCGTCGATCTTCTCCAGCACCTTCGGGTCCCTGGCGACCAGGGACACCGGCACGTCCCGCGAGGCGCGGTCGCCGCTGACCCGGGCGATGGGCTGGTGGTCGCCGAGGAAGACCAGGACGGTGTCGTCGGTGCCGTAGCGCTCCAGCCACTGGGTGAGGCTGGTGACCGAGTACTGGATGGACTTGCCGTACTCCTCGCGGGACCTGGTGGTGTCGGTGAGGACGTCCGAGGCCTTGTGGCCGGCCTTCTGGATCGCGTCGAAGACCGAACCGTCGCCGAGTTCGTCCCAGCCGACCATCCTCGGCAGGGGCGCCCAGGGCTGGTGACTGGACGTCAGGATCACGAACGACATCAGCGGCTTGTCCCGCTTCTTCCCGTGCACCCGGCGCTGGAACGCCTCCAGCGCGTACTGGTCGGGCATGGTCGACCAGCTGAACTTCGGGCCCCGGTAGCCCAGGTCGAAGGCGTCGTAGAGCCGGTCGAGGCCGTACCACTCCTCCTCCGGCCAGCCCTTCTGCACGCCCGGCATCACGCCGACCGTGTCCCACGCCCCGGTCCTCTGGAAGGCCTTGGTGAGGGTGAGGTGCTCGCCCGCGGTCACCGTGCGGTAGCGCCGCTGGTTGTCGATCCACAGCCCGGACATGGTCGTGGAGTGGCCGAGCCAGCTGCTGCCGCCGAAGGTCGCCGAGGTCAGCCAGCCGCTGCGGGCCCGGAAGCCGGCCTTCTCCAGGGCCGCGGTGCTCGTGTCCAGGGTCCGCCCGACGCCGGGTGCCATGACCGGGTCCTCGACGGCGCTGCGGCCGTAGCTCTCGATGAACGTGAAGATCACGTCCTTGCCGCGCAGGCCGGGCAGGAGCTGGCCGGGTGGGGTGTTGCCGAAACGGTCCGCCTTGGCCTGCTGCACGAACGCGGCCTCGTCCCGCAGCGAGTCCACCGTGCGCTGGGCGTGCGCCCGGAGGGCGCCGGCCGCACGCTCGGAGGCGATCGGACCGCCGAAGAGCGTGAGGCCCAGAGCGGAGCAGGTGACCCAGACGGTGCCGGCGGCCAGGGCCCCCTGGGTCGCCCGGACCCGGTGGCGGGCCAGCGTCTGCGCGAGCCGGACCGAGGCGGCGACCAGGACGGCCGCCAGCAGCAGCACGAGCAGGACCGCGCCGACGGCGGCCGCCGTCGCGACGGTGCCGCCCAGCGTGTCCGCCACGTAGGACTGGGCGTCGGGGAGCAGGTCCCAGTCGAGGGCGGCGTTGAAGCCCCGGCCCAGGTACTCGTTGAACCCCATGTCGAGCAGGTTCACGGCCGTCAGCACGGTCAGGCCGAGCCCGCAGAGCACCGCGGCGGCCAGCCGGGGCCTGCGCGGCAGCACCAGCACGACGACGGCGCCGATGACCGCCTCCGCCGGGACCCGGGTGAAGCTGCCCGGTCCGAGGGCGGGGAGCGTGTTGGGCAGCAGCAGGGCACCGAGGACCAGGACGGCCGCGAGGGCGGTGGTGGCGAGATGCAGCGCGCGGGCGGCCCGGGGGTGGCGGGCGCGCCAGGCGCGCAGGGGCGCGAACCGGGATCCGGACGCCGCCGCTCCCTCGGCCGGGCGTTCCTCCTGCCGCCTCCCCGGCCCGGCCTCCGGACTGCCCGGCGGCGACGGCTGGCGGAGGCGTGTGAAGACAGGCACCCGGGGGTCCTTCCCGTACGGAACGCGGCGAGAGGGCGGACCCGCGTGGGGGGACGGGTCCGCCGCCGTTCCGTACGGAGCGCCGGCCGGGCGCGTTCAGCCCGCCGGGCCGACGCTCGGCGAACACCCGGCAAACGGACGGCCAACCGGCCCCTCAGGCACCACCGACCGCCGTGAGCAGCGCCAACGGGGCCGACGCCGAACGGGACTCGCGCACGCACGCGTGCGGGTACGGCACCGGCTCCGGATGCGTGTCCCGCCCGTACCCGGCGAGCACCTCGGGCAGCCGGTGGCCGGTCGCGGACGCCGCGTCGACCAGGCCGTGGGCGACCGCGCGGGCCTCGTCGTGCAGCCCGTAACGGGCCAGGCCCAGGGCGATCAGCGCGTTGTCGTGCGGCCACACGGAACCGCGGTGGTACGAGAGCGGGTGGTACGCCGGCTGCCCGGCGGCCAGGGTGCGCACGCCCCAGCCGGAGAAGAAGTCCGGCTCCAGCAGGCGCCGCCCGACCTGTTCGCCGTACTCCTTGTCCAGCAGGCCCGACCACAGCAGGTGCCCGGCGTCGGAGGCGAGCGCGTCGACCCGGTCGCCGCGGCCGTCGAGCGCGAGCGCCGGGAAGGAGTGCTCCGGCATCCAGAAGTCCCGCTGGAACCGGTCGCGCAAGTCACCGGCCGCCTGCTCCAGCAGGTCCGCGTACGTCCCGTCCTGCCACACCGTGCGCGCGAGCCACGCCGTGCGGCGCAGCGCGTCGTAGGCGTAGCCCTGGGCGCCGGCCGCCGTGACCGGGCCGTGCGGGCGGGTGCCGTCGGCGGAGCAGATGGCGCCGGGGGAGTCCTTCCAGTTCTGGTTGGCGAGGCCGCCCTGGTCGGCGCGGTAGACCAGGTAGCCGCGCGAGGTGAGGCCGCCGTGGTCGAGCATCCAGCCGACGGCCGCGCGGGCATGGGGTTCGAGGCGGCGGGCCAGGTCCGTCTCGCCGGTGTGCTCGGTGTACGCGCCGAGCAGGACGAGGAAGAGCGGGGTGGCGTCGACCGAACCGTAGTAGCGGCGGTAGGGGACCTGGCCGAAGTGGGCCAGCTCGCCGTGCCGCACCTCGTGCACGATCTTCCCGGGCTGCGCGACCTCGTCGGCGCAGCCGCGCGTGGCCTGGGTCGCGGCGAGCGCGGGCAGGGTCGCGGCGGCCAGGCCCGGCCGGTAGGGCAGGGCGAACAGCGAGGTCAGCAGGGCGTCCCGGCCCAGCAGGGTGAGGAACCAGGGGGCGCCCGCGGCCGGGACGCGCAGTTCCTCGCCGTCCGGGCCGGTCGCCGGCACCTGGAGCGCGGCCAGGTCGGCGAGGCCCCGCGCGCAGGCCGCGGCCAGCTCCGGCCAGCCGCTCGGGAACGCCACCCCTTCCATGAACGCGCCCTCCCGGTCGATGAGATGCCGCTGGACGGCGGCGGGGGAGCGCGGCACACGCAGGGCCCGTTTGTCGCCGTGCGGGCGGGCGATCACCCGCAGCAGCAGCTCGGCGGTGCCGTGCGGGGCGAGGTCCACGGTCCACACCAGGCGGCGGGCGCCGGTGCCGGTCTCCTCCACGGCGTCCGGCCGGGGCTCGGCCGTCACGCTCGTGACGGAGCGCCACTCCCCGCGCCGGTAGACGAACTCCACGCCGTGGTCCAGGACCTGGCGGGAGCGGACGGCACCGGCCTTCGGGTAGGTGCGGTGGTCCGAGCGCAGCTCGAACTGGTCGGTGAAGTCGGCGTCGGCGGTGACCGCGAGGCGGACCGTCGTCGGCACCGGGCGGTTGCTGGTCACGCGCAGCGACTCCACGAACGAGGCGTCCCCGACGGCCTGTTCGCGGAAGAGCGTGCAGGCGGGCGGTTCGTTGCGGCCGCCGCGCGGGACGAGGACGCAGCGCGCGGTGTCCCCGTCGGCGACCGGTGTCAGCGTCTCCGGCACGGCGCCGTCGACGGTGAGCTGCCACCGGCTCAGGTGCCGCGCGTCCCGGACGAACATGCCGTCGGGGGCGCTGCCGCCCCGGTAGCCGCTGATGTCGCCGCGATCGCCCACGGCGGCGAACGTCTGGCCGTGCACGAGCAGATGATGCCGGTCCGTCATCCCCGGTCCCCTCCCTTGATCGCCGTGAGGCCGTTCCGGTCCCCTGCGGGCCGGTCGTGCAGCAGGTCGAGCGTGAGCGCGGCGGTCCAGCCGAAGCCGGTGGCGCCGCAGGCCTGTCCCGTGTACGGGTCGACGTACTCCGCGAAGCCGGAGGCGCCGGCGGTGTGCAGGATGCCCTTGCGCAGCGCGTCGGCCCGGCCGCGCTCGCCGTGCAGCCGCAGCCCGCGCTCCAGCAGCCAGTTGGTGTTGAACCAGGCCGGGCCGCGCCAGTAGCGGTGCGCGTCGAAGGCCTCGCCGAGCAGGTCGTAGCTCGGGACCAGGCGGGTCGTGCCGCCGAGGCCGAAGTGCGGGCCGCAGACCGTGTGCACCAGGGTGGCCACGAGGTCGCGCGGCAGGTCCGGCAGCAGCAGCGGGATGAGCCCGGAGACCCCGCGCTCGGGGATCGGCTCCCCGGCGCGCACGTCCCGGCACAGGAACATCCCCGCGGCCGGGTCCCACAGCCGCTCCACCAGCGCCCCGGTCAGCCGTTCGGCGCGGGCGATCCGGGCCGGGGCGGGCGCGCCGAGCTCGCACGCGATCCGGGCCAGGGCGTACTCGGAGGCGATGAGCAGCGCGTTGAAGGCGGGGTCCTCGACGGCGAACCCGCCCTCGCCGTCGGCGTACCCGCCGTCCCGGTAGTCCGCCGCGAGACGCACGTAGCGCCCGTAGTCCAGGTCCGTCGGCCGGTCCTCGGGCGCGCCGTGGGCGAGGTCGGCGCGGCGGAAGGAGCGGGCCGGGGCCGGGGTGACCCGGGAGAGCGGGCGGTCCCAGCAGGGGCTGTTGTCCATACCCTGTTCCCAGGGGTGCACGACGGAGACCAGGCCGCCGCCGCCCAGGTCGCGCCGGTGCAGCAGATAGCGGTGCCAGGCGGCGAGGCGGGGGTAGGCCCGGCCGAGGAAGCCGCGCGCCCGGGACAGGCCCGGGTCGGCGAGGTGCACCAGCCACGCGGCCAGCGCGTGGACCGGTGGCTGGACGATCCCGGAGGTCTGTACGGTGCGCGGGGCGCCCGCGGCGCGCCCCGCGGCCGACGAGCGCCAGAAGTCGGGGCTCGGGAAGTACGCGTCGAGCGGGACGGAGGGGTTGAAGACGATGTGCGGGACGCGCCCGTCCGCCCACTGCGCCGCGAGCAGCGTCTCCAGCTCCGTCTGGGCCCGTAACGGCGACAGGTGCCGCAGGCCGATCGCGATGAACGCCGAGTCCCAGGACCACTGGTGCGGGTACAGGCCGCGCGAGGGCACCGTGGAGGTCCCCGTCCAGCCGTCCTCCAGCACCGCCGCGGCCCTGACGTGCAGGGGAGGCGCGGGAGCTGACGGATCGTATGCGACGGTGCGTCCCGTGGGACGTGGGGCGCGTCGGACGGTGCGATCCACTCGGGGCTCCCCGGAAGGCGTTCGGCAGGCCGGTTCGGCTGCGGCTACGGCGAGGTTACGTCTATTTAACACGCAAAACCCACTATGTAAGGCAAGGTTGAGAAACACAAGGGGGTGTGCATGACCGGAATGCCCGGGAGGACCGGCAGAGGCGCGGGTCAGGCCAGCGCCGGCGATCTGCTCGAACTGGTGCGCAGGCGACGGGCAGTGACCCGGGGTGCCCTCCAGCAGGCGACCGGACTGTCCCGGGCGACCGTCGGGCAGCGCCTGGACCGGCTGTTCCGCGCGGGCTGGCTGCGCGAGGGGGCCGGCGGGCCGGTCGGCTCCCCGCTGGGCGGACGGCCCTCGATCACACTGGAGTTCGACGACGAGCACGCGGTGGTCCTCGCCGCCGACCTCGACACCCGGCACGCCCGGGCGGCCGTGCTGTCGCTGAGCGGCGAGATCCTCGCCGAGCACTCCGGCACCCTCGTCGTGGAGGACGGCCCGGACGTGGTGCTCGGCGAACTGGCGCGCTGGTTCGCCGAGTTGCTGGAGAAGGCCGGGCAGCCGGCGGAGGCGGTGTGCGGCGTCGGACTCGCGGTGCCCGGGCCGGTCGACAGCGAGTCCGGCCGCGTGGTGCAGCCGCCGATCATGCCCGGCTGGGACGGCTACGACATACGGGGACGGCTGGCCCGCGCCCTCACCGAGCACACGGGCGCGGACCCGGTGCCGGTCCTGGTGGACAACGACGCCAACCTCATGGCCTACGGCGAGCAGCGCACCGGCTATCCGGACTGCTCGGCGTTCGTCCTGGTCAAGGTCTCCACCGGCATCGGCGCCGGGGTCGTGGTCGACGGCTCGGTGTTCCGGGGCGTCGACGGCGGGGCCGGGGACATCGGGCACATCCGGGTGCCCGAAGGCGCCCAGGCGCTGTGCCGCTGCGGCTCCTACGGCTGTCTGGCCGCCGTCGCGAGCGGCGGCGCGGTCGCGCGGCGGCTCGCGGAGACCGGGGTGCCGGCCGCCTCCGGCTCCGACGTGCGGGACCTGCTGGCCGCCGGGCACCCCGAGGCGGTCGGCCTCGCCCGGGAGGCCGGACGCCGCGTCGGGGACGTCCTCGCGACCGTCGTGACCCTGCTCAATCCGGGCGTCCTGATGATCGCCGGAGACTTGGCCGGAACGCCCTTCCTCACGGGCGTGCGCGAACTGCTCTACCAGCGGGCGCTGCCCCGCTCCACCGCCCGCCTCGACGTCGTCACGGCCCGGCTGGGCGAGCGGGCGGGGCTGGTAGGAGCCGGTGCGATGGTCGTGGAGCACCTGTACGCGCCCGAGCGGGTGGAGGAGCGGCTGCGCGCGCTCGGGGTGTGACGGGCGGGTTTCGGTCCGAAGACGCGTCCGCATGGTGAAATCCGGTCGGCTGTGGCAGCGTGATTCTCGCCACCCTTGATAAGGGCTGCGCTCAGATGAGCGGATCATGGGCGACTGCACTTCTCCAAAGGGTGGCACTGAGTGCCACCCTTTGATCGTTCATCGAGCGAAATCAAATGTGCGGAAACTCCGCTCACATGAGCGCTCGAAGGGGGTCAGGGCGGTTCGTGCGTTCAAGAAGTGAAAACATGCGCCTGAGATCGCTTGCCGAGCCTTGACTTTCGATCCGCTGGCGGACGAGTGGTTACAGGCACATGACGCGCGAGTGGACCTCCCCAGAAGCCTTTGATCTGGGTATGTTCCTCGCCGTCAGGGCAGCCACCGCGTCCTCGAGGAGTCGAGACCCGTGTCGGAAAACAAAGATCCCCACGCAGCTGAGCACGGTACGAGTGTTGAGGGCGTGAAGTTCGTCTACGACTTCACCGAGGGCAACAAGGACCTCAAGGACCTCCTCGGTGGCAAGGGCGCGAACCTCGCCGAGATGACGAACCTGGGCCTTCCCGTCCCGCCCGGCTTCACCATCACCACCGAGGCCTGCAAGGTCTACCTCGACAGCGGCGAGGAGCCGGCGGCACTGCGTGACGAGGTGAGTGCGCACCTCGACGCGCTGGAGGCCCGCATGGGCAAGAAGCTCGGCCAGGCCGACGACCCGCTGCTGGTCTCGGTGCGGTCGGGCGCCAAGTTCTCCATGCCCGGCATGATGGACACCGTCCTCAACATCGGCCTCTCCGACAAGTCCGTCCAGGGCCTGGCCCGGCAGGCCGGCGACGAGCGCTTCGCGTGGGACTCCTACCGCCGCCTCATCCAGATGTTCGGCAAGACCGTCCTGGGGGTCGACGGCGAGCTGTTCGAGGACGCGCTGGAAGCGGCGAAGGCGGCCAAGAAGGTCACCGTCGACACCGAGCTGGAGGCGGCCGACCTCAAGAAGCTCGTCACCAAGTTCAAGAAGATCGTCAAGACCGAGGCCGGCCGGGACTTCCCGCAGGACCCGCGCGAGCAGATGGACCTCGCCATCAAGGCGGTCTTCCACTCCTGGAACGGCGACCGGGCCAAGCTCTACCGCCGCCAGGAGCGCATCCCGCACGACCTGGGCACGGCCGTCAACGTCTGCTCCATGGTCTTCGGCAACCTCGGCCCCGACTCCGGCACCGGCGTCGCCTTCACCCGCGACCCCGCCTCCGGCCACCAGGGCGTCTACGGCGACTACCTGCAGAACGCGCAGGGCGAGGACGTGGTGGCGGGCATCCGCAACACCGTCCCGCTGGCGGAGCTGGAGAAGATCGACAAGAAGTCGTACGACCAGCTCATGCAGATCATGGAGACCCTGGAGAACCACTACAAGGATCTCTGCGACATCGAGTTCACCATCGAGCGCGGGGTGCTGTGGATGCTTCAGACCCGCGTCGGCAAGCGCACCGCGGGCGCGGCCTTCCGCATCGCGACCCAGCTGGTGGACCAGGGCCTGATCGACGAGGCCGAGGCGCTCACCCGCGTCAACGGCGCCCAGCTCGCGCAGCTGATGTTCCCGCGCTTCGACGAGAGCGCCAAGGTCGAGCAGGTCGGGCGCGGTATCGCGGCCTCCCCGGGCGCCGCCGTCGGCAAGGCCGTCTTCGACTCCTACACGGCCGTCAAGTGGTCGCGCTCCGGCGAGAAGGTCATCCTGATCCGCCGCGAGACCAACCCCGACGACCTGGACGGCATGATCGCCGCCGAGGGCATCCTCACCTCCCGCGGCGGCAAGACCTCCCACGCGGCCGTCGTCGCCCGCGGCATGGGCAAGACCTGTGTCTGCGGCGCCGAGGAACTGGAGGTCGACACCAAGCGCCGCCGGATGACCGTGCCGGGCGGGCACGTCGTCGAGGAGGGCGACGTCGTCTCCATCGACGGCTCCACCGGCAAGGTCTACCTCGGCGAGGTGCCGGTCGTGCCGTCGCCGGTCGTGGAGTACTTCGAGGGCCGGATGCACCCGGGCGCCGACGACGCCGACGAGCTGGTCGAGGCCGTCCACCGCATGATGGCCTTCGCCGACCGCAAGCGCCGCCTGCGGGTGCGGGCCAACGCCGACAACGCCGAGGACGCGCTGCGCGCCCGCCGCTTCGGCGCCCAGGGCATCGGCCTGTGCCGCACCGAGCACATGTTCCTCGGCGACCGGCGCGAGCTGGTGGAGCGGCTGATCCTGGCCGACACGGACGCCGAGCGCGAGGAGTCCCTCAAGCAGCTGCTGCCGCTGCAGAAGCAGGACTTCGTGCAGCTCTTCGAATCGATGGACGGCCTGCCGGTCACCGTCCGCCTGCTGGACCCGCCGCTGCACGAGTTCCTGCCCGACATCACCGAGCTGTCGGTCCGCGTGGCCCTGGCGGAGTCCCGCCAGGAGCCGCACGAGAACGAACTGCGCCTGCTCCAGGCCGTCCACCGCCTGCACGAGCAGAACCCGATGCTGGGCCTGCGCGGTGTGCGGCTCGGCCTGGTCATCCCCGGCCTGTTCACCATGCAGGTCCGCGCGATCGCCGAGGCCGCGGCCGAGCGCAAGGCCGCCAAGGGCGACCCGCGCGCCGAGATCATGATCCCGCTCGTGGGCACGGTGCAGGAGCTGGAGATCGTGCGCGAGGAGGCCGACAAGGTCATCGCCGAGGTCGAGGCGGCCTCCGGTGCCGAACTGAAGCTGTCCATCGGCACGATGATCGAGCTGCCGCGCGCCGCCCTGACCGCCGGTCAGATCGCCGAGGCCGCCCAGTTCTTCTCCTTCGGCACGAACGACCTCACCCAGACGGTGTGGGGCTTCTCCCGGGACGACGTGGAGGCGAGCTTCTTCACCGCGTACCTGGAGAAGGGCATCTTCGGTGTCTCCCCGTTCGAGACGATCGACAAGGACGGCGTCGGCTCCCTGGTGAAGCTGGCCGCCAAGGCCGGCCGTGAGACCCGGCCCGACCTCAAGCTCGGCGTCTGCGGCGAGCACGGCGGCGACCCGGAGTCGGTCCACTTCTTCCACGAGGTCGGACTCGACTACGTCTCCTGCTCCCCGTTCCGCATCCCGGTCGCCCGCCTGGAAGCGGGCCGGGCGGCGGTCCAGTCCCAGGGCAGCGACCACCGCTAGCCGGGGCGTGCGACCCCGGAGCCGCCGACGGTCCCCGACCCTCACCGATCGCGGCGGCTCCGGCCCACGAAGGACAGCGGGTCCCCTTGTGCGGAGGGGGCCCGCTTTCCCCTTGTGCGCAGGCGGCGGCCGGCCGGCGCCGTCTCACCGCGGCAGGCTCTCCCGCAGCTGTACGACCGTGCCGGCCAGGGCCGCGGCGTGCAGGGCGGGCAGGGCGCGCAGCTGCGGCAGCAGGGCGATGGAGCCGAGGTCGTCGAGGGCGAACAGGCCGTGGTCGTCGTGCTCACCGCTGCGCCGGACGTCCGGCGCGGCGGGCAACCGGCCGCCGTGGAAGTAGAAGTCGATCACCGGCCCGGTGCCCTTCACGTCGGCCCGGTGGTCGTAGCCGAGGAACCGGGGCGTGCCGTCGAGCACGATCCCGGTCTCCTCGCACACCTCGCGGCGGGCGGCCCCGAGCGGGTCCTCGCCGTGGTCGAGCATGCCGCCCGGCAGCCCCCAGAGCCCGGCGCCGGGCTGGCCCGGGGCGTAGCGCAGCAGCAGGATCCGGTCCTGCGGGTCGAGCAGCAGGACACAGGACGCGACGATGGCCTGCGGCAGCGTCTTGACCCACTCGGAGCGCGGCAGCACGCGCGGTTCGTCGGTGGCGGGCGCGGTCGTGTCCACGGTGGTGTTCCCTTCCCTCGGTAGGGCAGCCCACGACGGGCTGCCCTACCGAGGGAACGGCCGGAGGGGCCGATGGTCACCGGCGCGTCCGGCCTCGGTGTCCGTGGGTCAGGTCCGGAACGGGCCGCGCACCTCGTACGTGATGCCGCCCGAGGAGCTGCCGGTGGTGCCGCGCTGGCTGGAGAAGTACAGGCGGGTGCCGTCCGGGGAGAAGGCCGGGCCCGTGATCTCCGAGGCGGACTGGCCGTCGACGCGCAGGAACGGGGCGACCACGTCGTCGGCGGTGATGACGCAGATCTCCATGGTGCCGCCGTCCTCGGCGACGAAGAGGTCGCCGGAGGAGGAACCGGTGACGTTGTCCACGCCGGTCAGCGGGGCCGTGCCGGACGTGACCAGGGAGTCGTCGTAGGCGAGTTCGATGGTCTGCGCGGCGGCGTCGTACTGCCAGACGCGGTTGTCGCCCTTGGTGGTGAACCAGCAGGTGTCGTTCGCGTAGTAGCAGCCCTCGCCGCCGTTGAAGCGCTTGGCGCCGGAGACCTGGTTGCGGGTGGCCGTGGCGCCGGTCGGGTCGGGCACCCGGGCCCAGGTGACCGGGCCGCTCGTGCCGCTGCCCGCCAGCAGGACCTCCAGCGTGCCGGAGGACAGGTCGCCCCAGGTCGTCGGCCGGAAGCGGTAGAAGCAGCCGTCGGTGACGTCCTCCGTCATGTAGACGACCCGGCGGACCGGGTCGGCCGCGGCCGCCTCGTGCTTGAAACGGCCCATCGCGTCCCGGCGCACGGCCGCCTTCACGCCCCAGGGGTCTGTCTCGTAGACGTAGCCGCGGTCCACCTCCTCGCAGGACAGCCAGGTGTTCCACGGGGTCTTGCCGCCCGCGCAGTTGGTGCGCGTGTTCGACAGGATGCGGTACGCGCCGGTGATCGCGCCGGTCGACGAGAACGCCACCGCGCTCGCGCCGCCCGAGGGGTTGATCTCGGAGTTGGAGACATAGATCCAGCCGGTGCCGTCGGCGTAACAGGCGCCGCCGTCCGGGGCGTTGTGCCAGGTGTACGACGTGCTGCCGACCCGCTGGCCGGAGCGGGCGATCACCCGGCTCGTGAAGCCGCTCGGGAGCCTGATGCCGTTGGCGTCCGGGGAGCCCAGCGCCCCGTAGGGGCCGGTGCCGGGCTGGGCCGGGGCCGCGTACGCGGCGCCGCGCCACAGGGTTCCGCCCAGCGCGGCCGAGGTGCCGCCGAGGACGGCCGCACGCAGGAGGCTACGACGTTCCACTCTCACTCCACAGGTGCCGTACCGCCCCGCCGCCGGTCGACGGCAGGGTCGTGCGTAGGGGGAGGCGGAAAGGACGCTAAGCGGACCGGGTTGACAGAGCATGGACAACTCGTGGCGGGGGAGCGGCGTGCTGTGAGCCGCCGCGCGGGCCGGTGATCGTCCGGGGCGGCCGAAGCAGACGGGAACACGACAGCGCGCGGCACCCCTCCCGGGGACGGAAGGGGTGCCGCGCTTCGTCTGTCTAGGCGGTGCGCACCTCGTACGCCGTCACCCCTACCGTCTCGTCGTCAAGGCACCGGCCGGAGGCCAGGTCGAAGCGCTGCTTGAGCAGCGGGGAGGCGACGAACGGGCGGCCCCGGTGGGTGCCCGTCAGGCCGCGGGAGAGGACGGCCGCGCCGGTGAAGGGGTCGCGGTTGTCGATGGCGAACAGCTCACCGGTGCGGTCGCGGAAGACCGCCGCCTGGCGGCCGTCGGGCAGCAGCGCCGCCACCCCGCGGCCCGGGAGCAGCGTGCTCAGGTCGCAGACCGTGAACCAGTCGCCGTCCAGGGAGAGCTGGACCTTCAGGTCGGTGGTCTCGGGAGCCAGGGTCATCGCTGGGCGCTTCCTTCCAGGACGTCGGCGGGTCGCATGCCGATGGACAGCAGCGGCAGGTCGGGCTTCATCTGGTCGCGCTCGGGCACGAACGCGACGACCGGGTCGGGGGTGTCCGGCGCGTTCACGAAGGACACGAACCGGGCCAGCTTCTCGGGGTCGTTGATGGTCTCGGACCACTCGTCGCGGTAGTGCGCGACATGCGCCCGCATCAGCTGCTCCAGCTCGTCGCAGATGCCGAGCGAGTCGTGCACGACCACGTCCCGCACGTGGTCCAGGCCGCCCGGGATCCGCTCCAGCCAGGTCGAGGTGCGCTCCAGGCGGTCGGCCGTGCGGATGTAGAACATCAGGAACCGGTCGATCAGACGCACCAGTTCGGCGTCCGACAGGTCCTGCGCGAGCAGGTCGGCGTGGCGGGGGGTCGCGCCGCCGTTGCCGCCGACGTACAGGTTCCAGCCGTTGGCCGTGGCGATCACGCCGAAGTCCTTCGACTGGGCCTCGGCGCACTCGCGCTGGCAGCCCGAGACCGCCGACTTGAGCTTGTGCGGGGAGCGCAGGCCCCGGTAGCGCAGCTCCAGGTCGATCGCCATCTTCACCGAGTCCTGGACGCCGTAGCGGCACCAGGTGGAGCCGACGCAGGACTTCACGGTGCGCAGCGACTTGCCGTAGGCGTGGCCCGACTCGAAGCCGGCGTCCACCAGGCGCGCCCAGATCAGCGGCAGCTGCTCGACACGCGCGCCGAACATGTCGATCCGCTGACCGCCGGTGATCTTCGTGTAGAGGCCGAAGTCCCGGGCGATCTCGCCGATGACGATCAGCTTCTCCGGGGCGATCTCGCCGCCGGGGATCCGCGGCACGACCGAGTACGAGCCGTTCTTCTGCAGGTTGGCCAGGAAGTGGTCGTTGGTGTCCTGCAGCGCGGCCTGCTCGCCGTCCAGGACGTAGCCGCTCGCGCCGATCGTCGGGGCGAGGGAGGCGATGATCGAGCCGACGGTCGGCTTGCACACCTCGCAGCCGTCGCCGCCCCGGGCCTCCTCGCGGCCGTGACGGTCCAGCAGGTCCTGGTAGGAGGTGATGCGCAGCGCCAGGACGATCTCGTACAGCTCCTCGCGGGTCTGGGAGAAGCAGCCGCACAGGCCCTTGTCGACCTCGACGCCGGACGCCTCCAGCTCGGCGGTGACCAGCTGGCCGAGGACCTTGACACAACTGCCGCAGGTCGTACCGGCCTTGGTGCACTTCTTCACCTCGGGCACGGTGGTGCACCGGTGCTCGGTGACCGCGCCGCGGATGGTGCCCTTGGTGACGTTGTTGCAGGAGCAGATGATCGCGTCGTCCGGCAGCGCGGCCGGGCCGAGCTGGGCCGGGGCGCCGGCGCCGGCGGGCAGCACCAGCGACTCGGGGGCCACCGGCGGGACGGAGCCGGTGAACGCCTTCAGCGTGCCGTAGGCCTCCGCGTCGCCGACCAGGATGCCGCCGAGCAGGGTGCCGTCCCGGCCGATGACCAGCTTCTTGTACAGGCCCGCGCGGGAGTCCGAGTAGACGACGTCCAGGCAGTCCTCGGCGGTGCCGTGCGCGTCACCGAAGGACGCCACGTCCACGCCGAGCAGCTTCAGCTTGGTGGACAGGTCGGCGCCGGTGAACGCCGCCTCGTCCCGGGCGATCGTCGCGGCGGCGGTCTCCGCCTGCTCGTAGCCCGGCGCGACCAGGCCGTACACCCGGCCGTCCGCCGCCAGTGCGCACTCGCCGATGGCGAACACGTGCGGGTCGGCGACCGTGCGGCACTGCTCGTCGACCGCGATGCCGCCGCGCTCGCCGACGGTCAGGCCGCAGTCGCGGGCCAGCTGGTCGCGCGGGCGGACACCGGCGGAGAACACCACCATGTCGGTGGCGAGTTCGGAGCCGTCGGAGAGCTTCATGCCGGTGACGGCGCCGTCCTCGCCGACCACGATCTCCTGCGTGCCGACGCCGGTGTGGACGCTCAGGCCCATCTCCTCGATGGTGCGCAGCAGGGCCGCCCCACCGCCCTCGTCGACCTGGACCGGCATCAGCCGGGGCGCGAACTCCACGATGTGCGCGTCCAGTCCGAGTCCCTTCAGCGCCCCCGCCGCCTCCAGGCCGAGCAGGCCGCCGCCGACCACGGCACCGGTGCTGGCCCTGGTCCTGGCGTACTCCTCGATCGCGAGGAGGTCCTCGATCGTGCGGTAGACGAAACAGCCCTCGGCGTCCTTGTTCGGCACCGGCGGCACGAACGGATAGGAGCCGGTGGCCAGGACCAGCACGTCGTAGCCGACGGTGAACCCGGAGCGGGCGGTGACCGTGCGGCTCTCGCGGTCGATCGTCTCGGCCGGGTCGCCGATGCGCAGCTCGATGCCGTGGTCCTCGATGAACCGCAGGTCCGTCATGGACAGGTCTTCCGGGGTCCGGCCGGAGAAGTACGAGGTGAGCTGGACCCGGTCGTAGGCCGGACGCGGCTCCTCACAGAGCACGACCACGCGGTGCGTGGCGGTCAGGCCGCGCTCGGCGAGCGCTTCGAGGAAGCGCTGGCCGACCATGCCGTGGCCGACGAGCACGATCGTGGGGGTAGCCCCGGGGGTGGCCGTCATCAGGAGCCTCCATCGTTGGTGAGCAGGTGGAGCAGCGGGCCGCCGTCGGAGGGGAGCGGCTCTGCTCCCTCCCAGGCGCGGGCGAGCGCGCCGACGGTGCCGAGTTCGCCGACGAGGACCCCGCCGACCAGGCGGTCGTCGCGGACGACGACCTTGCGGTAGGTGCCGCGGGTGGCGTCGGCGAGCTGGACGACGTCGTCGCCCGGGAGCGCCTCGGTCTCGCCGAAGGCGGCGAGGTCCAGGGGGCTGTCGTGCCCGTTCAGCGTGAGCCGGGTCAGGGAGCGGGTGCCGGTGTAGCGGGCGGTCGTGTCGCCGGCCAGCAACCGGGCGAGGGCGTCGGCCTGTTCCAGCGCCGGGGCGGCGAGGCCGTACAGGACGCCGTCGTGCTGGGCGCAGTCGCCGATCGCGTGGATGTACGGGTCGGAGGTGCGCAGCTCGTCGTCGACGACGACGCCCTTGCGGACGTCGAGGCCGGCGGCCTGCGCGAGACCGGCCCGGGGGTGGACACCGCAGGCGACGACCACCAGGTCGGCGTCGAGGGCGTACCCGTCGGCCAGCTCCACGGAACGGACCGCGCCGCCCACGCAGCGCACGTCGCGCACGCGGCACTCGGTGTGCACCTCGACGCCGAGTCCGGTCAGGTGCCGCTGCACGAGCCGCGAGGCGGCCGGGTCGAGCTGGCGCTCCATCAGCCGCTCGGACTGCTGGGCGAGCACCACCTGGGCGCCGCGCAGGGCGAGCGCCCTGGCCGCGGACACCCCGAGGAGGCCACCGCCGATGACGACGGCCTTCGCGCCCGGCCGGACCGCCTCGGACAGACCGAGGCAGTCGTCCATGGTGCGGAACGCGTGGACGCCCTCGGGCAGTTCGCGGTCCTCGGTGAACAGGCCGCGCAGCGGCGGCAGCACCGGGTTGGAGCCGGTGGCCAGGACCAGCCGGTCGTATGCGATCACCGAGCCGTCCGCGCAGGCGACGCTGCGCCGCTCGCGGTCGATGCCGGTGACCCGGGCGCGCACGACCCGCGCGGGCGCCGGCAGGGCGATCACCTCGGGGCTGTACCGTCCGGCCAGCACCTCGGCGAGCAGCACCCGGTTGTACGGCCGGTGCTCCTCCTCGCCGATCAGGGTCGCGGGCGTGCCGAGCTCACCGAGCCGCCGGGCGAGCCGTACGCCCGCGAGGCCGGTGCCGATCACCACCACACGCTCATTCGAGGTCATGCCATCGAGCGTGCGTTGCCGGTGTTACCCGGCAGCATCACGTCTGTTTCCCACGGGGAACGCTGCCCTCAGCGGGCGCGGCGGGTGGGTGTGAGGCTTCCGCGGGGCGGACGGCGAGGGCCTGTGAGGCGCGCGTCCGCCCCGGCGCGAAGCCGGCTGCGAGCGGTGCCCGAGTGGTGCCCGGGCAGTGTCCTGTCGGTGTCCTAGGAGCGGCCGCGCAGGTCCAGCAGTTCGATCATCCCCGTCCCGTCCTCGTCCCCGTGCCCCTGCTCCACCCGTCGGCGCATCAGCTCCAGGTACGGCGTCAGCAGCTCCGGGCTGACCTGCTGCTCGCCGGCCGTGCGCAGGAACGTGGGCACGCCCGCCGCCTGCATCGCCAGGTTGGAGACGACACCCTTGGTGTAGTCGCCGCTCTCCAGGTGCTCGGCGGTCCGGTGGACGGCCGGGGCCATGGCGGTCAGCCAGTCGACGAGCAGCGGGGCGAAGTCCTTCGGCGCGATGTCCTCCCGGCGGATCAGGGCGAACGCGTGGAGCACGCCCGCGAACATGCCGTTCATGGCGCTCAGCAGCGCCACGTCGTGCAGGGCGGCGAAACCGGGGTCGGATCCCACCCAGCGCGTGCCCGCCGGGACGGCGAGGGTGTCGCGGTGCTCGTCGAACAGGGCGCGGGAGCCGCTGTAGAAGACGTAGCCGCCGGACTCCGGGACCCCGATCATCGGCGGCACGGCCATGATGCCGCCGTCCACGAACCGCGCGCCGCGCGCCTCGGCCCAGGCGGCACGCGCCCGGCCCTCGCCCGGGGTGCCGGTGGTCAGGTTCACCAGGTCCCGCCCGGCGAGGGCGGCCCCGTCGAGGGCCTCGCCCACCGAGGCGTCGTCGAGCAGACAGACGACGACCAGGCGGTTCGCCGCGACGGCCGCGGCGGCGCTCGGGGCGACGGCCGCGCCCTCGGCGGCGAGCGCCTCCGCCCGGGCGGGCGTGCGGTTCCAGACGGTCACCGGATGCCCGGCGGCGAGCCAGGCACGGGCCAGGGCCGTGCCCATGGCGCCGGTGCCGAGAAGGGTGACGGGAGTGCGGGGAGCAAGTGCGGTGTCGGTCATGGCGTTTAGGCTCGTCACGGGGAAGGGCCCGCTCAAGTACGCACTTGGAAGTGGGTGCTTACCTCGCGGGAAGGATCCAGGCAGCGGCACGGAGGAGCGCGGGCATGGGGACGACGGGGCGGCGGCCGGGGGCGTACGTGTGCGGCATCGACGCGGCGATGGACGTGATCGGCGGCAAGTGGAAGGTGCTCGTCCTGTGGGCGCTGCATCAGCGGCCGCACCGCTTCGGTGAGCTGCGCCGGGAGCTGCCGGGCGTCACCGAGAAGGTGCTCGCCTCCCACCTGCGCGAGATGGAGGCCGACGGGCTGGTGCACCGCGAGGCGTACGACGAGGTGCCGCCCCGCGTCGAGTACTCCCTGACGCCCCGGGGCAGGTCCCTGAACGAGGCGCTGGGACCGCTGGGGGAGTGGGGCAGGATCCACGTCCTGGGCGGTTCACCGGCTCCCGGTCAGGTGCGCGAAGACGACGACGTTCCCCTGGTAGCCGGTGGCGCGTGAGTAGCCGCCGCCGCAGGTGATGACCCGCAGCTCGGGGCGGCGGGCGGCGCCGTAGACCTTCTCGTCGGGGAAGTCCTTCGCCGCGTACGCCTCGACGGCGTCCACGGTGAACACCGCGACGCGGCCGTCCCGCCGGTCCACCTCGATCGTGCTGCCCTTCCTCAGGGCGCCCAGCTGGTGGAAGACGGCGGGTCCGTCGGCGTTGTCGACGTGGCCGGCGACGATCGCCGTGCCCCGCTCACCCGGGGTGGTGCCGGCCTCGTACCAGCCGGCGAGGTTCCTTCGCGCGGCCGGCGGTACGTCGAGGCTGCCCGTCTCCGTCAGCCCGAGCCCGGTCAACGGCGCGTCCACGCGGATCGCCGGGATACGGATCCGGCCGGGCGGCGAGGGCGGCAGCGCCGGCGCGGCGGGCCGCCCGTCCTGCCCGGCGCGCGCCTGCCCGCCGCGGGCCTGTGCGGCGGACGGCTGCGGCGGGGCGTGCGTCTCGGCGCCCTCGCGCAGCAGCCACACCCCGGCACACAGGGCGAACACCGTGACGGCCGTCATGGCCGCGTGCGCGGGGCTGCCCACGGGCCTGCCGAACCTCGGTGACCTGCGCATACCCACCCTTTCCTGTACTCCCTTCGTTCCCGGGAGGCACCCCGTGCCCCCCTCCGGGCCGCGAGGGGCGTCGGACCCGGAGGGGGAGGGGACTTGCGGTACCGGCGACGGACAGCGGAGGGTGTCCGTCAGATCCCGTCGCCTCTCGCCCGGCGATGCAGGAGCCAGGTACCGCCCGCGGCGGCGACGGCGAGAGCCGCCACGCCGGCCGCGGTCTGCACGGGGTCGGTGCCCAGGGCGCCGCCGACCCCCGTCTTCACACTCCCCCGGGGATGCACCTGCGCGCGGCCGGCCGCCAGCGTGACCACCAGGTCCCCGGTGACCCGCCGGCCGCTCCCGGCGCACGTCGCGGTGATCTCGTACGTCCCCGGCTGCGCGCTCGGCGGCACCCTGAACCGCCCGGTCGCCGCCGTCTCGTGCCGGCCCGGCGCCAGGCCGAACGCACCGGCCCCGACCGCGCTCGCGTCACCCGTCGCCGTGCCGCCCGCCCCGCAGACCGGCGTGCGCACGGTGACGTGCTCGCCGGGTTCGACCGAGGCCGGGGACACCCGCAGCTCACCGGCCGGTGCGCCGTGCGCGGGAGCGGCGGCGAGAGCGGCGGCGGCGACGGCGAGCACGGTGGCGGTCAGCGGCCGGGCGGTACGTCGCATCGGTGCTCCTTCGAGCTGTTCGGTCGTGCGCCTGCCCTTCCGAGGAAACGGGCAGCGCGGCCACCGCGCTCTCTGAGAGCCCGTCAGAATTGGGGTGAACGGGTGTCGGGCACGGCCGGACCGACGGCCCGTCAGGAGACGTTTCGCCAGGTCACGGCTTGTGCGGCGGGCGGGGGCGGATTTTCGTGTCCGGCGCGGGTGAACGGGTGACCCGCGACAGCGCGGCGGGACTTGACCTCAATCAAGGTCGAGGTACGAGGCTGTGGCGCATGAAGACAACCACCGGCACACCCACCGCAGAGCAGACCGACGCCCTCCGGGTGACCCTCGTCATCGGCAGCAACCGCCATGGCCGCTTCGGCCCGGTCGTCGCCGACTGGCTCCTGGACCGGCTGCGGGACCGTGACGACCTGGTCGCCGAGGTCGTCGACGTCGCCGAGGCCGCGCTGCCGACGTCCCTCGAACCGACGCCCGAGGCGACCGCCGCGCTCTCGGGCATCACCCCGAAGCTGGCCCGCGCCGACGCCTTCGTCGTCCTCACCCCCGAGTACAACCACTCCTTCCCGGCGGGCCTGAAGAACCTCATCGACTGGCACTACGCGGAGTGGCGGGCCAAGCCGGTCGCGCTCGTCTCCTACGGCGGGCTGGCCGGCGGCCTGCGCGCCGTGGAGCACCTGCGCCAGGTCTTCGCCGAACTGCACGCCGTGACGGTCCGCGACACCGTCTCCTTCCACAACGCGGGCGCGTCCTTCGACGACGACGGCCGTCTGCGCGACCCGTCGGGCCCGGACGCGGCCGCGAAGACCATGCTGGACCAACTGGCCTGGTGGGCCAGTGCCTTGAGGGAGGCCAGAACCACACACCCGTACACGGGCTGACCGGGCCCCGTCAGGGGCGCGGGGAACGGCGCGAGCGACCACGACGCTCCCGCACCCGGCCTCCGTCCGGGGCCGCGGGATCCAGGGGCGCGGGGAACTGCGCGAAAAGCGACCACCGGCCCGCGCCCCTATCCGCCCCTGTCCGCCCCTGTCCGCCCCGGCCCCTACCGGTTCCGCCCCCGCCACTCCCCACCCGCGACCCGCCGCCCGGCGACCCGCAGCCGCGACGCCACCTCCACCCCCGCGACGTACACCCAGGCCCGGACCCCCACCCCGTCCGCCTCCCGGACGACCTTCCGCTCCACCCGCACATACAGGCTCCGCGGATCCCCCGGCACGTACTCCTCCAGCCGGTCCAGCTCCGCGAGCAGCCCCGGGTACGCCTCCGGCCGCGCCGTCACCAGCTCCCCGCGCACCACGCCCCCGCCCGGTTCCTCCACCGCGTACGGATACCCCGGCCCCTCGTACAGCACGGTGTCCGCGAGCCGCCCGGGCTCCTCCGAGCACGTGCGGCCGCGCAGGAAGAGACCGTGGTTGACCTCGCCGGGACGCAAGGTGCCGTAGACGAAGAAGGGCAGGGTCACAGGAACGATTCTGTACCCGCACACCTCGCAGCGGGCCCGGTCGGCGTCAGCCGGCCGGCTCCGGACCCACCGTCTCCAGCCGCACCGCGCACGCCTTGAACTCCGGCATCCGCGAGGTCGGGTCGAGCGCGGGGTTGGTCAGCGTGTTGGCGCGGCCCTCTCCCGGCCAGTGGAACGGCATGAAGACGGTGTCGGGCCGGATGGCGCTGGTGATCCTCGCGGGCGCCACGGCCCGGCCCCGCCGGGACACCACGGCCACCGGATCGCCCTCGGCCGCCCCGAGCCGGGCCGCCAGCCGGGGATGGATCTCCACGAACGGCCCGGGCGCGGCGGCGTTCAGCTCCGCCACGCGGCGGGTCTGCGCCCCGGACTGGTACTGCGCCACGACCCGCCCGGTGGTGAGCAGCACCGGGTACTCGTCGTCCGGCTCCTCGGCGATCGCCCGGTGCGACACCGGCACGAACCGGGCCCGCCCGTCGGGCGTGGCGAAACGGTCCAGGAACAGGCGGGGCGTGCCCGGGTGCACGGTGGGCGTCTCCCGGGCGGGGTCGTCGGGCAGCGGCGCGTCCAGCAGGGCGTCCTCGCCGTCCTCCACGGCCTCGTCCACGGCCGGGCAGGGCCAGAACACCCCGTTCTCCTCGGCCAGTCTGCGGTAGGTGATCCCCGAGTAGTCCGCCGGGCCGCCCGCGCTCGCCCGGCGCAGCTCCTCGAAGACCTCCTCCGGGTCCGTCGGGAAGCCCTTCTCCACGCCCAGCCGGGCGGCGAGTTCGTGCAGGACCTCCAGGTCGCTGCGGACCCCGTCCGGCGGGGTGATCGCCCGGCGGCGCAGCAGGACCCTGCCCTCCAGGTTGGTCGTGGTGCCCGTCTCCTCGGCCCACTGCGTGACCGGCAGGACCACGTCCGCGAGCGCCGCCGTCTCCGACAGCACCACGTCGCACACCGCGAGGAACTCCAGCGACCTGATGCGCTCCTCGACATGGGCGGCGCGCGGCGCCGACACCACCGGGTTGGAGGCCATCAGCAGCAGCGCCCTGATGTCCGTGCCCAGCGCGTCCAGCAGCTCGTACGCGCTGCGCCCGGGCCCCGGCAGGCTGTCCGGGTCCACGCCCCACACCTCGGCGACGTGCGCCCGCGCCGCGGGGTCGTCGAGCTTGCGGTAGCCCGGCAGCTGGTCGGCCTTCTGCCCGTGCTCGCGCCCGCCCTGCCCGTTGCCCTGCCCCGTCAGGCAGCCGTACCCGGACAGCGGGCGGCCCGCCCGGCCGGTCGCCAGGCACAGGTTGATCCACGCGCCGACGGTGTCCGTGCCCTTGGACTGCTGCTCGGGACCGCGCGCGGTGAGGACCATCGCCGACTCGGGCGCGCAGAACAGCCGCACGGTCTCGCGGAGTTCGGGAACGGACACCCCCGTGATCCGCTCCACGTACTCCGGCCAGTGGGCCATCGCGGCGGCCCGGGCGTCCTCCCAGCCGGCCGTGCGCGCGGCGACGTACTCCTCGTCCACCCGTCCCTCGGCGATGACGAGGTGCAGCAGGCCCAGGGCGAGCGCCAGGTCGGTGCCGGGGCGCGGGGCCAGGTGCAGATCGGCCTGTTCGGCGGTCCTGGTGCGCCGCGGGTCGATCACGATCAGCGTGCCGCCGTTCTCCTTCAGCTCGGTGAAGAACCGCAGCGACGGCGGCATGGTCTCGGCGAGGTTCGACCCGACGAGGATCACACAGCCCGACTTCGGGATGTCCTCCAGCGGGAACGGCAGCCCGCGGTCCAGCCCGAACGCCTTGATGCCGGCGGCGGCCGCCGACGACATGCAGAAGCGGCCGTTGTAGTCGATCTGGGAGGTGCCGAGCACGACCCGCGCGAACTTGCCGAGCGTGTACGCCTTCTCGTTCGTCAGGCCGCCCCCGCCGAACACCCCGACCGCGTCCGGCCCGTGCGCGGCCCGCGTCCGGCCCAGCCCTGCGGCGATCCGGTCCAGCGCCTCGTCCCAGGAGGCGGGCACCAGCGTGCCGCCCTGGTCGCGCACCAGCGGCGAGGTCAGGCGCACGTTCGCCGCGAGCACCGCGGGAGCCGTACGGCCCTTGCCGCACAGGGCGCCCCGGTTCACCGGGAAGTCCGCGCGCTCACTGACCTCGACGGTCCCGTCGGGCGCCGGGGTGAGGTTCATCCCGCACTGCAGGGCGCAGTACGGGCAGTGCGTGGGCGTGACGGTGTTCTGCATGCCGTCCAGCGTGCTTCGGCCGTGTTACGCCCGGGACGGCTCCCTGTTACGCGGCCGGGACGGGGACCTCCCCGCCGCCGGACCGCCCGCGTGAGGCACCGGCTACCCGGCCGTGCCCAGCGCCCGCTCCACGCCCGGCTCCCGGGGCCCGAGGAACCGCGGATCGGGCCGGAACGCCGCGTCCAGGGCGGCCTTCCCGGCGGCGAGGATCTCCCGCGCGCCCCCGTAGTACCAGGTCGCGTCGTGCACGGCGTCCACCCCGACCCCGTACGACTCGATCCCCGCCGCGCCGCACAGCGCCACCGCCCGCCGGATGTGGAACCCCTGGCTGATCAGCACCGCCTCGTCCACCCCGAAGATCTTCTTCGCGCGCACGCAGGAGTCCCAGGTGTCGAAGCCCGCGTAGTCGCTGACGATCCGCCCGTCCGGCACCCCGTGCCGGGTCAGATAGGCCCGCATCGCGTCCGGCTCGTCGTAGTCCTCACGGCTGTTGTCCCCGGTGACGAGCACCACCTCCACCCGCCCCCGCCGGTACAGCTCCGCCGCCGCGTCCAGCCGGTGCGCGAGATACGGGGAGGGTTCCCCGTCCCACAGCCCGGCCCCGAACACCACGGCCACGTCGGTGCGCGGCACGTCGCCTGCGGTCCGCAGCCGGTCGCTCGCGGTGGCGTACATCCAGGCCGAGGGGGACAGCGCGAGCACGCACCCCGCCATCACGGCCTGCACGAGCCGCCGCTGCCCCCGGCGGGTGCGCGGCAGCCGCGGTCTGCGCAACGTCGAACGACGCATGGACACGCCCCTCCCCGGCTCGGCTCTCGATGTCAGGGACGCCCCGCGGGGCCGTCCGGTTCATCCGCCGGCGCGTGAGCAGCTTCACTCCCGCGAGGGAAACGCCAGGTCACGGCACCTCACACACCCCGTGCCCCGGACGGTGAACCGCCGGAAAACACCCGTGACGCCCCGGCAACGGGCAGGCAACGTGGCGCCGCGACCATCGACGCATGCCCAGTCAGCTCAGCCTCGTCCCGCCGCCCGCCACGCGCCGCCCGGCCCCGCCCGCCCTCGTCGTCGTGGCCCACGGCAGCCGCGACCCGCGCGCGCTGAGCACCGTCCGCGCCCTCCTGGACCGCGTGCGTGCCCTGCGCCCCGAGGTGCCGGTGCACCTGGGCCACATCGAGCTCAACGCCCCGCTGCTGCCCGACACCCTCGCCGCCCTGGGAGACACCGAGGCCGTCCTGGTCCCCCTCCTGCTCAGCCGCGGCTACCACGTCAAGCGGGACATCCCCGACATGGCGGCGGCCTCCCCGGCCCGCACCCGCGTGGCCGCCCCGCTGGGCCCCCACCCCCTGCTGGTCGACGCCCTCCAGGCCCGCCTCACGGAGGCCGGCTGGGGATCGACCCCGCGCCGCACCAGCGCCGTCGTCCTCGCGGCGGCGGGCTCCCGGGACCCGGACGCCAAGACGGACACCGCCCGCACGGCCCACCTGCTGGCGGCCCGCCTGGGCGTCCCGGTCCTGCCCGCCTACGCCTCGGCGGCGGCCCCCACGGTCCAGCATGCCGTCCGCACCCTGCTCGCCCGGGGCCGCCACCGGATCGCCCTGGCGTCCTACTTCACGGCCCCCGGCCGCTTCGCCACCGAGTGCGCCCAGGCGGCTCCGTGGATCGCGGCCGCCCCGCTGGGCACCCACCCGTCGATGGCCGAGCTCGTCCTGCACCGCTACGAGGAGGCCCTGCGGCCGTCGGCCGCGCTGCCGCTACCGGCCTCGGCCTGACACCGGGCGGCGGGTCACGCCCTGAAGGGGCGCGGGGAACTGCGCGACAAGCCACGATCCCCCCGCACCCGCCGGACGACCGCACCCGGCAGACGCTCGGGCACGCCGCACCCCCGTGCCCGTACTGTCGACCCATGGCAGGCACCACGATCAACCCCACGGCCTACGACCCGACCTCGGTCGAGCGATGGGCCCCCGAACCCGACAAGCGGCCCGGCCGTACCGCCTTCCAGCGCGACCGGGCCCGCGTCCTGCACAGCGCCGCCCTGCGGAGGCTCGCCGGCAAGACCCAGGTCGTCACGCCCGGCACCAGGGGCCCCGCCTGGGACGCCAGCCCCCGCACCCGCCTCACCCACTCGCTGGAATGCGCCCAGGTCGGCCGCGAACTGGGCGCCGCCCTCGGCTGCGACCCCGACCTCGTCGAGGCCGCCTGCCTCTCGCACGACCTCGGCCACCCGCCCTTCGGCCACAACGGCGAACAGGCCCTCAACGAGTTCGCGGCCGACTGCGGCGGCTTCGAGGGCAACGCCCAGTCCCTCAGGCTCCTCACCCGCATCGAGCCCAAGCGGTTCACCCCCGAGGGCTCCGTCGGCCTCAACCTCACCCGCGCCACCCTCGACGCCGCCACCAAGTACCCCTGGCCCCGCGGCGCCCACCCCACCGACCCCGCCTCGCCCAAGTTCGGCGTCTACGAGGACGACCGGCCCGTCTTCGACTGGGTCCGCAAGGACGCCCCCGGCACGCGCACCTGCTTCGAGGCGCAAGTCATGGACTGGTCCGACGACGTGGCCTACTCGGTGCACGACGTGGAGGACGGCCTGCACGCCGGGCACATCGACCCCGGCTGCCTGCACGCCGAGCCCGAACGGCGGGACGTCTTCCGGGTCGCCCTCGGCCGCTACGTGCCGCCCGGCACCGACCCGGCCGAACTCGCCGAGGCCCTCGACCGGCTCCTCGCCCAGGAGTGGTGGCCGCACGGCTACGACGGCACCGCCGTCGCCCAGGCCCGGCTGAAGGACGCCACCAGCCAGCTCATCGGCCGCTTCTGCCAGGCCGCCGAGACCGCGACCCGCGCCGCCTACGGGTACCACCCGGGCCGTTCGGGCACGGGAGGAGGGCCCGGCCGGCTCACCCGCTACGCCGCCGAACTCGTCGTCCCGCGCGCGACCCGCATGGAGTGCGCCGTCCTCAAGGCCGTCGCCGACCTGTACGTCATGCAGCGCGCCGAACAGGAGCGGCTCCGCGCCGACCAGCGGATCGTCGTCGCCGAACTGGCCGAGGCGCTCACCGCCCGCGCTCCGCACGGCCTGGACCCGCAGTTCCGCGCGCTGTTCGACCAGGCGCCCGACGACCGTGCCCGCAAGCGGGTGATCGTCGACCAGATCGCCTCCCTCACCGACGCGTCGGCCCGTTCGCTGCACGCCCGGCTGACCGGGCACGCGTGAGACGGGTGGGAGACAAGAGACACCAGCACTCCCGAATGTGACCCTCCGTGGCCTGATCGGGTCACTCCCTCTTCCCGCATCACGCTCCGTGCGGGACGCTCGCAAGGGGCGACATCCTGACGAGGAGGCATCAAGTGGTCGACGCGGATCAGACATTCGTCATCGTCGGAGGCGGACTGGCCGGCGCCAAGGCGGCCGAGACGCTCCGCGCGGAGGGCTTCACCGGGCGGGTGATACTGATCTGCGACGAACGCGACCACCCCTACGAGCGCCCGCCCCTGTCCAAGGGCTACCTGCTGGGCAAGGAGGCCCGCGACAGCGTCTTCGTGCACGAGCCGGCCTGGTACGCGGCGCACGACGTCGAGCTGCACCTCGGCCAGACGGTCGACGCCGTCGACCGCTCGGCGCGGACCGTCCGCTTCGGTGACGACGGCACGGTCGTCCGCTACGACAAGCTGCTCCTTGCCACCGGCGCCGAGCCCCGCCGCCTCGACATCCCGGGCACGGACCTGGCCGGTGTGCACCACCTGCGGCGCCTCGCCCACGCCGAACGCCTCAAGCACGTCCTGACCAACCTCGGCCGCGACAACGGCCACCTCGTGATCGCCGGCGCCGGCTGGATCGGCCTGGAGGTCGCGGCGGCGGCCCGCGAGTACGGCGCCGAGGTCACGGTCGTCGAGCCCGAGCCCACCCCGCTGCACGCGGTCCTCGGCCCCGAGCTCGGCCAGCTCTTCACCGAGCTGCACCGCGAGCACGGCGTCCGCTTCCACTTCGGCGCCCGGCTCACCGAGATCACCGGCCAGGACGGCATGGTCCTCGCGGCCCGCACCGACGACGGTGAGGAGCACCCGGCGCACGACGTGCTGGCCGCGATCGGCGCGGCCCCGCGCACCCACCTGGCCGAGGCGGCCGGCCTGGAGATCGCCGACCGCGCCCACGGCGGCGGCATCGTCGTCGACGAACGGCTGCGGACCTCCGACCCGGACATCCACGCGGCCGGCGACGTCGTCTCCTTCCCGCACCCCCTCTTCGGCACCCGGCTGCGCGTCGAGCACTGGGCCAACGCCCTCAACGGCGGCCCGGCGGCGGCCCGCGCCATGCTGGGGCGCGAGGTGACGTACGACCGGGTGCCCTACTTCTTCTCCGACCAGTACGACCTGGGCATGGAGTACTCCGGCTGGGCGCCGCCGGGGACGTACGACCAGGTGGTGATCCGCGGGGACGCCGCGAAGCGCGAGTTCATCGCCTTCTGGGTGAAGGAGGGCCGGGTGCTGGCCGGGATGAACGTGAACGTGTGGAACGTCACGGACAAGATCCAGCGCCTGATCCGCGCCCGGACCCCGGTGAACACCGAGAACCTGGCGGATCCGCACATTCCGCTCGAAAACCTCGCACCGTGAGTGTCGGTCCGCCCCCTTAGACTTCAGGCGTGGCAGGACGGATCAACGACGAGGACGTGAAGGCGGTACGGGACGCGGTCCCGATCGACGCCGTGGTGTCCGAGTACCTCCAGCTGCGCAACGCGGGCGGCGGCAACCTCAAGGGTCTGTGCCCGTTCCACGACGAGAAGTCGCCCTCCTTCCAGGTCAGCCCCAGCAAGGGCCTGTTCCACTGCTTCGGCTGCCAGGAGGGCGGCGACACCATCACGTTCGTGATGAAGATCGACCACCTCACCTTCTCGGAGGCGGTCGAGCGCCTGGCCGGCCAGGCGGGCATCACCCTGCGCTACGAGGAGGGCGGGTACAACCCCTCCCACCAGCGCGGCGAGCGCATCCGCCTGGTCGAGGCCCACAAGATCGCCGCGGAGTGGTACGCGGAGCAGCTGGCGACCAGCCCCGAGGCCGAGACCGGCCGGGTCTTCCTCGCCGAGCGCGGCTTCGACCAGGCCGCCGCCCAGCACTTCTCCGTCGGCTACAGCCCCCAGGGCTGGGACCACCTCACGCGCTACCTGCGCGGCAAGGGCTTCACCGACAAGGAGCTGCTGCTCTCCGGCCTCTCCCAGGAGGGCCGCCGCGGACCCATCGACCGCTTCCGCGGCCGCCTGATGTGGCCCATCCGCGACATCGGCGGCGACGTCGTCGGCTTCGGCGCCCGCAAGCTCTACGAGGCGGACAACGGCCCCAAGTACCTCAACACGCCCGACACGGCGATCTACCGCAAGTCCCAGGTCCTCTACGGCATCGACCTGGCGAAGAAGGACATCGCCAAGTCGTCCCGCGCGGTCGTCGTCGAGGGCTACACCGACGTCATGGCCTGCCACCTCGCCGGCGTCACCACGGCCATCGCCACCTGCGGCACCGCCTTCGGCGGCGACCACATCAAAATCCTGCGCCGCCTGCTCATGGACAACGGCTCGGCGCGGGTCATCTTCACCTTCGACGGCGACGCCGCCGGCCAGAAGGCGGCCCTGCGCGCCTTCGAGGACGACCAGAAGTTCGCCGCCGAGACGTACATCGCCATCGCCCCCGACGGCATGGACCCGTGCGACCTGCGCCTGGCCAAGGGCGACGAGGCCGTCGCCGACCTGGTCGAACCGCGCACCCCGCTCTTCGAGTTCGCCCTGCGCCAGATCGTGAGCCGCTACGACCTCGACACCCCGGCCGGCCGCGCCGCCGCCCTGGACGAGGCCGCCCCGATCGTCGCCCGCATCAAGAACAGCGGCGCCCAGCACGAGGTCGCCGTGCAGCTCGCCGGCATGCTCGGCATCCTCGACACCCAGTTCGTCGTCAAGCGCGTGGCCCAGCTGGCCCGCTGGGCACGGGACCGCGGCGGCAAGGGCCCGGCCCCCGACCGGCACGGCGCCCCCCAGTACGCCGCCCCCCAGCCGTCCGCCACCCCGCGCGGCCCGGCCCTCAACCTCCGCAACCCGGTCTACGCCACCGAACGCGAGCTGCTCAAGCTCGCCCTCCAGCGCCCCGAGCTGGTCTCCCCGGCCTTCGACGCGTACGGCGTCGACGAGTTCACGGCCCCGCCCTACGCCGCCGTGCGCCAGGCCATCCTCGACGCGGGCGGTGCCGAACTGGGCGTCGCGGACCCCCAGGACTACCTGGTCCGGGTCCGCGAGGCCGCCCCGGACGACGCGGTCCGCGCGATGGTCACCGAGCTGGCCGTCGAGGCGATCCTGCTGCACAGGGGCGTCAAGGGCGTCGACGAGAACTACGCGGGCGCCCAGCTGGTCACGGTCCGCCGCCGGGCCGTGGAGCGCCGCATCCGCGACATCACCGGCCGCCTCACCCGCCTCGGCACCCACGGCGACCCGGCCGAACTGGCCGCCGTCCAGAACGAACTGTGGGTCCTCCAGCAGTACGACCAGACCCTGCGCGAACACGGCGCCGCCGCGCTCTGACGCCGGTCAGGACGCGTCCCGCGCGAAGGCCGGTGTCACCGCCCGCACCAGCCGCTCGGCGAACTCCCGCTCACCGTCCCGGAACTGCGGGTACTCGGTGACGAAGTGGTTCCACTCCACATACCCGACCGCCTCCACCACGTGCTCCAGCAGGATCTCCTCCTGGTAGGAGTAGGGCCACTCGCCCGACAGCCGGAACACCTCGTGCAGCAGCTCGCGGCGCAGCGGGTGCCGCTCGGCCAGCAGGACCGCGTCGTACAGGTCCTTGCCCTGGGCGTGCGCGTCGCTGATCAGCCACATCAGCTTCCACGCCAGCGACAGCTGCGGCGTCGCCGCCTGCACGACCGCACCGCCCGGCAGTTCCACCGGCTCGGGCTCCTCGGGCAGCCGCTCGTTGAAGACGAAGTCCAGCTGGACGTGGCCGCCGGGCAGTCCGGGCGCGCCCCAGGGCAGCACCATGCGCCGGCCCGGCACCCGGTCGTAGGTCCAGATGTCCTCGACGACCGCGCCGCGCGCCGAGACACCCACCTCCCGGCCGCGCGCGCCGGCCAGCTCCTGCGCCGCCTCGGCGATCCCGGCCAGCATCCGGTCCGTGCGGCCGTCCTCCATCCGCCAGGTGTGCGGCACCACGACGAAGTCCAGGTCACCCGGCTCGCGCGCGGCCGCTCCGAACCACACCGACATCAGCACGCTGCCCCGCAGCACCAGGGCGTCGGCCCACGGCGAGTCCGCGATCGCGGCGAGGACCAGATCCAGGGCGTGCCGCCGGGCCGCCCGCCAGGCATCGCCCCGCTCGGGGTCGGTGAAGCACGGGTCGGTGGCCCGGTAGGCCTTCTGGTACTGCTTCAGGGCCGGGTCGAAGACCGGGCGCTGCACCACGTCGTCCGCCAGCACGGGAAGCAGCGTCCTCGGCAGCTGCTCCGCCCTGCGGGTGGCCTCGTCCAGCGGCACCCTGGGCACCTCGGTGCTGTGCCAGCCGAAGCGCTCCCACGCCGTCCCGGTCATGTCCGTACCCCCATCGGCTCCTCCAGCCATCCGTCGTCCACCGTCACGTCACTGTCGTGCAGCACGAACTCCCGCTCCACGCCCAGCACCTCGCAGCCGCCGAGCCCGGCGAGCAGCCGCTCCAACGCCCGGCCCGCGCCCTCGGCGTCCACGCCGTGGCACCGCTGGGTCACGAACCGCTCGTGCCGGGCCCCCCGCACCCGCCGCGCGTTCCACGACAGATGGGCCCCGTGCGGCACGACCCGCGCCGCGAGCGCCGCCAGGTCGGTGTCCGCGGCGAGCAGCAGCTTCACGTGGTGCTCGAAGTAGCGTCCGTCGCCGCACGGTTCGCGCGGCACCTCCGGCGCCCGGGGCGACGACTCGATCTTCACGCGCACCGGCTCGAAGCCGTCCGCCCGCAACCGCGCCGCCACCTCCCGCACGCGCGCCGCCTCCTCGGCGTACGACGGCGAACCGGACAGCGTGAGCATCGGCTGGTCCCGCATCCGGCCCCTGGCCAGCACGATGTGCGTGAGCTTGAACCCGCCCGCGGCCGCCCAGCGGCGCAGCCGCGCGGACTCACCGGGACCGGAGCAGCGGACCGTCACATGCGATTCGTACAGGGAAGCGGACATCCGCCGATCGTCGCAGACCAGGGGCGGGTGGGGCATCCGGGTTTCGCACGCGGGGCGAGCACGCGGTCACGGACCGGAAGCAAAAAGTCACCGCACGCCCCTCGTGGCGACGATGTGTCTTACCCCACACTGGGTTCCGGTGCCTGAGTCCTCGGAGCGCGGCCGGTCCGTCGCCGACGGGTCCCTGATCCCCGCGGTTCCGCTCATCGCGTACGGGACGGAAAGCGGCGAGGCCGTCGACTCCGCCCCCGAAGTACCGCTGCCGCACCCCCTGGCAGCGATCATCCTGGAGGTCGCCCCCGTGCAGACCCGGACCCTCACCCAGACCGACGTCCGCGGTGCCCTCGCCGTCGCCGTGCCGGAAGCGGCGGCCGACGCCCTGTCCGAGGTCCCGGCGCAGAGCCGCGTCGCGCACCACCCGGAGACGGAAGCGGAGCCGGAGGACCCGCCCGCCGAGGCCCCGCAGGGCGCGGAGGCCGCGGAGGCCCCGGAGGCCGCTGAGGCGCCCGAACCGCCCCTGGCGCGCGCCGACACCGGCGGTGGCCCCTCCTCGGACCTGTTCCGCCAGTACCTGCGCGAGATCGGCCGCATCCCGCTGCTGACCGCGGCCGAGGAGGTCGAACTCGCCCGCCGCGTCGAGGCGGGCCTGTTCGCCGAGGAGAAGCTGACCAGCACCCCCGACCTGGACAGCGAGCTGGCGCTGGACCTGGACCGGCTCGTCGTCATGGGCCGGATGGCCAAGCGCCGCCTCATCGAGGCCAACCTGCGCCTGGTCGTCTCCGTCGCCAAGCGTTACGTCGGCCGGGGCCTGACCATGCTCGACCTCGTCCAGGAGGGCAACCTCGGACTCATCCGCGCCGTCGAGAAGTTCGACTACGCCCGCGGCTACAAGTTCTCCACGTACGCCACCTGGTGGATCCGCCAGGCCATGTCCCGCGCCCTGGCCGACCAGGCCCGCACGATACGGGTCCCGGTGCACGTCGTGGAGCTCATCAACCGGGTCGTCCGCGTCCAGCGCCGCATGCTCCAGGAGCGCGGCTACGAGCCGACGGCCGAGGAGGTCGCGGCCCATCTGGACCTGCCGCCCGAGCGGGTCGGGGAGGTGCTGCGCCTCGCCCAGGAGCCGGTGTCGCTGCACGCGCCCGTGGGCGAGGAGGACGACGTCGCCCTGGGCGACCTCATCGAGGACGGCGACGCCGCCTCCCCCGTCGAATCGGCGGCGTTCCTGCTGCTCAAGGAGCACCTGGAGGCGGTCCTTTCGACCCTGGGCGAGCGGGAGCGGAAGGTGGTCCAGCTGCGGTACGGACTGGCGGACGGCCGACCCCGCACCCTGGAGGAGATCGGCAGGATCTTCGGCGTGACGCGGGAGCGGATACGGCAGATCGAGTCCAAGACCCTGAACAAGCTGCGGGACCACGCCTTCGCGGACCAGCTGCGGGGCTATCTGGACTGATGCCGGCCGCGCAGTTCCCCGCGCCCCTGAAGGGGCGCCGACTGCACGTCCCCCAAGGGGCGCGGGGAACTGCGCGATCCGCCCCCACCGGCCCGCAGCCGCCCCACGACCCCACTCGGCACCCCGGACGCGACTCAGTCCACTTCGGCCACCGCCTGCGCGAACTGCGCCCGGTACAGCCGCGCGTAGGCCCCACCGGCCGCCAGCAGCTCGCTGTGCGCGCCCTGCTCGACGATCGCCCCGTTCTCCATGACGAGGATCGTGTCCGCGTCCCGGATCGTCGACAGCCGGTGCGCGATCACGAACGAGGTCCGCCCGTGCGCGAGTTTCGCCATGGCCTTCTGGATCAGCACCTCGGTCCGGGTGTCGACGGAGCTCGTCGCCTCGTCCAGCACCAGGATCACCGGGTCGGACAGGAACGCCCGCGCGATGGTGATGAGCTGTTTCTCGCCCGCGCTGACGCCCGAGCCCTCGTCGTCGATCACGGTGTCGTACCCGTCCGGCAGCGTCCGGACGAACCGGTCCGCGTGCGCGGCCCGGGCCGCCTCCTCGATCTCCCCGCGGGTCACCTCCCGCGACGCCCCGTACGCGATGTTCTCCGCGATGGTCCCGCCGAACAGCCAGGTGTCCTGCAGCACCATGCCGATGCCGGCCCGCAGTTCGTCCCGGGACATCCGGGCGATGTCGACACCGTCGAGGGTGATGCGCCCGCCGGTGACCTCGTAGAACCGCATGAGCAGGTTGACCAGGGTCGTCTTGCCCGCGCCGGTCGGGCCGACGATGGCCACCGTCTGCCCGGGTTCGACCTTCAGCGACAGGTCCTCGATGAGCGGCTTGTCGGGGTCGTAACGGAACGACACGTGCTCCAGCGCCACCCGCCCGCGCAGCTCCCCGGGCCGCACGCCCGGGACCGGGTCGGCGCCCTGCTCCTCCGCGTCGAGCAGCTCGAAGACCCGCTCGGCGGAGGCGACACCCGACTGGACCAGGTTCGCCATGGACGCGACCTGCGTCAGCGGCATGGAGAACTGGCGCGAGTACTGGATGAACGCCTGCACGTCGCCGATGGACAGCGAGCCCGAGGCGACCCGGAGCCCGCCGACGACCGCGACGAGCACGTAGTTGAGGTTCGACACGAACATCATCAGCGGCTGCATGACCCCGCTGTTGAACTGCGCCCGGAACCCGGCCTCGTACAACGCCTCGTTCTGCTCGGCGAACTGCTGCGCCGACTCCTCCTGCCGCCCGAACACCTTCACCAGGGCGTGCCCGGTGTACATCTCCTCGATGTGGGCGTTGAGCGTGCCCGTGGAGCGCCACTGCTGCACGAAGTGCGGCTGCGACCGCTTGCCCACGCGCGTGGCCACCACGAACGACAGCGGCACGGTCACCAGCGCGACCAGCGCGAGGATCCACGAGACCCAGAACATCATCGCGAGCACGCCGATGATGGTCAGCACCGAGTTGATGAGCTGCCCCATCGACTGCTGCAGCGTCTGCCCGATGTTGTCGATGTCGTTCGTGGCCCGGGACAGCACCTCGCCGCGCTGCCGCCGGTCGAAGTAGGACAGCGGCAGCCGCGACAGCTTCGTCTGCACGTCCTCGCGCAGCCGGAACATCGTCCGGTTCACGGCCCGGTTCACCAGCCGGGTCGCCACCGCCATCAGCAGCCCGGCGACCGTGAACACGCCCAGCGCGAGCAGCAGCACGTGCCCGACGGCCGTGAAGTCGATGCCCTCGCCCGGGGTGAAGTCGGTGCTGCGCAGCATGTCGGCGACGTCACCGTCCCCGCGCTCGCGCATCTGCTCCAGCACCTGCTCCTTGCTCGCCCCCGCGGGCATGTCCCGCCCGACGATGCCCGCGAAGACCAGGTCGGTGGCGTTGCCGAGGATCTTCGGCCCGACGACGTTGAGGCCGACGCTGAGCACCACGCACAGCAGCAGCACACCGATGGTCACGCGCTCCGGACGGAACCGGGCGACGAGCCGTTTGCCCGATCCCTTGAAGTCCAGCGAGCGCTGGTCGGGGCCGCCCCCGGCCATCATCCGCCCCATGGGCCCCGCCATCAGGCCGCCTCCGCTTCCGTGAGCTGGGAGAGCACGATCTCCCGGTAGGTCTCGTTGTCCGCCATCAGCTCGTGGTGCCGCCCGGTGCCGACGACCCGGCCCTCGTCCAGCACGACGATCCGGTCGGCGTCCCGGATGGTCGCCACCCGCTGGGCGACGATCACCACCGTCGCCTCGGCGGTCTCCCGCGCGAGCGCCGCCCGCAGGGCCGCGTCGGTGGCGTAGTCGAGGGCGGAGAAGGAGTCGTCGAAGAGGTAGATCTCGGGCCGCTGCACCAGCGTCCGGGCGATCGCGAGCCGCTGCCGCTGCCCGCCGGAGACGTTGGTCCCGCCCTGCGCGACGGGGGAGTCGAGCCCGCCCTCCAGCCGCTCCACGAACTCCTTGGCCTGCGCCACCTCCAGCGCGTGCCACAGCTCCTCGTCGGTGGCGTCGGGGTTGCCGTAGCGCAGGTTGGTCGCCACCGTGCCCGCGAACAGGTACGGCTTCTGCGGCACCAGCCCCACGGTCCGCGCGAGCAGCCGCGGATCGAGGTCCGCGACCTCCACGCCGTCGACGAGGACCTGCCCCTCGGTCGCGTCGAACAGCCGCGGCACCAGCCCCAGCAGGGTGGACTTGCCGCTGCCGGTCGAACCGATGACGGCGGTCGTCTCACCCGGCCGGGCCACCAGGTCCACGGCCCGCAGCACCGGCTCCTCGGCACCCGGATAGCGGAAACCGGCCCCGCGGATCTCCAGATGCCCGTGCCGGCGCAGCTCCCGCACCGGCGCCGTCGGCGGCACGACGCTGGAGGAGGTGTCCAGCACCTCCTGGATGCGCTCGGCGCACACCTCCGCGCGCGGCACCATCATGAACATGAAGGTGGCCATCATCACGGACATCACGATCTGCATCAGATAGGCGAGGAACGCGGTCAGGTCGCCGATCTGCATCCCGCCGCTGTCGATGCGGTGCGCTCCGAACCACACCACGGCGATCGACGACAGGTTCACCACCGTCATGACGATCGGGAACATCAGCGCGAGCAGGTTGCCGGTGCCCAGCGCGAAGTCGGTGAGGTCGGTGTTGGCCTTCCGGAAGCGCCGCTGCTCGTACTCGTCGCGGACGAAGGCCCGGATCACCCGGTTGCCGGTGATCTGCTCGCGCAGCACCCGGTTCACCGTGTCCAGCCGCTCCTGCATCGACCGGAACAGCGGCCGCAGCCGCCGCACGATCAGCGTCACGCAGATGCCCAGCACCGGCACGACCGCCACCAGCACGCCCGACAGCGGCACGTCCAGGCCCAGCGCCAGCACGACGCCCCCGACGCACATGATCGGCGCCGACACCATCAGCGTGAACGTCATCAGCGCCAGCATCTGCACCTGCTGGACGTCGTTCGTCGTCCGCGTGATCAGCGAGGGCGCCCCGAAGTGGCCGACCTCACGCGCGGAGAACGACTGCACCCGGTCGAAGACGGCCGCTCGCAGGTCCCGCCCGAGCGCGGACGCCGTGCGGGCGCCGTAGTAGACGGCGCCGATGTTGCACACGACCTGGACCAGCGAGATGCCGATCATCAGGGCGCCGTAGGTCACGATGTAGCCGGTGTCGCCGAGCACGACGCCCCGGTCGATGATGTCGGCGTTCAGCGTGGGCAGGTACAGCGTGGCGCAGGTCTGCAGGAACTGCAGCAGCACCAGCAGGGTGATGGGTCTCTTGTAGGGCCTGAGACAGGTCCGCAGGAGTCGTATGAGCACGCTGCTTCTCTCGGAGTGGTCGACGGGGCGGTTGGTTGCCCCTGGCCCCTATCGTCGGACACTCCACCCGCGTTACCTCAACCGAATTAACCCAACAGGCGGTCGCGGACCTCAGAACGCCCCGGGGTGCGTCTGGTCCCGCACCGCCACGAACTGTTGCCGCACCGCCTGCCCCACGGCCAGCTCCTCGCCGGGCTCCAGCACCTGCGCGACCGCGCCCTGCCACAGCGGAGGCATCCGGGTGTCGAGCGTGCCCTGCGACACCCCGAGCGCCCAGGCCGCCTGCCGGGCCGCGCCGATCGCCGCGTAGTCCGCGGGCTGCGGCACGACGACCTGCGTCCCGAACAGCATCGGCGCCGCGGCCTGCACGGCGGGCAGCTCGGCGGCCGGCCCGAGCAGGAACACCCGCCGCACCTCCACGCCCCGGCCGCGCAGCACGTCCAGCGCGTCCGCGAGCCCGCACAGCATGCCCTCGAACGCGGCCCGCGCCAGGTGCTCCGCCTTCATCGACTCGCGTCTGAGGCCCGCCAGGGTCCCGGCGGTGTGCGGCAGGTTCGGCGTCCGCTCGCCCTCCAGATAGGGCAGCAGCACCAGCCCGTGCGCCCCCGGCGTCGACTTCATCGCGAGGTCCGACAGACTCTCCAGATCCGGCAGCCCCAGCAGCTCGGCCGTCCCGCGCAGCGTCCGTACGGCGTTCAGCGTGGTCACGACGGGCAGGTGCATGCCCGTCGCGTCGGCCAGCGCGGTGATCATCCCGGAGCCGTCGACGAGCGCCTCGGGGTGCACGGCCATCACGGACCCGGACGCCCCCAGCGACACGACCGCGTCCCCGAGCCCGATGCCGAGCCCGAACGCCGCCGCCATGGTCTCGCCGGTCCCCACGGAGATCAGCAGCCCTTCCGGCGTGGTCCCCGCCGCGTCCGCCGGGCCGATCACCTCCGGCAGCATCACCTGGTGCCCGAGCGCCAGCTCCACGAGGTCGGGCCGGTAGGCGCCGGTCGCCGCCGACCAGTACCCGGTCCCGGACGCCCCGCCCCGGTCGGTGGTCCGCCTGACCGGCCGGCCCAGCAGCTGCCACACCAGCCAGTCGTGCGCCTGCAGCAGTACGGCGGTGCGCTGGGCGTTCTCCGGCTCGGTCCGCGCCAGCCAGCGCAGCTTCGTCACCGGCTGCGCGGCCTGCGGGACACACCCCACGGCCTGCGCCCACGCCTCGCGCCCGCCGAGCGCGTCGACCAGGTCGGCGGCGGCGACCTGTGTGCGCTTGTCGTTGCCGACCATGGCGGGCCGCACGGTGTTGCCCTGCGCGTCCAGCGGCACGACGGCGTTCTGCTGCGCCGAGACGCCGATCGCCTGCACGCCCTCCAGCAGCCCGCCGCCCGCGGCCTCGCCCAGGGACAGCAGCCAGGCCTGCGGGTCGACGTCGGACGGCCGGCCGCCGTCGGGGCTCTCCACCGGATGCGGCGCATATCCCTGCCTGAGCACGGCTCCGGTGTCCGCGTCACAGACGACGATGCGAGTGAAATCGGGTGAACTGTCCAACCCGGCGACTATCCCCATGGCGAAAATTCTGCCGTACGGCTGCGCCGGGCTGGGCCATGGGCGCCGTTGGGGTCAGTGCCGGGTCGGGACTGCGGCTCTCGTCGGGGCCGGTGCGCGGTTCCCCGCGCCCCTCGATGGATCAGATGTTGCTGGTACCCCAGTCGTCCGCGCCGCCGTTGTGGGTGGCGCGCTCCTTGAGGTGACGGACGCGGTCCGCGACCGAGTCCGGGACGCGGTCGCCGACCTTGTCGCTGACCACGTGGTACGCCTTGCCCGCGAACTCGCGCCCCTGCTGGGCCGCCGTCTCCGCGGTGTTGCGGACGGCGGGGTTCTGCGCGAACTGACGGGCCGACTTCTTCAGCTGTTCGTAGCGCTCTCGTCCGGCCCTCGTGCCCAGCACGTAACCCAGGACGACTCCGGCGACGAACGTGAGCCGGTAACGCATGGCTGCCACCCTTCCCTTGCGTATGTCTCCGGTGCGGCGTCGGCGCCGGGGAGTACCGATTGGCGGAGCACCCCCCTGCTTGCGCTAATGTATGTGTCGCAGCGAGCGCGCGCCCCCTGGCGAATACCCAGGTAGGTACGTTCGATGCAACGAGACCTTCCTCGGTAGCTCAATTGGCAGAGCAGCCGGCTGTTAACCGGCAGGTTACTGGTTCGAGTCCAGTCCGGGGAGCTCGGTCCTCCGTAGCTCAATTGGCAGAGCAGCCGGCTGTTAACCGGCAGGTTACTGGTTCGAGTCCAGTCGGGGGAGCAGGATGAACGAGGGCCCCTCAGGGGTCCTTTTTCATGTCCGGTGGAACCGTCCGGCCCGGGGCGGAGTCATCAAGGTCACGAACGCCGTGGCCGAGCCGACCATCCGAAGCAGGAGATCGTATGAGCGGCTATGCTGCGGCAGACGGCGCGCACACATGTACGCGACACGCCGCTATGGGGCGGTAGCTCAGCCGGTTAGAGCAGCGGACTCATAATCCGTCGGCCGTGGGTTCGAGTCCCACCCGCCCCACCTGTGCACTCCTGTGAGCTGCGGAAACGTTCCTCGTGAGGTGTCGGGCCGTCAACTGCGGCGCCACGGACTCAACCCGCTGCCGGCATGGCAAGGGGCCGGATCGGTCCACCGAGAAGCGATCACCCGGCCGCGGCGTGCGGCACCGCGCCGGGGTGTGCGGCCTTCCACGCGATGATCACCGACTTGACGGCGGCGCTCTAATGCTGGCCTCAGGTTGCTCGGCGACACTGAGCGCAAAAACATCGACCGGAAGGGGGCGGGCCGGCGTGCGGATCATGATCGCGGATGACGAAGCGGCCATCCGGGAGTCGCTGGAGCGGGTGCTCCAGGTCGAGGGTTACGACACCAGCACCGTCGCCAACGGTCTCGCCGTGCTCGACGGGGTCGGCGGAGCCGACGGCGACACCCTGGATCTGCTGATCCTCGACGTGATGATGCCCCGCCTCGGCGGGTTGGAGACCTGCCGGCGGTTGCGGGCCGCGGGCCGGGATCTGCCGGTGCTGATGCTGACCGCCCGTGACCAGGTCTCCGACCGGGTCACGGGGCTGGACGCCGGCGCCGACGACTACCTGCCCAAGCCGTTCGCCACCGAGGAGTTGCTGGCCCGGGTGCGGGCTCTGCTGCGCCGGCGCACGCCGAGCGACGAGGAGTCGCAGATCCTGTCGTTCGCGGACGTCCGGCTCGACCCCGACAGGTTCGAGGCGTGGCGGGGCGGGCGGCCGCTGCGCCTGACCCGGACCGAGTTCTCCCTCCTGCAGGTCCTCATGAGCAACGCGACCCGGGTCCTGACCCGCGACGCGCTGTTCGAGGCGATCTGGGGCTTCGACATGAGCGCCACCGCCAACAACCTCCAGGTGTACGTGAGCTACCTGCGCCGCAAGATGGAGGCCGGGGGTGAGCCGCGCTTGATCTACACGCTGCGCGGCCTGGGTTACGTGCTGCGGGAGACTCCTCCGTGAACGGGCCCGCCGGCCGGGAACCGCGCCGGCTGACCCGATGGTGGCGCCGGCGGTCCCTGCGGGCCAGGCTGACGGTGATCTCGGCGACGGCCATCGCGGTCAGCGTGTTCGTGGCCTTCCAGGTGGCCAGCGAACTGATGGGCGGGGAGCTGCGGGAGGCCGCCGAGCATCAGCTGCGCGCCGACTCCCGCGTCCTGGCGGCGAACGCGCGGCGCGCCGGCCCGGCACGGGTCCCGCTACCGCCGTACCCCGGATCCGGTCGGCTGGTGCGGGTCGTCCTGCCCGACGGCTCGACCCGGACGCCGGCCGGCCAACCCGCGCTGCCCCCCGTCAGTGAGCACGCCGAGCGCGTGGCGCGGGGCGCGCCGGCCGACCTGATGGAGTCCGGCGACAGCGACGAGGACGGCTACCTCGTCTACACGCTGCGGGCGGGCGACGGCGCGGTTCAGGTGGCCCAGGTCGCCGACGACAGCCCGATCAACCGGTTCGGGGCGGGCATGCTGCTGATCGGGCTGCTCAGCGTGGCCGGCGGCGCCCTTGTCGGGCGGACCGTGGCGCGGACCGGGCTGGCACCGATCGACCGGCTGACCGCCGCCGCGGTACGTGTCGCGCACACCCGGGATCTCGACGCCGGCATCCCGGAGGAGGGCGGTGGGGAGATCCGGCGGCTGATCCAGTCGATCAACGACATGCTCGCCGCACTCCGGGACTCCCGGCGGGCCCAGCGACTGCTCGCCGAGGACGCCGCCCACGAGCTCAAGACCCCGCTCACCAGCCTGCGCCTCAACGCCGAGCTGCTGATCCGGCTCGATCGGCGCGGCACCCTGGACAGCGCACTGCCGGCGGAGAGCCGGACCAGGCTGCTCAACGATCTCGGCGCCCAGGTGGCCGAGTTGGGCACCCTCGTCGCCGAGCTGACCGACCTGGCGCGCGGTGACGTCAGCGACGAGAGCACGGAGGTGCTCGACCTCGCCGACGTGGTGGTGGCCGCCGCGACCCGGGCGCGTTCCCGCGTGCCCGACATCGAGGTCGCGCTCGACGTGACCTCCGTGTGGGTGAGCGGGCGTCCCGCCGCGCTCGAGCGGGCGGTGCTCAACCTCATCGACAACGCCGGCAAGTGGTCCCCCGCGGACCAGCCGGTCCAGGTCCGGCTCCGCGCCGAGGACGCGTCGGCGGTGCTCGAGGTCGACGACGCCGGGCCGGGCATCGACGCCGCCGACGTACCGCGGGTGTTCGACCGGTTCTACCGTGCCGACAGCGCCCGGGCGTTGCCGGGATCCGGTCTGGGACTGTCGATCGTCCAGCGGGTCGTCGACGCCCACGGCGGCCGGGCCACCGTCGCCCGCTCCGCACGCGGTGGCGCGCTGCTCCGGGTCGGCCTTCCGGCCGCGGCCCCGCCCGCCCCGGTCGCGCGGCTCACCGGGGAGGACACCGCAGCGCCCTGACGGCGTGTGGCGCGGGACCACAGGTCGGAGACCGCCGGGCCCACGAAGAAGATCCGGGACGGCCCCTGGGGCCCGTCCCGGATCTCGTCCGTGCCGCCGCGCTCACCGTCGCAGCGCGGGCTCCTCGTCGCCGGCGAGCGGCTGCCGGCCGTCCGGCAGCTCCGCCGCCGGACGGGACAGCCGGCTCGGCCACCACATCCGGCGGCCGATCAGCAGGGTGAGGGCGGGCACCAGGACCGACCGCACCAGCAGGGCGTCGAGCAGCACGCCGAAGGCCACCAGGAACCCGACCTCGACCAGCATCACCAGCGGAAGTGTGACGAGGACCGCGAACGTGGCCGCCAGGACCAGGCCCGCCGAGGTGATGACGCCACCGGTGGCCGAGAGGGCTTTGAGCATGCCCTCCCGGGTGCCGAGACGCACGGTCTCCTCCCGGGCCCGGCTGGCCAGGAAGATGTTGTAGTCGACGCCGAGCGCCACCAGGAACAGGAACGCCAGCAGCGGCACCGAAGAGTCGACCCCCTCGAACCCGAGGATCGTGTCGAAGACGAACACGCTGCCGCCGAAGGCCGCGGCGAACGAGACGATCACGGTGGCCATCAGGACCAGCGGGGCCAGGATCGCGCGCAGCAGCAGCCCGAGGACGATCAGCACGACGGCGAGCACCAGCGGGATCACCAGCTTCTCGTCGCGGCCGGTGGTCACCTCGGTGTCGAGGTTCTCCGCACTCGGCCCGCCGACGATCGCCTCCGCCCCGTTCACCGCGTGCACGGCGGTGCGCACCCGCAGAATCGTGTCGTACTCCGCGGCGGTGTCCGGCGCGTCCTCCGGGAACACGGAGATGCCGGCCCAGCCACCGCTGGTCTGCTCCGGGACGGCCAGGGCCACACCGCGCGTGTCCTTGACGACGTCGAGCACCCGCTCCTGGTGCGCCGGCCGCGTGAAGACCGTCATCGGCTGGCCGCCGAGCTCGGGGAAGTGCTGGCGGAGGACGGTGAACCCGGTGACCGATTCCGGCGCCGACAGGAACTGGTCCTGCTCCCGCAGGGCGCCGGTGTTGCCCGCCAGCCCGAGGGCGAGCACGCCGAGCACTCCGAGCGAGCCGAGCGTCGCCACCCACCGGCGGCGGCTGAGGGCGGCGCCGAGCCGTCCCCACAGCCCCGGCCTCTCCGCCACGGCCGTGCTGAACCGCGGGACGGCCGGCCAGAAGATCCGCCTGCCGAGCACCACGAGCACCGCCGGGAACAGCGTCAGCATGGCCACCAGCGCGCACAGGACGCCGGCCGCGCCGATCGGGCCCAACCCGCTGGTGCTGTTCAAATCCGCGACGAGCAGGCAGAGCAGGCCGGCGACCACGGTGGCCGCGGACGCGACGATGGCCGGCGCCGCGCCGCGCAGCGCGTGGACCATCGCGACCCGGACGTTCTCATGGTGGTGCAGTGCCTCCCGGTAGCGAGCGATGAGCAACAGCGCGTAGTCCGTGCCGACACCGAACACCAGGATCGTCAGCAGCGCCGAGTTCTGGTCGTTGACCACGATGCCGAAGCCCTTGACGAGCAGGTAGACGGTCCCCATCGCGGTCAGTGCGGCCGCGCCGGCGGCCACCAGCGGGATGATCCACAACACGGGGCTGCGGTAGGTGAGGATGAGCAGGAGCGTGACGACGGCGATGGTGGTGAGGAGGACCTGCACGTCGATGCCGTCGAAGACGGCGTCCATGTCGCCGTCGATCGCGCCCGGGCCGGTCACGTCGAGTTCCAGGCCGGAGGGGCGGTCCTTCGTGGCGTCACGCAGCGGGCCGACGATGTCCTCCGGTGCGCCGTGGGCCGTGCTCACCTCCAGGGTGAACATCATCGCCTTGCCGTCGGCGGAGGGGCTCGTCGGTGAGCCCTCGCCGTCCTCGCCGGCCGCCGCCGTCGCCTTCGGCGGGTACCGCTGGGCAAGGGTGTCGTAGTGGCGCTCGACCGTCGCGCGGTCGGCGTCGGTCATGCCGCCGGCACGGTGGTACACGAAGACGAACGTGTTGCCGTCACCGTCGGAGAGGCTGTCCTCCAGCACCGCCGCCTTGGTGGACTCGGCACCGGCCGGCAGGGTGTCCACGGCGCTGTCGGTGGTGACCGAGCTCAGCTTCGCGCTCAGCGGCACCATGCCCGCCGCCAGCACCAGCCACAAGCCGATCACCAACCACGGCACCCACCGGCCTGCCAACCGGCCGGCCGGCGCTTCCCGGGACGGCGCTGCGTCGACTGCCATCACTGGCCTCCTCCATAGGGATTGCATCGCTTCTGGATGCCGAATTCCTACGGAGCGAAGCTGAGACGACCGTTAATGCGGTGCTCAGGTCAGGCGGTGGCGCTCGCGGCGGCGCGCCGGCTCAGGTCATCCGCCGTCAGGCCGCCCGGCTTCCCGCCCCGCAGCGCGCTCTCCCGGGCGGCGGCCTGCAGCGCCGCGTTCACCGGGGTGGGCACGCCGTGCTCCCGGCCGAGGAGCACGATCTCCCCGTTGAGGTAGTCCGTCTCGATCGACCCCGTGCCCCGCGCCAGGCTCTGCCAGGTCGAGCTGCGCGTGGGCTCGCCCGGGACCGGCCGCACCTCGACCGTGCCGCTGCGCAGCTCGGTGATCTCCGCTCCGCTCGCGTAGGCGATGCCCGCGGCGTCCAGGACGGCGGCGCCCTCGGCCTTCGCCCGGGCGATCAGGTCCCGGGCGGCGGCGTCCGAGGCGGAGCCGCAGACGGCCTCCACGGCGTTGGCGAGGTTGCCGAGGAGCTTGCCGTACTTCCAGCGCATCACGTCCGCCGCCACCGGAGTCAGGAAGCAGGACTTCTCCAGGTCGTCGGCGATCCGCCGGGCCCTGTCGTCGCCGCCCGTCCCGTAGCGGCCGAGGACGAGGGCGCCGGAGTACGGGCCGCAGGGCGCCACGACCTCACCCGGCGTCAGGTGGCTGCTGGGCAGGACGACGCACATGCCGTACACCTCGCGGAAGCGGCGCAGCGCCAGGCGCTCGTTCTCCACGCCGTTCTGCGCGCACACCACGGCCAGGCGCTCGCCCGCCGTGCCGCCGCCCGCCACCGGCCGTGCGGCCCAGGCGTCCAGGGCGGCCACGCTGTGCTGCGTCTTGACCGCGAGGACGAGCACGTCGTCCGCGCGCAGGCCGACGTCCTCGGGTCCGGCCGCGACGGGCACGTCGAGGGTGAGCGTCCCGGTGGGGACCGTGAGCCGCAGTCCCCGGGCGCGCAGCGCCTCGGCCTGTGCGCCGCGGGCGGCCAGGACGACCGAACGGCCGCTCTCGTGCAGCCGCCCCCCGATCGAACCGCCGACCGCTCCCGACCCGATGACGATGTAGCGCATTCCGCTCCCGGCTCCCCGCTGGTTCGACACACGTCCGGTGCGTACGGGGCGTGTCGGCGAGTCCTGGCCGGGCGCCACGGCACCCCGGTACGGCGCGCCCACCGTACCCCGCGGGCGTCCGGAACCGGGCCGGTGCCGCTGGGAGTTGGGAAGGAAAGCGATGCCGGGCCGCGGACCGGGCCGCGGCCCGGGGCCCTCGACACCGAGACAGAGGAAGCAATGGACCACGCGTTCAAGGACGTTCCCCCCACCACCCTGGCCGACCTGCTCGGCCGCGCACAGGTCATGGACATCGGCATCCGCCCCCTGTGGAACTCGCCCCGCGTCGCGGGCCCCGCCTACACCGTGCGGTGCGAGCCCGGCGACAACCTGATGCTGCATGCCGCGATCCACCGTGCCGAACCCGGTTCCGTCATCGTCGTGGAGTCGGGCGACGTCGACTACGCGCTGGCCGGCGGCAACGTGTGCGCCGTCGCCCAGCGCCGGGGCGTCGCGGCCTTCGTGGTCGACGGTGTGATCCGCGATCTCGGTGAGGTGCGCGAGGCGGGCTTCCCCGTCTTCGCGCGCGGTGTCATCCCGATCCCCGGGACCAAGAAGAAGGTCGGCGCCCTCGGTGAACCGGCCCGCGTCGGCGGCGTGCTCGTCCACCCCGGCGACATCGTCGTCGCCGACGAGGAAGGCGTCGTCGTCACCCCCGCCGCCCGCCGGGACGAGATACTCGCGGCGGCCCGGGCGAAGCTGGCCGGGGAGGCCGGGGAGTCCCTCGACGCCTGGGAGGCGAACCACCGCGCCCGTATCGACAAGGCGCTGCGCGAGGGCGGCTTCACCGCCTGACCCGGCCGGCCGCCCTCCTCCCGCCGCACCGGCCGGTCCACTACCGGGGCAGGGGGTCCGGGTTCGTCGTGCCGTGGCGGCGCTGGCGGTGGGTGTAGGCCGTGACGGCCTCCCAGAGATGGCGGCGGTCGGTGTCGGGCCACAGGCCGGGCGTGAAGTGCAGTTCCGCGTAGGCCGCGTGCCAGGGCAGGAAGTTCGAGGTGCGCTGCTCGTTGCCGGTGCGCCAGAGCAGGTCCACGTCCGGCATGTCCGGGTGGGGCAGGTGGCGGGCGAAGTCCTCGTCGGTGATCCGGTCCGGGTCCAGGTGGCCGGCCCGGACCCGGCGGGCCAGGGCGGCGGCGGTGCGGGTGATCTCGTCCCGGCCGCCGTAGTCGATGCACATCGTCAGGGTCAGCCCGGTGCGGCCGCGCGTGGTGCGCTCCCGCAGCTGGAGCAGGTCGGCCAGGTCGGGGGGCAGCCGGCCGGCGCGGCCGTGCCAGCGCATACGGACGTCGAGGTCCCGGAAGGGGTCCTCGGCCACCTCGTCGCGCAGCAGGCCGAGGATCGCGTCGACCTCCTCCGCGTCCCGGTGCCAGTTCTCCGTGGAGAACGTGTAGAGCGTCAGATGCGCCAGGCCGATCTCCAGGGCACCGTGGACCACTTCGCGCACCGCGTGGGCGCCCGCGCGGTGACCGGCGTGCCGGGGCAGGCCCCGCTGCTGCGCCCAGCGGCCGTTGCCGTCCATGATCACCGCCACGTGCGCGGGAAGGAGGGCCGGCGGGATGACGGGCGGACGCTCGCCGCTGGGGTGCGGCGGCGGGCGGCGGAAGGCCCGTGCGGTGGCCGGCCGGGCCGGGGCGGCCGGCTGCCGCGCGGCGTCCGGCGAACGGTGGTGCGGCGGCAGGGTGAGCGGGGTCAGCGACCAGGCCAGGGCCGCGCGGGTGCGGGCCGGGGCGAGGATGCGGACCCGGGTGCGCAGCGCCGGGCGGGGGCGGGCACGCAGCAGGGCAGGGCCCGCCGCGTCGACGGCGTCGAGCTGCGCGCGCAGCAGGGCGGCCATCGTCTGCAGGACGGTCGCGGGCCCGGGGTGCATGCCGCGGGTCAGGGTCTCCTGGGCGACCCACCGGCGGGCCCGGCCCGTCAGGTCGGTGACCAGGGCCGACACGGCCGGACTCCAGCGGCGGTTTGCCAGGTCGTCCGCCGAGCCCGGGTGAAGGGCGAGGGCCTCCTCGGGCACCAGGAGATCCCCCTGCGCGAGGTCGGCGGACAGGTCGGTGAGGATGTCGGTGAGCCGGACGCCGTCGAGGAACTCCTCGTAGGCCTCCCGGGTGTCCAGGCGCAGGGCCACCGGGACACCCGCGCGGTCCAGGATCGCGCGGACCTGGCCGAACCAGGGCAGGAGGTTGTCCCGGCCCCAGGTGCGCCATGCGGCCCAGTCGGTGAAGCTCCGGCCGTCGGTGTCCTCCCGGACCTGGGCCATGGCGTCGCGCAGTTCGGACAGGTCCAGCCGCCAGCGGGCCGCGGTGTCCACCAGGGCGTGGCGGATCGGGTCCGGGCTGGTGCCGGTGGGCAGTTCGCGGTGCAGGGCGGTGATCCACGCCTCCACGCGGGCGGCCCGTTCGGCGGCGGGGGCGGTACGGTCGTCGCCGAGGTCGTCCAGGGCGTTGGCCGCGGCCCACAGGGCGTGCAGGGCCGGGCGCAGCGGCGCGGGGACCAGCTGGATGAGGGCGTACTCCGCCGGGTCCTCGCTCTTTGTCCGGCGTCGGCACAGTCGGTAGGCGGCCCGCAGGGCCGGGTCGGCAGGCGCATCGCTCACACCGAGGACATTACGTCCCGGCCCCGCGACGCTCCGAGCACCCCGGGGCACGGCCGCGCCGCGCGGTGTCCGGCGCGGGGCGGCCTCCGCGTCCGTCCGGGCGGCAACGCCCGCCGACCCGCCGGGGGCCGCTCCCGCCCGGGTCCCTCCGCGCGGCCCGGGCAGCGGGCGCGTGCGCTACGCCGTGTCGTCGTCCTCCGGTTCCGTGTCGTCGCGGTCGCCCTCCGCCTGGGACGGGGTCGAGGTGGGCGTCGTGTCCTGGTCGTCCTCGCGGTCGCCTTCGGCCTGGGACGGGGTCTGCTCGCTCATCGTCTGTCTCCTTACGCCGGTGCCGGCTGCCGGGTACCCCGGTGGGGCCGGAGTGATCGTCCCTGCGCGCGGTACCACTGGGACGCCAGCAGCAGGGCCAGGGCGATCTCCACCGCGTCGCCGCCGTAGTACATGAGCTGCGAGGCGAGGTGCAGGTCGGTGGGGGTGTGGGCGGTGCCCGGCGGGCCCGCCGCCCACAGGCTCTTGGCCAGGACGGCGTGGGCCGCGGCGGCCGCCAGGAGGGTGCCCGCGCGCACGGCGGGACCCGCCCGGTGGCGCACCGGGTCCACGGCGAGCAGGGCGAACGTGAAGAGCAGACCGGCGAGGAAGAGGTGCAGCAGGAGAAGGGGGTGGTGGTGGAGCGAGGGAGGCAGCGGGGCCCGGTGGATCACCCACAGGCCGCCGAAGTCCAGGGCCGCGGCCACGGGTGGGAAGAGCAGGACGGTGACGAGACGGGAGCGGGTCAGGCGGACCAGGGCGCGGCGGGCGGACAGCGGGAGGGTCCGCAGGGCCAGGGTGACCGGCCGCGCGAGGACCAGCGGGAGCGGGGCCGCCATGCCGGCCGTGACATGGGCGGCCGTGTGCGCGGTGAACGGGGGCAGCCACGTCTCCCACGGGACCGCGAACGCGGCCACCAGCAGGCACCCGCCCAGCCAGAACCCCGCGTCCCGGGCCACCGGCCAGCGGTCCCCGCGGCGCCGCAGCCGGCCGGCCGAGGCCGTGTACAGCAGGCAGCACAGCAGGACCGCGACCGGCAGGGCACCGGGCGTCGTCATCGCGCTCTCCCGCGCTCCGCGCGCCGGGCCCTGCGCCACAGCAGCAGACCGGCCAGCAGGAACAGGACGGCCACCACGTTCCAGGTCCAGTCGTAGGGCCGCGGATCGACCTCGTACCGGATCTGGTGCAGGCGCAGCAGCTTGTGCTGGACCGTGCCGTCGTAGAGCTGGAAGCCGCCCAGGCCCAGGCAGACGCCGGACCACCAGGCCGGGCGCAGCGGACCGCCCCGGCGGCGCAGGTCCGCGTAGAGGAACAGGCCCGACACCATCGCCAGCCACCCCCCGGCGTGGAACAGGCCGTCGGAGACCAGTCCCACGCCGGGGGTGGACCTGTCGTAGAAGTGGTGCCAGTGGAGCAGCTGGTGGAAGACGACCTCGTCGGCGAACGCGGCGATGCCGACTCCCGACAGCGCCCCACCGGCCAGCGAGCGGCGGTACGTCACCCGTCCTTGCCCATGGCCTTGCGGACGGCGTCCCGGGTGCGGTCGACCAGGGCCGCGAGCGGGCCCAGGGCGAGGTTCCTGGCCGCGGACTCCGTGCCGGGGTGCGGACGGGTGGGCGCCATGGCCTCGGCGGCCTTCAGGGCCGAGGCCATCGACGCCAGGCGGCCCTGGTCCGCGTGGCGCCGGATGTGGTTGAACTCGTAGCGCTCCTCCGCCCGGGCGTGTGCCATCACGTCCAGGCGCAGGGCGAGCAGTTCCGGCAGGAACTTCGGGTCGTCGGTGTCCATGCCGTCCAGCCGGGACAGCAGCTCCTTCGCCTCCCGCTCCTCGTTCAGACGGTCCTCGACGACCTGCTCGCCGCCCGGCACGTACGACCGGGTGAACGGCCGCACGACCTCCTCCTCGGCCGTCTCGTGCACGGCCAGCAGCCGCACCAGGCGCCGGAACGCGTCCCGGCGCTCGTCACCGCTCGTCCGCTCGACCTCGTCGAAGAGGTTGCGGATGTCGCCGTGCTGACGCATCAGCAGCGCCACCACGTCGGTGTCACTCGCTGCGATCCCCGCCATGTCAGTCCCTCTCCCGGAGCGCGGGGTCGGGGTGCTCGCCCTCGGTCTCCATCCGGTACTCGCGGCCGAACATCTCGTCGTGCTGGACCATCACGCGCTCGCTGGGCGGCTCCTCGCCGCCGTGGATCTGCTCCTGCAGCTTCTCGAACCGCTCGTGCGCGTCCCGGACGTAGCCGGTGCCGAGCGTGGTCAGGTCGATCTGGGTGTCCAGCAGGTCGCGCACGAACGTCTTGTTCTCCTCGAACGTCAGCACGTTCGGCAGCTCCGGCGCGAGGATCTCCTGCGGCTCGCGGCCGTCGTGACGGCGCATCAGGTCGCAGGCGATGCGCAGGTGCTCCAGCTCCATGTTCAGGTGCAGCTCCCAGATGGCGCGCACCTTCGGGTCGGGCTCCTGCTCCATGAAGGAGTGGTAGAGGTAGCACTCGTTGTACTCGTGGTTGACCAGCTGCTCCCACCACGTCTCGCCCGGGTCCACCAGGGACTCGTAGTGGGTGACGTGCTCCTCCTCGATCAGGCCGATCTCCTGGTACAGCTGACGGGCGATCGGCTCCATGTACTGCGGGCCGACGTTCATGTAGAAGTTCATCGTCTGCTGCTCCGCCGACATGATGGTCAGGGCGTGCAGCTTGGACAGCGGGTTCACGGTGGAACGGTCGTACGGCTCGCGCACGTTGTCGTGCGGGTGGCGGTGGTGGTACTTCGTCGGCCGGCCCGGCATGACCTCGGTGAGTCCGTCGACGATCGACTCCGCCTTGCGGTGCTCGATCATCTCGTAGAGGTTGGCGTACCGGTACAGGTGGTCGAAGTCCTCCAGCACACCGAACTCGTAGGCCTGCTTCAGGTACGGGTCGGGTTCGTGGCGGGCCACCCAGCCGGTCAGGTCGACCGCCACCTGCTCGTAGGCGATCGTGGTCTCCAGGACGGAAGCCAGGCCCGGCAGCAGCCAGTTGACCGCCTTCTGCTGCTGGTGCTCGATGTAACGGACCTCGGCCAGCTGCCGTTTGACGTCCGGGTCGGGGCAGCGGCGGGCGAGCTGGTGACTGAACATGATCGCTTCCACCTCGATGCCGTTCATCGTGATGACGCGGCACCGGGTGTAGGGATCGGCGTGGTCGGGGTCGATCGGCTCGACGTCCAGCTCGCGCCAGCTGCGCAGCTGCCGGTCGAGGGGGATGCCTTGGTGCTCGAGGGGGTTGAAACCCATGGGGTTCTCCTCGCCGAAGGGCGGAGCGGGCCGCCGCCGGGTACCCGAGCGCCTCTCACGCGAAACCGGGCGGACGGCGGCCCGTCACCGGGGGCGCGGGAACCGGCCACCGCCCCGCCCGTGGCTCAGCCCCTGCCGCGCCTCGCGAGGGCCGTCTGCAGAGCCGTGCGCAGCGCGGCGGGCGGCGGACCGTCCCCCTCCGCACTGGCCGTCACCGCCGCCGCCACGTCCCGCAGCTTCGTGTTCGACAGCTGGGACGTCTCCCGCAGGATGTGCCAGGCCTGGTCGGAGGTGCAGCCGTGGGTGGCCATCAGGATGCCGCGGGCCTGGTCGATGACCGGGCGCGAGGCGATGGCCTGGCGGAGCTGATCGACCTCCTCCTGGAGGACGTGCAGGCGCTCCGCGCGCTCCAGGGAGACCGCCGAGGCCGCGGGCACGGGGGTGTCCGGGACGGTCAGCGGATCGGACGTGTCCAGACCGGCCAGCTCCAGGATGCGGCGCGGCTGCCCGTTCCAGTTCGTCACCGACACGGTCAGCGACCGGCGGCGGCGGAAGTCCCCCAGCACGTCCAGGAACTGCAGCCCCGCCGTGTCCATGAAGTGCACGTCCGCCATGTCGAGATCGACCCGGGTGACGTCGGCCGGCAGCTCGGCCAGCGTTCTGGCCAGGACGTCACCGCAGCCGTGGACCAGTTCGCCGCGCGGGGTGAGCTCGGCACGGTCCGCGTCGACGCGGCCACGGATGACCAGGGTGTTCAGCCCCCCTGTGAGATGTGGTGATGCCGCAGAGGTCATGTCACCGCCTTGTCGGTCCTCGTCGGTCGGGTCGGTCTCGCCGGAGTGACGACGTCTCTCGCCCCCCGTGGACGCCGGTGTGAGATGCGCCTGCCCGCCGTTCGGCTTACTACACGCGCCCGGGGGGAATGAGCCTGTGTCGCGCGGGTACGTGCGCTGAGGTCCGGGAAACGTGGGGAGAGTGCGTGGACGCTCCGTATCAGGTGCCGTCGGCCGGGACCCGTGGGGCCCGGCCGGGCCTGGCGGTGTTCCCGCTGGCCGGCTGCCGGGGTGTGCGGGCGGCCGGGGAGGTCGGTCTGACCACACGGGCGATCTGGGAAGGTGTACTGGAGCAAGCCGTACGTGAAGGCGGGGACGTGTACCACCTGGAGCTGTCCGACGTGACGTTCGTCGACGTGGCGGGCGCCGGTGCGCTGGCGGCCGCCGCCGGGCAGCTGCGGGACGGGCGCCGCTTCGTGGTGCGCCGGCCGCCGGCCGCCCTGCGCCGGACGCTCGACCTGTTGTGGCCCGACCAGGAGGGGATCGAGGTGAGTGCGTCATGACCGCTGCGGTCGCGGACCCCTTCGGGCCCCTGGAACCCTTCGTCCATCCCGCTTTCTTCTACCGGGACGAACAGGAGTACCTCGACGTCACGGTGCCCTTCGTACGGGACGGCCTGGCGGCCGGCGAGCCCGTGGCCGTCGCCGTGCCCGCCGAGAACCTCGCCCTGGTCCGGGACGCCCTGGGCGAGGACGCGGCGGCGGTGCGGCTGCTGGACATGCGCGAGGCCGGGCGCAACCCGGGGCGGATCATCCCCGGTGTCCTGCGCGCCTTCGCCGACGGCCAGCCCGACGGCCGGCGGGTGCGGATCATCGGCGAGCCCATCTGGGCCGGGCGGTCCGCCACCGAATACCCCGCCTGCGCCCAGCACGAAGCGCTGATCAACGCCGCCTTCCAGGGCAGCACGGCGACCATCCTGTGCCCCTACGACACCCGGGGGCTCCCCGAGCACGTGCTCGCCGACGCCCACGCGACCCACCCCGTCGTCATCGCCGAGGGTTCCCGGACGGCGCGGGACAGTGCCGCGTACGCGCCCGCCGACGTCGTCGACCGCTACAACGAGCCCCTCGACCCCGTCGCCGGCGCGCTGACCTTCGCCTTCGACGCCGAGTCGCTCCCGCAGGCCCGCCACCTCGCCGTCGGGGAGGCCGCGCGGCTCGGCCTCACCGGCGTCAAGCGCGAGGACCTGGCCCTCGCCACGGCGGAACTCACCACCAACAGCGTGGTGCACGGAGGCGGCACGGGCGTCCTGCGGGTGTGGAGCGAGGAGGGGCATGTGGTGTGCGAGGTCCGCGACGAGGGACGGCTCGCGGACGTCCTGGCGGGCCGCCGGCCCGTGCCCAGGGACCAGCGCGGCGGCCGCGGGATGCTGCTGGTCAACCTGATCGCCGACTTGGTGCGGGTGCACCGCGGCGACCGCGGCACGACCGTGCGCTGCTGGTTCGCCCGCTGACCGCCCTCCGGGCCGGCGCTCAGCTGCCCAGCGGGTCCAGCGCCAGCGGCTCGATCCTGCCCTCCAGCATGGCGCCCAGGCCCTGGACGGCGCACACGTCCGGGCGCTCCGCGATGTGCACCGGCATGCCGGTCGCCTGCCGCAGCATCTGGTCCAGGCCCGGCAGCAGGGCGCTGCCGCCGACCATCATGATCCCCCGGTCGGCCAGGTCGGCGACCAGGTCCGGCGGGCAGGCCCGCAGCACCGCGCCGATGCCGTCCAGGATGGCGGTGAGCGGCGTCTGGATGGCGTCCCGCACGGCCGCGGTGTCGATCTGGACGGAGCGGGCCAGGCCGGTGGCGACGTCCCGCCCGTGGATCTCCGTCGAGGCCGGTCCGTGCGGGGTGAGGCCGTTGCCCGACAGGGCGAGCTGCAGCGGCCGCACCGACTGGCTCGGCAGCATCAGCTCGTGCTCGTGGCGCAGGTGCTGCACGATCGCCTGGTCGACGGCCTCGCCGCCCACGGGGATGCGCTCGGCGGTGACGATCGCCCCGAGGGACAGCACCGCCACCTGCGTGGCCGCCGCCCCGCACACCATGATCATGGTGGCCTCGGGCTGCTCCACGGGCAGCCCGCAGCCGACCGCCGCGGCGATCAGCGTGTCCACCAGCTCCACGCGCCGGGCCCCGAGCCCGACGAGCGTCTCGATCGCGGCGCGCCGGGCGAGCGGGTCGGCGTCGTGCGGGGTGCAGGCCGCGGCGCGCAGGATCGGCTTGCGGCGCAGACCGCGGCGCATCTTGTCGCCCAGCAGGTGACGCAGCATGCGCTGGGCCATCTCGATGTCGACGACGGTGCCGCCCGAGACCGGCCGGACGACCCGGATGTACTCCGGTGTGCGGCCCGTCATCTGCTCCGCGAGCTCGCCGACCGCGATCAGCGCGCCGGTGCGGGTGTTCACGGCGGCGGCGGACGGCTGGTCGACGACGAGCCCGGCGCCCTTGACGTAGACGCGTGTGCGGGCCGCCCCCAGGTCGACGGCGAAGTGGCAGCGGCGCAACTGCTCCAGACTGGCGGTCATGGCAGGTCCTCCCGAGAGCACAGACCGTGGGGGGCCGCCAGGTGGCGGGCCTCGCGTGAGGCCGCCGGGCGGCGGGCCTCCCTTCGCATCGTGCGCGGGAGGGCACCGGGCCGCCTTCCGGAGGGGGCCGGGCGGGGCGCCGCCGAACGGGGGGTTCGGCCCGCCCTACAGGGAACGGGCGGCCTGCAGCAACGGCGCCAGGGACGTGACGGTCCTCTCGCAGCCCGCCTCGCCGAGCTGCCGGCCGGCCGTGGCGTTGCGGGCCAGGCCGACGAAGCGCAGGCCCGCCTGCTGGGCGGCGGTCAGCTCGGCGACCGTGGAGCCGATCAGCACGCCCGTGGTGGCCCCGCCGCCGCCCGAGGCGTGCACGGCGCGCAGCAGGCAGTCGGGGTGCGGGGTCAGCAGGGAGAGGTCCGCGCCGCGGGCGTGGACGCCGGCCAGGGGCAGGCCGTACGGGTCCAGGTAGCGGTGGACGGCCGGTGCGCTCACGTCCGAGACCACGCTGACGCGGCGGCCGGAGTCGTGCAGGGCCCGCACCAGCGGCACCGAGTTGTGCGTGGTGGGCGCGTCGGGCACCGCGCGCAGTTCGAGTGCGTCGAGGCGCTCGCGCAGGAGCGGGCCCAGCGGGTCCCGCGCGAAGGCCCGCAGCACGTCCAGCGGGTGCGTGAAGGTGTCCCGGACCGCGCCGGGCCCGGCCCCCCACGGATCGCGGTGCTCCGCGACCAGGGCGAGCAGCTCGCGCACCGCCTCGCCCGCCGCCCGGGCCGAGAACAGCCGGGCCATGGGCCCGTCGAAGCCGACCAGTACGCAGTCGGCCTCGCGCAGGAGATCCGGCAGCGGGCGCTGCGCGGGGACCACCGGGCCCTGCGGCCCGGGCAGGGCCGCGCCCTCCGGGGCCAGCTGCACCGACACCGCCACCGACAGGCCCGCGACCGGCCAGCGGCGCAGTCCGGCGTTGACCGCCCGCTGGGCCGCGCCCGCCCGGCGCAGCGGATGGCGGCGGGTGATGCGGGCCGCCTCCTCCAGCAGATGGCCGAGCAGCGCCTCCGAGACCCGGGCGACCTCGGCGCGGACGAAGGCGACCGGGTCCTCCACGTGCCAGGACAGCTCGACCGCGGCCGCGAAGGCGCCCTTGCCGGAGCTGGGCAGGGAGACCCGGTGGTGGGACTGGTGGGTGGTGAGGTCCACCTTGTAGTAGGTGACGAGCCGCTCCGGCCGGTCGCCGTGCGGCCGGGCCGGGTCGAGCAGGGTGAGCGGGCCGTCGGGCCGGGTGTGGACGACGGCCGTGCGGCCGGGGGCCGGTATCCCCAGCCGGCGCAGGTCGTGCGTGATGAAGGGGCCCTGCACCAGGTCGCGCGTCTCGGGCTGCGGGGCGGCGGCCGGGGTCAGCGGGCAGGACCAGGCGACCGGCGGGGTGTCGGTGGCGCCGTCCCGGTAGACGGGCCGCAGGCGCTGGGGGCCCCGGGCGGCGGAGCTGGCGGCGAACTCCTCGTAGAGGGCGGGCGAGACAACCACCTGGATCCCGGCGGGCACCGGCGGCAGCTGCGGCGGCGGGGCGGGCCGGTCCCAGAAGGTGACGGTCAGCGACGGCGGGTCGGCCAGCCCGGCGAGGACCTCGGGCAGGCCGCGCAGGACGGCGACCAGGACGGGCAGCAGGTACGTGCCGGGTTCGGTGTGGACGGCGTAGCCGTCGGGGCGGACGCGCACGTCGAACCGGTGGGCCGCCAGGGCGCCGCGCGCGAGCATCTCGTGCACCGCGTACTCCAGGGTGATCCGGGCCTCCGGCCGGTTCAGGTCGTCGGCCTCGAAGAGGATCGTGGGGGCGGCGGCCTCACGGGCCTCGTCCGGCTCGGCGAGCAGGGCCCGCAGCCTCGCCTCCAGGACCCGCAGCCGGTCCCGGGCCGCGGCCGCCGCGGGGCCGGGGACGCCGTCCAGGGGCGGGCCGTACCAGAGGCCGAGCGCGTCCCGGACGTCGGCGGGGGCGGGCGCCGGGTTGCCGAGCAGTTCCTCGCAGCGGAACACGTCGACGTGGACGTCCGGCACGTGCAGGGCGTGGGCGCCGGGCAGGCCGACCAGGGCGCCCGGGGGCAGCACCCGGTGCAGCTCCGCGACGAGGTCCTCGATCCGGGCCACGGCCGGGCGCTCGTCCGGCGGTTCCTCCCACAGGCCCCGGGCCAGCTCCGCGTGGGACAGACGGCGTCCGTGGGAGAGGAGCAGCAGGCACAGCAGCGCCTGGGCCTCCGGGGAGGGGGGTTCGACGGGCCGGGTGCCGTGGCTGATGCGCAGGGGGCCGAGCAGGGTGACGCCGAGCGGCGGCGGCCAGGGGGCCGTCGCGGTCAGGGCGGCGGCGTGACGGGCGGCGGCGGGCAGTCTGCCCCGGTCGATCAGGGCGAGCAGCTCGCGGTGCTCGGCGGGCACCGGCACGCTCGTCGCCAGCTGCCCGAGCAGCCGCCGGAAGTCGGCCAGGTCCGACTCGGGGTCCTTGCCCCTGGACTCCTCGCCGAGGGCGATCCGGCTCAGCAGCACGGTCCCGTCGGGCCGCAGCAGCAGGCCGGCTGGACCGCGCTCGCCGCGCACCAGGCCGTGCGCGTGCAGGGCTTCGAGGCCGGCCGGCCCCTGGGCCACCAGGCGGGCGAACGTGTGGAATGACAGCCCCGAGAGCACCTCGGCGAGGGTCAGCCCGTCCACGAACTCCGTGACCAGGTAAGGGCCGTCGTCCGCCACGCCGAAGTCCAGCACCCGCACCACGTGCGGGTGCTCGAGCCCGGCCAGGGCACGGGCCTCGGCCAGGAACCGCTCCTGCCCCGCGGGCCCGCCCGGGTACGGGCGCACGACCACCCGCCGGCCGGTGTCGGCGTCCACGGCCTCCCACACGTCCGGATGCCTCGCGCGCCGCTCGGTCAGCCGGTACCGGCCGGCGAACAGCCGCTCCGGCGCCCCCTGCCCGCCCAGCCGCCGCACGGTCTCCTCGCTGACGGTGGCGAACGCCGGATCCGAGCCGTCCGGCCCGCCGCCGGCCCGGGCCCGGAACTCCCCGGCCGCGAGCCCGGCCCGCTCGTCGATCAGGCCGCCGATCTCCGCGAGGAACTCCCGGGTCCTGCCGCGGGCCGTGCGCGGCAGCGACCGCAGCAGCAGCTCCCGTACGCCGGGCCGGAACGCGTAGGAGCCGGGCGGGCCCGGGACGGCGGTGAGCATGCCGCTGAGGACGACCTCCGCGAGGTGCTGGGGACGCGGGTGGCGGTCCACGGCGCGCTGGACGAGGCGCATCACGGGGACCGAGGGAACCGCCAGCGCCAGGTGCCCGGCGAGCCGGAAGGCCTCCGGGGAGGCGGTCGCGCGGAACCGCAGCACCAGGTCCTCGGGTGTGACGCCGGCGAGGCCGGGGGCCGGTTCGGCGGGCGGCGCGGGAGCGGGCGGCAGCCAGGCCGCCGCGCCGGGGGTGCGGGCGCCGCCGGGGCCGGCGACCAGGGCCGCCCAGTGGGCGAGCCAGGGCGCACCCGGCTCCAGCACGGGCACGGGCAGGGCCCGGTCCGCGGGCGCGGCGACGGGGTCGTAGGGGGTGAAGGCCAGGGCCGCCGACGGCGCGGCCGCGGCCGGGGACGTCAGCAGGCCCGGCTCGGCGGGCAGCGCGGTCGTGGACCACAGGCGCTCCGGCAGCGGCTGGACCACGGCCAGGGGCATGCGCTGCGCCCAGCGGCGCAGGGTGCGGTACCAGCGGTCGCCGGCCTCGCCCGGGCGCCACTGCGGGCCCATGCAGTCGCTGACGACGAGGGTGACGGTCCGGCCGTCGTCGAGGTCGGGGACCCGGTGGGCCCGCCCGTCGGGTGTGGCCGCGTGCAGGGTGACCGTGCGGAAGATGCCCGACTGGGCGAGCGCCGTGTGCAGTTCGCTCACCAGGGGACGCCAGATGGGCATGGTCGGGCCCGTGTCGTGCACGAGGTTCAGCCGCAGCCAGCGGTCCGGGGCCGGGCGCAGCACCGGGAACCACACGTCCGGGTGGGCGCCGAGCCGCGCGATCCGGTCGGCGGTCGCCCGTTCGTCCAGCACCCTCGCGTGCGACGAGGGCACCGTGCGCTTCAGCGGGCGCAGGGCGCGTTGCAGTGCGAGGGGGTGGGGGAGCATCGGGGGCGCGGGGGCGAGCAGGGGGGTTCCGCCGCCCCGGGGGCGGTCCGTGGAGCGGGTGGCGGGCAGGGTCAGCGGCACGCGCCCGGGCGTCCGGCCGGCCGGCTGCTGCCGCGGGGGCGGTGTGTCCCGCGGGGGCGCGGGCGGGGTGGGCACGGTCGTCCGGGGCCCCGCCAGGGTGGCCGGGTCCTCGGACCCGGCCATCCGCTCCGGCGGAGCGTCGGGCCGCCCGTCACCCAGCCGGTCGGCCAGCCACACCAGTTCGGCGATCTCCCGCGGCGTCGGCTCGGCCCCGGCCGCGGCCAGGACGGCCGCGAGCCGGGCGACGGGGGAGGGGCCGCTCCCGGTGGCGTGCGGGCGCGCGGGCGTGCCGGCCGGCGTCGGCGGGGCCGCAGGTGGCAGCGGGCCGTCGGTGGGCTGTGCTGCGGGCGGGCCCGAGGGGGGCACCGGGGGTGGGGACGGTGTGCCGGGGTCAGAAGCCATCGCCGTCCGCCGTCGCGCTGAGGTACGGCATCAGCTGTTCCGCCAGGTCGTCGCGCGAGTCGGCGTCCAGGCCCGCCACGCCCGTCAGGTAGAGGGCGTTCAGCAGCTGGTCGGTGGCCAGTTCGCCGCCGGAGGCGCGTTCCAGGAAGCGGGTGATCAACCGGTCGGCGTCGCCGTCGGGGGTGTCCAGGTGGGCACGGACGATGTCGGTGAGCTGGTCGCGGTCGGGGCGGCGCAGCTTCAGCCGGACGCAGCGCCGCAGGAAGGCCGGCGGGAACTCGCGTTCGCCGTTGCTGGTCAGCACGACGAACGGGAAGGCCCGGCAGCGGATCCGGCCGCGGTGGACCGTGACGGGCGAGTCCGTGCCGTCGGCGAGGACCTCGGCCGCCCCGTCGCCCGAGTGGCGCGCGGCGCGCACCAGTTCGGGGATCTCGTACTGGCCCTCCTCCAGGACGTTCAGCAGGTCGTTGGGCAGGTCCAGGTCGCTCTTGTCGATCTCGTCGACGAGCAGCGCGCGCGGCCGCTCGTAGGGGAGCAGGGCCGTGCCGAGCGGGCCCAGGCGCAGATGGTCCTCGACGGCGCCGGGCCGGTCCTTCCCCTCCCGGGCCGCGTACAGCCGGGACAGCGGGTCGTACTGGTAGAGACCGTCGGCGAGCGTGCTGCGGCTGGTGATGTTCCAGCGCAGCACCGGGCCGAGCCGCAGTTCCCGGGCGACCGCGTAGGCCAGTGAGGACTTGCCGGTGCCGGGCGGGCCGGTGACCAGCAGCGGCCGGCGCAGCACGAGCGCGGCGTTGACCAGCCGGACGGTCTCCGGGGTGGCGACGTACGACTTCGCCCGGTGCACCCGGTCGGGGGAGATGGCCGACGTGTCGTCGCCGTCGTGGGGCGGCGGCAGCGCGGGGCCGCCGTCGAAGGCCCGCCAGGGCGGCGGGGCCGGGAGGTCGTCGATGCCGTCGTGCGGCTCGTGGTCGCCGGTGTAGACGGACCAGTGCGGCATGGGGGGTGTTCTCCGCTCTCCGTTTCGTGCAGCTGTTCGTCGGACGCGCCGGACGCGTCGGGCCGCCGTCCGGCGGCCCCGGGCGGGTCAGGACACCGGCGACCCCGCGTGCGGCACGACGACGGCGTGCGGGTCGGTGAAGACCCGCGGGTCGTCCCACAGCAGCTGGATGCCGCGCGCCCAGTGGTCCTCCTCCGCGTGCGCCTCCTCGCGCAACGCGAGAACGTGGCGCGGGAGTTCGGCGGGCGGTACGGCCGCCACGCACGCGTCGAGCGCGTCCAGGAACGTCTTGCCGGTGCAGCCGTCCGCGCCCTCGCAGTCCTCCTGCCCGGAGCCGCAGCCGCCCCGCGACCAGACGATCACCGGGGCCGGCGCGGTGAGCGAGACGTCGAACTGCGGCCGGGTACGGGAGGCGGCCGGGGCGGTGCCGAACCCGGCGAGGCAGGCGTCGGGCCGGCGCAGCCGCATCCGCAGCCGCCCGGGTTCCTCCGGGCCGCCGCACTCCACGCGGTGCAGCCGGGCGCCCGGGAAGGCGTCGAGCCGCTTCCACGCCCGGGTCAGCACGTGCCGGGTGCTGGCCTTGCGCCGGGCGTGGTCGGTGACGACCAGCGGGTAGAGGCAGCCCAGCGGGGTGGTGTCGTCCGGTGCGCTCTCCCAGCGGTCGACGGGCCAGTCCAGCCAGTCCCGGGGCAGCGCGAACGCCACCAGCTCGTCGGCGCCGGGGGTCAGGTACCGGAACGCCGCCTCGATGCGGTCCTGCACGTACGCGGGCAGCCGGTGCTGCTCGACCGTGCCGGAGTCGACCGGGTGCCGCCGCCCCTCGCTGTGGGCGGACACCTCGACCCGGACCAGGCCGTCGCCCGCCCCGCTGTGGCCGAGTTCGACCAGGATCGGCGACCAGTCGGGGGCCGCAGGGGTCACGGCCGGGGTGTGCAGCAGTGCGTCGAGCCGGTCGGCGAACCGGGTGACGGTCCGTGCGGCGCCGGGCCCGTCGAGTTCGCACAGCACGAACAGGGCCGCCGACCACAGCGAGTCGAACCCCTCCTCGGGCGGCGGCGGGTCGAACGGTCCGGCCGCCGCGCTGTACAGCCGCGCCGGGTCGCAGTCGACGCCCGCGTGGGCCGCCCTCTCGACCAGGGCGCGCAGCCGGGCCCGGTCGGCGGTGGTGTGGTCGGCGGTGGGGACCAGGCCCTCCAGCGCGGGCCAGTAGCGGGCCATGACCTGCGTGGGCATCATCCGGCCGGTGCGCACGTCCGGGGCGTCGGCCGCCGCCGTGACCATGCCGATGACCTCACCGGTGTCGGCCAGGGTGACCGCGGCCCCGCTGAAGCCGGGCGCCAGGGGCTGCCCGCCGGCGTGCCAGGCCTCCAGCTGGAGCCACTCGCGCCGGATCAACTGCGGGGCGGTGACCCGGTATTCGGCGAGCGTGCCCTCGTCGTAGCCGGCCGGGTAGCCGTAGACGACGAGTTTGCGCGGGGGCGTGCCGTGGGCGGCGCCGACCGGGGCGAGGGCCGCCGGGGCGATCCGCACCTCCCGTTCCAGTTCCAGCACGGCGAGGTCCCCGGGGGCGGCGGCGCCGCCGCTCCAGCCGCCGTGGGCGACGACGCGGGCGGACAGGGGCGGGGTGCCGGGCAGTTCGGTGAAGCTCACCGCCAGCTCCTCGCCGTCGCCCACCACATGGGCGCACGTCAGCACCGTACGGGGCGTGACCAGGAAGCCCGCTCCGCTCACGCGGCCCCGTAACTCGATCCGGGCGTGCCACTCGGCGCTGTTCATGAGGCCGGGCGCGCCTCCGGGGCGGCCGGGGACCAGGTCAGTCTGACCACCAGGTGGCCCTCGGCGGTGCCCTTGGCGATGAACGCGCCCGCCTCGGCGGACAGTTTGACCCCGAACTCGATCTCCACGCCGTCCGGCTTCAGGGACCCGTCGCGGAACACCCGCAGCGCGGACTCGGCCGCCGCCCGCACCCCGTCCAGGGCGCCCTCGAACGTGCGGGCCGCCTGGACCGTGCCGTCGCCACGGGAGACCAGGCGGGACCCGGTGCGCTCCTCGGCCGCCTCGACGGTGACCACCGCACCGTCCCCGGTTCTGAACTCGACCAGCCCGTCCACGACACCCCCGTCGTCCTCGCGTTGAGCGTTCCTGTTGTGACGGACGGTACTTGATGGCGTGCACGGCAGCCACCGGTACCTCAGGGTCCGACCGTCCCCCGGATCACCCCCAGCTCCACCAGGTCCTGCGGCCGGATGCGCAGCCGGTCCGCCGTCGCCTCCACCTCGCGGGGCGGCCGCTTGAGGATGGCCGCCGCGAGCTCCGGCGCGATCACCGAGAAGTAACTGTCCGGCGTGGCCCAGGTGTTGCCCGGCGCGGCCAGGGCCAGCGCGCCGCCCGAGCCGCCCTCGCCGACGACCAGCGTGGTCAGCGGCGTGCGGGCGCTCGCCACCGCGCCGAACAGGTCGGCGATGGCGGCGCCCGCGCCCTGCCGCTCCGCCTCGGCGTCGTTGGCGGCGCCCGGGGTGTCCACGAGGGTCAGCACCGGGATGCCCAGCCGGTCCGCGAGGCGGATCAGCCGGGCGGCGGTGCGGTAGCCGGCCGGGCGGGTCGCGGTCCCGGTCTGCGCGGCGTACGCGATCGTCCGGCCCTCGTGCGTGCCGAAGCCGCACAGCATGCCGTCCGGGTCGGCGCCGCCGCAGCGGTCGCCGCTGATCGCGGCCCGGTCGGTGAAGTAGGCGTCCAGGTAGGCCGCGGCGCGCGGGCGCAGCGTCGAGCGGGCCCGCCGGACGGCGTCCCAGCCCGTGGCGGGCAGGACCGCGGTCTCGCCGAGCGGCTCGGGCGGCGGGGCGGGCGTGGTGGACCGGCAGGTCAGCAGCCGCAGCCAGCGCGCCAGCGTCGCACGCAGCTCCGCCGGCGGGACGACCGCGTCCGCCGCGCCCGCCGCGACCTGCGCCTCGGCCGTGTACGCCGCCGGGTCCGCGTCCGCGGGCCGCACCCGGGAACCGGCGAAGCCGACCTGCGCTCCGGGCAGCGCGAGCACCACGTCGGCGCCGGCGCCCAGCGTCGCCCAGCCGCCCCCGGTCGTCGGGTCGCGCAGGACGGCCACCTGGGCGAGACCGGCGTCCCGGGTGAGCGCCGACTGCCGGGCCACGCGCTGGAGTTGGGTCAGCGCCCGCATGCCCTCCTGCATCCGGCTGCCCCCGGTGGCCACCAGCGGCACGACCGGCAGGCGGCGTTCCCGGGCGTACGCGTACGCCGCCTCCAGCCGGTCGCCGGTGCGCTCGCCGAGGGAACCGCCGAGGAAGCCGAACTCGAACGCGATCAGCACCGCCCGGGTGCCGCCGACCCGGGCGGTGCCGCACACCACCGACTCCTCCTCGCCGGTGGCCGCCGCGGCCCGGGCGCGGGCGGCGTCGTAGCCGGGCCAGGCCAGCGGGCCGTCGGGCGGCGAGATCCGCGCCGGGGCGGGCAGTTCGCCGAAGGTCGCCTCGTCGGCGACGGCGGTGAGGACCTCGCGGGCGGAGAGCCGCTCAGCCATGGGTCAGCGCCCGCTTCATGATCTTCCCCATGTCGTTGCGGGGCAGGGCGTCGAGGTGGTGGACGACCCGGGGCCGCTTGTGCGGGGCGAGACGCCCGGCCACATGGTCGGCCAGCTCCTCCAGCGCGGGCGGCGCCTGGGGGTCGTCCGGCACGATCCACGCCACGATCCGCTCGCCCAGGTCGGGGTCCGGCTCCCCGGTGACGGCGGCCTCGCGCACCCCCGGGTGTTCCAGCAGCGCGTTCTCGATCTCGCCCGCCCCGATCTTGTAACCGCCGCTCTTGATCAGGTCGGTGGCCTTGCGGCCGACGATCCGGACGTAGCCGTCGGGGTCGCGCACCGCCATGTCGCCGGTGCGGAAGAAGCCGTCGGCGGTGAACGCGGCGGCGGTGGCGTCCGGCCGGTTGAGGTACTCGGTGAACAGGTTCGGGCCTCGCACCTGGATCTCGCCCACCGTCTCCCCGTCGTACGCGGTGACCTCCGAGCCGTCGTCCTCGACCAGGCGCAGCTCCACGCCCGGCAGCGGCACGCCGACCGTGCCCGGGCGGGCCTCTCCGTCGGCGCGGACGCTGGTGTTCATCAGCGTCTCCGTCATGCCGTACCGCTCGATCACCCGCCGCCCGGTGGCCGTCGCGATCCGCCCGTGGTCGTGCAGGGGCAGCGCGGCGGAGCCCGACACCAGCAGCCGCGCCCCCGTCAGGGCCTTCACCAGCTCCGGTTCGCCCGTCACGGCCTCCGCGATCCGGTGGTACATCGTCGGCACGCCGAACAGCATGGTCGCGCCGCCGTTCAGCTCGCGGGCGACGCCCCGGGTGCTGAACCGGCCCAGGTGCCGTACCGAGCCGCCGCGGCGCAGGGGGCCGAGGATGCCGAGGACCAGGCCGTGGACGTGGAACAGCGGCAGGGCGTGCACCAGGACGTCCTCGCCGGTCCACTGCCAGGCGTCGGCCAGCGCGTCCAGGGTGGCGGCGATCGCCCGGCGCGGGACGACCGCGCCCTTGGGCGGGCCGGTCGTGCCGGAGGTGTAGACGATCAGGGCCGGGTCCTCGTCCCCGCCGCGGTCCCCGGGGGCGGGCCCGGTGCCGTGCACGTCGACGTCGACCCGGTCGAGGTCCGCGAGGGCGGCGGGGAGCCGGTCGTCCGGGGCCGCGAGCAGCAGGCCGGGCGCGCTGTCGGACAGGATGTGCCCCAGCTCCTTCTCGCCCGACTTCGGGTTGAGCGGCACGGCGGGCACGCCGGCCAGCAGCGCGGCGACGACCGCGACGGCCGTCTCCAGCGTGGGCGTCGCCCAGACGGCGACCCGCGTGGCCCCGCCGAAGCGGCCCGCGAGCGCCCCGGCCGCGGCGGCGAGCTGCGCGTAGGTCAGGGAGCGCTCGCCGAATCGGAGGGCGGGCCGGTCGGCCGGGTGCGCGGTCAGGGCCGGGAAGAGAGGGGTCACGCGTTCACATCTCCTTGGTCGTTGCGTCCGGTTGCCGGTTGCCGGTTGCCGGTGGTCGGGCGGGGGCCGGTTTCCTGGTTCGGCCCCGGCCGGGTACGACCGTCACCGGCCGGGGCGGCCGCCGGCACGACGGCCACCACGACTTTTCCGTACACCATCGGCTGCCGGAAGAAACGCTCGCGGCACCGTGCCGTCCTCGGCGCGATCACCACACGGCGGCCGGGCCGCCCGCCGCGGGCGCGCTGTCGCGGGTCCGGGCACGGTTGTTAGCCTGCGGCGGAAGCCGGAATCGATCGTCTGCCCGAGGATGGAGTCGCCGTGGCCGGGAGCCCGCGCATCGCGCTCGTCACCTACGACCCGGGGGGCGAGGAGCACAAGGACCGGGACCTGCCCGTGCTGGCCGGGGCGTTGCGCGAGGCCGGGGCCGACGCGGTCGCCGTGCCCTGGGACGACCCGGACGCCGACTGGGCGGGCTTCGGCCTCGCCCTGATCCGCTCCACCTGGGACTACAGCTGGCGCGCCGCCGAGTTCACGGCCTGGGCCGGGCGCTGCGCGAAGGCGACACGGCTCGTCAATCCGCTCGACGTGGTGCGGTGGAACGCCGACAAGCGCTACCTCGGGCAGCTCGCGCGGGCGGGGGTGCCCGTCGTGCCCACCCGCTACCTCGCGCCCGGCGACCCAGTGGAGCTGCCCGCCGACCGCGAGTACGTCGTGAAGCCCACCTCCGGCGCCGGGGCACGCTACGCCGCCCGTCACCGGGCCGGGGAGCGCGAGGCCGCCGTGCGGCAGGTGGAGCGGATGCACGCCGAGGGGTTCACCGCGATGGTGCAGCCGTACCTGGCCGCGATCGACACGGACGGCGAACGGGCCCTGCAGTTCTTCGGCGGCCGGCTGCTGCACGCCACCGTCAAGGGCGCCGTCCTCGCCCCGGGGACGCCGTACGACGCGGACAAGGTCGCCCACCCGGACGTGCGGCCCTGGGAGCCGACCGCCACCGAACTGGCCGTCGCCGAGCGGGCGCTGGCGGCCGTGCCCGGTGATCCCGAGCTGCTGTACGCGCGGGTGGACCTCGTCACCGGGCCGGACGGGGAGCCCGTGGTGATGGAGCTGGAGCTGATCGAGCCGAACCTGTTCCTGTACCTGCACCCGGACTCGGTGCCCCGGGTGGTGCGGGCGGTGCTGGCCGCCGCCGGCTGACCGCAGCGGCGCCCCTCAGGCCCCGGTGCCGGTGACGGCGACCCGCTGCAGCAGCCCCCAGGTGAACTCGGCGACGGCCTCCCGCCGCACGCCCCGCCCGTCCGGAGCGGTGAACGCCAGGCCCCACCTGGTCGGTGCCGAGCCCTCCAGGGGGCGGACCGGGGCGAAGGCGCGGGCCGCCTCGTCGACCGTGCAGGACCAGGGCGTGAGGTCGTCCAGCGTGCGCAGCCGCGGGCCCCGGGCGCCCGGGGCCCGCACCAGCCACTCGTTCCACACGCTGCCGTTCGGGGCGGTCAGCACCTCGAAGCGCAGGTCCGGCCAGAGCGGCACCGGCCAGAGCCACGCCTCGCAGTCCAGGTCGCCGATCCGGCGGGGTGCGCGGGACTCCGGTTCGCCCAGGACCGAGCGGATGGGGGTCCCCCCTGTTCGAGCGGAGCCGAGAACTCGGGGGAGGGACAGGGGCGCGCGGGAGCGCGGGGAGCGGACCATCGCCTGCCAGCGCTTGTTGGCCTCGCGCATGCCGGCGATCGACACGCCGAGCCGGTGCCGGGCGTCCTCGACCAGGCCGGGGTTGTGGTCGGCCATGCGGCGCAGCAGCACCAGCTGGAAGTCGAGCGGGGTGAACGGGCTAGCGGGGGGCTTTCCGGAGGGCATGGGACCCATCGTCGCCCACCCGGGCGGAGCCGGGACGGCGGCCGTCGGGCAGGAACAGCACCGAGTTGACGTAGCGCGGGCCCCGCAGGAGCGGGGAGGGCAGGACGCGGCGGAGCAGTCCGTGCGAGACGACGTAGGAGGCGCGGGCCTGGTGGTCCTCCAGCGGGAACTTCGCCAGCGGCACCCAGGTGTCCCCGGGCAGCACCCAGCCCTCGTAACCCAGCAGGGCCAGGTACGTCACCACGGGCGCGATCGGCTGGATGCGGGACTCCAGTTCGACGAAGAGGGCGGGCCGGTCGCGGGCCAGCAGCCCGGTCGCGCCGCGCAGCACCGCCGGCTCGTTGCCGTCGACGTCGATCTTGATGAAGCCCACCTCGCGCAGCCCCAGCTCGTCCAGCGTGACGCTGGGCACGTCCAGGGCGCGGCCGTGGATGTCGCGCCGCACCAGCGAGGAGACGCCCCGGTCGCCCGAGTCGCCCGCCGGCAGCCACAGCCGGGCGATGCCGGGCCGGTCCGAGGCGGCCGCGCGCACCACCCGGACGTTCGGCGGGGTCGCGGCCGCCAGCAACCGGGCCAGATGGGGCACCGGCTCGATCGTCACGACGTGCTCGGCGCGGGCCGCCAGCCGGTGCGTCCACGGCCCGTACCAGCCGCCGACGTCCACCGCCGTCCCGCAGCCGGCCGGGCACAGCTCGGCGAGCCGGGCCAGCTCCGGTTCGAACCGCGGGTACAGCGCCCGGGCCGCGGCGGCCACCAGCCGGGTGGGCAGGAAGGGGGCGAGACGGGCGGCCAGGCTGGTCACGGTGCCATCCTCGTGAGGAGTTCCTCGTGCTCGTCGTCCGGGACCTGCTCGCCCGAGGACGGCAGCAGCTGCGGGATGCCGTCCACGATCGGGTAACGGCGGTGCAGGCGCGGGTTGTACAGCGCCTCCGCCCGCCCGGCCTCCTCGGGCAGCAGATGCAGCGGGCCCTTGTCGAGCGGGCACGCCAGGATCTTCAGCAGCGGGTCGTCGGGCTTCATGGGGATGCCAACTCCTCGGCAGGTGCGGTGGGTCGGGAAGCGGGGTCGTGCTTCGGCATGGCCAGCAGCACGGCGACCGCGAGGGCCGTGCCCGCCACCCGCAGCGCGAGCCGCAGCGGCTCGTGCGGCAGGGCCTCGCCGAACGACAGCGTGCCGAGCACCGCCGTGAACAGGCTGGTCACGGTCGTGCACACCGGCACGATCAGCGAGGCACGGCAGCGCTGCAGCGCCGCCTGCGACATCACCAGGCCGAACACGCCGGTGAACAGCAGCAGATACGGGTACGGGGAGCTCAGCAGGTCCAGCACCGCGCCGCCGATCCCGTCGGTCGTCAGGTGGCTGGAGACGCCCTTGATGGCCAGCGAGCTGACCCCGTACAGCAGGCCCACGGCCACGCCGTACTCGACGCCGGTCGTCGGGCGCCGGTGCCGGTTGCGGGCGCGCCGCTCGGCGGAGCCGTACAGCCACACCCCGGCCGCCAGCGACGGCACGCACACCAGCAGGATCAGCGGGTAGGGCGCGTCCTGGCTGACGGTGTCCGTGCCCTCGCGCAGCGACAGCACGACCATGAGCAGCGCGAGCAGGATCGCGCCGAGCGCGTACCGCTCCCGGCCGCTGGTCTCCTCGCCGAGCAACCGGGCCGACAGCAGCACCAGCAGCACCAGGCCGGAGACGAAGATGCCCTGCGCGGCGGCGATCGGCAGGGTGCGGTAGACGACGAGCTGGGCGCCGAAACCGGCGGCGAGGGCGAGGGAGCCGCCGATCCACAGCGGGCTGCCGAGCACCAGGCGCAGCAGCCGGGCCGGCTGCCGGACGCTCACCTCGGGCAGCGAGGTGAGCGCCCGCTTCTCCAGTACGAACCCCAGGCTGTACAGGGTGTTCGCCAGCAGGGCCGCGGCCACTCCCCACCACATGGGCTACGTCCTCCGGGCGTGCAGCAGCAGGATCGACGCGAGCTGGGGCCGGGCGCAGGCCAGCCGGTCCAGGGGCCGCAGCGGGCGCGGCACCCCGTGGAAGGGCGCGCCCTCCAGCCGTACGACCGTGAACCCGGACGCGGCGACGAACTCCCGCAGGGCGCGCGGCGTGTACAGCCGCAGGTGCCCCACGACCTCCTTGCCCGGGCGGCCGTGGATGCCGCGCAGGCTGACCTCGGAGAAGACCGGCTGCACGCCCGCGAGCAGCAGGGCCCGGTTGTACCAGGCGGCCAGGTTCGGCGTGGACAGCATCAGATGGCCCCCGGGGCGCAGCACGCGGCGGATCTCGTCCAGCGCCGCGTCCGGGTCGACGAGGTGCTCGATCACCTCGCTGAACAGCACGGCGTCGGCCGAGCCGGACGCGAACGGCAGTCCCCCGCCGGTGAGTTCACCGCGCACCGCGTACGGGACGCGGGTGCGGGCGCGGCGCAGCGCGTCCTGCGACCAGTCGACGCCGACGATGCGGTGGCCGGGCAGCAGGGGGGCGGCGGTGGCCGCGGCGGTGCCGTCGCCGCAGCCGATGTCCAGGACGGTCCTCGGGTGACCCGCGGCCGGTCCGAGCGCCCGGGCCAGCATCCGGGCCTGGCGCAGGCTGCGCGGGGTGCCGGAGGCGACGGGGACGGCCGGGTTCTCGTAGAAGTCGCGCAGGTTTTCCGGATGGGGCGCGGTGGCCGGTCCGGCCGTCATGACGTGGCCTCCGTGGTGTGCAGGTAGTGCTCGAACAGGTCGCGCAGGTGGGCGCCGTCGCCGGGGCCGAGCAGGGCGCGGGACCAGCGCAGGGCGAGGTGCAGGCGGCCGGCCGTGGAGGCGGTCGTCACGGTCAGGCCGCGCGGCATCCGGGCCGGGGCGGAGAACCAGACCGCGTGCGCGCGGCCCGCCTCCTCGCCGAAGTCCAGCGGGTACGGGATGCGGCCGATGTTGCTCAGCAGGGTCGTCGACGTCCAGGGCGCCGCGGCCCGGCGCAGGGTGCGGGTGAGTGCGGCCCGGGCGGCGACCGGCGCCCAGGGGGCGGTGAGCAGGGTGGCGCCGTGGCCCAGCTGAGGGCGGGGCAGGGACTTCAGCGCCCGGGTGCGTTCCGCGGTGCGGCGCAGCAGGTCCGGCAGGTGCGGGTCGCGCAGTTCCCGCGGCGCGAAGGGGACCTCCACCAGGCGGGTGCCGTTGCCGATGGGCATCGAGGTGTCCCGGGGGCGGTCGTCCACGGGCATGGTGATGCGCAGCGGCCGGGGCCGGGCGCCGTGCTCCCGGTTCCAGTGGGCGACGGTCAGGGCGGTGGTGACCATCAGCTGGTCGTTGACGGTGTAGGGGGAGCCCTTGGGCCGGTGCGGCAGGGGCAGTTCGGCGACGAGCATGCCGTTGCCGGGGGACGGCTCGGGCGTGCCCCGCGCGACGCGGGCCGGGGGCGCCCAGTTGGTGGGGGTGTCCGGGGGTTCCCGGTGCGGCTCGGCGGGACGGACCGGGGGCGCGGCCGGGGAGTTGTCCCTGCCCCCGTACAGTTCGGCGGCCGTCGCGAGGATCCGCAGGCAGGCCGGGCCGTCGAGGGCCGTGTGGTTGATGGTGAGGAGCAGGACCGAGTCCACCACCTCCAGGCGTACCGGCGGCGACTGCGACAGCGGCGGGGCCTGCGCCAGGGCCCGGGCCCGGGCGTCCTGGAGGGCGCGGGGACCCGGCGGCGCGAACGTCACCACCTCCACGTCCGGCTCGCGTGTCAGCTCCCATTCGTAACGCCGCCGGTACCACGGCCCCGGCGCCTCCCGCATGAGGATGCGCGGATGCCGGTGCAGCGCCTCCAGGAACGCCTTGCGCAGACGGGCGTGGTCGAGGGGGCCCGGCAGGTGCACCTCGATGTGGACCGTCTCCGGCTCCTCCTCCTGCAGGCAGTGCCGGGAGACCTCGTCCACCACCGGGAACGGGACGCGCACCGGTGTCGTCATACGGTTTTGCCCTCCCCGGGGTCCGTCCTCGGCAACGGCCGCGTCGGAGCTTCCGACGCCGGTTGCTCGCGCAGGCTCACGAGCCCCGCGAACAGGCCGGTCAGCGCCAGCAGTTGGGCCACGTGCCCGAACGCGCCCCCGCCCGCGCCCACCGGTTCCCCGGCCCCGAAGGCCGCGGCGATCCCCGCCCCGGCCAGGGCGGCGAACGCGAGCGGCACCAGCAGCGCGTGCCGCCGCGCGGCGAGCAGCGCCAGCGCCGGGACCAGCAGCGCCAGCCATCCGGCGACCACCACGCCCACCAGCGTCAGCGCCACCGCGCCGAGCCACAGCCCGGGCAGCGGCGGGGCGGGCTGCGGCGCGTCGGGGTTCGGTGCGCGGCGGCGCCACACCGCCAGGCCCAGCAGCGCCGCGATGCCGACACCGCTGCCGATCAGCCCGATGTCGTAGGTGGTGGCCGGCTCGTACGACAGCCGCACCGCGCCGCCCGACCCGGCCGGGATCCGCCAGCCCTGCTGCCAGCCGTCCAGCCGGACCGGGGTCAGCTCCTTGCCGTCCAGCGTGGCCCGCCAGCCGTCGTTGAAGTTCTCGTACGTGGTGAGGTACGAGGCCGCTCCCGAGCCGACCGTGACCTCGCGCCGGTCGCCCAGCCAGTCCCGGATGCGCAGGTCGCGCCCGGCGGCGGTCTCGGGCACCGTCCCGCGGGTCAGGGTCACGTCCGTGAGCGCCAGCGGGCCCGCGTCGCCGCCCTCCAGCCGGTGCTCGCCCGCCGCCAGCCGCACCTCGGCGTCGCCGCGTCCCTCCTGGCAGAGCGTCACCTCCACGCCCCGCCGCTCCACCAGGTCGCGCACGGTCCCCTTCACGGCCGACTGGTACAGCTCGCCGTCCAGCGCCACGTCCGGGCCCTTGCCGCACGGCAGGGAGAAGGCGCGGGTGCCGTCCGGCTGCGGGGTGCGGTACCGGTCGAGGGAGGGGAGGTAGGCCTCGGTCAGGCCCACCGGCAGGCGCAGGTCCTCGTCGGCGACCGGGTTGTGCAGGGTCAGCGGGGCCGTCTCGGTGACCGTGATGTCGAGCCGGTCGGTGGTGATCGGCGGGAAGCGGACCCAGCCGTTCTTGTCGACACCGGCGACGGCCGCGCCGTCCGGGGAGCTGATGTGCACCTCCGAGGCGCGGGTGGACAGCCCGCCCGCGGGGGCCAGGACCAGTTCGCCGACCGGCTGCTTGCCCTCCCAGCGCAGGTGGATCGTCGGCCGGTCGCCCGCGATCCACGCCGTCGTCAGGTCGCCGTCGGTGAGGTTGCGCGCCCCGATGCCCGCCCCGAGGCGTGCCGTGGAGTCGGCGGTGGCGACGATCCGGGCCTGCTGCCCGGGCGCCACCTCGTACAGCAGCTCGTCGAGTGCGGCGCCGGGCACCGGCACCGCGCGCGCCTTCACCTCGTACGTCCCGGCGGCCGGGGTCGTGAAGCGGCGGTGCAGGCCCGCCTCGGTGCCGGTCGGGGACAGGCCGGTCGGGTCGGCTGCGCGGTGCAGGGAGACGACGGTCGCGGCGGCACTCGCCTCGTCCGCGTCGGACGGCAGCCGCAGCAGCCGCGTCACCCGCACGTCCGGCAGGTCGATCTCGGAGAAGCCCGCGCCGGTCAGACCGGCCCGGCGCTCCACCGAGTCCACGATCGTCAGCTTCATCCAGCGCGTCGCGCCCTCGGGTGCCTTGACCCGCTGGGTCGTGCCGTTCGGCTGGAGGAAGCTGGTCCGCTCGCCCTTCTCGGTCTCCACCCGCACTCTCGTCGCCGCCGCCCGCACGCTCCCCTGCGGCAGCGGCGTGATCTTGAAGGAGGACGGCATGGCGTAGCTGCCGGTGAAGCCGATGCGCAGCCACTGCCCGTCCGGCGTGTCCGGCGAGCCCTCCGTCCAGGCGGTGTCCGGGTTGCCGTCGAAGGCGTTCACCGGGTCGTACTGCGGCAGGTGGAACAGCCAGTTGCCGTACGAGGACGCCGACACCGAGCGCGCGCCGCGCAGTTCGGCGACCGTCTGGTGCTCGGTGCCCTCGGCCGGCAGGATCTGGCGCGGTTTCTCGCCCGGGTCCTGCTGGGCCCCGGACGCGTTGCGCTCGTCGCGCGTGTACGTGTACGAGGTGTTGGCGTTGACCAGCCCGAACCGGGTGTCGGCCCGGCGCAGTCCGTCGCCCACCACCTGCACCGCCGGGGTGCCGAGCCCCGGGTGGTCGTCCCCGGCCAGCACGGCGGCCCGCCCGCGCAGCCCGGACGCCAGCGGCAGCAGCGCCTCGGGCCCGCCGGACACCACGGCCGTGTCGGCGACCGGGGCGAGCGCGGCCTGCCCGGGCCGCACGACGTCCTCGCCCGCCGGACGGTAGATCTCCACGGCCCGCTGCCGCGGGTACAGCCCCTCGACCTGGAGCGGGGCGTCCTGCGCGATCCGGCCGCCCGTCATCACCGGGCCGAGCCCCGTGACCCGCTCGTACCCCGACTGCTCCAGCGTGCGCTTGACGGTCGCGGTCGGTACGGCGCCGATCTGGTCGGGGTCGAGGTCGTTGCGCACGACGACGTAGTACAGCCCGGCCCGGCTCAAGTAGTCGGCCAGGCCCGGCACTTCGCCGCCGGACAGCAGGGCCTGCTCGACGGCGTCCATGGCGCGCCGGTTGCCGGGCGTGCCGAACGGGACGTAGTCGCGCTGCGCCCAGCGCGACTCGGCGAGCACGTCGAGCGGCTGATCGATGGGGGAGCCCCAGGTGTAGACGCCGTGCGCGGTGGCCGGGACGACCAGGGCGCGCGAGTCCGGCGAGTACTTCTCCAGCCAGTCGGCCGTGGCCTGCCAGTAGGCGGGCAGCTTCCGGAACGAACCGGGGTTCAGGATCGAGCCGTTGAGGTACGGCCACAGCAGCCCGGGCAGAATCAGCACGGCCGCGACGAGCGGCGCGAGACGCCGGCCGCGCACCGGCCGGGCCCCGCGCCGCTCGGCGGCCACCCCCACCAGATGGGCCAGGCCCAGCACGAGCGCGAGCGCCAGACCGGTCTGGAACTTGTAGATGTTGCGGAAGGGCGACAGCCACCCGTCCAGCCAGCCCTGCACCCCGTCGTGGAACGGCGCCCCGAACGCCCCGCCGTATCCGGCGAGCAGCACCAGCGCCGTCACCAGTACCGTCAGCACCAGCCACCGCCGCTCGGGCACGTCCCGCCGGGCCAGCCCGGCCAGGCCCAGCCCGGCCGCCAGCGCGGAGCACACGATCACGAGCACGGAGGACGCCACGGTCCACCCGGCCGGCAGCCACGCCTCACCGAAGTGCAGATAGGCCACCCAGTTCCCGGCCCCGCGCAGCGCCTCGGTCGCCGACATGGTGTCCGTCGTCGTCCGCGCGGTCTCTATATAGGGGAGGAAGTTCTCCCCGTAGACGCCGAGCAGCAGCAGCGGCACCCACCACCAGGCCGTCACCACGATCACCGCCGGGGCCCACCAGGCGATCAGCTTGCGCATCCGCGGCCCCGGCGGCCGGGACAGCAGGTACAGCCCCACCGGCAGCAGGGACGCCAGCGTCGCCGACGCGTTCACCCCGCCCATGAACGGCACGAGCAGCGCCGAGCGCAGGGCGGCGACCCGGGCCGTGTACCGCTCGTCCGTCAGCGGCAGCAGCACCCATGGCAGGAACGCCCCGGGCAGCGCGGCGGCCGACGTGGAGCCGATGACGGTCGTGAACAGCGGCCACAGCGCGTACGCCACGGCCCCCAGCAGCCGGGACGCCGGACTGCCGACCCGCAGCCGCTCCGCCAGCCGCAGCGCCCCCCAGAAGGCGACGGACACGATCACCGACAGCCACAGCCGCTCCGCCAGCCACACCGGCAGCCGGACGAGGTCGGCCACCCAGTAGAACGGCAGCATCGGCCACAGATAGCCGGCGTACTGGTCCTGGATGCCGCCGAACCCGGCCCGGTCGTGCCACAGCTGCCCCAGGTCGGCGAGGAACCGGCCCGGATCGGTGGTCACCCCCAGCTTGGTGTCGAACGTCTGCCGCCCCGGCTGCACCGCCAGGAACAGCACGAACACCACGGCCCAGAAACCCAGCAGCCAGCGCCGCGACCGGGGACCGTCGGGCGGGCCCGACGCGGTCGTGGTGGTGGGGACGGCTGCCGGGGGAGGAGCCTGGACCGTCGTCGTCATGTAGGACACCGCCGCAGGATGAGGAGGAGGTTCCAGGTGGCGAACTCGCGGATCACGGGCGCCTTGACGACGGCCTCCGCGAGGAAGGGCCAGTAGCGGGAGCGCGCCGAGACGACCGTGACGTCGTCCCGGGCCCGCACCTGCCGCAGGGTGGGGCCGATGTGCACCGCGAACAGGTTCTCGCCGAGCGTGTGCTTGGCGGGCCTGCCGGTCCGCCGGGCGTAACGGGCCCGGGCCCGCTCGGCGCCGAGGTAGTGCCAGGGGGCCCACTCGTGCCCGCCCCACGGCGACAGCCAGTTGGTGAACGACACGTAGATCAGCCCGCCGGGCCGGGTCACCCGCGCCAGCTCGCTGAGGAACGTCTCCGGGTCGGCGACGTGCTCCAGCACGTTGGAGGAGAAGGTGACGTCCGCGACACCGTCCCGCAGCGGCAGCAGGTATCCGTCGGCGACGACGGCCGCGTCGGGCGGCTTCTCGCCCAGCTCGGCCACGTCCGGCTCGAACAGGAACGCGTTCGCCCCGCGCCGCCGGAACTCCGCGGTGAAGTACCCGCCGCCCCCGCCGACGTCCAGGACGGTACGCCCCGCCACGGGCCCGTCCCAGGCCTCGACCTGGTCGACGGCGTCCCGGGCGAGCAGCGAGTAGCAGGCCCCGGGGTCGTCCTGCTCGCGCAGGAAGGCACGGAACAGGGTCAGGGAGCGCCGGAAGGAGGGGTCCTTGTAGGGGGCCGCTCTCGCGGGGCGCGGGGCGGCGACGGGCGCGGCACCGCCCCGCGGGCGCCGGGGCGGCGTCACGGTCCCCAGCCCCTCACCGCCTCCGCGGCCACCACCCGGAACTGCCGCACCGTCCGGTCCCACCGGAACTGCGCCGCCCGCTCCCGGGCCGCCTTGCCCATCAGTTCCCGCCGCTCCGCGGACAGCGCCAGCGCGCACCAGGCCGCGGCGAACGAGGACTCACCGCGCGCCAGGATCCCGGTCTCGCCGTCGACCACGGAGTCCTTGAGTCCCGGCACGTCGAAGGCGACACTCGGCGTCTCCCGGGCCGCCGCCTCCGTCACGACCAGGCCCCAGCCCTCCACCGCCGACGGGTGCAGCAGCAGCCAGGCCGCGCACAGCAGCCGGTGCTTCTCGGCCTCGGAGACGTACCCGGTGAACTCCACACCGGGCCCGGCCGCCCGCTCCAGCCGCTCGCGCTCCGGCCCGTCCCCGACGATCACCAGCCGCCCGCCGGTCACCGGCCGTACCCGCTCCCACAACCGCAGCAGCAGGTCGATCCGCTTGTACTCGACGAGCCGTCCGACGGCGACGAACAGCGGCTCGGACGAGCGCTCGGCTCGCGGCCCCGGCTCCTCGACGCCGTTGTGCACGACGCGGATCCGCTCCCGCTCGACCCCGATCGCGCGCAGGGCGTGCGCGGTCGAGGACGACACGGCGACCAGCAGGTTGCGCTGCTGCGCCCCGGTCAGCGCCCAGTGTTCGAGTCTGCGGCCGAGGCGTGCCGCCGGCGCCAGCGGGCCGCCGAAACGCATCGCCCACAGGTCCGTGTGGACGTGGTTGACCAGGCACAGGGTCGGGCCCCGGTGCCACAGCGGAGCCAGGTACGGCATGCCGTTGCACACCTCGACCAGCAGGTCGCAGTCGCCGACCTGGCGGGCGAAGGCCGACCGGGCGCGCAGGTAGTGCCCGTACGGGCCGCCCGCCGAGACGACCCGGTAGTCGCGGAACGCCGCGGGGCCGCCGCACAGCAGGGTCACCTGGTGTCCCAGCCGGGTCAGCCCTTCGGCGAGCTTGTCGACCAGCAGCTCGGAGCCGCCGGCGGAGGGATTGCCGAGGTCGCGGTGGGCGAGGAAGACGATCCGGCGCGGCTGTGGGGGGAGCGCCGGAGGGTGCTGCGGCGCGTGGGGGGACGCGGTGCGCAGCGTGGACGGTACGTGCTGGGGCATCGGTGCTCCAACTCGTCTCGGGGTGCGGAACCCGGTGGGGAGAACGTGGGGGTGGGGCCGTCGGGGAGGGGCCGGCCTGTGGGGGGCCTGGGCTCCTCCTGGGAGGGGAGTGCGGACGGGATGTGCTCGGGTGGGGTTGGACAGTTTTCGCCCGGACGTTCGCCACGGCTACTCACCGACGTGACAATTTCCGGCTTTGTCGGAGCTGACGTCACATCACATCGTGAGGGTGGGCCGGGGCGTACCGGGCACATCGGACGGAGTGGGCTGCTCCGGCTCCTTCCGCCCACGGGCCACCAGAACGCCGCCCACCGCCGCGAGCACCAGGCCGGCGATCCCGGCGCCGATCGGCAGGGTCGTCCCGACCAGCCGGAGCTGACCGCTGTCCCGCTTCGCCTGCCGCACCGCCTCCTTCTGCGTCGCCGTCGTGAAGGCGACCTTCTCGCTGTCCAGCAGCACCGCCGCGTCCTTCTTCGCGCCCGGCGCCCGCAGGGTCCGCTTCGGCCCGGTCTGTGCGTACAGCACCCGGCCCGTGGCCTGGTCGACGACCAGCTCGAAACCGTGGTTGGCGTACCACTCCTCGGCCAGCACCTGCGGCCGGTCCGGCTGGTCGACGAGCGTGCCGGGCACCATCCGCGTGCCGGTGCGGGTCGGCGGGACGGAGCCGGTGAACCTGTAACCCGTGTACCCCTGGACCTTCTCGGTGCCCCGGTAGCGCAGGACGACCGTGTCGCCGAGGGTGTTGTCCCACCACTGGTAGGACCGTTTCTGCACGTCGAAGGGGAACTTCAGGTAGGCCTCGCCCTCGATGTGGGGCTTCTCCCCGCAGCAGTGCACCGGGCGGGTGGTCCTCCGGTCCATCACCCAGCGGTGCGGCGTGAAGTCCAGCGCGTCGTGCGGATCGGCGGCCGGCAGCGACTTGTCGGTGTCGACCGTGGTCGTCACGTCCCAGACGGCGTTGCCGCTGCGCTCACTGTCGGCGACGTCGCCCCGCACCCGCTGGGTGACCGTGATCTTCCGGTCGGGCACCGTCTCGATCCGGTCAGTGTCGAAGACGCTGCCCCGGCCTTCGTAGACGGCGGTCGTGTCGATGTCGATCGGGTTCACCGCGGCCCGCGGCTGCACGTACCAGGCGAGCAGGGGCGCCAGCACCAGCAGGAACGTGCCGAGACCCAGCAGGACCAGGGAAAAAGGAGAGGTTGTACGGCGCATCCGGGCACTCCAGTGGCTTGGGACGGCTCGACGTACGAGAGGGCCGGCACGGCGGCGGAATGCGCGCGTGCGGCTGGGCCGGGAACCGTAGGCGGCTCTTGACGGGGTGTCAATGCTTGTCGAGACTGGGCCCGACAGGCAGGGACGGGGTGCCGAGGTGGGGCAACCTCCGGACTATCTCCGGACGAATCCGGACAGAGAGGCTGACCCTGCGATGTCCAGACTGCTCGCTGCCGTGCTGACCGTGGCGCTCGCCGCCGCCCTCGCCGTGGGGGCCGCGCTGGGCGTGGTCGCGCTGCTCGAAGCCACGCCCGACCAGCCCAACACGCCCCTGATCACGTACGAGCGGGCCGGGCAGGGGAGCTGACGGATGACGGCCGCCCGCACCGGAACCGTCACCTCCCGCTCGGCCTGGCACGACGTACCGCGCTTCCAGGTGCGCCGGTTCGCCGCGATCGCCATGGCCGAGGCGCCCGAGCTGGCCGAGGAGATCCTCCGCGAGATACAGCGCGAGTACCCGCACCTGCCCGTCGTCCTCGACGACTCCGGCGAGCCGATGGCCCTGGTCGGCATCCGCCGCGCCATCGAGGTGTTCGTGCAGCACCTGGAGCACTCGGAGGGCCGCCCGACCGTCCCGCCCGGCGTCTTCCAGGACTTCGGCCGCGGCGAGGGCCTCAACGGCCGCTCCCTGGACTCCCTCCAGGCCATCTACCGCATGGGCGTACGCCTGGCCTGGCGCCGCTTCGCCGACATCGGCCAGCGCGTGGAGATCCCGCCCCCGGCGATGTACGAACTCGTCGACGCGGGCTACGAGTACCTGGACGGCCTGGTCGACCAGTCCGTACGCGGCTACGCCGAGGCGGCGGCCCGTCAGGCCGGCGAACGACTGCGGCTGCAACGCCGCCTGATGGAACTGCTGCTGGCCGAACACCACCGCGGCGACCCCACCGAGGCCTTCACCGAACGTGCCGCCCGCATCGGCTGGCCGCTGCCCGAGAAGGTCGCGGTCGGCGTCCTGCTGCGCCCGGCCCGCGAGGCGATGGCCCCAGCCGTCGGCCAGGGCGTCCTGCTCGACATGGAGTACGAACAGCCCCGCATGGTCGTCCCCGAGCCGGACGCGGCGGGCCGCCACGAACTGCTGCACCGGGCCCTGACCGGCTGGTCGGGCGCGATCGGACCGCCCGTGCCGCTGGCCGACGCGGCGAAGTCGCTGCGCTGGGCGGAGGCGGCGGTCCGCCTCATGGAACGCGACCTGCTGCCCTCCGGCGAGGTCCTGCACTGCACCGAGCACACCGAGGCCCTGGTCCTCCTCCAGCCCGAGGAGCTCATCGACGACCTGGCCCTGCGCTGCCTGGCCCCCCTGACCCACTGCGGCCCCACCCACGGCCGCCGCCTCGCCGAGACCCTCCTGGCCTGGCTGGAGACCCGGGGCGGCGCCCCCGAGGTCGCCGCCCGCCTGGGCGTCCACCCCCAGACGGTCCGCTACCGCCTCCGCCAGATCCGCGAACTGTGGGGCGACGAGATCGACGACCCGGACCGCCGCTTCGAACTGGAACTGGTGCTACGGGCACAGCGGCTGCGGGGAAGACTGGGGGCGGTCCAGGGCCGGCGGTGAAGGGCCGGTGCGCCGGCGAGCCACCGTCCCGTCACACCGTGGCGCGTTCCCTCGCCGCGGCCCGCCCCGGCGCCGGAGCGTCCAGGTGGACCACCACCGACGTGTAGAAGCGGTGCACGGCGTCGTCGACACTGCGGATGAAACCGGACTCGGCGTTGCCCCGGCCGCTGCCCATGCCCTTGAACAGGGACAGCCGGAAGCCGGTGATACGGGTCGCGCTGTCCCTCGGCAGCAGATCGGCAGGCTCGGGGCGCAGCCGCTCCAGCGTGCCCCGGGGCCCACCCGCCTCGCCCTCGACCAGCGTCTCGACGTGCAGGTCCGCCGGGGCCTCGGCGAGGCGCCGAAGCAGACGCTTGGCCCAGGTGAGGGGATAGCCCTGTTCGGGAGCCGGGATCTCGACGGAGGTCCGCAGCTTGGCCGTCCGCAGGTCGGCGCTGATGCCGAGCAGACCGGGCGCGCCCTCGACCCGCAGCTCCGCCTGGAGCCTGCCCTCCAGGCACAACTGGTCCGCCAGGCGGGCGCGGCGGGCCCCCGGGTCGGCGCCGCGCCGGGTGCGCTGGGCGGGCAGCACCTTCTGGCCGAGTTCGCCGCCGAGCCGCAGGCACACCTGGCGGACGAGGCGTTCCCAGCTCTCGACGACCTCCAAGGCGCGCGGGTCGCCTTGGCAGAGGGTCTCGTCACTGATGCCGTTGCGCACCGGCACCCAGGCCGAGCCCATGTTCTGGAAACCGTGACAACCGGAGTTGTCGTGCTGGAGGTAGTGGAGCAGGTCCTGCAGGAGCCAGGTGCGTGCCGCGTTGCCGACACCGTCGTGCCGGATCAGCATCTGTGCCTGGTGGGCCACTTCCGCCCAGGACAGGTGCCAGAGCGCCACCTGGTGCTTGCGCCGCCGGTCGATCTTGACGTCGACCAGCGGGCTGCCTTCCAGCGCCACGTCGTTCGACAGCGTGATCACGGCCTCGTAGCCCCGCCGCGCCGCGATGTCCATGTAGGCCTGCACCTGCTCGGACTTCAGCGGGTTGCCGTTGGTCTTGGTCTCGACGAGCGCGGTCCACAGCTTCCCGGCGCGCTCGACGCGGATCACCCCGTCGGGGCGCCGTGGGGTGTCCCCGTGCGGCAGGGAGACCTCGGTGAAGGTCTCCATGCGGCCGGACGGCGCACCGAACGGCGCGGTGATGCGCCGTCCGAAGCGCGGCACCTGGGCCATCACCGACAACAGCACGGAGGTGGCACGCATCTCCCGGTCGCGATCGCTCTTGAGCGTCGAGACGGGGAACAGCCGGGCCTGCTTCCACGCGTCGTTCTCCGCCAGGCTCTTCACGGGTGCCCTGGGCGGCGTGACCTTCTTCTTCGCGGTCCGGGGCCGGACCGGCCGCTTCTTCGGGACGGTTTCCTCGTCGGCCGGGGGACGCGGCGCCGGGACGGCCTCCAGGGTCACCGGCGGCGGAGCGTCGGCCGCGGGTGCGGCTGGAACGGCGGGTTCCGCTACGACCGCCCCCTCGGGATCCCCCTCGGGATCCCCCTCGTACCCCGCCTCGGGCTCCGCCTCGTCGTCCTCGATGTCGACGCCGAAGTCCGTCGCCAGTCCCGCCAGGCCGCTCTCGTAGCCCTGTCCGACGGCCCGGAACTTCCACTCCTCGCCCCGCCGGTACAACTCGCCGAAGATGATCGCGCTCACCGGGCCGGGGTCCTCGACGACGAACCGGAGGAGGCTCTCGCCCACCGCGTCGGCCAGCGTCACGCGCACGTCGTCCAGCTCGCCGAACCGGGCGCCCTCGTAGCGGCTCGCCGCCACGACGATCCGCTCCACGCCGGCCGGGACCGCGGTCAGGTCGAAGCTGATCCGGTCCTCGCTGCCGTCGTCCGTGGGCTCCTTGCCGAGCAGCTGCACACTGCCGTCGGCGGCCACCGGGTTGTTGTAGAAGTAGAAGTCGGCGTCGCTGCGGACCTTGCCGTTCTCGTCGAGCAGCAGGACGGAGACGTCGGCGTCGCCCTGCCCGGTCGGGCTGGACCAGCCCAGGCTCACGATCGCGGAGCCCACGTTCTCGCTCAGGGCCGACAGGGACACGTTCGAGCCCATGGTCATGTCACGCACAGAAGAATCCCCCCACCTCGCGACACCTGTGACGTGTCGCACATCGGCACTTTAATGTGCACGCAGCGTGCTCGTGGGGTGCTCGTCGGTTTCCGTCCACTGCCGGTCTGCCCATTGCCCGGGCAAACCTCTATGGCTAGCCTGTGTTCGTCATGCCGATCGCCTGTTGAAATCTCGAACGCGGGCGCTGAGAACACATTAGGGAGGGGGCCGGTCGTGGGACGACTCGTACCAGCCGTGACCCGGGCTCTCGACATTCTCGAGCTCTTCCTCGACGGGGACGGAACGCTCTCCGCCCCCGACATCGTGCGCAAGCTGCAGCTGCCGCGCACCACCGTGCACGAGCTGGTGACCACGCTCGCCGCCCGGAAGTACATCGTCCCCGTGCCCGGCCAGCCGGGACGCTACCGGCTCGGCGTGCGCCCGTACCAGCTCGGCGCCCGCTACGCCGAGCAGCTCGACCTCGCCGCCGAGGGGCAGCAGGTCGCCCGGTCCGTCGCCGAGACCTGCGACGAGACCGTGCACGTGGCGATCCTGGAGGACACGGACGTCATCTACATCGCGAAGGTCGACTCCACGCACGCCGTGCGGATGGTGTCGGCGGCCGGCCGCAGGCTGCCCGCGCACTGCACCTCCGTCGGCAAGATGCTGCTGGCCTCCCTCCCCGAGCACGAGCTCGCCGCGCGGATCCCCGACGGCGCCGAGCTGGTCGCGATGACCCCCAACAGCATCACCGACCCGGCCGCTCTGCGCGAGGCCCTGGCCGAGATCCGTGAGCGGGGCCTCGCCGTGGAGAGCCGCGAGTCCAACCCGGACGTCAGCTGTGTGGCCGCGCCGGTGCGCGACCGCACCGGGCAGGTCGTCGCCGCCCTGTCGATCTCCGTGCCCATGATCCGCTGGAGCGAGGAGCGCCGGGCCGAGCTGGAGCAGCTCGCCGCGAAGGGCGCCGCCGAGCTGTCCGAGCACCTCGGCCACCGGAGCGTGGCATGACGGCGCCGTACGAGGTCGCCGTGCGCGCCGAGGCCGAGCTGGGGGAGGGCCCGACCTGGGACGCGGCGGCCGGGCGGCTGCTGTGGATCGACATCCTCGGCTCGCGACTGCACACCTACGACCCGGTCACCGGGCGGCGGACCGTCCGCCGCACGGAACAGCACATCGGCGCCGTCAAGCCGCGCGCCGGCGGCGGCCTGGTGCTGAACCTGCGCGACGGGATCGGGCTCCTCGACCCCGACGGCGGCTTCCGCTGGCTGCACCGCGAACCCGTGCCGGGCCGCCGCGCGAACGACGCCGCGGTCGCGCCCGACGGCGCGCTGTGGGCCGGGACCATGCGGTACGACGAGGCGCCGGGCGGCGGCACGCTGTCCCGCGTCACCGGCGAGGGCGCCGTGGAGGTCGTGCTCGACGACGTCACGGTCTCCAACGGCACCGGCTGGAGCCCCGACGGGCGGCTCATGTACTACATCGACACCCCCACCCGGCGCATCGACGTCTTCGACCACGCCGACGGCCGGATCTCGGGGCGCCGGACGCTCGCCGAGATCGAGGAGGGCGCCGGCTTCCCCGACGGGCTGACCGTGGACGCCGACGGATGCGTGTGGGTGGCCCTGTGGGAGGGCGGGGCGGTACGGCGGTACACGCCGCAGGGCCGGCTGGACCGGGTGATCGAGCTGCCGGTGCCGCTGGTGACGGCGTGCGCGTTCGGCGGGGCCGGGCTGGACGACCTGTACATCACCACCGCGCGGGTGGGCCTGAGCGAGCCGCCCGCGCCGGCGGGTTCGCTGTTCGTGGTGCCGGGGGCAGGCAAGGGCCTGGCCCAGCCCGCGTTCACCGGCTGACCGCGCACACGGACCGGGGGACACGGACCGGGGGACACCGGGGCAGGGGCCGGGACGGCGGCCCCTGCCGGTTCAGCGGTCCGTACGGTCCAGCCGCCGCAGGATCTCCCGTTCGTCCTCCGTCAGCGGCGCCCCCACCGCCGCCGGCAACGGCGGCCCGCTCAGCGTCGCCAGCACCGTCGAGGGCCGCAGCAGCCGCGCCGGGCCCTCCGTCATGCTCATCACGTCCCACACCGCCGACGCCGCCGTGTACGAGCCGGTCGCCGTGCGGATCATCCTGCGGGTGTAGGCCGTGACCAGCCGGTCGGCGACCCCGGGCGAGCCCCCGCGCGTCCCGGGGTACCAGACGTCCTGGCTCACCGCCATCGTCCACGCGGCCTCCACCGGCCTGGCCGCCCGCCGCTGCACCCGCCGGGCCAGCCCCGGCGCGTCGAGGCCAGAGCGCCGCAGCTCCCGGTCGAGCGCACGCGCGCCCAGCGCGGCCACCGACATGCCCTGCCCGTAGGCCGGGTTGAACGTGGCCAGCGCGTCACCGAGGACGACGAGACGGTCGGGCCAGGAGCGCACCTTCTCCAGGTACCGGCGGTGGTTGCTGGTGCTGCGGCTGACGTGGACGTCGGTGAGCGGTTCCGCGCCGGAGATCAGCCGGCCCACGATCGGGTCGGGCAGGTCCAGGGTGTACCGCAGGAACGCGTCGGGGTCGGACGGCGGTTCGCCACCGCCCCGGGTGCCGGCCAGGCTGACCATCCAGCGGTCGCCCTCGATCGGCAGCACCATGCCGCTGCGGCCGGGACGCCCCTGGTACGGATCGGCCTGCACCATCGTCAAGGGGAAACGATCCGCCCCCTCGGGCGTGCGGTACAGCCGGGTGGCGTTGACCAGGCCCGCGTCCACCGTCTTCTCGCGCACGTCGCCGACGCCCAGCCCCGCCAGCCAGGTCACGATCCGCGAACCCCGGCCGCTCGCGTCCACCACGAAGTCGGCGGCGAGGTCCTCGTCCCCGGCGGCGGTCGACAGCCGCACCCCGGTCACCCGCTGCCGCGTCCCCGTCAGTTCCAGCACCCGCGCCTTGCGGATCACCACCCCCGTGCTGTCCAGCACGGCCCCCCGCACCGCCCAGTCGAGCAGGGCCCGGGTGCAGGTCAGCATCCGCGGTCCGGGGTGACGCCAGCGCCGGAACCAGCCCTCGGGCGTGAGGGCGACCATGCCCGAGCCGAGCGGTATCTCGTGCGCCCCGGCGGCGAGCAGGTGCTTGCGCATGCTCACGCCCGGCACCAGCTCCTCCATGGGGGCCAGGCCGCCTGCCATGAGGAGGTGCGCGTGACGTCCCTGCGGCAGGCCCCTGCGGTGCTCCGGTCCCTCCGGCAGGTCGTCGCGGTCGAGCACGATCACCTCGTCCGCGACGGCGGACAGGGCCGCCGCGGCCAGCATGCCGGCCAGACCCGCTCCGATGACGACAGCTCTACGCGACATGCGACTCCTCGCACTCAGCCATGAAGGCTCCTTCGCCCCGAGGGCATTCCCCGTCGTCCGGCGGTGGCCGTGCAGCGCACAACACCGGGCGCAGGCACCGGTTTCGAGCCATGGGGGCCTCGTTCCGGACGGCTCTCACCGTACCTTCACGTACCGTCCTCGCGGCCCCCCGTGCGCGGCTCGTCCGCGGGGCCGCCGAAGACGGCAGGGGCGACAGGGGGCGGCCGGGGCGGTGTCAGCCGGCGAGCGACCTGCCGTCCGCGTGGTCGTGCGCCAGGGCGCGGATCGCCCGGAGGTCCTCGGTGCGGCGCAGCGCCCGGGACACGGCGCCGATCTCGCGCAGCAGGTCCGTGGTGTCGCGGGCGCCGGTGTCCTCGTCCTCCCGTGTCCGGTTCCCGGCGTCGGCCGCGTCGAGGATCGCCGCGGTGGCGGCGAGTGCCTTCGCCCGGTCGGGCGGGTGACCGAGGGCGAGGGCGGCGTCGTGGAACCGTGCGCGCCGGTCCTCGTCGACGTGCCGGGCCAGCGGCAGCAGCACGTCGCGGATGAACGTCTCCCGGCGCACCAGCCGCAGCTCCGGCGTCGCGCGCAGCAGGAACGGGACCCCCGCGCCGTTGACGGACTTCATCAGCAGGTACAGCGGCCGCAGTTCGTGGTGGGCGAGCCGGACGTGCCAGCGGCCGTGCAGGTACTGCCCGGCGTGCGGGAGGATGAAGCCGACCGCGATGAGCACGGCGGACAGGCAGGCCAGCGGCGGGGCGACGGCGGTGCTCAGCCAGTCCACGTCCCGCCCGGCCCAACGGGCCACCACGGCACTGATCTTGGCGGCGTCGAAGAGCAACTGGGCCGCGTAGCCGACGCCGAGGAACTTCAGCCCCCAGCGCAGCAGCGAGTCGAGCCCGTCCGTGCGGACCCAGTTCCAGATCAGCCCGTTGGTGACCAGCGCGGCCACGGTGTGCGCGAGCAGGTACAGCACGATCACCTCGCGCATGTACGGGGTGTTCGCGTAGTACGTGTCGAGGTCCCGCAGCCGCTCCACCGGCACGTCCGCGAGTGCGAACAGCACCCACATCGCGACGATCACACCCGAGTAGACCGCCACGACCCCGCGCATCGCCCGGCGGGTGCGGGCGGAGCGGTCGGACAGGCCGTTGCGCCAGGAGATGATCAGCAGCAGGCAGAAGGCGCAGAACGCGGTGAGCAGCGAGTAGACCCAGGGTCCGGAGAAGTTCGCGACACCGGTGAGCCGGTTGACCCGGGCGATCGTCGACGGCGCGACGAAGACGAACACCGCGCAGGCGAGCAGCAGCAGCCCGCCGACCGCGCGCAGCATCGGGTCCTGCCAGAGCCGGATGATGCTCGGCAGCTTGATGGCCAGGGCGGCGGCCAGGACCCCCGCCGGGATCCACCAGAAGTTCGGATAGAACTGGTTGACGAACTCGACCGGGGTCAGTGCCACCGTCGTCACGGTGCCGCACCTCCTCGCGGCCCCCGGTAGTACAGCGACCGCTGCACGGGTTCGAGGGGGGTGTCGGGGCCGCGCCCGCCCGGCAGCAGGGTGCGGCAGCCCGCCGCCAGCCGGTGCCCGAAGGCGTCGGCCTCGGCCTCGTCGTGTTCCCGGGAGCCGTTGCGGGCGGCCACCGCCAGCGCGACGTCCTCCCACCCCGGCCGGTCGGCGAACGCGTGGGCCGCCGCCGCACCCGCGCCCGGGTGGTGCCCGTGCCCCGCGTGCAGGTGCCACAGCTCATGCCCGAGGATGACCAACTGCTGCACCGCCTCGGCCCGTTCCTCCACGATGACCAGGTCGAAGTCCTGGAACTCCACCCACAGGCCGGTCACTTCGATCTCGTCCGGGAAGCACTCGAAGCGCAGCTCCACCGGTCGCCCGCCGCGCCGCGCGCTCATCTCCTCGCACAGCGCCCGGCACAACGACCGCACGTCGGCCGGTGCCTGGGGTCTCGCGCGCACCGCGGCGGTGAGTTCGGCGGCCAGGCCGCGCAGGGCCGCGCCGCGGCGCGAGCGCCCGAGTGCGGCGGTGACTCGGGCGGCCATCGTCCGCGCGCCCGCGATGTCCATCGCTCCCCCTTCTCACCACCGGCCGGCGGCTTCGGCAGCCCGTACGAGACTACGCGCCCGAAAGTGTGCGCGTCATGCGATCCGGGGTCCGATGTTCAACGGGGAACGACCGTTCGTGCCCGCAAAGTCCTGCTCAATGTGTGACCGGACCATTGACGCGCCCGCGCTTCGAACTTACGGTCCCGTTCGAAGTGACGAGCGACATCCGAAATACCGAACGGACCTGGACATCGATCGTAAGGGCAGGGCATGGGACGACCTGGCCTGGACCGCAGGCAACTTCTCGGCGGGCTCGGCGGACTCTTCGTCGCGAGCAGCTTCGGGTTCGCCGCCCTCGGCACCGGAGCCGACGCACTCGCCTCCGACGCGAGCACCCGCGTGCGCTACTGGAACCTGTTCAGCGGCGGCGACGGCGCCAACATGATCGCGATGCTGGACGCCTTCCGCGCGGACCACCCCGGCATCGCGGTGAAGGACTCCACCCTCCAGTGGGGCAACCCCTTCTACACCAAGCTGGCCATGGCCGCCGCGGGCCACCGCGCCCCCGACCTCGGCGTCATGCACCTGGGCCGGGTCACCGGCTTCGCACCCGGCCGCCTCCTGGACCCCTGGGACACCGCGCTGCTGGCCGAGTTCGGCGTACGGGAGGAGGACTTCAATCCGGCGCTGTGGAAACGCGCCGTCGTCGACGGCAAGCTCTACGCCCTGCCCCTCGACATCCACGTCCAGCTCTGCTTCTACCGCAAGGACGTGCTGAAGAAGGCCGGACTGCTCGGCGCCGACGGCCGTATGGTGCCGGTCGGCTCACCCGAGGAGTGGTTCGACGTCCTCAAGGAGGCCAGGAAGGCCACCGCGAAGGGCCTGCAGACCATCGGCTTCTGGCACAACGACCAGAACTTCCAGTGGTGGTTCTTCGTCGCCTTCTACACCCAGCTCGGCGGCACCTGGTTCGACGCCGCCCGCACCGAGGTCACCTTCGACACCGGCAAGGCCGTCCAGGTCCTGGAGTTCCTGCGCCGGCACGTCACCGACGGATTCGCCGACCCGGGCTTCGGGGGCGGCGCGGGCGCCGAGCAGTTCCTCAACGGCTCGCCCTTCGTCTGGGAGGGCAACTGGTCGGTGCCCGTCTTCTCCGGGGCGAAGCTCGACTACGGGGCCACCCCCCTGCCGCCCGTCTTCGGCAGGCCCGCCACCCACGCCGAGTCGCACGCCTTCGTCCTGCCGCACCAGTCCGGCCGCGGCGGCGCCACCGACGAGGCGGCCCACCGGCTCGCCGCCTACGTCGTCCGCCACGCCCGGCAGTGGGCGGCCGGCGGCCACATCCCCGCCTACACGCCCACCCTGTCCACGGCCGCCTACCGGAAGCTGGACCCGCAGAGCGAGTACGTCTCCGCCATGGACCACCAGGCCAACGAGCCCAAGGTGTGGTTCGCCGGCTCCACCGGCATCCTCGCCCAGCGCGTCGGCCCGATCGTCGTCTCCGCCACGACCGGCTCCGCCGGACCGGAGACCGCCGCCGGCCGCATGAGGAGCGCCCTCACCGGACTGCTCGCCACGAAGAACCCCATGGACGGCAGGACCGCCGCCGAAGGAGGTGCGGCCGCGTGATGGCCACCAGCGCCCAGACCCTCGCCGTACCCGCCCGCGCGCGCACCGCCGCCGCGGGCGCCACCCTCCGCCGCAACCAGGGCTTCCAGCACGGCGGCTGGTTCGTCGCCCCCTTCCTGGCCCTGTTCGCCCTGTTCGTGATCTGGCCGCTCCTCAAGGGCGTCTACCTCAGCTTCACCGACGCCAACATCACGGGCGAGGGCGCGAGCTTCGTCGGCCTGGACAACTACCGCGAGGCCCTGCGGGACCCCCTGATGTGGGACTCCCTCGGCCACAGCGCCTACTTCACCGCCCTGGTCGTGCCCTGCATCACCGTCCTGGCCTTCCTCCTCGCGATGCTCGCCCACCACATCGAACGCGGGAAGTGGCTGTGGCGGCTGTGCTTCTTCGCCCCGTTCCTGCTGCCGTCCACCGTCGCGGGCAACCTGTGGCAGTGGCTGTTCAACCCCGGCACCGGCATGGTCAACCACGTCCTCGGCCTGGAGACCCCCTGGCTGACCGACAAGTCCTACGCGATGCTCGCCATCGTGATCATGACCCTGTGGTGGACCGTCGGCTTCAGCTTCCTGCTCTACCTCGCCGCCCTCCAGGGCATCCCCGGCCACCTCTACGAGGCGGCCAGGCTCGACGGCGCCAACGCCTGGCACCGCACGGTCCACATCACCCTGCCGATGCTGCGCAACATCACCGGCCTCGTCGTCGCCCTGCAGATCCTCGCCTCGCTCCAGGTCTTCGACCAGGCCGTGGTGATGCAGGACTTCGGCCCCGGCCCCGAGGAATCGACCCGGACCTTCGTCCAGTTCACCCTCGAAGAGGGCTTCACCAGCTACCGCGTGGGCTACGCCTCCGCGATCTCCGTCATCTTCTTCGTGATCATCGCGGCCGTCGCCCTCGCCCGGATGTGGCTGCTGCGCAACCGTGAGGAGAGCGCCCGATGACCAGCAAGGCGTGGAGCCCCGCCCAGATCGTCCTGACCCTCCTCGCGGCGGCCGTCTCGATCGTCTTCCTGGCCCCCTTCGCCTGGGCCCTGTTCACCTCCCTCAAGTCGGAGACCGAGGCCGTCGAGGTGCCCCCGCACTGGCTGCCCGAGGACGTCACGGGCCAGGCCTGGCAGGCCCTGTTCGAGGCCGGCACCCTCACCAACTGGTTCGTGAACTCCGTGGTCGTCTCGGTCTGTGTGACCGCGGTGGTGCTGCTGGTCGGCGCCCTGGCCGGATACGGCTTCGCCCGCACCGAGTTCCGCGGCAGGAACCTGCTGCTGGGCCTGGTCATGGCGGGCCTGATGATCTCGCCCGCGGTGCTCGGCGTCCCGCTGTTCACGACCGTCCAGCAGATGGGGATGGTCGACACCTACTGGGGCATGATCCTGCCGCAGTGCGCGCCCGCCGCGATGGTCTACATCCTGTACAAGTTCTTCCAGGGCCTCCCGCGCGAACTGGAGGAGGCCGCCTTCATCGACGGCGCGGGCCGCTGGCGGGTCTTCTTCACCATCGTCCTGCCGCTCTCCCGCCCCTCCCTGGCCGCGGTCGGCATCTTCACCTTCATCGCCTCGTGGAACAACTTCCTCTGGCCGTACATGGTGACCAACAACCCCGACCTGATGACCATGCCGAACGGCATCGCGACCGTCATGAACTCCTACGGCATCCAGTGGGCCCAGCTGATGGCCGGGGGCCTGATGGCGGGCCTGCCCCTGATCATCGTCTTCGTGTTCTTCCAGCGCCAGATCGTGGCGGGCGTGGCCCACACCGGCCTGGCCGGGCAGTAACGCCCCTCCGGGGCGCGGGGAACTGCGCGAACGACCCCCACAGGCCCGCGGCCGCCACCGAGACAGAACCACCCACCCCGAAAGGCGAACATGCACAAGGCCCGCTTCACCCTCGACCCCGCCTTCACCGTCGGCGAAGTGAACCCCCGGCTCTTCGGCAGCTTCGTCGAGCACCTCGGCCGCTGCGTCTACACCGGCGTCTTCGAACCGGACCACCCCACCGCCGACGACAAGGGCCTGCGCCAGGACGTCCTCGCCCTCGTCCGCGAACTCGGCGTGACAGCCGTCCGCTACCCCGGCGGCAACTTCGTCTCCGGCTACAAGTGGGAGGACTCGGTCGGCCCCGCCGCATCCCGCCCCCGCCGCCTCGACCTGGCCTGGCACTCGACCGAGACCAACCGCTTCGGCCTGTCCGAGTACATCGACTTCCTGCGCAAGATCGGCCCGCAGGCCGAGCCCATGATGGCCGTCAACCTCGGCACCCGCGGCGTCGCCGAGGCCCTGGAACTCCAGGAGTACGCCAACCACACCGGCGGCACCGCCCTGTCCGACCTGCGCGTGGCCCACGGCGACAAGGACCCGTTCGGCATCCGGCTGTGGTGCCTGGGCAACGAGATGGACGGCCCCTGGCAGACCGGCCACAAGACGGCCGAGGAGTACGGCCGCCTCGCCGCCGAGACGGCCCGGGCCATGCGCCAGCAGGACCCCGGCGTCGAACTCGTCGCCTGCGGCTCCTCCAGCCAGTCCATGCCGACCTTCGCCGCGTGGGAGGCGACGGTCCTGGAGGAGACGTACGACCTCGTCGACTACATCTCCCTGCACGCCTACTACTGGCCCGAGGACGGCGACCTCGACTCCTTCCTCGCCTCCGCCGTCGACATGGAGTCGTTCATCGACAACGTCGTCGCGACCGCCGACCACGTGGGCGCGAAGCTCAAGTCGAAGAAGAGGATCAACCTCTCCTTCGACGAGTGGAACGTCTGGTACCTGCCCGAGTGGGAGGCCCGCGCCAAGACCTTCGAGCAGCACGACTGGCCGGAGGCGCCGCGCCTGCTGGAGGACAACTACAGCGTCACCGACGCCGTCGTCTTCGGCTCGCTCCTCATCGCCCTGCTCCGGCACGCCGACCGGGTCACCGTCGCCTGCCTCGCCCAGCTGGTCAACGTCATCGCGCCGATCATGACCGAGCCGGGCGGCCCGGCCTGGCGGCAGACGACGTTCTTCCCGTTCGCCCAGGCCGCGCGGTACGGCCGCGGCCAAGTCCTCGACGTGCGCGTGGACTCGCCGACGTACGAGACGCGCAAGTACGGCGAGACCGACCTGCTGCACGCCACCGCCGTGCGCGGCGAGGACGGCGCGGTCACCGTCTTCGCCGTCAACCGCAGCAGGACCGAGGCGCTTCCCCTGGAGGTCGCGCTGAACGGGCTGGACCTGTCGTCGGTCGTCGAGCACAGCGCCCTCGCGGACGCCGACCCCGACGCCCGCAACACCCTCGACGACCCCGAGCGGGTCACCCCGCACACCGTCGACGGCACGGCCCTGCGGGACGGCACCCTGACCACCACCCTGGAGCCGCTGTCCTGGAACGTGATCCGGCTGGCCTGACGGCGCCCGGTCACACCGGCTTGACGGGCACCCCTCCGGCCGCGGCACCGAGCAGCGTCAGCCGCACGGTCCCCGGCCCGGAGGGTGTGGTCCCGTCGGACAGCACGGCCAGCGCCAGTGTGTTGGCACCCCGTGTGCGCAGGATCCCGTTCGGCAGCACGAACATGTGCTGCGGGCCCACGTCGTTGATGTACTGGCCGAGGTTCCAGCCGTTGAGGAAGATCTGCACGCGGTAGGCCCGGCCCGGGTCGTCGTCGAGGACGAGGCCGACCGAGGCGTCCACGCCCGGGTCGACGTCCAGCCGGAAGCCGGTGCGGTACCAGGTGACGCCCTGCCGCCGCTCGGCGCGGGGCAGCCGCGTCTCCTTCCAGTCCCGGTCGTCGTGCTCCGGCAGGTGCCAGCCCTCGCGCTCGCCGTACAGCCCGCCGTTGTTCATCGGCCCGCGCACCGGGTCGGGCACGGTGGCGCCCTGGATGCGCCAGGTCACCTCCGGTCCGGCGCCCTCGAAGGTGACGGCGGTCAGCCCGCGCGCGGCCTTGTGCGTGTCGCGCGCCCGGCCGTCCATGTCGTGCTGCATCGGCCGCACGAGCACGGACAGCACGTGGCGCGCCTCGGGCTCCTCCTCCCGCAGCCGCTCGCGCAGCTCCTCCGGCAGGCCGAAGGCGGCCTTCGCCGTCCACGTCCCCTGCCGGGCCCGGCTCCGGTCCGGCACGGGCATGCGGTGGGTGCCCAGCGGTTCGCCGTCCAGCCAGGCCATCAGCAGGCCCTGCGTGCCGGTGCTGTAGGCGAGCGACACCGACTCGACGCCGCTCGCGCCCGTCCACGTGCCCCGGTACCAGACGTCGCCGTAGTGGAAGCCGTAGTCGTCGGCGAAGAGGACGGGCTGCCCCTCGGGCACGGGCGTGGTGCTGAAGGTGGTCGTGCGGTCGGCCGTCGTCCACTCCGAGTCGTCGAAGTCCGGCTCCGCCTCCGGGTTCTCGGCGCGCCGCCGCCAGCCGTCCAGGGCGGGCAGCGCGGGCCGGGTCACCCCGGGCAGCGGCCGCAGCGCGAGCAGGCTGCCGGAGGCGCTGATCCGCGTGGGCACCGGGCGCCCGTTCCACGTCACGTGGGTGATCCCGCGCGGCCCCCACACCTCCAGGCCGGTGGCGCCGATGGTGTCGCCGGTGAGGTGGACGGTGGAGCCGCGCAGCTCGGCCGAGCGCAGCAGGGCCGGGCCGTAGACGAGGAGCGGACCGGACGGCGTCTCCCAGGGCCACAGGCGCAGGGCGGTGGCGTCGTCGGCGAACAGCACCAGCATCGGTGTGTCCACGCCGTCGCCCTCGACCCGCACCCGGCTCAGCCCGCCCGCGCCGAGCGGGGCGGTGATGTTCAGCTTGCCGAGGTTGTACGCCCAGGCCGGCTCGGCGTCCAGCCGCATCGGTGTCGGTTCGTCCGCGCACTCCAGCACGACCTGCGCCATCTCACCGCGCCGCCCGGTGAACACGGCGATGTCCTGCCGCCCGGCGGTCAGGCTCAGCATGGGCTGCACGGTGGAGTGCACCAGCGTCCGCCGCCCGAGTCGCAGCCCGGCCGCGATCAGCTTGGCGTCCCGGGCCCCCACGGTGACCGGCACGTCGATCCCGGCGTCCGGCAGTGTCGTGGACACGGCCTCGCCGGTGTCGTTGCGCAGGACGTAGACGTGGGCGCCCGTGTCGGGGTTGGTCAGGTGGTGGACCCCGATCCGCTCGTCGGTGGCGCGCACCCGCTTCGCCGGGTCGAGCTTGGCCAGGTCGGGCACGTGCCGCAGCAACTGCCCGATCTGGTGCGACGGGGCGAGCTTCGGGGTGGCGTTGCGGGCCTCGTCGATCGCGGCCCCGCAGTCGTACGACGTGTAGACCGTGGGCGCGGGGAGCCAGCCCCAGGAGGTGCCGCCGTACGTCATGGAGACGTGGTGCAGCGTGCTGCCGCCGCCCGCGAGGCCGGTCAGGTGGAGGCGCCGCTCGTACGCGGCGTCCCGGATCCGGCGCGCCTCGGCGTAGCCCTTGCCGCCGAACGAGGAGCCGCCCCACGGGTCGGACGGGACCCCGGTGCCGAACGACCCTGACGCCCAGCGCCCGTTCCTGCCCATGCCGCCGGGGAGGAGCGGCACGTCGATGCCGTCGGCGCGGACCTTTTCGTACAGGTACGACCGGTAGGCGCGCCCGGCCGGCTCGCCGACGCGCGCGTCGTACTCGTCCTCGATCCGGTACAGCAGCACCGTGCCCGTGCCGCGCGTGAACAGGCGCCTGGCGACGACGGCGTTGACGGCGGTCAGCCATTCGTCGACGTACCGCAGATACGTCGGGTCGGAGGTGCGGGCCGTGCCGTCGGTGGCGGTCAGCCAGCCGGGGAGGCCGCCGGCGTCGACGTCGGCGCCGATGTACGGACCGGGCCGCACGATCACGTACAGCCCCGTCTCGGCGGCCGTGCGCAGGAAGAGGTCCAGGTCGCGCACGCCGGTGAAGTCGTACCGGCCGGGCGCGGGGGAGTGGTGGTTCCAGGCGACGCACACGCTGACCGCGTTGTGGCCGTGGGCGCGCATCTTCTCCAGCACGTCCCGCCACAGCGACGGGCTCGGCAGCCGGAAGAGGTGCATCTCGCCCGGCCACAGGACCAGGCGGCGGCCGTCGATCAGCAGGGAGTACCGGTCGAAGCCGATCTCGTGCCGCCGGCCGTCCGCGCGCGGCACGGGCGGCGGCGGGCCCGTCGGGGCGGTCCGGGCCGGGTTGGCGGAGGTCGGCGACCCGCTGCCGGTCAGCGCGAAGCCGAGCGCCGCCGTGCCGGCGAGAGCGTGGAAGGTACGCCTGCTGAGCTCCAAGGGAGCGCCTCCTGTTGTGCCATGCCATGCGTGGTGCGTGTGCTCAATGTCTACAGGGTGACCGCGACAATGGTCCTATGAGGATCTCGGCACGTGCGGACTACGCGGTACGAGCGGTCGTGGAACTGGCCGTCCGGCAGGGTGAGGGGCCGGTCAAGGCGGAGGCCGTCGCCACCGCGCAGGACATCCCCCACAAGTTCCTGGAGGGGATCCTCGGCGATCTGCGGCGCGGCGGTGTCGTCGACAGCCGCCGCGGCGGGGGCGGCGGCTACCGGCTGGCCCGGGAGGCGGACCGGATCACCGTCGCGGACGTGATCCGCGCCGTCGACGGCCCGATCGTCTCCGTGCGGGGCGAGCGCCCGACCGGCCTCGCCTACACCGGCACCGCCGAGCCGCTGCTGCCGCTGTGGATCGCGCTGCGCGCCAATGTCCGCCGGATCCTGGAGGGCGTGACGATCGCCGACCTCGCGGCCGGGGCGCTGCCCGAGCCGGTGGAGCGGCTCGCGGCGGAACCGGCGGCCTGGGAGAACCCGTGACGGGCCGCGCCCGCGGCTGGGCGGGCGGCGGGGGACGGGTCCGTGGGTGATCCTCATCGCGTCCTCGGGGCCTCGGTCGACGCACTGGTAACGCACCCTATGCGCCCGGCGGCACGGGCGCGGCCACGGGGCCGGGCCGGGTGCGGGACGTCCCCCGCCTCACCTCGGCCGATGGGCGACCGATGTGAAATCCCGTGCTGTGAATGGCCGGAGAGCGTCCTGGCCGCCCCCCGTGGCCCTGCGTACGATGCGACCGCTCCCGGCCTTCACAGCTCCTCCATCGCACGGACACAGGCCGGGCGCACATGCGCTGTCGTCTTGACATGCCCATGTCCAATCTGGATCCACCCCCCACGAACGGATGGGAGAACCATGGCCGGTGGCCTGCTCCTGAGCGGTGCGATCGCCGCGCTGCTCACCAGCGCACTTCCCGCACAATCCCCGTCCTCCGGGTTCGTCGACCCGCCCCCGGACAAGATCGTCATCAAGGTCGCCACGGTGAACGGCTCCGGCTGTCCCCAGGGCACGGCCGCGGTCGCCGTCTCCGAGGACAACACGGCCTTCACGGTGACCTACAGCGACTACCTCGCCCAGGCGGGCGGGAACTCCGACCCCACCGCGTTCCGCAAGAACTGCCAGCTCAGCCTGATCGTGCACGTCCCCCAGGGCTTCACGTACGCCATCGCCAGCGCCGACTACCGGGGCTTCGCCTCGCTCCAGCGCGGAGCGAGCGCCACCCAGCGGGCCTCGTACTACTTCCAGGGCTCCCCGAGCACGGCGCACCGGAGCCACCCCTTCAGCGGCCCGTACAACGACAACTGGCAGGCCACCGACGAGACGGACTGGGCCCAGCTCGTCTACGCGCCCTGCGGCGTCCAGCGCAACTTCAACATCAACACGGAGATCCGGGTCAACGCCGGTACGCAGGCGGCGGACAAGGTCAGTTTCATGACGATGGACTCGACGGACGGGGACATCAGCACGGTGTACCACATGGCGTGGAAGGAGTGCCCGGGCCGGTAGGAGGCCGGGGGCCGGAGCAGGAGCCGGCCCCCGGCGAGGCCGGCCGTCTAGCGCTTCACGCGGTGGCGCAGCAGGACGACGTGCGAGCTGAACGTGCGGGTCTCCACGAGTTCGAGATCCACCCGGCGCTCGCTACGGGGGAAGAAGGGAATGCCGCCGCCGACGAGGACGGGGTAGACCATGGCCCGGTACTCGTCGATCAGCCCCAGGTCGGCCGCCTGCGCGGCGAGCGTCGCACCGCCGATCGCGATCTCGCCCTCGCCCGGCTCGGCCCGCAGCCGCTCGATCTCCTCCGCGAGGCTGCCGGAGGCCAGGCGGGCGGCGCCGCGCACCTCGGACAGGGTGGTGGAGAAGACCACCTTGGGAAGCGGGTTCCACAGCCCGATCCATTCCAGCTCCGCCTCGTCCGGGGTGGTCTCCTGCTCGGCGGTCTCCCAGTACAGCATCGTCTCGTACAGCCGCCGCCCCATCACGTGGACGCCGACCTGCCGGATGTCGTCGATCCAGTAGCGGAAGACGTCCGGGAGGGGCTCCGACCAGTTGAAATCGCCGTCGGGCCCGACGATGTAGCCGTCGAGCGAGACGTTCATCGAGTAGGTCACGCTGCGCATCAAAGTCCTCCTGGTCGACGGATCCGACCTTACGACCGCCGGGCGAGGCGGAACTCATCGCGACGCGCGCGATCCGGGAGGTTCGCGGTTGGATGAGGCATGGAGTTCTTCTGCTACCACCGTGACCGGCCCGGTTCCCTGCCGCTGCGCCAGGAGCTGGGCGAGGCGCACTGGGCCTACATGGACGGCTACGAGGCGGAGCTGATCGCGCGGGGCCCCACCTTCGCCGCGGACGGGGAGACCCCCACGGGCAGCGTCCACATCGTCGACCTCCCGGATCCCGCCGCGGCCCGGGCGTTCGCCTTCGACGAGCCCAACCAGCGGGCCGGGGTGTACCGGGACGTCCTTCTGCGGCGGTGGCGGAACGTGCTCGGGCGGACCATGTGGGAGTTCCCCGGCGGCCGGTCGGGCGGAAACCGCTACCTCGTGCTCGGCTTCGGCGCGGGGCCGGGGGTGGATCTCGACGTCCCGGCGGCCGTGCGCGACGACCTGATCGCGTACGGGCCGCTGCTGTCCGACGACGGTGCCGTGTGGGTGGGTACGGCGGCACTGGTGCGGGCCGCTGACGCGGAGGCGGCGGGTGCCGTACTGACCCGGGACGCGTACGCCGAGGTCGAGGTGCACGCGTGGGAGTTCGGGGGGCGGAGGTGAGGGTTACTCGCCGGCGTGCGTGAGGAAGGCGGACCAGGCGGTGGGGGAGACGCGGAGTTCGGGGCCTTGCCGGTTCTTGGAGTCCCGGATGTGGATGGTGTCGGGGCAGGCGGCGACTTCCAGGCAGTCGCCGGAGCCGCTGCTGCTGTAGCTCGACTTGAACCACGTCAGTTCACTGGTGCTCATAGGTCTCCTCGCAGGCGCTGCAACAGGCTCACGGAGTCTGAGAGGGAGAGAGCCTGTGCTCGCATCCTGGCATACCTCCTTTGCAGCACGCTGACTACTTTCCGGTCACTGATCAGCTGGCCGCTCTGCTGTCCTTCGAGGTACGAGAACCAGTGGTTCTCTGGGGTTTCCAACAGTTGGAGAGGACCGTGCAGCCCGGCATGGGACTCCTGCCTCAACGGCATGATCTGGATCTCGACGTTGCGCAACTGCGCGACCCTCAGCACATGGTCGATGAGGTCGCGCGTGACCTGAGCCCCGCCTGTGCGCCGTAAGAACACGTGCTCTTCGACGATGAAGCTGAACGCGGTGTTCGGACGCTCCTGCAGTAGCCTCTGCCGCTCCGCTCGTGCGGTCCACTGAGCCTCGACCTGCTCGTCGCCCAGCGGGGGCAACTCGTCGATGAACAACTGGTGTGCGTATGCCTCCGTTTGCAGGAGGCCCGGAACCATGCGGCACTCGTAGGTGTACAGGGTGATCGCCACCTGCTCCAGCTGAGCCCAACGTCGGAACCATGCCGCCAGACCCGGCTGCCGCTCCAGGCGTCCCGCTGCCTTCTGGAGGACGCCTGCCATACCCAAGGCCTCCTCCGCGC
>NZ_JBIBUF010000002.1:1238975-1334507 GCF_043079125.1 Streptomyces sp. NPDC015242 | reverse complement strand
AAACGCCCGGTTACATTCCGAACCCGGAAGCTAAGCCTTACAGCGCCGATGGTACTGCAGGGGGGACCCTGTGGGAGAGTAGGACGCCGCCGAACAATCATTGGGAAAACCCCCGTATCGAAAGATACGGGGGTTTTCTGCGTTTAGGGTCGACGTATGCGCTATGACCTCGTGATCTTCGACAACGACGGTGTGCTCGTCGACAGCGAGCCCATCTCCAACGGGCTCCTGGCCGCCTATCTGACCGAGCTCGGGCACCCGACCACCTACGAGGACTCCCTGCGCGACTACATGGGCGCCGCCATGCACCGCGTGCACGACCTGGTGGCCGAACGGACCGGGCAGCGGCTGCCGGCCGACTTCGACGACGTCTTCCACGCCCGGGTCTTCGCGGCCTTCGAGCAGGAGCTCAAGCCGGTTCCCGGTGTCGAGGAGGTGCTGCAGAAGCTGGTCGCCGACTCCGTGCCGTACTGCGTGGCGTCGTCCGGGAGCCATGAGCGGATCCGGGTGGGGCACCGGACGACGGGGCTCGACCGGTGGTTCGACGAGGGGCGGATCTTCAGCTCGCAGGACGTGGGCCGGGGGAAGCCGGCGCCGGATCTGTTCCTGTACGCGGCCGAGCGGATGGGGGTCGCTCCGGAGCGGTGTGCCGTCGTCGAGGACAGCCCACTGGGGGTGCAGGCGGCGATGGCGGCCGGGATGGACGTGTACGGGTTCACCGCCATGACGCCGGCGGAGCGGCTGGCCGGGGCCGAGCGGCTCTTCTCCGACATGGGAGAGCTGCCCGGCCTGCTCACGTGACACCGGCGGAAGCTGAACCGAATTCATCTTTGACCGGATCTACCCACCGGTAGGCCGGGGCCCTACGCTCGCCGCCATGACTGATGTGCTGCGGCGCGGCAGGGGCTCGCTGGCGTTCGGCTTCCTCGTGCAGGGAGTCGCCTTCGCTCTGCTCGTGACGCGGATTCCGGCCATCCAGGACCGGTACGGCGTCTCCGACGCGCTGCTGCCGGCGTTCCTGGCCGCCGTGCCCGTCCTCGCCGGGGTCGGCAGTGTGAGCACCGAGCGGCTGGTGAAGCGCGTCCCGCCGAGCCGGCTGCTGCGGTGGTCGCAGCCCGTCGTGCTGCTGGCGCTGCTCGGGGTCGGCGCCGGCGAGCGGCTGGGGGAGCTGGCGGTGGCGCTCGCCGCGTTCGGGCTCGCCGTCGGGATGCTCGACGCGTCGATGAACATGCTCGGCGTGAGCCTGCAGCGGTCGTACGGGCGCAGCATCATGCTCAGTTTCCACGCGGCCTACAGCCTCGGCGGGATCGTCGGGGCCTCGCTGGCGTGGGCCGGGGCGCACTGGGGGCTGGCGCTGTGGGTGTCGTATCTGCCGGTCGTGGCCGTGCTGCTGCCCGCGGTGCTGCTGGGGAGCCGCTGGTACGTCGACGACCGGAGCCCGGCGCCCGTGGAGGGGGACAAGGGCGGCGAGGGGCAGGTCGTCGTCTTCAGGTGGCTGCTGCCGCTGTGTCTGGTGATGACCGTCGCCTACATCGGGGACTCCACCGTTTCCAACTGGAGTGCCAAGTATCTGCAGGACGTGCTGGGCAGTTCGGAGCAGATGGCGACCGTGCCGTACAACGTGTACATGGTCACCACGCTGCTGGGGCGGGCGATCGGGGACTTCGGGGTGCGGCGGTTCGGGGCGGTGGCGGTGGTGCGGGGCGGGGCGCTGGTGGCCGCGGTGGGGTTCGCCGTGGTGGCCGGGGCGCCGGGGGCGTGGGTGGGGATGCTGGGGTTCACGCTGCTGGGCCTGGGGCTGTGCGTGCTGGTGCCGCAGACCTTCGCCGCGGCCGGGAGGCTGTTCCCGGGGGCTTCGGACGCGGCGGTGGCGCGGCTGAACATCTTCAACTACGTGGGGTTCCTGGTCGGTTCGCCGTTGGTGGGTGCGCTGGGCGATCTGTGGAGCTACCGCGGGGCCATGCTCGTGCCGATGGTGTTGGTGCTGGTGACGCTGGTGTACGCCCGGTCGTTCGCGCCTCGGCCGGACCGATACGGTGGCGGGCATGAGCGGCCGCGCACAGCTGATGTGGGACGAGGCAGTAACGGGCTATGACTTCGGCTCGGGGCATCCGATGGACCCGGTCCGGCTCGCCCTGACCCGGAGGCTGGTCGACGCCTTCGGGCTGGACCGGGAGGTGGAGGTGGTCGCCGCGAAGGCGGCCGGGGAGTCGACGCTGCGGCTCGTCCACCGGGAGGACTACATCGCGGCGGTGCGGGCGGCGTCGGCGGATCCGGGTGCGGCGGACCAGTCGTACGGGCTGGGGACGATGGACGATCCGGCGTTCGCGGGGATGCACGAGGTGTCGTCGCTGATCGCCGGGCAGTCGGTGGGGGCGGCGGAGGCCGTGTGGCGGGGTGAGGCGCTGCACGCGGTGAACTTCGCGGGCGGACTGCACCACGCGATGCCGGGCGGCGCGTCCGGGTTCTGCATCTACAACGACGCCTCGCTGGCCATCGCCCGGCTGCTGGAGCTGGGGGCGGAGCGGGTCGCGTACGTCGACGTCGACGTGCACCACGGGGACGGGGTGCAGGCGGCGTTCTGGGACGATCCGCGGGTGCTGACGATCTCGCTGCACGAGCACCCCCGGACGCTGTTCCCGCAGACCGGGTGGCCGGAGGAGACCGGCGCGGAGTCGGCTGAGGGCTCGGCGGTGAACGTGGCGCTGCCGGCCGGGACCGGGGACGCCGGGTGGCTGCGGGCGTTCCACGCGGTGGTGCCGGAGCTGATCGCCGACTTCCGGCCGCAGGTGCTCGTGACGCAGCACGGGGCGGACACGCACTTCGAGGACCCGCTGGCCCACCTGGCGGTGTCGCTGGACGCGCAGCGGGCGGTGCAGGTGGCCTGTCACGACCTGGCGCACGAGCACGCCGGCGGGCGCTGGGTGGCCCTGGGCGGGGGCGGCTACGCGGTGGTGGACGTCGTGCCGAGGTCGTGGACGCATCTGGTCGCGATCGCGGCGGGCAGGGACGTGGCGCCCGAGACGGTGATCCCCGAGAGCTGGCGGCAGGAAGTGTTCGCCCGGACGCGGCAGTTGGCGCCCGCGCGGATGACGGACGGCCGCTGGCCCGTGCGGTGGGCCGGCTGGGAGGAGGGCTACGACCCGGCCGACCGGCTGGACCAGGCGGTGCTGGCGACCCGGCGGGCGGTGTTCCCGCTGCGCGGCCTGCTGGCGTGAGCGGCCCGGTGCGGGACGGGCCTCGGGAGGGCTACGCCGACCGTGCGGTGTTCCGGCGTTCCGGGGACATGTGAGGGCCCGGTCGCGCACGATCGCCGTGTGCTGACCCCCGAAGCCCTTCGTGCACATCTGGTCGGCGCGCGCCTGGCCGGGGTCGTGGCGACCACGCGGGAGGCGAGTCTGCGCCGCTACCGTCTCTTCGCCGCCCGGGACCCGCGCGTGCTGCTCGGGATCGATCCGGAAGGCGCCTGGGACCAGCGGGACGTGGTCGCGTTGATGGCCGACCGGTGTGGCGTGCCGGCCGATCTCCGCCGGACGTCCGGCCAGGACGTGATCGACCCGGGCCGGACGGTGGCCGCGCTGGACGCCTTCGCGGACCGTCTCGCCGAGGCGGCCCGGCGGGGCACGCCCGTGCTGCTCGGTACCGGTCACCCGCACCGGCTGCTCGGTTTCTACGCCGCTCTGGCAGACGCGCTGTCGGCGGCGGGATGTGCCGTCCTCACCCCCGCGCAGGGTCGCTGTGTCGACATAACGACCCGGTTCGGTCTACGCACGTACAACCTCGCCTACGTACGAGGAGTCGCGCTGGTGCGGGCCCCCGGCGGGGAACGCCCCGGTTGTGAGCCCGGCGCACATACGCACTCACCCCTCCCGGTTCGTACCGTCCTGGCCGCCGCCGCAGAGGCGGGAGGGCCTCTGCCCGGGTTGGTCATCGGGGACCACGGCTGGGTCTGCGGGGCAGGTCAGCTGGGGTTCGAGGCCATCGGGCCGGCCGATGCGGACGACCCCGCGCCGTTCGTGGGGGAGGCCGAGGGGTCCGTGTCCGTCGCCGTTCCACTTGATGACGGCGTGCGGTCCGATTACTACCTGCCGCTTACCCGCTACGTACTCAATCGGGCGTGTCTGTCACAGTAGGCCGCCGATGGGTGCACCTCTTCCCCACTCGCATCACCCGCCCCTACATTGGGGAGTGAGCACGCAGCGACGAAGAGTCACCGGAAGGGGAAGCCGGTGGCCGTCGAGTGCGGAAGGTTCAGGTGTGTCATGGCTGCAGCTGGCGAGAGGCCTCTGAACGAGGTTCAGTTCCTTACCGTGGCGGAAGTCGCCTCGGTGATGCGAGTGTCGAAGATGACCGTGTACCGGCTGGTGCACAGCGGTCATCTGCCCGCGATCCGTGTGGGGCGGTCCTTCCGCGTCCCGGAGCAAGCGGTTCACGAGTACCTCCGCGAGAGTTACGTGGGGGTGGACACCGCCTGACGGCTGGGGCGGGGTGGTCCCTCACAGGGCACTCGGGATCACTCCGGCCCCCTCGATTACGACCTCAGCGCTCGGGCGGGTAGGCTAGCCCCTCGTAGGTCGTGTGGGCCCATGGCGCCCAAACAACCGAGTGATGAGAAGTGAGCGAGGGTAGTCGTGGGCTCTGTTATCAAGAAGCGGCGCAAGCGGATGGCTAAGAAGAAGCACCGCAAGCTGCTCAAGCGCACGCGCGTTCAGCGTCGCAACAAGAAGTAAGTTCGCGACGCGGACGCCGCGACAGCGTTGCTGTGGCCCCCCACCACCGGTGGGGGGCCACACGCATGTCCGCCCGGCGCCCTCGTACGTCCGGCTGGCTTCCGTCACTTCGCGCCTCGTGCGGTCCTCACAGGGCGGCACCGACCCGCTAAGTTGGCTGCACGGGGGAACGCGGCGGGACAAGAGGTTTTCTGGAAGGAAGGCGCTGATCTTGGGCAAGGTCGTGCTCGTCACCGGAGTGGCCCGCCAGCTGGGGGGCCGGTTCGTCCGGCGGATCCAGCGTGACCCCGAGGTGGACCGGGTCGTCGCCGTGGACGCGGTGCCGCCGGAGCACCACCTGGGGGGCGCGGACTTCGTCCAGGCCGACATCCGGCAGCCCGGCATCGCCCGGGTGCTCGCCGAGACCGGCGCCGACACGATCGTCCACCTCGACGTGACGGGCACGCCGCTGGGCAGCGGCAACCGGGCCTCCCTGAAGGAGACCAACGTCATCGGCACCATGCAGCTGCTCGGTGCCTGCCAGAAGTCCCCGGCCGTGCAGCGGCTGGTCGTGAAGTCCAGTACGAACGTCTACGGTTCGGCACCGCGGGATCCGGCCGTGTTCACCGAGACGACCCCGCCCAAGTCCCTGCCCAGCGGCGGCTTCGCCAAGGACACCGTCGAGGTGGAGGGCTATGTGCGGGGCTTCGCGCGCCGCCGGCCCGACGTGGCGGTCTGCGTGCTGCGGTTCGCCAACATCCTCGGCCCGGCCGCGGACACCCCGCTCGCCTCGTACTTCGGGCTGCCGGTGCTGCCGACGGTGTTCGGCTACGACCCGCGGCTGCAGTTCGTGCACGAGGACGACGTGATCGAGGTACTGCGTCTGGCCTCGCACGAGCCGCGGCGGGGCACCCTCAACAGCGGCACCTTCAACATCGCCGGCGACGGCGTGCTGCTGCTGTCCCAGTGCTCCCGGCGCCTCGGGCGTCCCACCGCGCCCCTGCCCCTCCCGGCGGTCACCTGGGCGGGCACGCTGGTGCGTACGCTGGGCATGTCGGACTTCTCGCCCGAGCAGATCCGGCTGCTCACCCACGGCAGGGTCGTGTCGACGGTCCAGATGCGCGAGACGCTGGGATTCCAGCCCAAGTACACCACCGCGGAGACATTCTCGGACTTCGCCCGCAGCCAGGGCCCCGGACTGCTTCCGCCGGAGGCCGTGGCGGCGGCCGTCGACCGGATCGCCGCCCTGCCCCTCGCGGGCGGTGGCCGGCCCCCGACGCAGAGCGCCAACTGAGGAGCGCATCAACGATGGCGGACGCCAAGGTCATTCCGTTCGACGACGACCGGTCCCGGGGGAGCGCCGCGCAGCGCCCCCAGCGGCGCCGGAGCGGGGGGAACCGCCGCGCGGGCGCGGAGTCCGCGCCGGTCCGGGAGGTGCAGCCCCTGCCCACCAGGGCCGCTGAGCAGGATGATGTTCCGGTGACGGCAGAGGAACAGCGGTCGCCGGGGCGGGTCCCGGACGGCGAGGACGGCCTGGAGAGGCGGATCGCGGGCGGCCTGTCCTTCCTGCGCCGCCGCCTCACCGGTGACTACGAGGTCGACGACTTCGGCTACGACGAGGAACTCACCGACCAGGTCCTGATGTCCCTGCTGCGCCCGGTGTACGAGAAGTACTTCCGGGTCGAGGTGAAGGGCGTCGAGAACATCCCCTCGGAGGGCGGCGCCCTGATCGTCGCCAACCACTCGGGGACGCTGCCGATGGACGGCCTGATGATGCAGGTCGCCGTGCACGACAACCACCCGGCGGGCCGGCACCTGCGGCTGCTCGCCGCGGACCTGGTGTTCATGCTGCCGGTGGTCAACGAGCTGGCCCGCAAGCTCGGTCACACCCTGGCGTGCGCCGAGGACGCCTCCCGGCTGCTGGAGCAGGGCGAGCTGGTCGGGGTGATGCCGGAGGGCTTCAAGGGCCTCGGCAAGCCGTTCTCGGACCGCTACAAGCTGCAGCGCTTCGGCCGCGGCGGTTTCGTCTCCACGGCCCTGCGCGCCGGGACGCCGATCATCCCCTGCTCGATCGTCGGGGCCGAGGAGATCTACCCGATGATCGGCAACGCCAAGACGGTGGCCCGGCTGCTGGGCTTCCCGTACTTCCCCCTCACGCCGACCTTCCCGTGGCTGGGCCCGCTCGGGGCGATCCCGCTGCCGACCAAGTGGACGATCCAGTTCGGCGAGCCGATCCCGACGGACGGCTATCCGCCGGAGGCGGCCGAGGACCCGATGCTGATGTTCAACCTGACCGACCAGGTCCGGGAGCAGATCCAGCACACGCTGTACAAGCTGCTGGTGCAGCGGCGTTCGGTGTTCTTCTGATCCCGCGCTCTTCCGATCCCGCGCGTACGACGACGAGGGCGCCCCTTGCCGGAAGGGGCGCCCTCGCTGTCATGCCGCCGTCAGTCGGCGTCCTCGCTGTCGATGCCCAGACCGGGCAGCAGGCCCGGCAGGAGCGGCGGGAGCGTCACATCCGGCTCGGGGGCGGGAGTGGTGCCGTCCGCTGACGGTGAGGTGCTGGACTCGGTGTCCTTCGGCGGGTCGAGCAGGCCGCCGGTGCTGCCGCCGAGCAGGCCGTCGTCGTCCTTGCCGGAGCCGGCCGAGCGGCTGGGGCTGCCGCTGCCGGTACGGCCTTCCTCGCTGTGGCGGCCGCCGCCGTCGCTGGGGCGCGTCGAGCGGTCGCTGCCGGAGGAACCGCTTGGCGCCGACTCGGAGGCGCCCTGCCGGCTGCCGTCGCCGCCGCCGGTGACCGGGGGCTCGGGCAGCAGGGACCGCAGCGGGGCGACGTCCTCCTCTATGGCGTCGAACACCGACGACACCTGGTCGCTGACGTCCCCGAGCTGGACGGGGAGTCTCTCGCGCAGTTCGCCCCAGGCCGCGCGGTGGGAGCGGGAGAACGCCGACAGGGCCTGGATGGGGCCGAGCGAGTCCGGGTCGCGCTGGTACGCCTCGCTCAGCAGCCGGTGGCCCTCGGAGGCGTCGTGCCGCATCCCGGACAGGGCGCGGCGGATCTCGCCGAGGGACTCGTGGTCCAGGGGGCCGCTGCGGCCGCGCTCCATCAGCCGGCGGGCTTCGCTGAGGCGCGTGGAGGCGTGGTCGAGGTAGACCCGGCCGCGCTCGTCCGCCCCGTCGGCGAGGCCGAGCTTGACGTCCTCGATGCCGCGCTTGAGGCCGTAGAGCGAGTCGCCGGGCAGGGCGTCCGAGCTGGCGGCGGAGACACCGCCGAAGGCGCTCGCGGCCACGCCGACGCTCAGTCCGCCCGCGGTGAGGCCCTTGGCGAGCCGGGACCGCGGCCGGAACTTCTTCAGGGAACTCGCGCGGTGGGCGCCGCGGGCGCGGGTGGAGCGCTGCTCGGGGACCGCGCGGTCCGTCGCCCCGCCTCCCGCGGTGCCCTCCTGGAGCATGGCCTCGAACGCGGCCACCAGCTGGGCCCGCTGGACGACCTTGATCTCAGGATCCAGCTCCGGCTTGGGCAGCGCGCCGAGACCGGAGGCGAGCGCCAGCAGGCGTGCCCCTTCGGTCGCTTCCGCGGCTGCCGGGGCCGGTGCCGAACCCTCGGACTGCTCGGCCGCCGTGCCCGGCTCGGACTGCTCCTCCAGGGCCTGGGCGAAGGCGTTCGCCCGCCGGTGCGCCGATACGTTCGCGATCACTGGCGGCACCTCCTCTCGTCATCACGGTCGACTCCCCAGGGGGTCCTGAGGGTTGCACGCCCTGACCACGACCACACGATCGGGTGATCGAACTCGGCCAGGGGGTGACCACAGGGAGCCTGCATCCCGCACAACGAGCGGCACGGCACTTGGGTTACGGACGCCGGAGGATCGGATGTCGAAGTCAACCGGCTTTTACGGAGGGTGAGTTGACGGTCGCCGTGCGTGCGGGGCGGTCAGCGGGCGTCTTCCGGGAGGAGCCGGGCGAGGGTACGGACGGCCCGGTACTGGAGGGTCTTGATGGCGCCCTCGTTCTTGCCCATCACGCGGGCGGTCTCCGCGACGGAGAGGCCCTGAAGGAAGCGGAGCGTCACGCACTCCTGCTGCTGTGGGTTGAGCCGGCGCACCGCGTCGAGCAGGGCGGCGTTGGACAGGGACTCCAGGACGGAGTCCTCGGGGGAGCGCTCGACCTCGTTGGCGTCGAGCATCTCGCCGGTGGTGACCTCCAGCCGGAAGCGGCTGGACTTGAAGTGGTCCGCGACGAGGTTGCGGGCGATGGTCACGAGCCAGGCGCCGAAGTCGCGGCCCTGCCAGGTGAACGTGCCGATGCGGCGCAGGGCGCGCAGAAAGGTCTCACTGGTGAGGTCCTCGGCGGTCGCCTTTCCTCCGACCCGGTAGTAGATGTACCGGTACACGGTGTCGCTGTACTGGTCGTAGAGGCGGCCGAAGGCGTCGGCCTCGCCGGCCTGGGCGCGCTCGACGAGGTCCATCATCCGGGCGCTGTCGCTGTCCGCCGCCGGGCGGCGGGCGGTGGCCGCCCCGGACGGGCGGCCTCGTCTGCCGACCGCGGCGCTGCCGTCGGCCAGTGCGTAGCACGGGCCGACGGGCGCGGCGGTGGCGAATGCGGGGACGGCGTACGCGGTGGGGACGAAGCCGCGCAACAGGTCGAGGACCGTTGCGCGCAGCGTAGCCAGGCCCGAGGCGTCAACCCCGACGTGTGGGTACACGGGACTCCCAGAGGCAGAGCTTCCATCACGTGCAGTGCGGGACCTTTCACCCGTCGTAGCGACGGAGGGGTACCGGTTTGCGTCTGAGGAGAATAACGCTTCGTGCAGGCCCTGCTACACCGAGTTGCTCAAATCATCGATTGCGTCGCTTCCCTAACCGAATGACGCCCGATCAAGTACCGGGGTATGAGCGATTGTTGATCGGAACGGTTCGGATCGGGGCGGAGTCCAGGGCGTGTTGTGGCCGTGTCCAGCCAAGAGGACTGGACACGGGGTTGTGGGGGTACGCCAGTTGGATTTACGGGGTTTGTCATCCCGTAAACGAAGGTGTCCCGCTTTGATCGGCCGTCAGCGGCGGCGGCGGTGCAGGGCGATGGCGGCGGCCGTGCCGCCCGCCACCGCGCCGACCCCCGCGGCGGCGGGGATGCCGACCTTCGCGGCCTTGCGGCCGGTGCGGTAGTCGCGCAGGCGCCAGTCCAGCTCGCGGGCGTGCTTGCGCAGCTTGGAGTCGGGGTTGATGGCGTAGGGGTGGCCGACCAGGGAGAGCATCGGGATGTCGTTGTGCGAGTCGCTGTAGGCGGCGCAGCGGCGCAGGTCGAGGCCCTCCGCGAGGGCGAGGGCGCGGACGGCCTCGGCCTTGGCGGGGCCGTGCAGCGGCTCGCCGACGAGTTTGCCGGTGTAGACGCCGTCGACGGACTCGGCGACGGTGCCCAGGGCGCCGGTCAGGCCGAGGCGGCGGGCGATGACCGTGGCGATCTCTACCGGGGCGGCCGTGACCAGCCACACCTTCTGCCCGGCGTCCAGGTGGGCCTGGGCGAGGGCGCGGGTGCCGGGCCAGATGCGCTCGGCCATGTACTCGTCGTAGATCTCCTCGCCGATCGACTGGAGTTCGGCGACGCGGTGGCCCTTGACGATGGACAGGGCCGACTCGCGGGCCTCCTGCATGTGCTCGGGGTCCTCGACGCCGGCCAGCCGGAACCACGCCTGCTGCCAGGCGAAGCGGGCGAGCTCGCGGGTCTCGAAGAACTTCCGTTTGTACAGGCCCCGGCCGAAGTGGAACAGGGCGGCGCCCTGCATGACGGTGTTGTCCAGGTCGAAGAAGGCGGCGGCCCGGTCGTCGCCGTGCACCGGGAACTGCGGTTCCTCGGTCGTGCCTGCGACTTCCTGGGAGGACTTGCGTGCTGCCTCCGCCGAGGCCTCGCCTGCCAAAACGCTCCGCGCCGTGGCGGAGCGCCTACGGGGGGTGAGCCATCCGAGAGCGGCCATGGCGTGAGCATAGCCAGTTTGTTCGGGGGTTCCGGAGTCGAGAGGTTTGGACCCTGTGAACTCTCGGCGAGCGTGCCGTTAAAGATGCCGTGCGGGACGGGCGCGTCCGGCGTGTCCGCTGGTCCCGCGAGGGTCTTCCCCTCGTTCGCGGGCGCGCGACAATGGCGGAATGAGCCCTCTCTTCCGTCGCAAGCCCCCTCGGGACCGGCTCGTCACGCTGATCCGCAAGCCCGGGTGTCATCTGTGTGATGACGCACAGGTCGTCGTGGAGAAGGTGTGCGGTGACCTCGGCGTCCCGTGGGAGCAGAAGGACATCACCGAGGACCCGGAACTGCACGACCGGTACTGGGAACAGATCCCCGTCGTGCTGGTGGACGGCGACCAGCACACGTTCTGGCGCGTGAACGAGGAGCGCCTGCGCAGGGCGCTGACCGACTGAGCCGGCCGGTGCACCGACTGACCGAGCAGTACAAAGTGGCCGGAACGTCGCTTAGGATCGATGGCGACTTGGTCTCGGGGGCGGGATTCACTGAGGAAGTGTGTGGTTTTGCCCCCAGAAGACAAGGAACGGTGGTGCCTGTGCGCCGGTTCCCCACACGTGCGCCGGGGGCGCGTGAGCCCGGTCACGTTGGGCGGGCAAATCGGACACCATCTTTGTGCACGCGTTCACAAAGACATAGCCTGCATTCGACGGGGCGGTCATGTAGGGACGTATGACCGCCTACAGCCCCGCTCTACCCGCAGGAGCACCGTGGCAACTGGCCGAACTCACCGACCGGCGACCCGCAGCCGAGGGATTCCCGAGGCCACCGTCGCCCGGCTTCCGCTGTACCTCCGCGCGCTGACCGCACTGTCGGAGCGCTCGGTGCCCACGGTCTCCTCCGAGGAGCTCGCGGCCGCGGCGGGGGTCAACTCCGCGAAGCTGCGCAAGGACTTCTCGTACCTCGGCTCGTACGGCACCAGGGGTGTCGGCTACGACGTCGAGTACCTCGTCTACCAGATCTCCCGCGAGCTGGGGCTCACCCAGGACTGGCCGGTCGTGATCGTCGGTATCGGCAACCTGGGCGCCGCCCTCGCCAACTACGGCGGGTTCGCCTCCCGCGGATTCCGGGTCGCCGCGCTGATCGACGCCGACCCGGCCATGGCCGGCAAGCCCGTCGCCGGGATCCCGGTGCAGCACTCCGACGACCTGGAGAAGATCATCCAGGACAACGGCGTGTCGATCGGTGTCATCGCCACCCCCGCCGGCGCCGCCCAGGCCGTCTGCGACCGGCTCGTGGCCGCCGGTGTCACCTCCATCCTGAACTTCGCGCCGACCGTGCTGTCCGTGCCCGACGGCGTCGACGTGCGCAAGGTCGACCTCTCCATCGAGCTGCAGATCCTCGCCTTCCACGAGCAGCGCAAGGCCGGCGAGGAGGCCGCCGCCTCCGACGGCGGTGTCCCGGCCGCCGCCGCTCGCAGCGAGTCCGCCGACCAGGGACCCGACGGGGACATGCCCGCCGTGATGCCGGCATGAGCCTCCTCGTCGTCGGACTCAGCCACCGCAGCGCCCCGGTCAGCGTCCTCGAGCGGGCCTCGCTCAGCGCGGACGCCCAGGTCAAGCTGCTCCAGGACACCGTCGCCGCCGAACCGGCGAGCGAGGCCGCGGTGCTCGCCACCTGCAACCGCATCGAGCTCTACGCCGACGTGGACAAGTTCCACGCCGGGGTCGCCGAGCTGTCCACGCTGCTCGCCCAGCACAGCGGGGTCGGCCTGGAGGAACTCACTCCCTATCTCTACGTGCACTACGAGGACCGGGCCGTCCACCACCTGTTCGCGGTGGCCTGCGGCCTGGACTCGATGGTCGTCGGCGAGGGGCAGATCCTCGGCCAGATCAAGGACTCCCTGGCCCGGGCGCAGGAGCTGCACTCCGCCGGCCGGCTGCTGAACGACCTGTTCCAGCAGGCCCTGCGCGTCGGCAAGCGCGCCCACTCCGAGACCGGCATCGACCGCGCCGGCCAGTCCCTGGTCACCTTCGGCCTGGAGCAGCTGGCCCGCGGCGGCGACGTCCAGGAGTGGGCCAAGGGCAAGAAGGCCCTGGTCATCGGGGCCGGGTCGATGTCCTCGCTGGCCGCGGCCACGCTCGCGCGGGCCGGGGTCGCCGAACTCGTCGTCGCCAACCGCACCTTCGACCGCGCCGAGCGGCTCGCGCAGATCCTGAGCGAGGGCGACGACACGGACGTGCTGGCCCGCGCGGTCCCGATGGAATCGGTGCCGGTCGAGCTGACACGTGCCGACGTCGCCGTCTCCTGCACCGGCGCGACGGGCCTGGTCCTCACCGCCGAGGCGGTCGCCCGGGCCGTCGAGGGCCGTGCGCCCGTACCGCCGGCCGGCGGCGACGGACCGGAGGCGCCGGGCGGAACCGGAGGCGCGGCCGGGCCGGGCACGCGTCCGGGCGCGCAGCCCGCGACCGGCCCCGGCGGCGACGAGGGCTGCCCGCTGGACCTCTCCGCGGTGCAGGGCACCGCCGGGTTCTCCGTGCTGGGCGAGGCCGCCGTGGCCGGGATGGCCGCCGCCGACCTGGAGCAGCACGCGGCGTGGGTCGACAACGGCACGGCCGGCGGCGGCCAGCGGGCCGCGGCCCCGGCGCGCCCCGGCACGCTCGACCCGGCCGCCGACACCGAGGCCATCGCCGCGCTCGCCGCGACCGTCGCCACCGTCGGGCGCATCCCCGAGCGGCGCCGGCCCGAGCCGGCCGAGGAGCCGCAGCGGCCCGAACCCGTGCTGTTCCTGCTGGACCTCGCCATGCCGCGCGACATCGACGCGGCCGCGCACCGGCTGGCCGGGGTGCGGCTGGTGGACATCGAGTCGCTCGCGGAGGCCTCCGCCGACGCTCCGATGGCTGCCGATGTGGACCAGGTCCGGCGTATCGTCTCCGACGAGGTCGCGGCCTTCGGGGCGGCCCTGCGGGCCGCGCACATCACGCCGACCGTGGTCGCCCTGCGCACCATGGCCGCCGATGTCGTGGCCAGCGAGATCGCCCGCCTGGACGGACGGCTGCCCGGCCTCGACGACAAGCACCGGGCGGAGATCACCCAGACCGTGCGGCGCGTGGTCGACAAGCTGCTGCACGCGCCGACCGTGCGGGTCAAGCAGCTCGCGGCCGAGCCCGGCGGCGCCGGGTACGCGGACGCGCTGCGCACCCTGTTCGACCTCGACCCCGAGACGGTGGCCGCCGTCTCCCGGGCCGAGGACAGCACCACCCAGAGAGACCGAGGCCCGGCATGACTGACAAGGCGCTGAGGCTCGGCACCCGGCGGAGCAAACTCGCCATGGCCCAGTCCGGGCAGGTGGCCGAGGCCGTGACCCGGGTGACCGGGCGGCCCGTGGAACTCGTCGAGATCACCACGTACGGCGACGTCTCGCGTGAGGCGCTCGCCCAGATCGGCGGCACCGGCGTGTTCGTCACCGCCCTGCGCGACGCGCTGCTCAGGGGCGAGGTCGACTTCGCCGTGCACTCGCTGAAGGACCTGCCGACCACGCAGCCCGACGAACTCGTCGTGGCCGCCGTGCCCGAGCGCGAGGACCCGCGCGACGTGATCGTCGCCCGGGACGCGCTGAAGCTCACCGACCTGCCCTCCGGGGCCCGCATCGGCACCGGTTCGCCGCGCCGCGCGGCCCAGCTCAACGCGTACGCGCGCAGCCACGGCCTGGACATAGCGACGGTCCCGATCCGCGGCAACGTCGACACCCGCATCGGGTTCGTGCGCAAGGGCGAGCTCGACGCCGTCGTGCTGGCCGCCGCCGGGCTGAACCGGATCGGCCGCGGCGACGAGGTGACCGACTTCCTGTCGGTCGACACGGTTTTGCCCGCCCCCGGCCAGGGGGCCCTGGCGATCGAGTGCACCGCGGCCGACGCGGACCTCGTCGCCGCGCTCGCCGAACTCGACGACCCGTTCACGCGGATCGCCGTGACGGCCGAGCGGTCACTGCTCGCCGCCCTGGAGGCCGGCTGCAGCGCCCCCGTGGGCGCGCTGGCCGACCTGCCCCCGCTCTCGGCTCCGCTGGAGCGCGGGGACCCCCAGGCCGACCTGCAGACTTTCAAGGAAATGCGCCTGCGCGGCGTCGTCGGGACCACCGACGGCACGCGCATGGTGCAGCTGTCCACCACCGGTCCCGTGCCCGAGACGCACGACGGGGCAACGGCGCTCGGTCGCGAACTCGCGGCCGAGATGCTCGCCCAGGGCGCGGCCGGTCTGATGGGGGAGCGAGCACAGTGAGCCCCACCGCCCTTTCCGCCGGTCCTGAACACGGGCACGTCACCTTCCTGGGTGCCGGACCCGGAGATCCGGGACTGCTGACTCTGCGCGCCGTCGAGGCACTGGCCAACGCGGACGTTCTCGTCGCCGAGCACGAAGTGCTCGACGTCGTACGTCAGCACGCCAGGCAGGGCGTCTCCGAGGTGCACACGGACGCGGATCCTTCCCAGGAACCGGCTCCGGGCACAGGAACGCCCCAGCTGACGGTAGTTGACGGCACGTCAACCACCGCGCCCGTCCCCGTGGTGCGGGATGCCGCACATCTTGTCATGGAGGCCGCGCGGGGCGGCAGGCGGGTCGTGCGTGCGGTGTCCGGTGACCCGGGCCTCGACACGTACGCGGCCGAGGAGATGCTGGCCTGCGCCGCCGCCGGGGTGCCCTTCGAGGTGGTCCCCGGGGTCGCGAGCGTCGTCGGCGTGCCCGCGTACGCCGGTGTGCCGCTGCGCGACGCGCAGGGCGCGGACGTGCGGTTCGTCGACGCGCGGACGGCCTCGGACCGGTGCTGGACGGAGGTGGGCGCCTCGGACGGCACGGTCGTCGTCTCCACGACGCTGGACTCCGTCGCGGCGGCGGCCGGCGAGCTCGTCTCCGCCGGGCGCAAGCCGGACACCCCGATGACGGTCACCGTCGCCGGGACGACCACCCGGCAGCGCACCTGGACCGCCACGCTCGGCACGATCGCGCAGACGCTGAAGCAGGCCAAGGTGCTGCCCTCGCCCGAGGGCGGCCGGCCGGTGATAGCCGTGGTCGGGGAGCGTTCCGCCGCCGCCCAGCGCGACCAGCTCGCGTGGTTCGAGTCCAAGCCGCTGTTCGGCTGGAAGGTGCTCGTGCCGCGGACCAAGGAGCAGGCGGTGTCGCTCTCCGACCAGCTGCGGTCGTACGGGGCCGTGCCGCACGAGGTGCCGACGATCGCCGTCGAGCCGCCGCGCACGCCCCAGCAGATGGAGCGCGCGGTCAAGGGCCTGGTCACCGGCCGCTACGAGTGGATCGCCTTCACCTCGGTGAACGCGGTCAAGGCCGTGCGGGAGAAGTTCGAGGAGTACGGGCTCGACGCACGCGCCTTCGCGGGCATCAAGGTCGCGGCCGTGGGCGAGCAGACCGCCAAGGCGCTGATCGCCTTCGGCGTGAAGCCGGACCTGGTGCCGAGCGGCGAGCAGTCGGCCGCCGGGCTGCTGGAGGACTGGCCGCCCTACGACCCGGTGTTCGACCCGATCGACCGGGTCTTCCTGCCGCGCGCCGACATCGCCACGGAGACGCTGGTCGCCGGGCTGATCGAGCTCGGCTGGGAGGTCGACGACGTCACGGCCTACCGGACCGTGCGGGCCTCGCCGCCGCCGGCGGAGACCCGCGAGGCGATCAAGGGCGGTGGCTTCGACGCCGTGCTGTTCACGTCGTCCTCCACCGTGCGGAACCTGGTCGGCATCGCCGGCAAGCCGCACAACGTCACGGTGATCGCCTGTATCGGCCCGGCCACGGCGAAGACCGCCGAGGAGCACGGGCTGCGGGTGGACGTCATGGCTCCGGAGCCGTCCGTGCTCAAGCTGGCCGAGGCGCTGGCCGACTTCGGCGCGAAGCGGCGGGCCGCGGCGCTGGAGGCCGGCGACCCGGTCACCCGGCCGAGCGAGCGGCGGCCGGGGGCGCGGCGGCGTCGGTCGACGACCTAGGCGCCTGCCCGGCCGGTGGCGGCCGGTGGTGTGGGCGGGCTGCTCGGTTGGTGGAGGCCGGTGGCCCGGGCCTATCCGCCCGGCTGGTGGCGGCCGGTGACCCGGCCGGACTGCCCGGCTGGTGGCTCGGTGACCCGGGTGGACCATCCGGCCGGTGGCTCGGTGCCCCGGGTGGACCATCCGGCCGGTGGCTCGGTGGCTCGGTGGCTCGGGCGGATCCGCCCGGGCGGGCTGCGGCTACGCGGGGGTCACCGCGTGGCCGTAGCGCAGCAGGTTGTCCGGGTCGTAGGTGGCCTTGTCGTGGCGCAGGCGTGTGTAGACCTCCGGGGTCCAGGCGCGGGCGATGTCCTGTTCGTCGCCGGGCGTGCCGTGGATGTTGACCATGGTGCGGCCGGTGCCGTACGGGGCCATCGCCGTGTAGAGGCGGCGCGTGGCCTGTTCGACGGCCTCGGCCACGGGCGGCGCCGGGATGATGCCGACCGACTCCATGAAGTACCGGGCGTCGCGGGCGCAGACGGCGTCCTCCACGGGGGCCGGGCGGGCGAGCGCGCCGCCCATGTGGCGCAGCGAGGCGACCAGCAGGGGATGGCCGGCGCCCGCCGAGGGGCCGATCTGCTCCAGGAACGCGGCCATGGCCTCGGGGGGCAGGTCGCGCAGGAGCATGCAGCACTCCCGGGCCGGCAGCGGGTCCTGCGGTTCCATGTGGATGCGGTCCAGGGCCGCGTAGTCCATCTCCTCCACCAGGTCGACGGCCACGGGGGCCGCTCGGCGCAGCGGGGCGATCAGTGCCTCGCCCTCGGCCGTGTCGCCCGGCCAGGCGATCGCCACCCGGGCCCAGAAACCGCCGCGCAGGGGCTCCGGGATCTGGGGGATGGGCGGCAGGCGGAGCACCGAGAACATGCTGCCCATCGCGTCCGGGACCGTGCGGGTCCAGTCCGACCAGGCGTGCAGCACGGCCTCCGCGTGTGCGGCGTCGTAGTGCAGGCCGCCGCCGTAGAGGCGGGCGAGCGGGAGCAGTTCGGTGACCAGTGAGGTGACCACCCCGACGTTGCCCTTGCCGCCGCGCAGCGCCCAGAACAGTTCCGGTTCGTGGTGGGCGTCCGCCTCGCGCAGGCGGCCGTCCGGGGTGACGACCTGGAACGAGCGGACCAGGTCGGCGGCGTAGCCGTAGGCCCGGCCGAGGACGGGCAGTCCGCCGCCGAGGGTGTAGCCGATCACGCCCGCGTCGGTGGAGGTGCCGCAGAGTCCGGCCAGGCCGTGCGGCGCGCAGGCCGCCATCACGTGGCTCCACTTGGCGCCCGCGGCGATCCTGGCGGTGCGGGTGGCCGGGTCGACCTGGACGTCCGTCATACGGGACGTGGTGATCAGCAGGCCCTGTGCGATGGGGAAGTTGGCGCCGTGGCCGGTGGCCTGGACGGCGACGGGGGTGTGGGTGGCGTGGGCCCAGCGCATCGCGGCGACGACGTCGTCGGTGCCGGTGGCTCCCACGACGACGTCCGGGGTGTGCAGGGAGGCCAGGTTGAAGCCGGTGACCTCGTCGGCGTAGGCGTCGTCGCCGGGGCGCAGGACGGGGCCGGAGATCTCCGAGAGGGCGAAGAGGTCGGGGGTGCGGTGGGGGGCGGTCATCGCGTCCTCCGTGGGGGCGGGTACGGAGGGACGGCGGCGGCGAGGGGGTGGCGGGCCGTCGGGGTCCTGTCCTTGTCTCCTTGCTGATTTCAGGATGGACCCCGGGGGTTGCGGGCGCATGGCGGGGCCGTGCGGGCCCGGCCGCCCCGCCGACAGTGCGTCGGCATCGGGGCTCCGGGGGCGGGCGTAGCGTAGAGGGCATGACGACGTACGGATCATTTCCCGGTGCGCGGCCGCGGCGGCTGCGGAGCAACCCCGTGATGCGTCGGATGGTCGCCGAGACCCGGCTGCACCCGGCCGATCTCATCCTTCCGGCCTTCGTGCGCGAGGGCGTCAGCGAACCGGTGCCGATCGGGGCCATGCCCGGGGTCGTGCAGCACACCCGGGACAGTCTGAAGAAGGCCGCCGCCGAGGCCGTCGCCGCGGGGATCTCCGGGATCATGCTCTTCGGTGTGCCGGAGGAGTCGAAGAAGGACGCGCTCGGGACGCCGGGTACCGACCCGGACGGCATCCTCCAGGTCGCCCTGCGGGACGTGCGCGCCGAGGTCGGCGACGACCTGCTCGTCATGTCCGACCTGTGCCTCGACGAGACGACCGACCACGGCCACTGCGGGGTGCTGGACGCGCAGGGGCGGGTCGACAACGACGCGACCCTGGAGCGGTACGCCGAGATGGCCCAGGTGCAGGCCGACGCCGGGGCCCATGTGGTCGGCCCCAGCGGCATGATGGACGGCCAGATCGGCGTCGTCCGGGACGCCCTGGACCAGATCGGGCGGGAGGACGTCGCCGTCCTCGCCTACACCGCGAAGTACGCCTCCGCCTTCTACGGGCCCTTCCGCGAGGCCGTCGGCTCCTCGCTCCAGGGGGACCGCAAGACCTACCAGCAGGACCCGGCCAACGCGCGCGAGTCCCTGCGCGAGCTCGCCCTCGACCTGGAGGAGGGCGCCGACATGGTGATGGTCAAGCCGGCCGGGCCCTACCTGGACATCCTCGCCCGGGTCGCGGACGCCGTGGACGTGCCCGTCGCCGCCTACCAGATCTCCGGCGAGTACTCGATGATCGAGGCCGCCGCCGAGAAGGGCTGGATCGACCGCGACCGGGCGATCCTGGAGACCCTGACCGGGATCCGGCGGGCCGGGGCGCGGAACATCCTCACCTACTGGGCCACCGAGGTGGCCCAGAAGCTGAGGGATCAGTAGGACGGCGGGCCGGGCTCAGTACGACAGGGCCTGGTCCATGTCGCGCAGCCAGTACGTGACCGTGAGCGTGCTGTCGTAGTACACGCCCTTGGCCGGCAGGGACGGGATGGCCGAGGGGCCGCCGCTGCTGTTGGGCGTGCCGCCCTGGAAGCCGACCGTGAGCTTGCGGCCGGTGGTGCCGGCCTCGCCGCTGCCGTCGGCCGCCGACAGCAGGACACCCGCGTAGCCGGACTCACCGGGGGCCAGGGTCGTCACCGCCTGCGGCTGGGAGTCCTCGATCGGGCTCGGGGCCCACTGCATCTCGTCGAAGCGCAGCACCGGGTAGTAGGTGAGGTCGCAGGTCTTCGAGCCGGTGTTCTTGACCGTGATCAGCATGTGGTTGAGCGGGCGGGGCACCTCCTGGGCCGTGACGGTGGTGTTGGAGCCGTTGCAGATGACGCGCGTCTCGCCGGCGGGCTTGCCGGCCGTCCCGGTGGCCTTCGCGGCCGGCGTGCCGGTGGTGCCCTTCGCGCCCTTCGCGCCCTGGGAGGTCTGCTGTGCGTTCCCGGTGACGGATGCGTTCGCGGTGTCCTTCGCGGTGCCCTTCGTGGGCTCCGCCGCGGGGCGGTCCCCGGCGGTGCTCGCACCGGGCGCGACCGACGCGCTCGCCGCGGCGCCCTCGTTCTGCGTGCCCGTGCCGTCCTCGCACGCCGTGAGGGCGAGGGCGGCCAGGAGGGCGACGGGGAGGGCGTGGTACTTGCGCATGGCTGGGTTCCTTTCGGACAAAGGCAGGTGGGATGTGGGCCCAGGCGGGTCGCTCGACCGGCGGGCCGGGAGCGGCGTGCTTGGATGACCAGAGCTTGTGGGGTGTTCCGTCCCGGCCGCCACATCCGGCGGGCGATCCGGGATGCTGGAACGCCCGCACAGCCTTTGACCAGGGGAAACGGCCGTTCCCTGGAACGGCGGAACGGGACACGGGGGCGGGAGGACAGGTGTCGGAGAGCACGGCTGCGGCCGATTTCGCGGCGCTGCTGGGGGAGTTGAAGGAGCGTTCCGGGCTGAGCTACGGGGTGCTCGCCAAGCGGCTGCACATGAGTACGTCGACGCTGCACCGGTACTGCAACGGGGACGCCGTACCGGCCGACTACGCGCCCGTGGAGCGGCTCGCCCGGCTGTGCAAGGCGTCGCCCCAGGAACTGGTGGAGCTGCACCGGCGGTGGGTGCTGGCGGATGCGGGGCGGGGGCGGAAGGCGGCGGCGGCTGCCGGCGTGCCCGGGTCCGGGACGGCTGCGGCGGCCGGGGCCGGAGTGCTTGAGGGCGCTGGGGCCGGGGCGGCCGAGGGCGCCGGGGGCGATGTGGTCGGGGGCGCGGGGCGAGCGGATGAGGGCGCCGGGCGGGCCGACGAGGCGTCCGGGGAGCGGCGTTCGGTGCCGGGGGTGTCCGCGGAGGGGGCTCCGGGACCGGCAGCGGGAGATGCTCCGCAGGGGGCGCAGGAAGATGAAGGGGACCGGAGGGCTCAGGGCGATCAGGAGGCTCAGGAGGATCCGGGAGCCGGGCCGAAGCCCGCGGAGGTGAGGGCCGGCAGGGTCGCCGCCGGGCGGCGTGCGCGCCGTCCGCGTCCCGCCGTCCTGGCCGGCGTCGCCGCGGCCGTCGTCCTGGGCGGGGTCGGTCTCGCCGTGGCCGTGCCGTCCGGGGGGACCGACGGCGACGGGCGGCGCGGACCGGCGGCCGTGTCGGAAGGGAGCGCGCGGCCGGACGGTTCCGCGGTGGGCTCCGTGCCGCCCTCGGGCCGTGTCTCCGCCCGTCCCGGCCCCGATGAGGGGAAGGGAACGCAAGGGAAGGGCGAAGGCCCGGGGAAGGGAACCGTCGCCGGGTCCTCCGGGTCCGCCGGTGCCACCGCCTCGGCCACCGGCGCCGCTCGCCCGGGCCGCGACACCGCACCCGCCACCGGACCGGCCCCGCTCACCGTGAACACCGAGCCGCACGCCTGGCTGGACCCCTGCTCGCAGCACTACCTGGTGAATCAGCCGCCGGACCGCGTGGTCCCGCCGCCGCTGGAGCAGGACGCGCCGGGCTGGGTGGCGGCGATGGACGCCGTGCCGTCCGGGCAGCAGATGCTGAAGGTCACCGTGCAGGGGACCGGTGACGAGACCGTGGTCCTCAAGGGGCTGACGGTCCGGATGGCGGGCAAGCGCGCGCCGCTCGCCTGGAACGACTACGCCATGGGCTATCCGGGCGTGGGCTGCGGCGGCGGAGTGCCGGAGCGGTTCTTCACCGTCGCCCTGGACGCGGTGCGGCCCGCCCTCGTGCCGGAGGCGGGCCAGGACGACTTCCCGTTCAAGGTGAGCGAGTCGGACCCGGAGGTCTACTACGTCCAGGCCGACGCCTCCGCCTACGACGTCAGCTGGTACCTGGAGCTGCGGTGGTCCAGCGGCAGCAGGCAGGGCACGCTGACCGTGGACGACAAGGGCCGGCCCTTCCGCACGAGCGGCAACAACGGGCGCCCGGCCTACGAGTTCCCGCTCGGCGGCCAGAAGTGGGTGAAGGCGGGGACGTCAGAGGCGTCCTGACGGCCCGTCGGATCCGGGTGGGCGGGCACCAACGCGTCGCCCGGGTCGTTGGGTTGTCGACCGATGAAGTGGTCGTCGAGGCGACCACCTAGTACCCAGGAGACGTCCATGTCCGGTGACGCCCTCAGCCAGGACCCCGCCGAGCTGCGGAGGAGGATCGACAGCAGCAAGGCACACCCCGCGCGGGTCTACGACGTCTTCCTCGGCGGCAAGGACCACTACCCGGCGGACCGGGACGCGGCCGCCGCGGCGCTGGCCGCCAACCCGCGCGGGTACCTCGACGTGCGGCACAACAGGGACTTCCTGCGCCGCGCGGTGACCTCGCTGGTGGAGCGGGACGGTGTCCGGCAGTTCCTCGACATCGGGACCGGGCTGCCGACCGCCGAGAACGTGCACCAGATCGCGCAGCGCGTCGCACCCGACTCGCGTGTCGTGTACGTCGACAACGACCCCGTCGTGCTCGCCCACGCGCGCGCCCTGCTGACCAGCGGGCCCGAGGGGCGCACGGACTACATCGACGCCGACCTGCGCGACCCGGGCCGCATCCTCGAACAGGCCGCGAAGACGCTGGACTTCGACCGGCCCGTCGCGCTCTGCCTGGTGGCCGTCCTGCACTTCGTGGCGGACGACGAGGCGTATCCGCTGGTGCGGGAGCTGCTCGACGCGCTGCCCGCCGGCAGCCGGCTGGTGCTCAGCCACCTCACGGAGGATCTCAACCCCGAGAACATCCGCGCCGTCCAGCGGACCTACACCGAGCGGGGGTTCACCTTCGTGCTGCGCTCCCGGGCCGAGGTCGAGCGGTTCTTCACGGACAACGGGCTGGAGATCGCCGACCCGGGCGTCGTCCCCGCCCACCGCTGGCGCCCCGACCACGCGGCCCCGGTCCCGGACCAGCCGGGGGAGTCCTTCCTCGCCGGGCTCGACGACATCGAGAAGGTGCGGTACCGCGACATCAACGACGTCACGGACGCGGACATCAACGTCTACGCGGCGCTGGGGAACAAGGGCTGAGGCCGTGCCCCGGTCGTCCCGCCGGTCGCTGTCCGGATCGCGGAAAAGTTCTTGTAGGGCGCAGGTATGTCTCTAGGCTGCGGGCACGTCGTCGCCGTAGTCGAAGGAGCCGTGTCATGACCGTCGCCGAGCCCGTTGCCGTCCGCAGCCCCGTGCCGTCGCTCGCCGCGCGGGCTCGGGCTGTCGGGGGTTCGCCCGTGCGGGACATCCTCGCTGTCACCGCGCGCCCCGAGGTGATCAACTTCGCGGGTGGGCTGCCGGCGCCCGAGCTGTTCGACGCCGAGGGCATCGCGGAGTCCTTCCGGGCGGTGCTGGCCGAACAGCCCGCGCGGGCGCTGCAGTACTCCACCACCGAGGGCGAGCCCACGCTGCGGGCCGCCCTCGCCGCCCGGGCCACCGCCCGCGGCCTGCCCACCGGGCCCGACGACCTGCTCGTCACCACCGGCTCCCAGCAGGCCCTGTCCCTGCTGGCCACGGCGCTGCTCGAACCCGGGGACACCGTCCTGGTCGAGGACCCCTGCTACCTGGCCGCGCTCCAGGCCTTCGGCTTCGCCGGGGCCCGCGTCGTGCCCGTGCCCGGCGACGAGCACGGCCTCGACCCGCGGGCGCTGGAGGAGCTGGTCGGGCGCGAGCGGCCGAAACTGCTCTACACCGTGCCCACCTTCCAGAACCCCACCGGCCGCACCCTGCCCGCCGAGCGGCGCGAGGCCGTGGCCGCCGTCGCCGCCCGGCACGGGCTGTGGATCGTCGAGGACGACCCCTACGGCGAGCTGCGCTACGAGGGCGCCCGCGTGCCCTGGATCGCCTCCCTGCCGGGTGCCGAGGACCGCACGGTGCTGCTCGGCAGCTTCTCCAAGGTCATGGCCCCCGGACTGCGGCTGGGCTGGCTGCGCGCGCCCGGGGAGCTGCGGCGTGCCTGCGCCGTCGCCAAGCAGGCCGCCGACCTGCACACCCCGACCGTCAACCAGCTCGCCGCCGCCCGGTACCTCGCCGACCACGACCTCGACGCGCACGTCGCACGCGTCGCCGGCGTCTACCGCGCCCGCCGCGACGCCATGCTCGCCGGGCTGGCCGGGGCGCTGCCCGAGGGCTCGGTCTGGAACCGGCCCGAGGGCGGCATGTTCCTGTGGGCGCGGCTGCCACAGCCGTACGACACCACGGAGCTGCTGGCCCGGGTGGTGCGCCACGACGTGGCGTACGTCCCCGGCGCCCCCTTCTACGCGGGCCCGCCCGACCGGACGACCCTGCGGCTGTGCTTCGTGACGCAGACCCCGCAGGAGATCGGCGAAGGGCTGCGCCGGCTGCGGTCGGGGCTGGCCGGGGGACCGGCGGACGGGCTCGGGGAGGGAGGGCCGCAGGGCTGAACCGCCCGGGTCAGTCCCACCAGAAGTGCCACGTCCGCCGGCCGAGGACCTGCTGCTCGGCGTAGGCCCGCAGCGTCGGGTCGGCGCCGTGCCGGACGTTGCCCGGACAGAAGGCGAAGTGCTCGGCGGCGACGGCCCGCGCGTCGGCCAGCGTGGTGGGCGGGGCGGCGACCGAGACCAGCAGCTGGTCGAAGCCGAGCCCCGTGACGCGTATGCCGAACCGGTCCTCCCAGTCGCGCAGGACCGCGCCGAGCCGCGCCGGGTCGGCCTCGTGGTGCACCGCGCCCGTCCAGCCGATCGCCGCGGGGACGTCGGCGCTGCGGCGGGCCGGGACGAGGGCGAGGCGCGGGTCCTTCAGCGGGCCGCCGTCGTCCACGAGCGTGTCCGTCACCTCGGCGGCCACCTCGTCCGGATCCCGGTGCGCGGGCGGCGCCGTGTCCGCGCCGGGCCAGGGATCGCCGTCCGCGGCATGGCGCGCCCAGTGCTCCGCCAGGACCTCCTCGGCGTCGTGGTCCCCCGGGTACGACACGCCCGCGGGCGCCAGCTCCCAGCGGTCCGGGCCGCCGTGGCCACCCCCCACGTCGAGCACGACCGGCAGCAGGCCGCTGCGCCGGGCCGGCTCCAGCAGCTCCCGGTCTCCCGGCCGGGACCGCTCCCGCGCACACCACAGCAACGGCTCGTGCCAGGACCCCGCGTCGGTGGTGTCGACGAGCACGCCCGCGGGCAGCCGCAGGCCGAGCGCGCGGCCACCGGGGTCGGCCGCCAGCGTGGGAAGAGGGTTCGGGAGAGTCGCCATGGGGGTGACTGTAGGGCCGGGCACCGACAACCCGGCCGGCCGCGTCACACGCCCGCCTCGAAGCACTCGCCACCGGCGCCCGTCACCGGGCGGAAGCACGCGCGGAGCTTCGTGCCGGGGCGTGCCGCGGTCATGGGCGTGTAGACGTACGACTGCGCCGCCAGGCCGTCCCGGATCTCGGCGGAGTGCGGACGGCCGCCCCCGGGCCCGTCCAGTTCCAGACGGTCGCCGATGCGGGTGCTCCACATGCGCGCCCAGCCGGCCCCGCACGCGGCGCTGTAGCGCAGTTCGAGGTGGGCCCCCGTGGACGTGCGGTGCGAGGCGAGGGTGCGCGGGGCCGTGCCGCACTTCATGAGCATCGGGCTGCTGCCCTCGCAGGCGGCCCCCCGGCAGCGGGGTGCCGGGACCGACGGCGAGGCCGGGACCGGGCGGGGCTCCGTGGACTGGCCGGCGAGCAGCACCAGCGCGACCGAGAGGCCGCCGGCCGCCAGCGCGCAGAGCGCGGCCAGCACCGCCATGAAACGGCCCCGGCCGCCCGCCCGCCGGCCCCGGACCAGGAACGCGGGACGAACTCCGGGCTCCCGCGTGGACGGTGGGGGCGTGGACGGTAAGGGCGAGGGCGGCGAGGGCGGGGGCGGTTGCGGTGACGGTGACCGTGGTGACGGTGCTGGTGGTGACGGCGACCGTGGTGACCGTGCTCGTGGTGGCGATGGGGACTCCGGTGGGCGTGCGGCCCGCGGGGCCTCGGTGCCGGGCGGCCGGGCGGCGGCGCGCCCGCTCCACTCCGACTCCGCCAGCTCCCACAGCGCCAGGCACCGGCCCTCCGGCTCGCCCGCCAGGCGGCACAGTTCCCGCACCGCCTGGCCCGGCGGCAGCGTCTTGCCGTTGAGGTACCGCTCCCAGGACGACTTGCTGAAGGCCGTCTTCGCGGCCAGGGCCGCCAGGCTCAGGCCCGTGCCGTCCCTCAACTCCCGCATGCGGCACACCAGCCGGGCGCGTTCCGGGGGCAGCCCGGCCGGCGGGGTCGGTGTCATTCCCGCAGCGCCTTCCAGGTGTGGGGGCCGATGATGCCGTCCACCACCAGCCCGGACCGCTTCTGCAGGCCGCGGACCGCGCGTTCCGTGTGCGGGCCGAAGATGCCGTCCACGACACCGGGCGCGAGACCCGCCTCCCGCAGCAGGCACTGGGCCTCGGCGACCTCGGGTCCCGCGTGGCCCTTCGCCAGGATGGCCTTCATGGTGCGGCTGTTGCCCGCGTACCAGCGGCCGTCGATCCGCTCCGAGCGGCAGGTGTACACCGGGCGGTCCGGCTCCCCGGCCGTTCCCGGGGCCGTCACCGCGGCCGAGGTGCCGGTGAGCGGCGGGGCGGCCGCCGTCTCCTCGCCGTCCGAGAGCCGCGCCGCCAGCAGGACCGCGGCGGCGACGGCCGCCACCAGCGCCACCGCGCCGGCGACCAGGGTGGCGCGCGGCACCCGCCCGCGCGAGCGGGACGGATCCGCCCGCGGCACCTCCCCCGCCCCCGATGGCGTCCCCGGATCCTCTCCCTCCGGCACCGCCTCTCCCGCCACGGCCGGTGGACGCGGCGCCGGGGCCCCGTCCGGGGATCTGCCCCACACCTCCGCCGCCACCTCGTGCAGCGCCAGCAGCCGGGCCGGGTCGTCGTCCCCGAGCCGGGCGATCGCCTCCACGGCCTCCCGGGGCGGCAGTGCCCTGCCCGACAGGTACCGCTCCCAGGACGAGGTGCTGTAGCCCGTCCTGGCGGCCAGCCGGCGCAGGCTCAGTCCGCTGCGGTCCTTGACCCGGCGCAGCGCCACCACCAACTGGCGGACCCTCGGGTCGAGTTCTCCGGGCAGCCCTTTCCAACGCGACATGTTTCCCCCACTCGCGTCCGCAGGACCGTGGTCAGCGTCCCGTCCCGCCGCATTCTGCATCAGCGTCCACGCGGAGCCCCACCCATCGGTTCCGTTGCCCCCTCCGGCCCCTCCCTATTCGGCCACCCCTCACCGCGGGCGTCCCGCCGTACCGTCCCGGCGGGCGGTGTCCGCGCAGGTCAGCGGCTGGGACGTCCCGCGCGGACGTCACTTGCGCGGCGGCGGTGGCGTCCCGGGCCCCGAGCGCCGCACTCTCGATACCGAGCCGGCCGGTCCGGTCGGCCGACCACGAAGGGGGACACACCATGCGCATGTCCGACAAGCTCGCCGTCATGGCCGGGGGGATCGCGCTGACCGGCGGTCTGCTGGCCGGCACCGCGGGCACGGCCGGTGCGGCGGAGACAGCGCCGCAGGCCGCCTCGGACTGTCCGTCCGGCTGGTTCTGCGTCTGGGCCGGGCAGAACTACACCGGCCGCATGCAGAAGGTCGCCGGCACCAACAGGGACCTGACGCAGTACGCCGTGTTCCAGAGCTTCAAGTCCTGGTACAACCACGGCGCGTCCTGCGACTTCAAGTGGTTCTCGGAGAAGAACCACGGCGGGTCCAGCGGCGTCGTCCCGCGGGGCTACAAGGAGACCGGCAGCGTCAGCCGCTACATGAAGTCCAACACGTGGGTCAACTGCAGCTGATCCACGGCTCCTGAGAAACGCCGAGGGCGGCACTCACGGGGGAGTGCCGCCCTCGGTCCGTGCGTGACGGGCCGGACTCAGAGCCGCTCGGGCGTCCGGATGCCCAGCAGGGACATGCCCCGGTGCAGGGTGCGGGCCGTGATGTCGCACAGGAACAGACGGTTCTCCACCTGCTGCGGCGTCTCGGCCTTCAGCACCGGGCACTTGTCGTAGAACGTCGTGTACAGCGACGCCAGCTGGTACAGGTACGCCGTCATCTTGTGCGGGGCGTACTCCCTCGCCGCCTCCGTCACCGTCTCCGCGAACGCGTCCAGGTGCAGGCCCAGGGCGCGCTCGGCCGCGTGCAGCTCCAGCTCCGGGTGCGCGGCGGGCCGCACCTCGCCGGCCTTGCGCAGGATCGACTGGATCCGGGCGTAGGCGTACTGCAGGTAGACCGACGTGTCGCCGTTGAGCGAGACCATCTGGTCCAGGTCGAACTTGTAGTCCCGGTTGGCCGACGTCGACAGGTCCGCGTACTTCACCGCGCCGACCCCCACCTGGGCGCCCCGCTCGGCGATCTCCTCCTCGGAGAGGTCCTGGGCCTTCTCCCGGACCACCGCCGAGGCGCGGTCGATCGCCTCGTCCAGCAGGTCGACCAGACGGACCGTCTCGCCCTCACGGGTCTTGAACGGCTTGCCGTCCTTGCCGAGGACCGTGCCGAAGGCCAGCTGGTACGCCTTCACGTCGTCGTTGAGCCAGCCGGCCTTGCGGGCCGTCTCGAAGACCATCTTGAAGTGCAGGGACTGGCGGGCGTCCACCACGTAGATCAGCGAGTCGGCCTTCAGGTGGAAGACGCGGTCCCGGATCGCCGACAGGTCCGTCGCCGCGTAGCCGTAGCCGCCGTCCGACTTCTGCACGATCAGCGGGACCGGCTTGCCGTCTGGGCCCTTGATGTCGTCGAAGAACACGCACAGCGCGCCCTCCGAGCGGACCGCCACACCGGACTCCTCCAGCAGGCGGCAGGTCTCGGCGAGCATGTCGTTGTAGCCGGACTCGCCGACGATGTCCGCGTCACGGATCTCCATGTCCAGCTTCTCGAAGACGGAGAAGAAGTAGATCTTCGACTCGTCGACGAACTTCTGCCACATGGCGAGGGTCTTCTCGTCGCCCGCCTGGAGGTCCACCACCCGGCGCCGGGCGCGCGTCTTGAACTCCTCGTCCGAGTCGAACAGCTTGCGCGAGGCCTTGTAGAGGCGGTCGAGGTTCGACATCGCCTCCTCGCCGGACACCTCGGCCGAGTCGTGGTCCAGCTCGTGCGGGTGCTCGTCCAGGTACTGGATGAGCATGCCGAACTGGGTGCCCCAGTCGCCGATGTGGTGACGGCGGACCACGTTCTCGCCGGTGAACTCCAGCAGTTGCACCACCGCGTCGCCGATCACCGCGGACCGCAGGTGACCGACGTGCATCTCCTTCGCCACGTTCGGCTGCGCGTAGTCGATCACCGTGGTGCCCGGGTGCTCGGCGAGAGGCACGCCGAGGCGGCCCGTGTCGTCCGCGTACCGCGCGGACAAATTCTCGGTGATCGCCTTGTCGGAGACGGTGATGTTGAGGAAGCCGGGGCCGGACACCTCGATGTCCCGCAGCAGCTCGCCCGACTCCACCCGGGCGACGACCTGCGTCGCCAGCTCCCGCGGGTTCGCCTTCGCCTTCTTGGCGAGGGCGAGGATCCCGTTGGCCTGGAAGTCCGCCCGGTCGCTTCGTCGCAGCAGCGGGTCCGCGGAGCCGGCCTGCGGCAGAGCTGCCGACAGGGCCGCCGCGAGGCGCTGGTGGACGGAGTCGCTGAGGGACGTGACCGAGGCCATGGGCGAGGGTGCCGTTCTCCTGGGGGATTCGATGGACCCGGCCAGTATCCCATGGGGGTAAAGCCGTTTTTCCGGGCGCGCGGCGGTCTGGGACAATGAGGCGGTCAGCCGTGCGACCGTACCGGCTGCCCGATGCAGAAAGAAGGACGTGCCGATCGTGGCTCAGAGCACCGAGACCACCGACTGGGTCTCCCGTTTCGCGGATGAGGTCATCGAGGAGTCGGAGCGCCGGGCCCCGGGCAAACCCGTCGTCGTCGCGTCCGGCCTCTCCCCGTCGGGCCCCATCCACCTCGGCAACCTCCGCGAGGTCATGACCCCGCACCTCGTCGCCGACGAGATCCGCCGCCGGGGCCACCAGGTGCGCCACCTGATCTCCTGGGACGACTACGACCGCTACCGCAAGGTGCCCAAGGGCATCGCCGGAGTGGACGAGGAGGAGTGGCAGGCGCACATCGGCAAGCCGCTGACGTCCGTGCCCGCGCCGAAGGGCTCCGCGCACCCGAACTGGGCCGAGCACTTCAAGGCCGCGATGATCGAGTCGCTGGCCGAGCTCGGCGTGGAGTTCGACGGGATCAGCCAGACCGAGCAGTACACCTCCGGCGCCTACCGCGAGCAGATCCTGCACGCCATGAAGCACCGCGGCGACATCGACGCCGTGCTGGACCAGTACCGCACCAAGAAGGCCCCCGCCAAGAAGCAGCAGAAGCCCTTGGACGAGGCCGAGCTGGAGGCCGCCGAGGGCTCCGGCGCGGCTGCCGAGGACGACGGCAGCTCCGGCTCCGCCGGCTACTTCCCGTACAAGCCGTACTGCGGCAACTGCGAGAAGGACCTCACCACCGTCACGTCCTACGACGACGACTCCACCGAGCTGACCTACGCCTGCACCGCGTGCGGCTTCTCGGAGACGGTCCGGCTGAACGAGTTCAACCGGGGCAAGCTGGTCTGGAAGGTCGACTGGCCCATGCGGTGGGCCTACGAGGGCGTGATCTTCGAGCCCTCCGGCGTCGACCACTCCTCGCCGGGCTCGTCGTTCCAGGTCGGCGGGCAGATCGTCGGGATCTTCGGCGGCAAGCAGCCCATCGGCCCGATGTACGCCTTCGTCGGCATCTCCGGCATGGCGAAGATGTCCTCCTCCAAGGGCGGTGTGCCCACCCCGGCCGACGCCCTGCAGATCATGGAGCCGCAGCTGCTGCGCTGGCTGTACGCCCGCCGCCGCCCCAACCAGTCCTTCAAGGTCGCCTTCGACCAGGAGATCCAGCGGCTCTACGACGAGTGGGACCGGCTCGACGCCAAGGTCGCCGACGGCAGCGCCCTGCCGGCCGACGTGGCCGCGCACTCCCGCGCGGTGCGCACGGCCGCCGGTGAGCTGCCGCGCACGCCCCGCCCGCTGCCGTACCGGACGCTCGCGTCCGTCGCGGACATCACCGCTGGGCACGAGGACCAGGCGCTGCGCATCCTCAGCGAACTCGACCCGGAGCAGCCGCTGACCTCGCTCGACGAGGCCCGCCCGCGCTACGACAAGGCCGAGGCGTGGATCAACACGCACGTCCCGGCCGACCAGCGCACCATCGTGCGCGACGAGCCCGACACCGAGCTGCTGAAGTCGCTCGACGAGCAGGGCCGCGAGTCGCTGCGGCTGCTGCTCGACGGACTGGCCGACCACTGGTCGCTCGACGGGCTGACCCACCTCGTCTACGGCGTGCCCAAGGTGCAGGCCGGGTTCTCCGCCGACGCCACGCCGAAGGAACTGCCGCCGGAGATCAAGACCGCCCAGCGGTCCTTCTTCGCGCTGCTGTACCACCTGCTCGTCGGGCGGGACACCGGGCCGCGGCTGCCCACGCTGCTGCTCGCGGTCGGGCAGGACCGGGTGCGGGCCCTGCTGGGCCAGTAGGCACAGGGACGGCGAAGAGAAGAGGGGCCCTCGTCCGAGGGCCCCTCTTCTCCGTTCCTGTCCTCGCCGTCAGGCGATGTGGTCCTCCTCCAGCTCCGCCGAGTGCCGCTTCTGGAAGCGCTCCACGAGGGACTTCAGCTCCCCGGGGCTCAGCGTCGTGCCGTAGGTGGCCTGGATGTTGTCGCCCAGGGCGCGCGGCGTCGGGTAGCTGCCGTCGATCGACTGGCGGAACACCTGGTAGTACGCCTCCTCGTCCGGCTCCGGGGCCGGAGGCGTGCCGCCGCCCTCGCCCAGCTCCCGCGTACGGTTCGGGCCCACCGGGATCGGGAAGCTGCCCGTGTCCTCCGGGGACGGGGGCTCACGGTCGTACTCGGGCTGGTACTGCTCCGCCTCCTGCTGCTCCGCGATCCACTGCGCGTAGTGCTCGGCCGGGTCGTAGTCCGGGTCGTAGCCGCCCTGGTACTCGACCTCGCGCGGGGTGTTGAACCACGGGCTCTGGTCCGGCTCGGGCTCCGGGTCCCGGTACTCCGGGTCGTACTCCGGGTCCGGGTACTGCGCGCCCCGGTGCTCCGCGCCCCGGTGCTCCGCGCCCCGGTGCTCCGGGTCGCGGTACTGCGGATCCGGTCCGCCGCCGAGTTCCAGGCGCTGCTCGCCGGCGGGCGCCTGGGGCCGCGGCCCGGGCGCTGTCCGGACGCCACGGTGGCCGGCCGTCACCTCCGCCTGCGGCGGGGGCGGGGGGATCAGCGCCGGCTCGATGCCCGCCGCCGCCAGACCCGCCGGGGCCGTCTCCGCCAGCGGCACGCCGTACCGCGCCAGGCGCAGCGGCATCAGCGACTCCACCGGCGCCTTGCGGCGCCAGGCCCGGCCGAAACGGGAACGCAGCCGCGCCTGGTACACCAGGCGCTCCTGCTCCAGCTTGATCACCTGCTCGTAGGAGCGCAGCTCCCACAGCTTCATCCGGCGCCACAGCAGGAACGTCGGGACCGGCGACAGCATCCAGCGGGTGAGCCGGACGCCCTCCATGTGCTTGTCGGCCGTGATGTCGGCGATGCGGCCGATCGCGTGCCGGGCCGCCTCGACCGAGACGACGAAGAGGATCGGGATCACACCGTGCATGCCCACGCCGAGCGGATCCGGCCAGGCCGCCGCGCCGTTGAAGGCGATCGTGGCCGCCGTCAGTAGCCAGGCCGTCTGGCGCAGCAGGGGGAACGGGATCCTGATCCACGTCAGGAGCAGGTCCAGGGCCAGCAGGACGCAGATACCCGCGTCGATGCCGATCGGGAAGACGTAGGAGAAGTCCCCGAAGCCCTTCTTGAGGGCCAACTCGCGGACCGCCGCGTACGAACCGGCGAAGCCGATGCCGGCGATGATCACGGCACCGGCCACGACCACGCCGATGAGAACGCGGTGCATCCGAGTCAGCTGCAGTGGCGCGGCCACCCGTACTCCCCTCCCCTTGCGTGTTGTTGCGCGCAACAGGGTGGCACATGTGTACGGGGAACGGGTGGCCGGATCCCGCCGGGCTTGTCCGGCAGAGCTACGCGGACTTCCGGGACGGCGACTTCGACGCGGCCTTCGACGGCTCGTCCGAGGCCTCCCCGGACGCCGGCTTCGAGGCCGACTCCGACGGGACCTTCGACGCCGACTTCGACGGGGAGCCGCTCGCCTTGCCGCCGCCCGGCCCGTTGGCCTCGGACACCGCCTCGACGGCCTCCTTGGCGGCCTTCTTCGCGTCCTTCAGCAGCTCGGAGGCGCTCGGCGTCTTGTCGCCCGCCAGGCCCGCACCGTTGTAGTCGACGGTGACGACGACGTTCTCGACGCGCGCCACGATCGTCTGCTGCTTGAAGGTGCCTTCCTTCTTCTTCAGGTCGTACTGGACGGCCGTCGCCTGGTCGCCCGTCCCGGACACCGGCTCGGACTTCACGCCCTTGGCGTCCTCCGCGGCCTGCGCGTCCTGGACCTGCTTCTCGTAGTACTCCTGCGCCAGCTTGTCGGCCGGGCCCCGGGTCACGTCCGACTCGAACCGCAGCATCGACACGTTCAGCCAGCGGAACTGCGAACCCTTGACGCCGTTGTTGTCGAGGCTGTTCCAGGAGCAGCCGGCGCGCGTCGAGATGTCGTCCGACTTGCCCTCCTTGCCCGACTTGCTCTCCGGGACGAGGTCCTCCAGCGTCTTCTTCGACAACGCCTTGCACGGCTCCGGCAGCTTGCCGTACGCCGCCGCCTCCACGGTCGGCGACGGGCTCGCGGACGCCGACGCGGCGGCCTTCTCGGCCTTGTCCGAGCTCTCCCCGGAGCCGGAGTCCGAGGAGCAGCCGGCGGCGACCAGCATCACGGGGACGGCGGCCGCGCAGACAAGGACGCGACCCAGGCGCTTCGCTCGCTGCTCTCGCTTCTCTCGCTGTGCTCGTCGCTGCATGGTTCCTTCACTCATGACGCTCGTGGTTCCCTGCGGTCGGAACGGGGTCCGAGTGGTCACCGTACGCGGTGAGGCGGCGGTGTGGTCGTCCTTCGCGCTCTTCGCGGCGGACCGTGAAGGGCCCGTGAAAGGGCCTCAGTCGCTCAGCGAGTCCGCCAGCCGCGAAGCCAGTTTCTGGGCCCTGTCCTGCATTTCCTTGCTGTCCGGGACCACGCCCACGGTCGCCGGCTGCTCCGCGTACTCGATGGTCACGATGACGTTGGACGTGCGGAACGCCACAGTCACCGTCCGCTGCTTGGCGGTCGAACCGGAACTGCTCAGCTCGTCGTCGAGGAACGCCTCGTCGCCGAGTTCCTCCAGCACGCGCGGCCGCAGCTCCGTCGGGGCGGCGGACGCCGACGGCGAGGACGATCCGGACGCCGAGGAGGAACCGGACGGCGACGGGGAGCCGCTCGGAGCCGCTGAGGCGCCGCCCGCCGGGGTGCTGCCCGCGTCCGCCGTCTGCGTGGTGGTCGGCTCGGGCAGATGGGCCGCCGCCTCCCGCTCCGCGAACAGCTGCTCCGCCTGAGTGTCGTCACTGACGGCGTTGTCGTAGGAGACGACCCGCTCGAAGTCGACGAGCAGGTGGTCGGTGGCCTCCCGGGAGTCGACCTTCCAGCGGCAGCCGACCTTGCGGTCCGTGTCGAAGGTGCTCGTCGGCACGCCCTCGTAGGCCTTCTCGCGCTGCTCGGCGTCGCCGATCTGCCGGATCCCGGGCAGGAGTTCGTCGAGGGTGCCCTCGCCGACCGCGGTGCAGGGCTCGGGCAGTGTGCGGTAGCGGCCCGGCTCGGCGGCGGGCGACGCCGTGCCGGTGTCGCCCGGATTGGAGTCGTCCGTGGTGCCGCCGTCGCCCGAACCGCCGGTGCAGCCGGCCAGCAGCGCCGCGAGGAGTGCGGCGATACCGGACGCGTACGCCTTCCGTTGCACGTGGTGGCTCCTCTCGACGCGGAAATCGGCTTGCCGCCCGGGGGCGGCCGATGGACACAATGTGTATCGCACGCACTGCCGTGGACGCCGGTCCGGAATCCCTTTCGTCGACCTTGGCACCGGTATTTGCTGTTGAGGACTTCTGTTGGTTTACGGGGGATTGAGGGCGCTATGTCGTATGTAGAGATACCTGGTGCGAAAGTACCGATCCGGATGTGGGCCGACCCGGCCACGGTCGAGAACTCGGCGCTCCAGCAGCTGCGGAACGTCGCGACCCTGCCGTGGATCAAGGGCCTGGCCGTCATGCCGGACGTGCACTACGGCAAGGGCGCGACGGTCGGCTCGGTCATCGCCATGAAGGACGCGGTGTGCCCGGCCGCGGTCGGCGTCGACATCGGCTGCGGAATGTCGGCGGTGAAGACGTCCCTGACGGCCAACGACCTGCCCGGGGACCTGTCCCGGCTGCGGTCGAGGATCGAGCAGGCGATCCCGGTGGGCCGCGGCATGCACGACGATCCGGTCGACCCGGGACGGCTGCACGGCTTCGGCACGGCGGGGTGGGACGACTTCTGGGGGCGGTTCGACGGGGTGGCGGAAGCGGTCAAGTTCCGTGAGGAGCGGGCTGCCAAGCAGATGGGAACGCTCGGATCCGGGAATCACTTTGTCGAGGTTTGCACCGATACGACCGGTTCCGTCTGGCTGATGCTCCACTCCGGTTCCCGCAACATCGGCAAGGAACTGGCCGAGCACCACATCGGCGTGGCCCAGCGGCTCCCGCACAACCAGGGTCTGGTCGACCGCGACCTCGCCGTCTTCGTCGCGGACACCCCGCAGATGGCGGCCTACCGCAACGACCTGTTCTGGGCGCAGGAGTACGCCAAGTACAACCGCTCGATCATGATGGCGCTGCTGAAGGACGTCATCCGCAAGGAGTTCAAGAAGGCCAGGCCGGTCTTCGAGCCGGAGATCTCCTGCCACCACAACTACGTGGCGGAGGAACGATACGAGGGCATGGACCTGCTGGTGACCCGCAAGGGCGCGATCCGGGCGGGCTCCGGCGAGTACGGGATCATCCCGGGCTCCATGGGCACGGGTTCGTACATCGTGAAGGGCCTCGGGAACGACAAGTCCTTCAACTCCGCGTCGCACGGCGCGGGCCGGCGCATGAGCCGCAACGCGGCCAAGCGCCGGTTCACCACGAAGGACCTGGAGGAGCAGACCCGGGGCGTGGAGTGCCGGAAGGACTCCGGCGTCGTGGACGAGATCCCGGGCGCCTACAAGCCGATCGAGCAGGTCATCGACCAGCAGCGCGATCTGGTGCAGGTCGTGGCGCAGATCAAGCAGGTCGTCTGCGTCAAGGGCTGACGGGCCGCCCTACGCCTCCCGGTGCACCTTCGTGTTCGATGCCTGGGCGCGGGGGCGGACCACCAGGAGGTCGATGTTGACGTGGGCGGGGCGGGTGACCGCCCACGTGATCGTGTCGGCCACGTCGTCGGCGGTGAGGGGCTCGGCCACGCCCTCGTAGACCTTTGCCGCCTTCTCCTCGTCGCCGCCGAAGCGGGTCAGGGCGAACTCGTCCGTCCTGACCATGCCGGGGGCGATCTCGATGACGCGGACCGGCTGTCCGACGATCTCCAGGCGGAGGGTCTCGGCCAGGACGTGGGCGCCGTGCTTGGCGGCGACGTAGCCGGCGCCGCCCTCGTAGGTGGCGTGGCCCGCGGTGGAGGAGACGACCACGACCGTGCCGTCGCCGCTCGCGATCAGCTTGGGCAGCAGGGCCTGGGTGAGGTTGAGCGTGCCGATGACGTTCGTCTCGTACATCTGCCGCCAGTCGGCCGGGTCGCCGGTGGCGACCGGGTCGGCGCCGAGCGCGCCGCCCGCGTTGTTGACCAGGACGCCGATCGTCTTGAAGGCCGTGGCGAACTCGTCGACGGCCGCGCGGTCGGTGACGTCCAGCGGGTAGGCCGTGGCCTGGTGGCCGGCCCGGTCGATCTCCTCGGCCAGGGCCTCGATGCGGTCCTTGCGGCGCGCGGTGAGGACCACCCGGTAGCCGGCGGCGGCCAGTTGGCGTGCCGTGGCGGCGCCGATGCCGCTGCTCGCACCGGTGACGACGGCGATGCGGGAGGCTGCGGGCGGGGTGGCGGTGGCCATGGGAGCTCCTCGGGTGGGCGGGGCGGGCCGGCCTGTGCGGCAGGGCGTGCGGCCAGGATAGAAGGGGCCCGTGGTGGGAGAATGGGGGGTGGGTGATCCCCCTGTTCCCTGGAGGTGGATCATGGGCGAGGCACGTGAGGTCATGGACCGGCTCACGGACGCGGTCACCACGCACACCGATCTGCAGGCCGTCGCCGAGCTGTACGCCGAGGACGCGGTCGCCTTCACCCCGGACGAGGGCGAGCTGCGCGGGCGGGACGCGATCGTGGCGTACTGGCGGGCGATGACGCGGGCGGTGCCCGGCGCGACGTTCCGCACGCTGCACGCGTACGAGGCCGGTGACACGGCGATCGACGAGGGGATCTACAGCGGGCGGCACACGGGGCCGCTGGAACTGCCGAACGGGGAGACGCTGCCGCCGACGCAGAAGGAGGTGCGGATCCGCGGGGTGGACATCGCGACCGTGCGGGACGGGCGGATCGTGGACTACCGGCTGTACTTCGACGAGATGGACTTCCTGGGGCAGCTGGGGCTGCTGCCGGACGAGCCGTCCTGACCGGCGGCGGTCAGTTCCCTCGCGGTGCGTACATGATGACCGCCATGCCCGCGAGGCAGATCAGCGCGCCCGCGATGTCCCAGCGGTCCGGGCGGTAGCCGTCCGCGACGACGCCCCACAGGAGCGAGCCGGCGACGAAGACGCCGCCGTACGCGGCGAGGACCCGGCCGAAGTGCGCGTCGGGCTGGAACGTCGCGACGAAGCCGTACGCGCCGAGCGCGAGGACGCCGCCGGCCGCCCAGAGCAGGCCCTTGTGCTCGCGCACGCCCTGCCAGACCAGCCAGGCGCCGCCGATCTCCAGCAGCGCGGCGAGGACGAAGAGGGCGGCGGAGCGGAGCACGGACATGGCGGTCAGCTTCCCATGCCGGGCGGGCCCTCCGCCCGGCGGAGCCCTCTCGGGCGCAGTCGCTGCCGGGCCGCCGAGGGAACAGGTCCGGGTGCGCCGGCGTTGCCTCCAGGTATGGTTGAACAGTAAACAACCTGAAGGGTGAGCGACCATGCAGTTCGGGATCTTCAGCGTCGGGGACGTCACGCCCGACCCGACGACGGGCCGTACGCCGACGGAGCGTGAGCGGATCAAGGCCATGGTCGCGATCGCGCTGAAGGCCGAGGAGGTGGGCCTGGACGTGTTCGCGACCGGCGAGCACCACAACCCGCCGTTCGTGCCGTCCTCGCCGACGACGATGCTCGGCTACATCGCCGCCCGCACCGAGCGGCTGATCCTCTCCACCGCCACGACGCTGATCACCACCAACGACCCGGTGAAGATCGCCGAGGACTACGCGATGCTCCAGCACCTGGCCGACGGCCGGGTCGATCTGATGATGGGCCGCGGCAACACCGGACCGGTCTACCCCTGGTTCGGGCAGGACATCCGCCAGGGCATCAACCTGGCGATCGAGAACTACGCCCTGCTGCGCCGGCTGTGGCGCGAGGACGTCGTGGACTGGGAGGGGAAGTTCCGCACCCCGCTGCAGGGCTTCACCTCCACCCCCCGCCCGCTGGACGGGGTCCCGCCGTTCGTCTGGCACGGCTCGATCCGCTCCCCGGAGATCGCCGAGCAGGCCGCCTTCTACGGCGACGGCTTCTTCCACAACAACATCTTCTGGCCGGCCGACCACACCAAGCGCATGGTCGAGCTGTACCGGGAGCGCTACGCCCACTACGGCCACGGCACCCCCGAGCAGGCGATCGTCGGGCTCGGCGGGCACGTGTTCATGCGGAAGAACAGCCAGGACGCGGTGCGCGAGTTCCGCCCCTACTTCGACGTCGCTCCCGTCTACGGGCACGGGCCGTCGCTGGAGGACTTCATGGACCAGACGCCGCTGACCGTCGGCTCCCCGCAGCAGGTCATCGAGAAGACCCTGGCCTTCCGCGAGTACGCCGGCGACTACCAGCGCCAGCTGTTCCTGATCGACCACGCCGGGCTGCCGCTGAAGACCGTGCTGGAGCAGATCGACCTGCTCGGCGAAGAGGTCGTCCCGGTGCTGCGCGAGGAGTTCGCCAGGAGCCGCCCGGCCGGCGTGCCCGACGCCCCGACGCACGCCGCCCGCCTCGCCGGGACACCGAAGTAACCCGGGCGCGGGTCGCCCGCCCCGGTGAGAGGGCAGTAAGAAGGACGCTCCTGCGCAGCTCCTCCGGGCCCGGTGGCGCGGTGGCGGGGCACACTGGACGGGTGCCCCACACCGTGCTGCTCGCCGAAGACGACCGCGCCATCCGCAACGCCCTGGAGCGTGCCCTCACCCTGGAGGGCTACCAGGTCCTGGCGGTCGCCGACGGGGTCGAGGCGCTGGCGCAGGCCCACCGCAACCGCCCGGACATCCTCGTCCTGGACGTGATGATGCCCGGCATCGACGGGCTCCAGGTGTGCCGGGTGCTGCGCGCCGAGGGCGACCGGACCCCGATCCTGATGCTGACGGCACTCGTGGAGACCGCCGACCGGATCGCCGGCCTGGACGCGGGCGCCGACGACTACGTGGTGAAGCCCTTCGACGTGGAGGAGGTCTTCGCCCGGCTGCGCGCCCTGCTGCGCCGCACCAGCCCGGTCGGTGCCGCGAGCGCGCCCGCGCCCGCCGAGGAACCCCGGCCGGTGCCGGAGCGGTTCGTCGGCGCGGCGGGCCTGCGCATGGACCCGCAGGCCCGCCGCGCCTGGCGGGGCCCGCGCGAGCTGGAGCTGACCCGCACCGAGTTCGAGCTGCTGGAACTGCTGGTCCGCAACGCGGGCATCGTCCTGGACCACTCCACGATCTACGACCGCATCTGGGGCTACGACTTCGGCCCCGGCTCCAAGAACCTCGCCGTCTACGTCGGCTACCTGCGCCGCAAGCTCGACGAGCCGGGCGCGCCGCAGCTGATCCACACGGTGCGCGGGGTGGGTTACGTGCTGCGGGAGGACTGAGTGGGCCGCCTGCGCCGGCTGCTGCTCGGGCCGCGGCCGAAGCTGGTCTCGCTGCGCACCACCTTCGCGGTGTCGTTCGCGGCGGTGACGGCGGCCGTGACGATCCTGGTCGGCATCCTGTCCTACAGCGCGGCCGCGCGGCTGGTGCGGGTGGACCAGCAGACCGTGTTCGACGAGGTCGTGCAGGACCTGCGGGACGAGGTCAGCCAGAACCGCATGACGCCCGGCGACTTCTCCTCCGCCTCGCCGGGCCACGACCTGGTGCGGCCCGCCCGCACGGACGTGCAGGTCCTGGGCCCGGACGGGCGGATCGTCGACCGGGGCAGCCCGGGGCTGCCGGTCGTCGCGGCCGACGTGCGGATCGCCGCCGCGGCCCGTTCGGGCCGGGCCGTGCAGCACAAGGACGTCGACGTCGGCGACGACGTGTACCGGGTGGCGACCGTGTCCCTCGGCGGCGGCCGCGGGGCGGTGCAGGTCGCGCAGGAGTTCAGCGACGTCGAGGACCTGCTGCGGGCACTCCAGCGGCGCACGCTCGTGCTGGTGGCCGCGGTGGTGCTCGGCGCCGGGCTGTTCGGCTGGTGGCTGGCCCGGCGGATCACCCGCCGGCTGGTCGTGCTCACCGACGCCGCCGAGGACGTCGCCCGCACCCGCCGCCTCGGCATCCAGGTGCCCGTCGCCGGGCACGACGAGGTGGGGCGGCTGGGCCGGGCCTTCGACCGCATGCTGGGCCGGCTCGCCCAGTCCGAGGAGGACCAGCGCCGCCTGGTCCAGGATGCCGGGCACGAACTGCGTACGCCGCTGACCTCGCTGCGCACCAACATCTCCCTGCTGCGCCGCATCGACGAACTCCCGCCCGCCACCCGCGAGGAACTGGTCGCCGACCTGGGGCAGGAGGCCCGGGAGCTGACCGATCTGGTCAACGAGCTCGTCGACCTCGCCGCCGGACAGTCCGACACGGAACCGCCGCGGCGGGTGGACCTCGCCGGCCTGGCGGAGGAGGTGGCGGCCCTTGCCCGGCGCCGCAGCGGCCGCCGGATCCTGCTGCGCGCCGTCGGTGACACCACGACCGACGGGCGGTCCGGGATGCTGACCCGGGCGCTGTCCAACCTCGTGGAGAACGCCGTGAAGTTCGACCAGGGCGGCACCGACCCCATCGAGATCGTCGTCGCGGGGCCCGCCCGGCCCGGCACGATCCGCGTCGAGGTCCTCGACCGCGGCCCCGGCATCGCCGCGTGCGACCGGGACCGGGTCTTCGACCGCTTCTACCGCGCCGCCGACGCCCGTTCCCTGCCGGGATCCGGCCTGGGCCTGTCCATCGTGCGGGAGGTGGCCCTCGCGCACGGGGGCGCGCCGTTCGCGCTGCCCAGGGAAGGGGGCGGAGCGGTGATCGGGTTCACGGTCGGCGGAGGGTTCGCGGGGCCCTGACGGCCGCCCGCCGCACCACGGGCCCCGCCGCCCGAAGTCCCGGACCCGTCCCGCGTGTTCACGCGCGCCCCCGAGTGAGCAGATATCCGGGAAGGCGGGCGGGGGCGCGAGCGTCGCACCCCCGGGGTGAGGGGAGGACCGGCAGCGTGCTGAGTGACGAGGAGGCCGCCGCCCTGGCGGAGATCGACGAGACGGCCCTGGCGCGGACCCTGCAGGAGCTCATCGCCGTGCCCAGCGTGACCGGCAGCGCCGCCGAGTCGGAGCTGCAGCACCAGCTGGCGGGCCGGCTGGAGTGGCTGGGCCTGGAGACCGACCTGTGGTCCATGGACCTGCCCGCCCTGCGGGCCGACCCGGACTTCCCGGGCACGGAGGCGCCCCGCGACGAGGCGTGGGGCCTGGTCGGCACGACCCCCGACGGCGGCGACGGGCCCACCCTGATCCTCCAGGGCCACGTCGACGTCGTACCGCCCGGCGACCTCGCCGCCTGGGACGGCGACCCGTTCACGCCCCGGGTGAGCGGGGACCACGTGCACGGGCGCGGCGCCTGCGACATGAAGGCCGGCCTCGCCGCGCACCTCGCCGCGCTGGCCGCGATCCGCGCGGCCGGGATCCGCCTGCGCGGCCGGGTCGCCGCGCACTTCGTCGTCGGCGAGGAGGACGGCGGTCTCGGTGCCTTCGGCACGCTGCGGCGCGGCCACCGGGGCGACGCCTGCGTCATCGCCGAGCCCACCGCCGGCACCCTGATCACCGCCAACGCGGGCGCCCTGACGTTCCGGGTCACCGTGCCCGGCCGGGCCGCCCACGCCAGTTCACGGGAGCGCGGGGTGAGCGCGATCGACGCCTACCTGCCGCTGCACCGGGCCCTGGCCCGCCTGGAGACCGCGCGCAACGCCGACCCCGACCCGCTGCTGGCCGAACACCCCATCCCCTACGCCCTGTCCGTCGGCACGGTGCGCTCCGGCGACTGGGCGAGCAGCGTGCCCGACCTGCTGGTCGCCGAGGGCCGGCTCGGCGTGCGCCTCGGCGAGGACCCGGCCGACGCCCGCCGGGCATTGGAGGAGTGCGTGGCCGAGGCCTGCGCGGCCGATCCGTGGCTGCGCGAGCACCCCGCGGCCGTGACCTGGCCCGGCGGGCAGTTCGCCCCCGGCCGCCTGCCCGACGGCCACCCGCTGCCCGGCGTCCTGCGCGGCGCCTGGTCCGACACGGCCGGCGGCCCGGCCCTGCGCGAACGCGGCGCGACGTACGGCAGCGACCTGCGCCTGTACACCGCCGCCGGCATCCCCACGCTGCAGTTCGGCCCGGGGGACATCCGGGTGGCGCACAGCGCGCAGGAGCGCGTCTCGGTACGGGAGACGGTGGCGGTGGCCCGGGCGCTGGTGGTGGGGGTGCTGCGGACGGTGGGGACGAAGTGAGGGGCGCGGTGGATCCGGGCCGGGCGGGCTACCCCTGAAGCCCGTAGAAGCGGATCGGTGAGTTCGGCTCGAAGCCGATCCTCGGGTACACCGGCGCTCCCGCCGCCGTCGCGTGCAGCGTCGCCCGGGTCAGGCCCGTGGCCCGGGCCCCCTCGTACAGCGCCTTGCGCGTCACCGCTTCCCCGTAGCCCCGCCGCTCCCGGTCCGGGTCGGTGGCCACGAGGATGACGAAAAGGCGACCCTGGGCCGCCACGGTGGCGGCGCAGGTGACGGGGACGCCGTCGCGCAGGCCGAGGTAGGCGTGCACCTCCCGCTTCCAGAGCGTGGAGCCGGCGAGGCCGTCGCGGGCGTCCTCCGGCGGGAAGCCGTAGGCCCGCGCGTTGAGGTCGGCGTAGGCGCGCAGCAGCTCGTCGTCGGTGACGCGCGTGAACGTCAGCTCGGGGTGGGCCGGTTCGGGCAGCGACGGCAGGTCGGCGGCCATGCCGGTGCCGGGGAAGGCGTAGGCGAGCCCGGCCGCGCCGGCGGCCTCGTCGAGCCCGGCACGGGCCTGTTCGTCGAGGAGGTCCTCGAAGACCCACAGGAACCCGGGCCGTTCCTTCGCGCGCATCACCTCCGCCGCCTCCCGCAGCCGCCGGCCCATCAGCCCGGCGTCCGCTCCGACGTCCGTCAGCGTGAGGCAGTTCCAGAACGCGAACCGGCAGTCGGCCCACCGCACGGCGATGCCCGGCAGGTCGCGGACGTCCGAGCGCGGGTCCCGGTCGAGCACCATGGCCCGCCAGACCAGGGCGAGTTGCTCCATCGACTCGATCGAGTCCGCGTGCCGGTGCATGAAACCCCCAGAAGCGTCGGAAGGGCGTGAGCCGCACGGACGGTACACGCTCGCCGCCGCCCGGGGACGCGTACCGGCCAGGGCGCCGACCAGGGGCGGCGGGGCGTCTCGGATCGCCGTTCGAGATGCCATCCGTTTCCCTGAAATACGGCGGCAGGCCGTGTGTCCGGCAGCCGCCGCGCCATTGTGCTGGTCGGGGTTTGTCCCAACTGCGAACGGAGACGCCCTGTGCGAATGTCTGACATCCAGCGCTGCGAGGTCCGGCCTGGACGACTCGTCGAATGGACCCTCAGTCCGGCGACCGTCGCGACGGCGAAGGCCCTGCCGGAGGACTCCCGGCCACCCGCCTACATCCAGGAGTCCCACCTGAGAACGGCGCGCTCGGTGCGGGAGGACGGCCTGTTCGTGCCGACCTGGCTCGGCGCGGCCTTCGACCTGCCCGGCCGGGCCGACCTCGACGCGCTGGGCGCCGCGCTGCGCGACTGGACGCTCCGGCACGAGACGCTGCGCAGCGGCTTCCGCTGGGCGGGCGGGCCGGGCGACTCCATCCGCCGCTTCACGCTCGACGCGGACTCGGTCTCCCTGCACCGCGAGGACGCCGGCGACTTCACCGACGCCGCGGCCCTCGCCCAGCACCTCCAGGATCGCTTCGACACCACGGCGGACGCCCTGCGCTGGCCCAACCTCATCTACACCGCGGTCGTCCGGGACGACAGCACCAGCGTCTACATGGCCTTCGACCACAGCAACGTCGACGCCTTCTCGATCTACCGCATCCCGGCCGAGATCCACGAGCTGTACGCCGCCCACCGCAGCGGCCGCACCCCCGACCACGCCCCGGTGAGCAGCTACGTCGACTTCTGCGAGGCCGAGCGGGCGGACGCGGACCGGCTCGACGCCGACCACGAGATCGTCGCCCGCTGGCGGGAGTTCATCCAGCGCTGCGACGGGCGGCTGCCGAGCTTCCCCGTCGACCTCGGCCTGGAGCCCGGCGGCGCGCTGCCCACGCAGAAGCTGATGCGCGAGATGCTCGTGGACGCGGACGCCGCCGCCGCGTTCGAGGCGTACTGCCGCCCCTGCGGCGGCACCCTGGTCGGCCTGCTCGCGGCGACCGCGCTGATCGTCCAGGAGATCGGCGGCGCGTCCGTCTACCGCACCGTGGTGCCGTTCCACACCCGGGCCAGGTCGGCGTACTCGGACTCGGTGGGCTGGTACGTCGGCGGCGCGCCGATCGAGGTGCCCGTGGCCCGCACGCCCGACTTCCCGGCCGCGCTGACGACCGTGCGCAACGCGCTGCACGCCGCCCGGCCGCTGGCCCGCATGCCGCTGGCCCGGGTGCTGCGGCTGCTCGGGGCGGACTTCCGGCCGACCTCGCCGGACATGTACTCGATCGTGTCGTACGTCGACACCCGCTCGATCCCGGACTCCCCGCACTGGACCGAGCGCAACGCCTACGGGCTGATCCGGGTCTCGTACGGCGACCAGGTCTGCGCCTGGGTCACCCGGCTGCACGAGGGGCTGTGGTTCGCGGCCCGCCACCCGGACACCGACGTCGCCCACAAGAACCTGCGGCTGTACGCCGACCGGCTGCGCGACATCGTCCTGTCGGTCGCGGACCGCGCCCCCCACACCAGGCGGTGAGTCGCCCGGGCCCTACACGCCCGCGTACGAGTGCAGGCCGGAGACGAACATGTTGACGCCGTAGTAGTTGAACAGCCAGCAGGCGAAGGCGAGCAGGGCCAGGTAGGCGGCCTTGCGGCCCTTCCAGCCGGCGGTGGCGCGGGCGTGCAGGTAACCGGCGTAGGCGACCCAGGTGATGAAGGACCAGGTCTCCTTGGGGTCCCAGCCCCAGTAGCGGCCCCAGGCGTCGCCCGCCCAGATCGCGCCCGCGATGATCGTGAACGTCCACAGCGGGAAGACGGCGGCGTTGACGCGGTAGGAGAACTTGTCGAGGGACGCGGCGGAGGGCAGTCGCTCCAGGACCGAGGTCGCGAAGGTGCCGGGACGGCCGCCGCTCGCGAGCTTGTTCTCGTAGGAGTCCTTGAACAGGTACAGGATCGTGCCGACCGCGCCCACGTAGAACACCGCGCCGCAGAAGATCGCGGTGGAGACGTGGATGTAGAGCCAGTACGAGTGCAGCGCCGGGACCAGCTGGTCGCTCTCGGTGTACAGCACCGTGACGGCGAGGCCCAGGTCGAGCAGGACGGTCGTGGTCAGGAACAGGCCGAGCCAGCGGACGTTCTTCTTCAGCGCCAGCAGCCCGAGGTACACGCCGACGGCGACCGTGGAGAACGTGATGTTGAACTCGTACATGTTGCCCCACGGGGCCCGCTCCACCGAGGCCGCGCGGGCGATGACGCCGCCCAGCTCCAGCAGGAACGCGAGCACGGTGAGGGAGATGGCGATCCGGCCGTACAGGTCGCCCTGCTCGTCCCCGCCGTGCGCCCCGGGGCCGTCCGGCACGTCCCGCCGGCCGGCCGCGGCCCGCACGGTGACCTTGGGCCGCTCCAGCACGGCGGTGCCGCCGGCCTGGTTGACCGTGACGGCGGGTGCCTTCTTCGCCTCGGGCTTCGCCGTGAGCGCGGCCGCGGTGCGGGCGACCTTGCTGCGGCTGCCGAAGAGCCATTCGGCGATGTACGCGAAGAAGGCCAGGGTGTAGACGGCCATCGCGGAGTAGATCAGCGTATTGCTGAGGTTGGCCAGGTTCTCGTTGGTCGCGGCGGCGAGCGTCACTGCTTCTCAGCCCCTTCGGCGGGTACGGGGGTCGTGGTGCCCGGCTCCTGGGCGGGGTCGGGGGAATCGGCGGGGTCGGGCGCGGCGGGCGCCTGGTCGTACAGGATTCCGGCGAGGTTCCCCAGCTCCTCGGGGACCTTCGCGGACTCGCTGCGGCCGAGGCCGGCCATCTCGACGACGGTGACGCCGTCGGCGCCCCGGACCGCCCGGACCCAGACGCGGCGGCGCTGGATGAACAGCGAGCCGGCCAGGCCGAGGATCGCGGCGACGGCACCGCCCAGGGCCCAGCCGCTGGCGGGCTGCTGGGTGATCTGGAACTGCGCCCACTCCTTGATGTCCTTCTCGAAGGTGATCGAGCCGGCGCCGTCGGGCAGCTGCATGGTCTGGCCGGGCTTGAGCAGCTTCTTCAGCAGCTTGCCCTCGGAGTTCTTGAACTCCTTCATGTTCTTCTTGTCGAGCTGGTACACGCTCTGCGGCAGGCCCGAGTCGACGCCCAGGTCGCCGTGGTAGGCGTTCAGCGCGAGCACCGGGCTCATCAGCGCCGGGAACTGGGAGACCATCGCGCCGCCGTTGTAGGTGGGCACGAAGAAGGCCTGGAAGCCGAGCTGTTCCTTCTCGCCCTTGGCGTTGCGGTAGCCGTCCATGACCTTGACGGCGCCGGAGGAGGTGGCGAAGCCGTCCAGCGGCAGCAGCGGCACGGCGTCACGGTAGACGGCGTCCCCCTTGCCGTCGCGGACGGTGACGACCGGGGCGTAGCCGTGGGCGGCGAGGTAGACCTTGGTGTCGCCGAGGGTGAGCGGCTCGTTGACCTTGATGGTCCGGTGCCGGTCCTTGCCGTAGGCGCCTTCGCTGTAGTCGACGGTCGCCTGGTAGGTGCGCGGGGTGCCCCGGTTGGGGCCGCTCATCTCGTAGGTGCCCGTGAAGTCCTTCAGGCGGAAGCTGAAGGGGTTCAGGTCGTCCTGCGTGAAGAGGTTGCCCGACTTGAAGTCGTCGTACTGGGTGAGGGTGTTGGAGAAGCCGTCGCCCTCGACGACCAGCTTGAAGCCCTCCGCCTTGAACAGCTGGCCCCAGGCGAAGGCGATCAGCATCACGATCAGGGCCAGGTGGAAGACGAGGTTGCCGACCTCGCGCAGATAGCCCTTCTCGGCGGCGACCGCGTCACCGGCGAGGTGCGCGCGGAAGCGGCGCTTCTTCAGCAGGGCCAGCGCGGCCTCACGGACCTGCTCCGGCTCGGCCGTCGTACGCCACGTGGTGTGGGCGGGCAGCCGGGTCAGCCGCCTGGGCGCGCCCGGCGGGCGGCCGCGCAGCTGGCCCACGAACTGCCAGGTGCGGGGCACGATGCAGCCGATGAGCGAGACGAACAGCAGGATGTAGATCGCGGAGAACCACACCGAGCTGTAGACGTGGAAGAGCCCGAGCTTGTCGTAGACGTCACCGAGCGTGGGGTTGTTCTTGCGGAACTCGGCGACCTTGGTGGCGTCGATGCCGGTCTGCGGGATCAGCGAGCCGGGGATCGCGCCCAGGGAGAGCAGCAACAGCAGCAGCAGCGCCACCCGCATGGAGGTCAGCTGCCGCCAGAACCAGCGGGCCCAGCCGATGACGCCCAGGGAGGGCAGGGTGGGTGCGTCCTCCTTGGGGGCGGTGGACAGCTGGGCTCCGGCGTCGCCGAGGTCGGTGTCCTCGGGGCCGCCGGCGGGGGCCCGGTCGGTGGTGCCGGTCTCGCTCATCGATCAGATCCCCACAGTGAAGCCGTTGGACCAGGACTGCATGTCCTGCACGAGGACGTCCCAGGCACCGGTCAGCAGCAGCAGACCGGTGACGATCATCATGCTGCCGCCGATGCGCATCACCCAGACGTAGTGGCGCTTGACCCAGCCGAAGGCGCCCAGCGCCTTGCGGAAGGCGACCGCGGCGAGCACGAAGGGCACCCCGAGGCCGAGGCAGTACGCCACCGTCAGTATGGCGCCGCGGCCCGCGCTGCCCTGGTTGGAGGAGAGCGCCAGCACGGAGGCGAGGGTGGGGCCGATGCAGGGCGTCCAGCCGATGCCGAACAGCGCGCCCAGCAGCGGTGCCCCCACCAGGCCGGTCACCGGCCGCTTGTGGAAGCGGAACTCGCGCTGGGTCATCCAGGGCATCAGCCCCATGAAGAACACACCCATGAGGATCATGAGGCCGCCGAGGACCTTGGAGAGCACGCCCCGGTTGGCCTGGAGCGTGTCGCCGAAGTAGCCGAACAGCGCCCCGGAGGAGACGAAGACGGCGGTGAAGCCGAGCACGAACAGGGAGGCGCCGGCGACCATCCGGCCGCGCCGGGCCTCGGCCAGATCGGTGCCGGTGACGCCGGTCACGTAGGAGAGGTAGCCGGGGACGAGCGGCAGGACGCAGGGGGAGAAGAAGGAGACGAGACCGCCGAGCAGCGCGATGGGCAGGGCCGCCAGCAGGGCGCCGTTGAGCACCGTGCCGTTGTAGCCCGTCGCCGCGAGCGTGGTGACTGCGGAGGTCACGTCACTTCTCCGCGAGGACCGGGGCGATCATCTTGCGCAGCTTCTCCTCGCTCAGTGCCTGGAGCGAGCGGGCGGCGATCTTCCCGTCCCGGTCGAAGACGAGCGTGGAGGGGATGGCCTGCGGGTTGAGCGTGCCGCGCTCGAAGCGGAGCATGAGCTTGCCGGTCGGGTCGTACAGGCTCGGGTACGTCACCCCGTAGGTCTTCTCGAAGGCGAGGGCCGGGCCGGTGCTGGTGTCGCGGGTGTTGATGCCGACGAACTGGACGCCCTCGTCCTTCAGGTCCTCGGAGACCTTCTGGAAGCCCGGGGCCTCGGCGCGGCAGGGCGGGCACCAGGAGCCCCAGACGTTGACGACGACGACCTTGCCCTTGTAGTCGTCGACGTCCAGCTGCTTGCCGTCGACGGTCTTGCCGGACAGGTCCGGGGCGTCGGCGCGCTCGCCCTTGTCGGCGGTGGCGATGCCGTCCTTGCCCAGGACGAAGTTGGTGTCACCGCCCCCGCCCGACGTCCCGCCGGAGCTGCACGCGGACAGGGTCAGGACCGCGGCCGCGGCACCGGCGGTGAGCAGGGCGGCGCGGCTGCGGGTGCGGTTCGAGCGCAGGGAGGCATGGCTGGCGGCACTCATGTGAAAAGTTTCGCATGCCCCTTCCGGGGATCTCGCCCGCCCCCCTTGCGGGCGGAAAACCGCATTTCAGGCGGCGTCGGAGGAGAGCGAACCCGAGGGGGAGGGGCTGCCCTTCAGGAACTCCCGCCAGCCGCCCGCCGGCTGCTGCCCCACGTCGAGGGTGCGCAGCTTCGCCAGCACCTCGGGCTTCTGCGCGTCCATCCAGTCGACGTACTGCCGGAAAGAGACGAGACGCACATCGCCGCCCTTGTCCTTCTCACGCGCGATGTGCGTGAAGGCCTTCTCGACGGCGTCCATGTAGATGCCGCCGTTCCACTGCTCGAAGTGGTTGCCGATGAAGAGAGGCGCCCGGTTTGTCTCGTATGCCCGCTTGAATCCCTGGATGTAGGCCTGGGCCGCCTGCTCGCGCCAGCCCGGGTAGTTGTGCGCGGGTGCCTTCGTGGAGTTCAGGGACTGGTTGGCCAGCATGTTGTAGTCCATCGAGAGGACCTCGAAGCGGCGGCCGGGGAAAGGTATCTGCTGCAGCGGCAGGTCCCATATCCCCCGGCGCTTCACGGGCCACACCTGGCGGCCGCCCGGGGAGGAGGCGTCGTAGCGCCAGCCCAGTTCGCGGGCGGTGGGCAGCAGGTTGTCTTGGCCGAGCAGGCAGGGGGTGCGGCCGCCGACCAGTTCCTTGTCGTAGTCGAACGGCAGGGCCGGCAGGTCCGTCCAGCCGGTGTTGGTGCGCCACTCCTTGACGAAGGACTTCGCCTGGTCGATCTCGCTGCGCCACTGGCGGGGCGTCCAGTGCTTGACCGAGCCGTGGGACTCGCCGCAGAAGTGCCCGTTGAAGTGGGTGCCGATCTCGTGGCCCTCCAGCCAGGCGCGGCGGACGTTCTTCAGGGTGTCCTTGATGTGCGCGTCGGTGAGATAGCCGATGTCGGAGGCGCCGCGCGGATTGTTCGGCGGGTCGTACAGGCGCTTCTTCGACTCGGGCAGCAGGTACAGCCCGGACAGGAAGAAGGTCATGCTCGCGCCGTGCTCCGCGGCCAGGTCCAGGAAGCGCGGGAAGAGGCCGTTGCCGACCTCGCCGGCGCCGTCCCAGGAGAACACGACGAACTGCGGGGGCGCCTGACCCGGCTCAAGCGGCTCGGGCTTCGCGGGCTGGTGGGGCTGCTTGCCGGTGTAGGCGGTGGAGCCGTCGCCGATGGGGCGGGCGGTGGGCCCGGGCTTCGGCCGGCCCTGCGCGCTGTCGCCGCCGGAACCGTCGGCGTGGCGGGAATCGTCCGACCCCGTGAGGCCGGCGCATCCGGCGAGCGAGGCAGCGGCGGCGGCTCCCGCGCCGATTGAGAGCAGTCCCCTGCGGGAGTAAGGGCGCATGACTTCCCCGATCCGTCACGTTCTCTGGTGGTCACCCAGTCAGAGGACGTGGCGGTCGGGGAGGTTCCGCCGAAATCTGCAGATTCCGTAACGAAGAAGTCGAAAGCGATCGGAAAGGGTCAGGGGTCGTCGCGGATGGCCCTCAGGCGCCGAACGCCTTGCCCTTGCCCTTCACCGGCTTCGCGCCCGCCAGGAGGTGCGCCGGGACGAGATCGCGGGCCGGCTCGCTGTAGCCGACGGAGACGATCCGGTCGCCCTGGTACGTGAAGGTCGTCAGTGAGGCGAGCGTGCACTGCCGCTTGCGCGGGTCGTGCCACAGCCGCCGCCGCTCGACGTAGGACCGCACGATCCAGATGGGCAGCTGGTGGCTGACCACGACCGCCTCGTGCCCGCGGGCCCGGTCCTTCGCCGCGCCCAGCGCGCTCATCATGCGCACGACCTGGTCCACGTACGGCTCGCCCCACGACGGCCGGAACGGGTTGACCAGGTGCCGCCAGTTGCCCGGCTTGCGCAGCGCCCCGTCGCCGACGCCGAACGTCTTGCCCTGGAAGATGTTCTCGGCCTCGATCAGCCGCTCGTCCGTGTCGAGGTCGAGCCCGTGTGCCTTGGCGATCGGCTCGGCCGTCTCCTGCGCGCGCTCCAGCGGCGAGGCGACGACGTACGTCACGTCCCGTGTGGCCAGGTGCTCGGCCACCCGGTCGGCCATGCGGCGGCCCAGCTCGGACAGGTGGTAGCCGGGCAGCCGGCCGTAGAGGATGCCGTCCGGGTTGGCGACCTCGCCGTGCCGCATGAGATGGACGACGGTGATGTCCTGGCCGCTCTTGCCGCCGTCGGGGTTCGTCACGTCGCTCATGCCGTGGCCTCCGCCGCCGCGCGGGCCGCCGCCGGGAGGGCGTCGGCGATCTTCTGCAGGGCCCGCTCGTCGTGCGCGGTGGACACGAACCAGGACTCGAAGGAGGACGGCGGCAGGTAGACGCCGTTCGCGAGCAGGGAGTGGAAGAACGCGGTGAAGCGGAAGGACTCCTGCGCCTTGGCGTCCTCGTAGTTGCGCACGGGCCGGTCGGTGAAGAACACGGAGAACATGTTGGACGCGGTCTGCAGCCGGTGCGCGACGCCCTCCTTGGTCAGGGCCTCGGTGACCAGCCCCTGGATCTCCTTCGACACGGCGTCGACCTTCGCGTACGCGGCGTCGTCGAGCAGCCGCAGCTGGGCGAGGCCGGCGGCGGTGGCGACGGGGTTCCCGGAGAGGGTGCCGGCCTGGTAGACCGGCCCGGCCGGGGCCAGGTGCGCCATCACGTCCGCGCGTCCGCCGAAGGCCGCGGCGGGGAAGCCGCCGCCCATCACCTTGCCGAAGGTCATCAGGTCCGGGACCACGCCGTCGACGCCGAACCACCCGGCGCGGCTGGTCCGGAAGCCCGTCATGACCTCGTCGGAGATGTAGAGGGCGCCGTTCTCGGAGCAGATGTCCTTCAGGCCCTGGTTGAACCCCTCGGCGGGCGGGACGACGCCCATGTTGCCCGGGGAGGCCTCGGTGATCACGCAGGCGATCTCGCCCGGGTGGGCGCGGAAGGCCTCGCGGACGGCGTCGAGGTCGTTGTAGGGCAGGACGATGGTGTCGCCGGCCTGGGCGCCGGTGACGCCCGGGGTGTCGGGCAGCGCGAAGGTGGCGACGCCGCTGCCGGCCGCGGCGAGCAGCGAGTCGACGTGCCCGTGGTAGCAGCCGGCGAACTTGACCACCTTCGTCCGCTGCGTGAAGCCGCGCGCGAGCCGGATCGCGGACATGGTCGCCTCGGTGCCGCTGGACACCAGCCGGACCTGCTCCAGCGGCGCGACCCGGGCCACCATCTCCTCGGCGAGCGCGACCTCGCCCTCACCGGGCGTGCCGAAGGAGGTGCCGCGGGCGACGGCGTCCCGCACGGCGGCGATCACCTCGGGGTGCGCGTGCCCGAGGATCATGGGACCCCAGGAACACACCAGGTCCACGTACTCGCGGCCGTCCGCGTCCGTCAGGTACGGGCCGGTCCCGGACACCATGAACCGGGGGGTGCCGCCGACGGCCCGGAAGGCCCGGACCGGGGAGTTCACGCCACCGGGCGTGACGGCCGCCGCGCGGTCGAACAGAGCCTGCGAGGCCGGTGCTTCATACGGATATGCCAGTTCGCTCATGACCTGCGACTTCTCCGACCTTCTCCGACGTAGTCGGGCTCCGGGTGCCAGTGACCTGTTCAGGGTAGGCCAGGGGGGCCGCGGGCGAGGGCGTGGGACAACCGGACCCCGGGCCCCCGTCGTCTGCGAGACTGGGACCTGATACACACAGCTCGAGCGGCCCAGCGCCGGTCGGAGGCTGCGAAGATCCTGCGGGCAGATGTTTCAGCGCACGTTTCGGCGGGCGGCCGTGGGGGAGGTCACTGACACGATGATCGGGTTGCGCGGCGGGGGCGACGCGTTCTGGAAAAGCAGTCGGGTGGAGATATGCATCGCGGTGGCGGACTGGGCGAGGGGACCGATGACCTGGGTCCTCGACGTGCCCGGCGGGGAAGGCACCGGCGCGAAGCGGAGGACACGCAGGAGACACGGCAGGCATCGGGTCGGCCGGGTGAACCGGAGCGCCTCGACGGACGTACTGAACGGCGAGTGGACGATCTTCGGGCCGGGAGCGGGAATGGTGGTCGGGTGGGGGTGACGTACAAGTACTTCGGCGCGCCCGACGGCGCCACGGCGGCCCGTGTCCCGATCTCGATGCGTCCCGAGGAACTCGGCGGCGACGAGCTCGGCATGAACGGCATGTTCACGAAGATCAAGCCGGAGACGATGGCGGCGATGGTCCTCACGGGCATCGAGGGCGTCCCCCTGCACAAGGTCCCGCCCTTGGAACTGGTCGTCCTGCACCCCGACTACGCGGTCGTCAAGCTCCCCATGACGGTCGTCGACCCGCTGCGCGGCATCGGCGAGGAGGCGGTCGGAGCGGCGGCCTTCATCTGGTCGACTGTCCCGGACCGGGGCGGCCCGCGGGACGCGTTCAACGTGTACCAACTGCTGCACGAGTGGCAGGACTTCAGCCACCGGCTGCATGAGGCGGGGCATCAGGCTTACTGCCTGGTTTGGCCCTGAGCAGGATTCAGTGGGGTTCGGTGGAGTGCGGTGGGGTTTTCGGGCCTCGCCCCTTCGGGTGCCCGAGAGGGGGCGTCGGGCGGCCAGGGCACATTGAGGGCGCATGGTTTTGCTGGGCGTGCCTGACGTGCCCTACCCCTCACCCTCGCTGCGTTCAGCGCCCGTGTTGAAGGCCCGGCCCTTCTCGTCGACGAGGAGCAGTCGGAGGGTCTCGGGCTTGCCATCGGGCTTCAGCGGGGCGAGCAGTTCCAGCACTTCGTCCCAGCGGTGACGGTGGGTCCTGCCGTCTGCCTTCGGCCGTTGAGGCCGCACGAACCGATCAGGACGCCCGTCCGGCGCAGCCAGTCCAGACCCTGCCGGTAGGCAGGGGGGCGGCCAGACCCTTGTTCTTCGGTACGGGAGGCAGACCTCCCGCATCACGATCTGGAGCTGTGCAAGGCGCGGCTGGTCGTGTGTGCGATGCCGCTGCGACCGCGGCGTCAGGAAGATGGCCGCGGTCGCAGCGGCCTGTACGAGAATATCGGCCAGTATCAGCCGCTGACGCCACCACGTTCGGCGACGTAGCGCGCCCCACAAGCCTCGGAATTATCCGTGAAGACACCGGTGGGTAATTTCAAGTACACATGCGAATCAAAACCCTCTTGGCGTGTTCGAGCCATATTTGACAGAGGTGTATTGCCGAAGGTCACTCGACCAGGGACTCCTGCAATCGACCAGACCCGGTCGGGTCCCAGATTCAGCCGTAGATGTATGGCGCAGGTTATCCCGCGCGTGTCCTGATCAAGGATCCCCTGCACTCCGTTCACAGCCGTCACGCAAGGGATGCACATGCGGAAGAGATCGAGATCAGTCATAGCCCTGCTGGTTCTGGCCTTGATGGCCAGCTCTGGCGTCGTACCCGCTTGGGCCTTAACCGAGCAACTTGGCTCTACTTCGGCCGCCGTTCAGCAGCACAAGGCCCGGGCGGCGGCTGACCTGCCGAAGCCGCCCAAGGCCATGACGTTGGCGGAGCGGCGCAAGCAGGTGAAGCAGTCCCGGGACGATCTGTCGCCCATGCAGGGCTTTAGGGATGCGCCCGCCAGGAAGCCGGTGGCCAAGCCCCATCCTCGGCCCGAGAAGAGCGCCGTCGAGCGCCGCTTCCTCGCTGAGAGGAGCCCGACGCGCCAACCCTTCGCGGCGGCGGCAACGGCTGATCCGGCGTGGGTGTCCGGTTCGTCAGGAGTGTGGCCGGCGACCCTCTCGATCGGCGGGCACGTGAAGTTCTCCTCCGGTACCGGGTCGTCCTATTCGAGGCTGTTGTTGCTCATCCGGAACGAGGCGGGAACGGTCGTCAAGGCCGAGGAGATCGACAAGACCACCTACGATCCGGAGGGTAAGGGGCACCTGGACAGCGGAGCTTGGTGCTACGGCTGGTGGTCTCCCAACCCATACCCGGACCGTGCCGACGAATGCTTCTGGTGGAGTTCGAGCGCGCTGGGCGGACACCTCGAGGACGGAAAGAAGTACTACGCCCACGTCTACCTCATGGGTTCGGACGGTACTTACAGTCCGAACGGCACCACCTCTCCGCTGATCGAGGCGTTCTACACCCCGGACATCCCGGGCGCACAGGCCGGTATCTGCTCCTGCTACGCGCAGGCTCACCGCGCCGACCCGGTCAACACGGCCACCGGCATGTTCTTCGAGCAGCTCACCGACGCCCAACTGGTGGGTGTCGGTGAGCAGGTGACCCTGGAGCGCACGTATCGCTCCGACTCCACGGCGATCGGTCTGCTGGGTCGCGGCTGGGCCACGCCCTTCGATGTGAAACTGACGGTCGCATCCGGCAAGGTCACTTACCAGGCCGACGACGGGGCGAAGTTCGTCTTCACGCAGAAGAGCGACGGCACGTACACCGCGCCGGCGGGTTCGGCCGCGAAGCTGGTCAAGGGCAGCAGCACCTACAGCGTCACCACCCCTGATCACACCAAGCGCACCTTCAGCAGCACCGGTCAGCTGACGTCGGTCGTCGACCGTAGCGGCCAGGGCCTGACGCTGACGTACACGTCCGGCAAGCTGTCCTCCGTCAAGGACGCCGCCGGCCGCACCACCGGCTTCACCACGAACGCCGACGGTCAGGTCACCAAGGTCAGCCTCCCCGATGCCACGTCGGTCTCCTACGCCTACACGGATGGCCTGCTGACGTCCGTCACCGACCCGGCGGGCAAGGTCTCCACCTACGGCTACAGCACCGACAAGCGGCTCTCCTCCCTCACCGACCCGGCGGGCGGCAAGGTCTCCAACGCCTACGAGACCAACGGCAGGATCAAGTCCCAGACGGACCAAAAGGGCAAGACCACGTCCTTCACCTGGGACAGCGGCGGCGAAGAGTCCCACATGACAGCCCCGGACGGCGGAGTGTGGACCGACATCTATGCCGGCAACGTGCTGATGGAGAGCATCGACCCGTACGGCAAGAAGGTCTCCTACACCTACGACCGCTACCTGCGCCCGGTCGAGATCACCGACCAGCGTGGCAACACCACGTCGATGACGTACGACAGCGCCGGACGCATGCTCACCCGCAGCGCGCCCGCGTCCTTGGGCTACAAGGAGAGCTGGACCTATGACAGCGCCGGCAACGTCCTCAGCCACACGGACGGCCGCGGCAACAAGACGACGTACACCTACAACGCGTCCAACGAGCTGACCTCCAGTACCGATCCGCTCGGCGGCAAGACGACGTACACGTACACCGCACTCGGGGCCCTGGCGACCGTGACCACCCCACGCGGCAAGACCACGACGTACGGGTACGACGCGAAGGGCAACCGCACCTCTGTCACCACCCCGCTCGGTGAGAAGACCACCTTCACCTACGACGACGCCGGCCGCATCACCTCCAAGACCGACCCCCGCGGCAACACCTCCGGAGCCGACCCGACCGCCTACACCACGAAGTACACCTACGACGGCCGTGGCCTGCTCAGCACCGCCACCGACCCGCTGGGCCGCACCACCAGCTACGGCTACAACGGCGCCGAACAGCTGACCTCGGCCAAGGACCCGGCCGGCAACACCACCCGCTACGAGTACGACGACGCCGGGAACCTGACCAAGACCACCGACGCGGCGGGCAAGTCCGTCACCCGTGGCTACGACGCCGGCGGCCGCCTCACCTCCGAGACCGACCCGCTGGGCAACAAGACGACCCACACCTACGACAAGCTCGGCCGACTGCTGAGCACAGTCTCCGCCCGCGGAAACGTCACCGGCGCCGATCCGGCCGCCTACACCACCAGCTACACCTACGACGCCGCAGGAAACCGCACCAAGGTCACCGACTCCAGCGGCGCGGCGGTCAGCACCGAATACGACGCCGTCAACCGGCCCGTCAAGGTCACCGACCCGCTGGGCAAAACGACCGCCTACACCTACGACGCGGTCGACAACGTCACCAAGGTCACCGACGCCCTCAGCAAGAGCGTCTCCTCGGTGTACGACAAGAACAACCGGCTGACCAGCACCACCAACGCGCTGGGCAAGACCACCACCCACGCATACGACGCCGACGGCAACCTACTCAGCCGCACCTCCCCGCTGGGCAACAAGGAGACCTGGACCTACGACGGCGACGGCCGCCAGGCCACCACCGTCGACCCCCGCGGCAACGTCACCGGCGCAGACCCGGCCGAGTACACCACTACCAACAGCTACGACGCGGCCGGCAACCTCATCACCGTCACCGACCCGCTCGGCGGGGTGATCAGGACCGAGTACGACGCGGCGGGCAACGTCACCAAGCGCACCGACGCCGACGAGCGCGTCACCACCTACGGTTACGACAAGCTCGACCAGCTCACCACGGTCACCGCCCCTGACGGCGCAAAGACGGCCTACGAATACGACGCGGCCGGTAACGTCACCAAGCGCACCGACGCCAACAACCACGCGACCGCCTACGGCTACGACGCGTCCCGTCGCCTGACGACGGTCACCGACCCGCTGGACCGCGTGACCTCCTACGCGTACGACGCCGAGGGCAACCTCACCAAGAAGACCACCCCGCGCGGCTCGACCAGCTACGTCTTCGACGCCCGCGGGCTGCTCACCAAGGTCGACTACTCGGACTCGACGCCGGACGTGAGCTTCGGCTACAACAGCGCCGGGCGCATGACCGCGCGCGCCAACGCGAAGATCTCCGAGGACTTTGACTACGACGCGGTGGGCAACCTCACCAAGACCCGCGGCTTCGCCTACACCTACGACGCCGCCGGGCAGATGCTCACCCGCAAGTACTCCGACGGCAACACCATCACCTACTCCTACGACAACGACGGCCGCACGTCGTCCATGACCGCCGACGGAGTCACCACCAACTACACCTGGGACGCCGCCGGCCGCCTGACCCGGTCCGCACTGCCCAACACCGAGACCGAGGACCGCGCCTACGACCGCGCGGGCCGGCTCACCGCGGTCACGTCGTCCAAGGCCGGGACCACGGTCACCAAGACGGCGCTCACCCTGTCCGCCGCCGGGCTGCCCACCCACGTCGACGTCACCCGGGCCAGTGTCGGCACCGGAGGCTGGGACCTCACCTACGACGCCGCAGGCCGCCTCACCTCCGGCTGTGCCCCGCAGCCCTGGGTCACCGGCTGCGCGTCCAGCCGCACCACGGCCTACACCTACGACAAGGTCGGCAACCGCCTGACCTCCACCCTCGGCACCACCGACACCAACTACACCTACGACGCGGCCGACCAGCTCACGTCCACTACCACCGGCACAACATCCACCACCTACGACTACGACAGCGAGGGCAACCAGACCAAGGCAGAGGCCGACACCTACACCTACGACCTGACCGGACAGATATCCGCCGCAACCGTCGCCGGCAGCAGCTACACCTACGACCACGACGCCAGCGGCAACCAGGTCACCACCAGCAAGGACGGCACGGTCACCAGCCGCACACAGTGGGACCCCAACGGCCCGCTCCCGATCCTCGCCACCGAGTACGACAGCGCCTGGGCGATCAAGCAGTCCTACCGCTACGACCCGCTCGGCCAACCCACCGCCACCAAGACCGGCTCCGGCGCCCTCTTCTACTACCACCACGACACTCAAGGCTCCCCGGCCGATGTCACCGGCAGCACCGGCACCCTCCACCAGCGCTGGGCCTACGACCCGTACGGCGCCCGCACCCTGAACACGGTCGCCAGCGGCGCCCCAGCAAGCACCCCGGCCTACACGGGCGCCCGCTACGAGACCACGACAGGCAACCTGGACCTGCACGCCCGCCAGTACAACACCACTACCGGCCGCTTCAACCGACCCGACCCGGCTGCTCCCGACCGCAACAGCCCCTATGTCTCGGCGTATGCCTACGCTAACAACACACCCACTCTTTACACCGATCCGAGCGGCTTGACTCCTGTGCCGGGCGACGCCAACGGCAACGGGAAGGTAGACAGCCTCGGCGAAGGTCTCAAAATTTTCGGCGATGGCTTCCTCCAGGGCCTCAAGGCGCCCTTCGAGTTCCTCGGCGACGCCCAAGACGCCGTAACAGGACACAACGGCGGAGCCGGAGCGTTCGTCGACAAGTACCTCCCCGTCCGCCCCGCCTATCGGCTCTACCGAGCCGAGTACATGCTGCGGCAGCAGGGCTGCGACGCTCTCGCGGACTCGTACGCCGAGGCCGCCGACGAACTGACGAAGCAGATCGCCCTTGTGGGGGTCGGAGGCCTCACAGGGTGGCGGCGTGCTGCTGTCAATCCGAGCGGCGTCGCGGCGGAGGGCGGAGCCGGCGTTGTGACTCGACTGCTGTACGGCGCCCGCAAGGGTCAGGGCCTGCCCGGCACGGCTGGCGTCGCGATCAGCAAGCGCCCGTCCGTGACCCAATTGGAGAACCTTACCGTCAAGCACGGCGTAGAGTTCGCTGTGATCTACAAGCTGGGCCCTGGCCCCAAGGGGACGGGTGGGCAGTATTTCCTCTACTCTGGTGTGTCCAACCGAGTACAGGTTCCCGTACAGGCTGACGCCATCCTCGTCTACCACACGCACCCCAAGGGTTACGCTTACCCTAGCCCTGCAGACAGAAGACTCCTCGACGCATTCGAAAAGGCAGGCTCTCCGATGCGTTCGTCCCAAATCATTCCCGTCGGCAGTGGTGGCATGGTCGTGACCTTCACGAAGCATGGGGTAACCCCGTGACAAACGAATGCGAGAGCCTGAACTACCTGTGGGACGGCAGCGAGGACGGCTGGGTCGTCATCACATCAGACCTCGGGCTCGGGACGATCTACAACACCAAGACACGTATGGCTCTCCTCCTTGAAGATGAGGGGGAATATGAGCACGCTATCCAGGCGATGCGCGAACATGGTCGACCTTTCCTGGACTCCGTTCCGTAGTGAGTATGTTGGCCTAGCGGCCAACGGACACAGGCCGTTCTGCACCCAATCCATGCGGAGATAGGTAACGGAAGTGGCGTCGAACAGGGGCGGGTTCTGTGCTTGTGTTTGAAGGCACCGATCTGGTTCCGGCCCTGTGGCAAGGTGTTAGGTCTTACGTCGTGTGCGGTACGTGAGTGGACTGCCCGACAAAGAACGTCCCAAGCAGAAGCGAACGCGAAGCCGTGTGGTGCCGATCAGACAGAAAAGCACCACACGGCAGTGTCGAGCACCAGCTGGCAAGGATTCGATCCCACTCCTCAAGCGGATGTCAAAGGTCGAATGCCGCCAGAACACAAAGAGACACCCGGTTAGGGAAGATACGCCCCATTGGGTGGACAGGCCGAGTTCCATCCGGCGGTCGAAAACCGCCTGCCCGAAATCGCTGGCCAGTCGTGCGTCGACGTATTCCTGGTCGTACTCCACCGCCTCACCCGCGAGCTGCCGGGCCCGGCGCGTCCGCCATGCGCTGTAATTCATCAACTCTCCTTGCGCCGCTCGTACGTGTGCTGAGCATGACCGTGTTCGGCCTCGCAGACCTTCTGGGCATGGTGTGCGCGCTCGACTTCCGCCGCTTCACGCATCCTCGTCTTGCGGAAGACCGTCAGCAGCACGATCCGTTGCCCCGGCGCGAGCCAGTACGGGATGCGCACGGCTTCGCCGTCCAACTCGAAGCGAAGGTCACGCAGCTTGCTCGTCCAGCAGCCGGTCCGTCTCGTCCTCGACTCGGCGATAGGGGCGGAACGGAAGCAGGGAGCGCAGCGTGCAGCATCAGCCGCCGGTGATGCCGTCTACGATCAGCCGCCATGGACTGGCTGGAGCGAATAGCGACGTTGAGGCAGTGGGCGAGGAACGGGACCCGGGCTCCGCACAAGCCGCTGCTGCTCCTGTACGCCCTCGGCCGGTTTCAGGAGGACGCCGATGGCGGGCTGCGGTACACCGCGGTGGAGCAGGACCTGCAGCGTCTGCTCACCGAGTACGGTCCGCCCCACAAGACGACTCCCGCATACCCGTTCCACCACCTCACCAGCGACGGTGTCTGGGAAGTGCGCACCGACCGCGGACCCGGCAGCCCCGGCAGCGGGATACGTGACCTTCGCGAGACGGGTGCCACCGGGCGGCTCACCCCGGATCTGCGAGCGGCGCTGCGGCGCGACCCGGACCTGCTCGGCAGGATCGCGCGCCTGCTGCTCGACCTGCACTTCCCGCCCTCGCTGCACGGGGAACTGTGCGACGCCGTGGGCCTGGACCTGGAGCCGGCGGAGGCCGAGCTGGTCGCGGCGGCCCGCAGGCGGCGGGACCCGCGGATGAGGGACCTGGTCCTGACCGCCTACGAGTACCGATGCGCCTTCTGCGGGTACGACGGCAGGATCGGCGCGGTACCGGTCGGCCTGGAGGCCGCCCACGTGCGGTGGTGGGCGTTCGGCGGACCCGACGAGATCGAGAACGGGCTGTGCCTGTGCTCGCTGCACCACAAGCTCTTCGACAAGGGCGTCCTCGGTGTCGGGGACGATCACCGCATCCTGGTCTCGCAGCGCTTCGTCGGTCACAGCCCCGCCGCCCGCGAGCACGTCACCGCCCTCGCGGGCCGTCCACTCGTCGGTCCGCAGCCGGGCGCGAGCCCTGTCGCTGCCGAGCACCGCGACTGGCATGCCCGGCAGGTCTTCCACGGTGAGCCGCGTCCTGCCACGACCGCCTGACCCCGGCAGCGCGCCCTGAGGTGGGACACCCCAGTTGGGGCTCATCCGCTGTGCTTCGCCGGCTTGGTCGCGGCGCTCCGACCCCAGGACCCCTGCGCACAGCCGGCGTCCCGTGGAGTTCCGGGCGGGGTCTTCGGGCCGTACAACCTTGGCCAGGCCCCGCGCGTCATGAGGACGCCTGTTGAGCCCAGTCAAGGAGTCCCGTTGCGCAGAGCAGTCACGGCGGTCGCCGTGCTCACCGCCTCCGCCGCCGTCACCCTCACGCCGGTGACGAGCCCTCACTGGACGGGCTGACGGCGCCGCAGCCGGGGGAGCCGTCGAGGTAGGCGTGCAGCGCCCCCGCCCCCTCGATCATCCCCCGGCTCCGGGCCGTCAGGGCCGCGCCGCGGCTGGTGATCGCCGCCCGCAGGGCCTCGCTGCTGCCCTCCCGGCGCAGGCCCTCCAGGACCGGTCTGATCTGGTCGAACAGGTAGTGGCTGCGGCGCAGGGTGTGCACCAGGCGGGCGTCGCGGACGTCGGCGGGCTCGTAGAGCCGGTAGCCCGTGGCGCGCTCGCGGGACGGGGTGAGCAGCCCGGCCGCCTCCCACACCCGCAGTGCGGAGGTCCGTACGCCCAGCAGCGCGGCCACCTCGCCGATGCGCAGGCCGCCGGAGCGGGGCAGGGGGGCCGGGGGCTGGAGGGCCAGCAGCTCCAGGGCCTCGCTCGCGGCCCGCAGGGACACCCGCTCCTCGTGCAGCGCGGCGTGCGCGGCGTCGACCAGGGCGAGCGCGCCCGCGGTGTCCCCGGCGTGGATCCTCCGCATGATCGCCGTCGCCGTCACCGGGCCGTAGCCGCGGAGCATGGTCCGGTACGCCAGCAGCGCCCGGCGGTGCGTCTCCCCGAAGACCCGGTAGCCGGACGCGGTCCGCGCCGCCGGCGGGAGCACCCCGGCCTCCTCGTAGTTGCGGATCTGCTGCGTCGAGACACCGGCCAGGCGGGCCAGGTCGACGGGACGGAGGCGGCGGTCTTTCGTCATCGATTTGAAGGTTACGGCAGGCGGTGTGGGGCTGGAGGAGCATAAGTCTCAAGAACGGAGTTCAATGGAAGACTTGAAGGAATGGACTCCTGCATTCATGTCACCGGTGCGCGTCTGAACAACCTCAGGAACGTCTCCCTCTCCGTGCCGAAGAACAAGCTGGTCGTCATGACCGGTCTGTCCGGCTCCGGCAAGTCCACCCTCGCCTTCGACACCCTCCACCGGGAGGGCCAGCGGCAGTACCTGGAGTCGCTGGGCATGGTCACCGGCTTCGTCAGCAAGCCCGCCGTGGACTCGATCACCGGCCTGTCCCCGTCGATCAGCGTCGACCAGCACCACACCAACCGCAGCCCGCGCTCGACGGTCGGCACGGTCACCGAGGTGTTCACCTACCTGCGTCTGCTCTGGTCGCGCGTCGGGGTGCGGCCGTGCCCGGGCTGCGGGCAGGACATCCCGCCCTCGTACGCCGACGGCACCGAACCCGACGAGGACGCCGAGCCCGAGCAGCGGCCCTGCCCGCACTGCGGCACCCTCGTGCCCGAACTCGTCATGGGCTCCTTCTCCTTCAACAAGCCCGCCGGTGCCTGCCCCGCCTGCACCGGCCTGGGCGAGGTGATCCGGCCCGACACGCAGCGCCTGGTCGACGGCGCGAAGTCGGTCGCCGGGGGCGCGGTGCGCGGCTGGAACGCGAAGTTCACCGAGTGGAGCCTGCCGCAGCTGCGGGCCGCCGCGGCGCACTACGGCTTCACCTTCGACACCGCCCGGCCCGTCGGCGAACTGACCGCACGGGAGCGGGACCTGCTGCTCCACGGCGTCGAAAGCCCCGAGTTCCGGCGGCACTTCCCGGACACCGAGCCGCCGAAGACGGTGTCGGCGGGCCGCTTCGAAGGAGTCGCGACGGCACTGCTGCGCCGCTACGACGAGCGCGCCGACGACCCCGAGTACCGCGAACGCGCCGAGCAGCAGGGCCTGATGCGGCAGCCGTGCGAGGAGTGCGGCGGAACGCGGCTGAGGCCGGAGAGCCGGGCGGTGACCGTGCACGGCCTCACCGTCGTGGAGGCCGCGCGGCTGCCGCTGACCGGCCTCGGCACCTGGCTGGCCGGCCTGCGGGAGCGGGCCGCCGGAGACGAGTGGCTGCTCGTCGAACCGGTCGTGGCCGACCTGGAGGAGCGGGTGCGGCGCCTGGTGGACGTCGGCGTCGGCTACCTCACCCTCGGGCAGGCCACGCCCAGCCTCTCCGCCGGCGAGACCCAGCGGCTGCGGCTGGCCGCCCTGCTCGGCTCCGGCCTGACCGGCGTGCTCTACGTGCTCGACGAGCCGACCATCGGCCTGCACCCCGCCGACACCGCCCGCCTCGTCGGCGTCCTGCGCCGCCTGCGCGACCTCGGCAACACCGTGCTGGTCATCGAGCACGACCTGGAGGTGCTGCGCGCGGCGGACCACGTGATCGACGTCGGGCCGGGCGCGGGCCGCGACGGCGGCCGGATCGTCGCGGCGGGCACGCCGGAGGAGGTCGCCCGCACCGAGGGCTCGGTGACCGGCGCGTACCTCTCCGGGAGCCTGTCCGTGCCGGGTTCGCGCCGGCGCGGCGACAGCGACACGGCCCTCGTGATCCGCGGAGCACGCGCCCACAACCTCAAGGACCTCACCGTACGGATCCCGCTGCGCCGCCTGGTGACGCTCACCGGGCCGTCCGGCTCCGGCAAGTCCACGCTGCTGCTGGACATCCTCGGCCGGGCCGCCCGCCGCCACTTCCACCGGGCCGGGGACCCGCCCGCCGAGCACGACGGCATCGACGGCTTCGAGCACCTGTCCAAGGCCGTCGTCATCGACCAGGAACCCGTCAGCCGCCTCCCGCGCTCCAACGCGGCGACCTACTCGGACGTGTTCACGCCGATCCGCGAGCTCTTCGCGGCCCGCAGCGGCGGCGCCCTCACCGCCGGTCACTTCTCCTTCAACGTCCCCGGGGGCCGCTGCGAACGCTGCGAGGGCGCGGGCGTCCTCACCGTGCGCATGCACTTCCTCCCGGCGGTGGAGGTACGCTGCCCCACCTGCCGGGGCCGCCGCTTCCGGCCGGAGGTGCTGGCGGTCCGCCACGAGGGCCACGACATCGCCGAGGTGCTCCAGGCGACGGTGGACGAGACCCTGACCGTGTTCCGGGACGTGCCGCCGATCGCCGCCCGGCTGCGCCGCATGGCGGACGTGGGCCTCGGCTACCTCCCGCTCGGCCAGCCCGCCACCACCCTCTCGGGCGGTGAGGCCCAGCGCCTGAAACTCGCGAAGGAACTGGGCCGGCGCACGACGGGCCGCGCCCTGTACCTCCTCGACGAGCCGACGACCGGCCTGCACTCCGCCGACACCGCCCGCCTCCTCGACGTCCTCCAGCGCCTGGTCGACGCCGGGCACTCGGTCGTCACCATCGAGCACAACACCGACGTCGCCCGCGCCTCCGACTGGCTGATCGACCTCGGCCCGCGGGGCGGCGCGGGCGGCGGGCAGCTCATGACGCAGGGCGCACCCGGCACCTGAACGCCCCCGGCACCTGAACGTTTCCGGCTCCTCGCGCGTCTTCGTCGCGTAACCGTCGTGACGGAGCGCGGGCTCCAGGAGGAGGCGTACCGATGAAGGCGTCCTGGCTGACATGGTCGCTGCCGGTGGTGGCCGCCGTCGCCCCGCTGAGCGCGGGCTGCGCGCCCGCGTCCCCGGCCGGCGGCGCGCGGCCGGAGGCCTCCTGCGCCTACGTCGTCGAGTACGACGGCCGTACCTACCTCGGCCGGGAGGAGACCGACGTGCCGCTCGGCCGGTCGCTCGGCCCCGCCACCCGCCCGGCCTGCGACGACACACCCGGCGACGGCGACGACGGGGGGAGCCCGGCCCCGACGGCCGCGTTCGCCGTGCGGGGCGTGGACCCCGCCGTCGCGGTCGCGGTCGCCGAGGGCACCGGCGCGTACCGCCTCGTCGTCGCCGAGTCCGCCGGTCAGCTCCCGCCCGCGCTGCGGAAGCTGACCGGCGGCTCCTGAGCCCGGCCCGGGTCTCAGCCGCCCTGCCGTTCCAGCACCGCGTAGTCGGCGAAGCTGCGGCGGTAGCGCAGGTGCCGGGTCTCCTGGGTGTGCCTGCGCTGCCACTCCTCCACCTCGCCGGGCTCCCGGCACGGCCCCGAACTCGCCCCGCAGTCCGCGTCCTCGCCCGAGACGCAGTACGCCTGGTACTCGGGCAGGGCCGACGGGTCCTGCACGATCGAGTACGGCACGTACCGGAAGATCCGGCGCCCCGCCGGCTCCCCGCCGTGCTCCTCACGGTGGTGCTTGCGCAGCAGCACGTTCGCGTCCGTCACGGCACTCGCGTCGAACGCCGCCCGGGCCCGGTCCCGCCGGACCGACAGCTCCTCGCACGCCGCGCACCCGCGCACCGGCAGCGGAGGACGGTTCGGGTCGGCCGGCAGCCCTTCCCGGGAACGGTCGTTGGCCGCGCGCACGCCCGCGCTGAGCCGTTCGTCCGGGGTCGCCTCCCGGATCCGCGCCGGGTCCGCCTGCCACTCCCGGCCGCCGCCGACCGGGCGCAGCATCGCGTACGGGCCGGTTCTGTCCCGATACTCGCCGACCCTGTTCGTCCGCGGGTCGTAGACGAGCGTTCCCGGTTCCATTTCGCGCACCTCCGTAACTCTGTGTGTACCGAGCGTTGCGTACGGGAACGACCCGGTTCAATGCTTTGTGTGTGACACCGGTGCACTGTCACGGAGGGGGATGCCGTGAGCCGACGGAACGGCGGGGCGGAGTCGGGAGCGAGCACGGCGGCCGTGTTCGGCGAGGTGCTGCGGCACTTCAGGGAGGCGGCGCTGCTCACGCAGGAGGGGTTGGCCCGGCAGATCCCGTGCGACCGCTCGCACGTGGCGCGCGTGGAGGCCGGTACGCGGGTGCCGCAGGACTCCTTCGCGAAGACGTGCGACGAACTCCTGGCGACGGGTGGGGTGTTGGCGCGGCTGTGGGCCAGGATCGACTGGTACCCGCGGGTGGAGCATCCCGACTGGTTCCGGCGGCGCGCCGAGATGGATGAGGAGGCGGTCGCTCTTCGGGAGTACCAGGAGCGTGTCATGCCGGGGCTGTTGCAGACGGCGGACTACGCCCGCGCGTTGTTCTCCTTGCTCGTCAGCGGGGAGGAGGTGGAGGAGCGGGTGCGAGCCCGACTCAGTCGCCAGCAGCGTTTCCTGGCGGATGGAGGCCCGCTCTACATCGTTGTGCTGGACGAGAGTTGCCTGCGCAACATGATCGGCAGCGCGGCCGTGATGCGGGACCAGTGTGCGCACTTGCTCGACGTGGGAAAGCGACCCAATATCCGCGTCCAGGTCGCACCGGCGGGCTGCCTCGGCCTGTTTCGCCCCAGCGGATCCATGTCCCTCATCAGGCTTCCCGACGGGCACGAGTGGGTCTACTCGGAATCGCTGGATCAGGGCCATTTCAACGACAATCCAGCCCTCATCGCGAGGCACAGCCACACCTATGATGTGCTCAGGGCGGACGCCCTGTCGGCTTCCCAGTCCGCCGCTCTGATCCGCGAGACGATGGAGAGGTACGAGCAGCATGGACCGGAACCAGCTCACCTGGGTCAAGAGCAGCTACAGCGACGCCAACGGCGGCAACTGCATAGAAATAGCCCCCGGTTTCCCCGAAACCGTCCCCGTGCGCGACAGCAAGAACCCTGACGGGCCGGTCCTGGTCGTCAGCCGGTCCGCCTGGTCGGCGTTCACAGCCGCTCTCTGAGCGCTACGGCTCGTCCCGCTTGGGGTCCTCGTCCCGCTTCTCCTCGTCGAGGGACTTGAGGAAGTCGGGATTGTCGTCCGGCGCCACCCACTGCCGTGGACGGCTCGCCGCCGGCGTCCGCTTCTTGCCGGCGATCAGCCAGGAGATCGACCCGACGAGCGGGAACAGCAGCACGAGGATCGCCCACAGCGGCTTGGGCATGTGACGGATGTCGTCGTCCTTCGTGCTGATGCAGTCGATGAACGCGTACACGCTCAGCGCCAGCGGCACGAGGAACATCAGTACCCGGAGCATGCGCGGCCTCTCAGCAAAGCGGTGGGTGGTTCCAGGCCAGCGTAGCCGCTCGGGGATACTGGACCCCATGGCTTACGACGATCTTCGCTCCCTGCTCAGGGCGCTGGAGCGCGAGGGCGACCTCAAGCGCATCAAGGCCGAGGTGGACCCGTACCTGGAGGTCGGGGAGATCGTCGACCGGGTGCAGAAGTCCGGCGGCCCGGCGCTGCTCTTCGAGAACGTGCGCGGCTCGCGCATGCCGCTCGCGATGAACGTGTACGGCACGGACCGGCGGCTGCTGAAGGCCCTGGGCCTGAAGTCGTACGCGGAGATCTCCGAGCGGATCGGCGGGCTGCTGAAGCCCGAGCTGCCGCACGGGTTCGTCGGCGTGCGGGAGGCCTTCGGCAAGCTCGGCGCGATGACGCACGTGCCGCCGAAGAAGGTGAAGGACGGCCCGGTGCAGGAGGTCGTGCTCACCGGGGACGACGTCGACCTCGACCAGCTGCCGGCCCTCTTCACCTGGCCGAAGGACGGCGGCTCGTTCTTCAACCTGGGGCTGACCCACACCAAGGACCCCGAGACGGGTGTCCGCAACCTCGGGCTGTACCGGCTCCAGCGCCACGACAAGCGCACCATCGGCATGCACTGGCAGATCCACAAGGACAGCCGGAACCACTACCAGGTGGCCGCGCGCCGGGGCGAGCGGCTGCCGGTCGCGATCGCCTTCGGCTGCCCGCCCGCCGTGACGTACGCCTCGACCGCGCCGCTGCCCGGGGACATCGACGAGTACCTGTTCGCCGGGTTCCTCGCGGGCAAGCGGATCGAGATGGTCGACTGCAAGACCGTTCCGCTCCAGGTGCCCGCGCAGGCGGAGGTCGTGATCGAGGGCTGGCTGGAGCCGGGCGAGATGCTGCCCGAGGGGCCGTTCGGCGACCACACCGGCTTCTACACGCCGCAGGAGCCGTTCCCGGCGCTGAAGATCGACTGCGTGACGATGCGGAAGCGGCCGCTGCTCCAGTCGATCGTCGTGGGCCGCCCGCCGACGGAGGACGGGCCGCTGGGCCGGGCGACGGAACGCTTCTTCCTGCCGCTGCTGAAGATCATCGTGCCGGACGTCGTGGACTACCACCTGCCGGAGGCGGGCGGCTTCCACAACTGCGCGATCGTCTCGATCGACAAGAAGTACCCGAAGCACGCGCAGAAGGTCATGCACGCCATCTGGGGCGCGCACATGATGTCGCTGACCAAGCTGATCGTGGTCGTCGACTCCGACTGCGACGTGCACGACCTGCACGAGGTGGCCTGGCGGGCGCTGGGCAACACGGACTACGCCCGGGACCTGAGCATCGTCGAAGGGCCCGTCGACCATCTGGACCACGCCTCCTACCAGCAGTTCTGGGGTGGCAAGGCCGGGATCGACGCGACGAAGAAGTGGCCCGAGGAGGGCTACACGCGCGACGGCGGCTGGCCGGACATGGTCGAGTCGGACCCGGAGACGGCGGCGAAGGTGGACCGCCGCTGGAAGGAGTACGGGCTGTGACCTCCGCTTCCGCCGCGATCCCGCAGCCGGGACGCACCAAGGCGTTCCTGCGTCTGGTGATGATCGAGCACTCGGTCTTCGCGCTGCCCTTCGCCTACATCGCCGCGCTCACGGCGATGTACGAGTGGGACAGGAACATCCACTGGGGGCGGCTGCTGCTGGTCACCGTCTGCATGGTGGGCCTGCGCACGTTCGCGATGGCGGTCAACCGGATCATCGACCGGGAGATCGACGCGCGGAACCCGCGCACGGCGCAGCGCGAGCTGGTGACCGGCGCGATGTCGGTGAAGCACGCCTGGACGGGCGCGCTGATCGCCCTCGCGGTGTTCCTGGGCGCGGCGGCCCTGCTGAACCCGCTGTGCCTGGCCCTGGCCCCCATCGCGGTGATCCCGATGGTGGTCTACCCCTACGGCAAGCGGTTCACGAACTTCCCGCAGGCCATCCTCGGCCTGGCCCAGGCGATGGGCCCGATCGGCGGCTGGCTGGCGATCACCGGCTCCTGGTCGTGGGACGCGGTGATACTGGGCCTCGCCGTCGGCGTCTGGATCGGCGGCTTCGACCTGATCTACGCCTGCCAGGACGTGGAGACCGACCGCGAGATCGGCGTGATGTCCGTCCCGGCGCGCTTCGGGATCCCGGCGGCGATCTGGGGCGCGCGGGTCTGCCACACCGTGACGACGGCCCTGTTCGTCTGGTACGCCCTCGCGACGGGCGCGGGCGCCTTCTTCTGGCTGGGCCTGCTGATCGTCGCCGCCGCGTTCCTCTACGAGCACTCCATCGTCCGCCCCCACGACCTCTCCCGCGTGAACAGGGCGTTCTTCAGCGTCAACGGCTTCATCGGCATCGCCCTGTTCGTGTGCGCGCTGCTGGATCTGCTCGTGCGGGGTCTGACCGTGTGATTACGGTGCGGCCTACCATCGGGTGCAGGATCCCAAGGAGGCCGCCATGACCGTCTCGGACATCGACCGCCTGCACTCGCAGCTCAGCAAGCTGGAGGACTCCAAGGGCACCTCGTGACCATGTGGAACCCCGGCCCCGACGGCTACCGCGGGCGTGACACCCTTCCGTACGGTCACGAACTCACCCTCGACTCCCCGCTCGGCAAGCTGATCATCCCCACCACCCACCTGCCGGTCGACCGCAAGGCGCGCGACCGCGACTAAGGGCGGTCCTCCCTGGTGAGGGCTCGGTTCGCGGGGCGGCGGCGCAGCGCGAACGCCGCCCCCACCCCCGCCAGCAACCCCAGCAGGTGGCCCTGCCAGCTGATGCCCGTCCGGGTGGGGGCCAGGCCCGACAGGATCGAGCCGCCCCAGACCGCGGCGACCAAAACGCCCGCGAGGATGCCCCAGGGGCGGCGCTCCACGAAGCCGGTGACCAGGAGGAAGCCGAACAGGCCGAAGACCAGGCCGGACGCGCCCGCCGTGTTCGTGTGCGCCGGGGATGTCAGCCACACGCCCAGGCCGTCCACGAGGACGATCAGCGCGCAGACGAGCAGGAAGCGCCGCAGACCCGACAGGGCCGCCAGGAAGCCGAGGACCAGCAGCGGCGGCGTGTTCGACAGCAGATGCGCGAAGCCGAAGTGGACGAAGGCCGACGGAACGACGTCGGCCAGCTCGGACGCGTCGCGCGGGGTGACGCCGAAGCCGTCCAGCGCGTGACCCGTCGCCGCGTCGACCACTTCCAGCAGCCACAGCAGCGCCACCCAGGCCAGATCAGCTTGCCCGCGGCCGGCGCGCGGTCCCCCGCCGACCAGCCTTGTCGCGGAACCGGCATGGCGACCCCCAGTGCTCGCTCGTCCCCTCCGGGCAACGGCCCGCACCCCTGGGCCGGTTCCCACCCCGCTGCGCCGGATAGGCTCGGAGTCGTGAACCCAGTCAAGCCAGGCGAGACGCCGCGTACGCCTTGGATCGTAGGGGTGTCCGGTGCCTCCGGCACCCCGTATGCCGCGGCCGTGCTGCGGGCCCTGCTCGCCGCCGGCGAGAGCGTCGACCTCGTGGTGTCCCGGGCCTCCCGGCTCACCCTGCTCGACGAGACCGGCATCTCGTTCCGGGACGCCCACTGGCGCGACGACCTGCGCGCATGGCTCGCCCGGGGCGCCGACGGCAAGCCGGACACCTTCTCCGTCGAGCTCGACGCCGTACGGCACTGGAGCGCCGGCGACCTGGCCGCCGGGCCCTCCTCGGGGTCGTACCCCACCAAGGGCATGCTCATCGTGCCCGCCTCGACGGCGAGCGTGGCCGGGGTCGCGCTCGGGCTGTCGAAGGACCTGTTGCAGCGGGCGGCGAGCGTGACCCTCAAGGAGGGCCGCAAGCTGGTCGTGGCCGTACGGGAGACCCCGCTGAACGGCCAGACCCTGCGGCACCTGGTCACCCTCGACGACGCGGGCGCGACGGTCGTGCCCGCCTCACCCGCCTTCTACGCGGGCGCGACGCACATCCAGGACCTGGTGGACTTCGTCGCCGGACGCGTACTCGACGCGGCGGGCGTGCCGCACACGCTCTACCGCCGTTGGCAAGGTGAGCTCGGCGGCGGGGCACACCGCTCCGGCTGAGCGGGCACACCGGAACTCATCGGACCCACAGACAACTTCAGCGGAAGGCTTCGATCGCAATGGACGCGGTGGACAGGCAGCTCATCCAGGCCCTGAGAGAGAACGGCCGGGCCTCCTACGCGGAGCTGGGACGCCTCGTCGGCCTGTCGGGACCCAGCGTCACCGACCGCATCAACCGGCTGGAGGCGGCCGGCGTCATCACCGGCTACCGGGCCACCGTCGACGCGGCCTCGCTCGGCCTCGGCGTCACCGCCCTCATCGGCATCTCGCTCTCCGACGCCACGGACCACGAGGACGTGGCGCAGCGGCTGCGGGACCTCTCGGAGATCGAGGACTGCTGGTTCATCGCGGGTGACGACTCGTACATGCTCAAGGTGCGGGCGGCGGACGTGGACGGCCTGGAGAAGATCATCCGGCGGCTCAGCGGCACCAAGGGCGTCTCCCGGACCCGTACCACCATCGTGCTCTCCACGAAGTGGGAGAACCGGGTCGGGGAACTGCCCGAAGAGGTCTAGTCGTACGGTGGGGGACGTCTCCGTAGAAAGGTGTGGGCATGGATCTCGGGCTCAAGCGCGAGCTGGAGGAGAAGGTCAGGGCCGGTGAGCGCCTGACCCGTGAGGACGGCATCGCGCTGTACGAGTCGGACGACCTGGCCTGGCTCGGCGGCCTCGCGCACGAGGTGCGCACGCGCAAGAACGGCGACGTGGTGCACTTCAACGTCAACCGTCACCTCAACATGACGAACGTGTGCACGGCCTCCTGCGCGTACTGCTCCTTCCAGCGCAAGCCGGGGGAGAAGGACGCGTACACGATGCGCATCGAGGAGGCCGTCAAGCTCGCCAAGGCGATGGAGTCGGAGAACCTCACCGAGCTGCACATCGTCAACGGCCTGCACCCGAACCTGCCGTGGCGGTACTACCCGCGGTCGCTGCGCGAGCTGAAGGCGGCGCTGCCGAACGTGTCGCTGAAGGCCTTCACGGCCACGGAGATCCACCACTTCGAGACGATCTCCGGGATGAGCGCGTCCGAGATCCTGGACGAGCTGATCGACGCGGGTCTGGAGTCGCTGACCGGCGGCGGCGCGGAGATCTTCGACTGGGAGGTCCGGCAGCACATCGTCGACCACCGCACGCACTGGGAGGACTGGTCCCGGATCCACCGGCTGGCGCACGAGAAGGGGCTGAAGACCCCGTGCACCATGCTGTACGGGCACATCGAGGAGCCCCGCCACCGCGTGGACCACGTGCTGCGGCTGCGCGAGCTCCAGGACGAGACCGGCGGCTTCCAGGTCTTCATCCCGCTGCGCTACCAGCACGACTTCGTCGACATGAAGGACGGCAAGGTCCGCAACCGGCTCCAGGCCCGGACGCAGATGGCGACCGGGGCGGAGGCGCTGAAGACCTTCGCGGTGTCGCGGCTGCTGTTCGACAACGTGCCGCACGTGAAGGTCTTCTGGGTGATGCACGGCGTGCAGACGGCTCAGCTGGCGCTGCAGCACGGGGCGGACGACATGGACGGGTCGGTCGTCGAGTACAAGATCACGCACGACGCGGACAACTACGGGACGCCGAACAAGCTGACGCGTGAGGACTTGCTCGACCTCATTCGTGACGCCGGGTTCCGGCCCGTGGAGCGGAATACGCGGTACGAGATCATCCGGGAGTACGAGGGGCCCGACCCTTCGATTCGCGACGCCCCGCAGGCCATGCGGGTGTGAGTGCGGCTTTCCGCGCGTGGGGGTTGCTCGCGCAGTTCCCCGCGCCCCCGAGGTGGGTACCCGGCCGGCATGGTTGCCACCGGGGCGCCGGAAGACGCCTATACCGCTGAGCCCTTCGTTCCCGGCCGGGGCGGGCTTTCCGCCCTGCGCCGGGCCGCCGCCGGCTGCCGTGGCTGCCCGTTGCACCGGGACGCCACCCAGGTCGTCTTCGGTGACGGGGACACGGACGCCCGGGTGATGCTCGTGGGGGAGCAGCCCGGGGACCAGGAGGACCGGCAGGGGAAGCCGTTCGTGGGGCCGGCGGGCAAGCTGCTCGACCGGGCCCTGGCCGAAGCCGGCATCGACCCCGGCGAGGCCTACGTCACCAATGCGGTGAAGCACTTCAAGTTCACACAGGCCGAGCCGCGCAAGCGGCGGATCCACAAGGCGCCGACCCTGCGCGAGACGACCGCCTGCGGGCCCTGGCTCGCCGCGGAGCTGGCCGTCGTGGAGCCGGAGCTGATCGTCGTGCTGGGGGCCACCGCCGGGAAGGCGCTGCTCGGGTCCTCGTTCCGGGTGACGCAGGTGCGCGGGACCGTGCTGGAGGAGGAGATCCACGGGCGGCCGGAGCGGCTCGTGCCCACCGTCCATCCCTCGGCGGTGCTGCGGGCCGACGACCGGGAGGCGGCCTACCAGGGCCTGGTGTCGGATCTGAAGGTGGCGGCGCGAACCCTGTCGTAATAGCTACAATCCCTGCATGCCCCTTACTTTCACGCTGGATCCGGCCGTCACCCCGGAGCTCCGCGACGGCATCCTCGAGCTGTGGACCGACGTCTCCAACGCCGGCGGGGCCGTCGGCTTCGTGCCCCCGGTGACGCGGGAGGACATCCGGCCGCAGCTGGTCGCGCACTTCGCGTCCATGGCCGAGGGGCGGGTCCGGCTGCTCGCCGGGCACGACGAGGACGGGCGGGTCGCCGCGACCGCGTTCCTCACCCTCAACACGCATCACCTGATGAAGCACTGGCTGTGGCTGTACACGGTGATGGTGCACCCGCGGCACCAGGGCAAGGGCCACGGCAGGGACCTGCTCGCCGCCGCCGCCGAGGCCGCCCGCGGGATCGACGGGATCGAGGCGATCCGGCTGACCTGCCGGGGCGGGCTCGGCCTGGAGCGGTTCTACGCCTCGTGCGGCTACAAGGAGGTCGGCCGGATCCCGGGCGCCATCCGGGTCGCGCCGGGGGACGACCGCGACGACGTGATCATGCTCCTCCCGCTGCACTGACCCCCCTGCAAGATCGGCCGTCCGGCGTGCTTCACTGGACGGTGCCCCTTTGGGTGTGTTCCGGCCGTTCGAAACGGAAGAGTGGATTGAGATGCTCCGCTACACGCTGATGCGCCTGGGTGTCTTCGTGGGCTGCCTCGTGGTCGTCTGGGGCGCCGTCTACTCGGGCCTCGCCCCGCGCGGTCTCGGCGACAGCAACGGCCTGTGGGTCGTGCTGCTCGCCCTGCTGATCTCCGCGCCGATCAGCTTCGTCGTGCTGCGCAAGGAGCGCGACCGGGCGTCCATCCAGGTCGCCCAGCGGGTCGACCGGATGAAGGCCAGCCTGGACGCCAACCGCAACCAGGAGGACGTCGCCGACGACACCGCCCGGGCCCAGGGGCAGACCTCGTAAGGTCCCTCCACAGGCGAACAGCGCCCCCTTTCCGCACATGCGCGGACACGGGGCGCTTTGCCTTTGTATGGGTGTGTGTGTCCCGTCACCTGTCAAAGCCAGGCTTTGGGGTCCTCAAAGCTCAGGTGTTAAGGTCTGTGTATGAAGTCAGCAGTCGTGCCTCATTCGCCCCTGAGCGCTCCGCTCGTGGCGCGGCTGCACGTGGATCTCTGTCGGTGCGCGTCCGCTTTCTGTCGTCCCTGACGTAACGCAACCCCCGTCGTCTCCCACGTCAGTTCCCCCGCCGTTACGCGTCCCCCCAACGGAGTCAGTCGCGTGTCCTCACACACCAAGTCCTTCAAGGTGCCCTTCTGGGCCCAGATACTCGCCGGTCTCGTCCTGGGTGTGCTGCTCGGCTGGCTCGCCCGCAGCCAGGACCTCTCCTGGCTGGTCACCACCCTGGAGAAGGTCGGTGACACCTTCATCGGCCTGCTGAAGCTGGCCGTCGCCCCGCTCGTCTTCTTCGCGATCCTGGTGTCGATCACCAACCTGCGGAAGGTCAACAACGCGGCCCGCCTGGCCTCGCGCACCCTCCTCTGGTTCATGATCACCTCGTTGATCGCGGTGAGCATCGGCCTCGTCATCGGCCTGGTGACCAACCCCGGCTCCGGTACCGGCCTCACGCCCAAGGACGGCGCGAAGCCCGAGACCACCGGCTCCTGGATCGACTTCCTCACCGGCATCGTGCCCACGGACGTCATCACGCCGTTCACCGAGCTGAACGTCCTGCAGATCGTCTTCATGGCCGCCGTCGCCGGTATCGCCGCCCTGAAGCTCGGCGAGAAGGCCCAGCCGATCCTCACCCTGAGCGAGTCCGTCCTCAGCCTGCTGCAGAAGGCCCTGTGGTGGGTCATCCGGCTCGCCCCGCTCGGCACCATCGGCCTGATCGGCTACGCCATCGCCACCTACGGCTGGGACCTGATCGGCAAGTACGCGACCTTCACCGCCGACATCTACGTCGGCTGCCTCATCGTGATGTTCGGCGTCTACCCGACGCTCCTCGCGGTCGTCGCCAAGGTCAACCCGGTCCAGTTCTTCAAGGGCGCCTGGCCCGCGATCCAGCTGGCCTTCGTCTCCCGCTCGTCCGTGGGCACCATGCCGCTGACGCAGAAGGTCACCGAGCGGCTCGGCGTGCCGAAGGAGTACGCCTCCTTCGCGGTGCCGTTCGGCGCCACGACCAAGATGGACGGCTGCGCCGCGATCTACCCGGCCATCGCCGCGATCTTCGTCGCCCAGATCTTCGACATCCAGCTGGGCGTCGGCGACTACCTGCTGATCGCGTTCGTCTCGGTGGTCGGCTCCGCCGCCACGGCCGGTCTGACCGGCGCCACGGTCATGCTGACCCTGACCCTGTCCACCCTCGGCCTGCCGATGGAGGGCGTGGGCCTGCTCCTCGCGATCGACCCGATCCTGGACATGATCCGCACCGCGACCAACGTCGCCGGGCAGGCGCTGATCCCCGTCCTGGTCTCGGCCCGCGAGAACCTGCTCGACCGTGACGCCTACGCCACGGCCCACGGATCCGCCCTCGCGGTGGAGGACGAGCCGCGCGACGCGCAGCCCGAGCGGGTGCCCGCCGCGGCCTGACCCGCCGGACGCACTGACGTGACGGGCCCCCGGCCGCCCCTCCTCCGGTTCTTCCGGCGGAGGGGCGGCCGGGGGCCCGTACGCTAAGCGGTATGGGTGCCGTGAAGACGAAGCGGATGCCGCGTGCGGTCCGTGAACAGCAGATGCTGGACGCCGCCGTGCGCATCTTCGGCCAACGCGGCTACATGGCCGCCTCGATGGACGAGATCGCCGAACTGGCGGGCGTGTCCAAGCCGTTGGTCTACCTGTACCTGAACTCCAAGGAAGACCTCTTCACCGCCTGCATCCGCCGGGAGGCCAAGGCCCTCGTCGAGGCGGTGCGCGCCGGTGTCCGGCGGGATCTGCCCGCCGACCGGCAACTCTGGGAGGGCCTCGGCGCGTTCTTCGCGCACACCGCCCAGAACCCCGACGCCTGGTCGATCCTGCACCTCCAGGCCCGTACGCACGGCGAGCCCTTCGCCGCCGAAATCGCCGCGATGCGCGAGGAGATCGTCGCGTTCGTGACGCAGCTCATCCTGGCCGGCGCCCGCGAGGCGCACCGCGACCCCGACCTGCCCGAGCGCGAGGTCGCCGGGCTCGCCGAGGCCCTGGTCGGCGCCGCCGAGTCCCTCGCGGCCTGGGCCAACGCCGGCGACGGCGTCACGGCCCGGCAGGCCGCCGCGACCCTGATGAACTTCGCCTGGGCCGGTCTCGGCGACCTCATGGAGGGCCGGCCCTGGTCGCCTCCGGAGGACGGGGCGGACACCGCCACCGGGTAGGCGGGCGGCGGGTCCTTCCTCAGCCGGGCAGGACCTCCCCGCTCACGTGCACCCGGTCGTCCCCGCCCCGCAGTTCGAAGCGGGTGTCCTCCGCCGCGTAGGTCACCGTCCCCGGCAGCAGCACCGGTGCCCTGAAGTCCGCACGGACGTGGCAGGAGTCCGGCGTGCCGTGGGCGGCGAGGCAGCGGGCCGCCGTCCACATGCCGTGCGCGATGGCCCGGGGGAAGCCGAACAGCCGGGCGGTGAGCGGGTGGAGGTGGATCGGGTTGCGGTCCCCGGACGCGGCCCCGTAGCGGCGCCCGACGTCCCCGGCGAGCCGCCACTCGGCGACGGCGGAGAGCGGCCTGTGTGCCTCCTCCGCCGCACGGGTCCCGGCGGGGCGCCCGGTGCCGTGGCGGGCGAGGTACGTGCTGCTCGACTCCCACACCGGGTCACCGCCGGCGCGCACCTCGGTGACGACCGTCGCCTGCGTGCCGCGCCGGTGCGCGGCCAGCCCCGCGACGCGCACGGCCAGTTCGTACGCGCCGGTGGCGGGCATCCGCGCGTGCCGCGTGATCGTGATCGACGTGTGGACGAGTCCCAGCAGCGGCAGCGGGAAGTCCCGCCCGCTCATCAGCCGCATGGCCAGCGGGAAGCCCAGCACGTGCGGATAGGTCACGGGCAGCGCGTCCTCCCCGGTGGGGAAGCCGCACACCCGCTCGTACGCCGCCAGCCGCGCGAGGTCGACGCGCAGGCCGGGCAGCACGAGCCGGGCGCGCGGGAACCCCGCCTCCGGTGAGGGCCGTTTGAAGGGGGACAGCAGGGCACCGCGGGCCAGCAGCGGGGCGAGGGAGGGGGCTTCGGTGAGGACGAGCGCGGTGGCGGTCATCAGGCCCCCAGCAGGCTCTGGCCGCAGACCCGCACGACCTGCCCGTTGACCGCGGCCGAGGCGGGGTGGGCGAGCCAGGCGGTCGTCTCGGCGACGTCGGCCGGGAGGCCGCCCTGTGCGAGGGAGTTCATCCGGCGGCCCGCCTCGCGGATGAACAGCGGGATCGCGGCCGTCATCGTCGTCTCGATGAAACCGGGCGCCACCGCGTTCACCGTCACACCGTGCTCGGCGAGCGCGCGCGGGGCGAGGGAGCGGACGAGACCGACGACGCCCGCCTTGCTCGCCCCGTAGTTCGTCTGGCCCGCGTTCCCGGCGAGACCGGCGATCGAGGCCGTCGCGACGACGGAGCCGCCGCGCCGGAGCGTCCCCGCCTTCAGCAGGGCGTCCGTGGTGCGCAGCACGCTCGCCAGGTTCACCTCCAGCACGGCGGTCCAGCGCTCGGCCGGCATGTTCACCAGGCGCCGGTCACGGGTGATGCCCGCGTTGTGGATCAGCAGGTCCAGGCCGTCCGGGAGGGCCTCGGCGATGCGCGCGCCCGCGTCGGCGGCGGTGATGTCGAGCGGCAGCGCGGTACCGCCGATCCGGTCGGCCACGCGCCGGGCGTCCTGCTCGGCCTGCGGCACGTCGAGGACGACGACCCGGGCCCCGTCCCGCGCGAGCGTCCCGGCCACGGCCTCGCCGATGCCCCGGGCGCCTCCGGTGACCAGGGCGGTGCGGCCGGCCAGCGGACGGTCCCAGTCCAGGCCGGCGGGGGGCGCGTGCACCGGTCCCACCTCGATCACCTGGCCGCTGACGTACGCCGACTTCGGCGACAGCAGGAAACGCAGCGTGGACTCCGCTGCGGCCGCGTCCGTCAGCCGGACCAGGTTCACCGTCCTGCCCCGGCCGATCTCCTTGCCGAGCGAGCGTGTGAAGCCCTCCAGGGCCTGCTGGGCCGCGGCCTGGTGGTGGTCGGCCGGGTCGAGGGGGGCGCCGAGCACGAGCACCCGGCCGCTCGGGGCGATCGACCGCACGACCGGGTGCAGCGCCGCGTGCACCTCGGCCAGGTCCTCGACGTCCCGCACCCCGGTCGCGTCCAGGACGACGGCGGCCGCCCGGTCCTGCCCGGCCGGGCCCAGTCCCGTGCGGGCGAGGACCGGTGCCGGGTCCAGGCCGGACGTCCCGGCCGTCAGCAGGCGCAGGCCGCCGTCCAGGGCGGGGTGCTCGGGGGACCAGCGGGCCAGCGCCGCGGGCTGTGGCAGCCCGAGCCGGCGGGTGAGGAAGCGGCCGGGCGCGGTACCCGTGAGGCGTAGATAGCGGTCGGCCATGCCAACTCCTGGTTCCGGACGAAGCAGTGGTGGGGGCAAACATGCTTACTCTGGAGTAAGGTTACCGGAGGTAAGGCTATGGCACGGACGAGGAGCAGGTCGAGATGAGCCCCCAGCAGCTGTCGCCGTCGGTCCGGCGCGTGGCGATCGTCGGCGGAGCCCGCATCCCCTTCGCCCGCTCCGACGGCCCGTACGCCACCGCCTCCAACCAGCAGATGCTCACCGCCGCCCTGGACGGCCTCGTCCAGCGGTACGGCCTCGACGGGCCCGGCGCGGTCGGCGAGTTCGTCGCCGGCGCGGTCCTCAAGCACAGCCGCGACTTCAACCTGGCCCGCGAGACCGTCCTCGGCTCGAAGCTCCACCCGAGCACCCCCGCCTACGACATCCAGCAGGCCTGCGGCACCGGCCTCCAGGCGGTCGTCGCCGCCGCCAACAAGATCGCCCTCGGCCAGACCGGCTCGGCGATCGCGGGCGGCGCCGACACCGCCAGCGACGCGCCCCTCGGCGTCAACGACTCCCTGCGCCGCGTCCTGCTGGAGGCCCGCCGGGCGAAGACCCTCGGCGGGCGGATGAAGGCCCTGGCGAAGGTCCGCCCGGGTCACCTCGTCCCCGACATCCCGCGCAACGCCGAGCCGCGCACCGGCCTGTCCATGGGCGAGCACGCCGCCGTCACCGCCCGCGCCTGGGGCATCGGCCGCGCGGCGCAGGACGAACTCGCCGCGACCAGCCACCAGCGGCTGGCGGCGGCCTACGAACGCGGCTTCTTCCAGGACCTCGTGGTGCCCTTCCGCGGGCTGGCCCGCGACCAGAACCTGCGCCCCGGCTCGACGGTGGAGAAACTCGCCACGCTCAAGCCGGTGTTCGGCCTCGACCACCCCGAACCGACCATGACCGCGGGGAACTCGACCCCGCTGACCGACGGCGCGGCGACCGTGCTGCTGGCGAGCGAGGACTGGGCCCGCGAGCGCGGCCTGGAGCCGCTGGCCTACCTCACGGCGTACGAGACGGCGGCCGTCGACTTCGTGGGCGGCGACGTGGCGGCCGGCGAGGACGGGCTGCTCATGGCGCCGGCGTACGCGGTCCCGCGCATGCTGGAACGGGCCGGACTCGGCCTGGACGACTTCGACCTCGTCGAGATCCACGAGGCGTTCGCCTCCCAGGTGCTGGCGACGCTCGCGGCCTGGGAGAAGCGCGGCCTCGGCACGGTCGACCGGGCCCGGCTGAACGTCGCGGGCTCCTCCCTCGCCACCGGGCACCCCTTCGCCGCCACCGGGGCCCGGATCGTGGCCACGCTGGCCAAGCTGCTCGCCGAACGCGACGCGCCCGCACGGGGGTTGATCTCCATCTGCGCGGCGGGCGGGCAGGGCGTGACGGCGATCCTGGAGCGGGCCTGACGGCGATCCCGGTACGGGCCGACGGCGATCCCGGTACGGGCCTGACGCGGGGCGTACCGAACCTGAAGGACCCTCACGTAACCTCCGGGATTGCACAGGCCTGGCTCCGGACCATCCCCGAACCCGCACAAGGTCACCACGTGAGCACCGTACGATCCCCTTCCTACCGGCAGTAACCCCTTTCCGGTGGTTCGCCGGTTGAGCGCCTCGGCGTGCGAGGCACGTACGTCATGCAGCAAGCAGTCCTTCGCTGCACGCCCCAGGAGCCGCCCGTGTCCACTGCGTATTCCTCCTCCGCCCACGGCGACGTGTACGGCGGACCGGTCCTGGTCGAGCCCGAGGTCAAGCGGCTCGACGGAGCGGTACGGGAGGCCTCCGTGCCGCCGTTGGCACCGCCGTGGACGCACGGATCGCTCGCCGACCTGCCGTTCGACAACGCCACCGCGGCCCCGCACGCCGTGGCGCTCAGCCGCAAGGACGCCGGCGGGCGCTGGAACGACGTCACCGCCGCGGAGTTCGCCGCTCAGGTCATGGCCGTGGCGAAGGGGATGATCGCCGAAGGGCTGTCCCCGGGCGACCGGGTCGCCGTGATGGCCCGCACGATCTACGAGTGGACCGTCCTGGACTTCGCGGCCTGGGCCGCCGGACTGGTCACCGTGCCCGTCTACCCGACCTCCTCCGTCTTCCAGGCCCGCTGGATCCTCCAGGACTCCGGCGCCGTCGCGCTCGTCACGGAGACGACCGCGCAGGCCGCCGCCCTCGGCCCCGAGCGCGAACGCCTGCCCGACCTGAAGCACGTGTGGGTCGTGGAGAAGGGCCACGTCGACCGGCTCGCGGAGGCCGGGGCGCACCTGGCCGACGCGGAGGTCGAGGTGCGGCGCGGCATGCTCGGCCCCGACACCCTCGCCACCCTCATCTACACCTCGGGCACCACCGGCCGCCCCAAGGGCTGCGCGCTCACCCACGGCAACTTCTTCGCCGAGGTCGACAACGCCATCGAACTGCTCTACCCCGTCTTCAAGGCCAGGACCAGCGAGGAGGCCTCGGTCCTGCTGTTCCTGCCCATGTCCCACGTCTTCGGGCGCATGGTCGCCATCGCCTGCGTCCGGGCCCGCGTCCGGCTCGGGCACGCGCCCAGCATCAAGTCGGAGGACCTGCTTCCCGACCTGGCCGGCTTCCGGCCGACCTGCCTACTGGCCATCCCGTACATGCTGGAGAAGGTCTTCAACGCGGCCCGCGCCAAGGCCGAGGCGGGCGGCCGGGCGGCCTCCTTCGACCGTGCCGTGTCGGTGGCGCAGCGCTACGGCGAGGCGATGGAGGCGCGGCAGACGGGCACCGGCCCCGGCCCCACCCGTGCCCTGAAGACCGCCCGGGCCTTCTACGACCCGCTGGTCTACCGCCGGATCCGCAGCGCCATGGGCGGCCGCGTCCGCTACGCCATCTGCGGCGGATCCCCGCTCGGCCGCCGCCTCGCCGCGTTCTACGCCGGCGCCGGCATCGAGATCTTCGAGGGCTACGGCCTCACCGAGACCACCGGCGCGACGACCGTCACCCCGCCCCTGAAACCCCGTCTCGGCACGGTCGGCTGGCCGCTGCCCGGCACCCGCGTCCGGATCGCCGCCGACGGGGAGATCCTCGTCGCCGGCGACCACGTGCTGCGCGGCTACTGGGACCCGGCAGCCGGCGGTGTCGTCCCCGCCGCGCCCGACGGCTGGCTCGCCACCGGCGACATCGGCGAACTCGACGACGAGGGTTACCTCACCATCACCGGACGCAAGAAGGAACTCCTGATCACGGCGGGCGGCAAGTCCGTGGCCCCCGCACCCCTGGAGAACTGGCTGCGCTCCCACCCCCTGATCTCGCAGTGCATGGTCCTGGGCGACGGCCGCCCCTACATCACCGCGCTGATCACCCTCGACGAGGCCGGCATCACCCACTGGCGCCGCATGAACGGCAAACACCCCGTGCCGGCCGCCCTCCTCGTCGACGACGAGGAACTCCGCGCGGTCCTCCAGCGCGCCGTCGACGAGGCCAACAAGCTCGTCTCCCGCCCCGAGTCCATCCGCCGCTTCGCCGTCCTGCCCCAGGACTTCACGGAGGAGGCGGGCCACCTCACCCCGTCGATGAAGCTCCGCCGCGAGACCGTCCTGCGCGCGTTCGCGGCCGAGGTGGAGGACCTGTACGCGCGGTGAGGCGCCTTTGCGGAGTCTTCACACCTGGTCCTTGACGATTCACGGCGCCGCCCCGTTGGCTTTCTGGCACCTCGTCGGACGCTCCCCCATCGGAAGGCACCATCAGTGAAAGCGCGTTACACCCGCCGGGCCGCCGTGCGTCCTGTCTGCATAGGCCTGGCGGTCTCCGTGTCGGCCCTGTCCCTCGCCGCGTGCGGTGACGGCGGAAGCGACGACCCGGCCGGCGGGAAGAAGGGCAACGACATCACGGTGGGGCTGCTGCTGCCCGACCGGGACACGGCACGCTTCGAGAGGTTCGACCACCCCCTCATCAAGCAGGAGGTCGCCGCCCTCACCGAGAACAAGGGCACGGTCCGCTACGCCAACGCCGAGGCGAGCGTCTCCCGGCAGAGCGAGCAGTTCCGCGAGATGATCGCCGACAGGGTGGACGTCATCCTCGTCGACGCCCTGGACTCCAAGGCCATCGCCCCGGACGTGCGGAAGGCCAAGGAGGCGGGCATCCCCGTCGTCGCCTACGACCGGCTCGCCGAGGGCCCCATCGACGCGTACGTCTCCCATGACAACGAACTCGTCGGGCAGGTGCAGGGCCGCGCGATCCTCGGCGAACTGGGGGAGAAGGCCGAGAACAGCAAGGTCGTCATGATGAACGGCGACCCCGCCGACCCCAACACCGCACGCTTCAGGAACGGCGCGCTGGGCGAACTCCAGGGTCAGGTCGACATCGTCCAGCAGTACGACACCAAGGAGTGGAAGCCCGCGATCGCCAAGGCCAACATGCGCAAGGCCATCAAGGCGGTCGGGCTGAACGACATCGCCGCCGTCTACTCGGCCAACGACGGCATGGCCGGTGCCGTCATCGAGGCGCTCAAGGAGGCGGGCGCCACGAAGATGCCGCCGGTGACCGGGCAGGACGCGAACCTGGACGCCGTGCAGCGGGTGGTGTCGGGGGAGCAGTACATGACCGTGTACAAGTCCTTCCTGCTGGAGGCGACCAACGCCGCGAAGATCGCCGTCGCCAAGGTCCAGGACCGCTCGATCGAGTTCGCCGCGCTGACCCGCGAGACGGTCGACAGCCCGACGCACAAGAACATCCCGGCGATGCTGGTGCCGGTGGTCGCCCTCACCAAGGACAACATCAAGGAGACCGTGATCACCGACGGCGTGTACACGGTGAAGGACATCTGCACCGCCGAGTACAGGGCGGACTGCGCGGCCATCGGCCTCGAATGACCGCGGGGGCGCGGGGCCGCGGCGCCCGGCCGGGCGCCGCGGTCTGTGAGGGCTGAGCGGTCCGTGAGGGCTAAGCGGTCCGTGAGGGCCTGCGGGCCACCAGGGCCGCCTGGGGGACCGGCTCGCCGTACTCCTCGTCGGCCTCCCGCACCGTCCGCAACCGGACGGTGAAACCGGCCCCCTCCAGCAGCGCGGCCATCCGCTCGGGCCGTCGGCGGTGGAAGCTCAGGGACACCCGGTGGCCGAAGGCCTCCTCGTAGCGCCGGGGCTCCTCGCCGTACTGGAAGCCCAGGAGCAGGTGCCCGCCCGGGCGCAGGACGCGGTGGAAGCCGGCGAAGAGGGCGGGCAGGTGCTCCACGGGCGTGTGGATGGTGGAGTACCAGGCCACGATCCCGTCCAGGGAGCCGTCCGGCAGGTCCAGGTCCAGCATCGAGCCCTGCTCGAACCGCAGCGCGGGGTGCTCGCGCCGGGCGATCGCCAGCATCGACTCCGACAGGTCCAGCCCGAAGACCGACAGTCCCCTGGACGCCAGGTACGCCGTCACCCGCCCGGGCCCGCACCCCAGGTCGGCGACCTCGCCGCCCTCGCCCACGAGCTCCGCGAACCCGTACAGCAGGCCCAGGTCGAGCGGGGTGGCGGCGTCCCGGAAGCGCTCGGCGTACTCCTCGGCCACGGCGTCGTAGAAGGTGCGGGTCTCGGTCAGGAAGTCGGCTTCGGTCATGGGGCGTGACGCTACCGGGGAGCACGGACACCCGGGCCGCCCGTTCCCGGCGGTCCGGTCCCCGGGTGGTCGAGCAGAATTCGCCCGGAATTCACCGGGTGAAAGGGACCGAAAAGGGCAGGAGCCCCGTCGCCTGGCGGCGCGGGGCTCCTTGGGTACTGCTGATCAGACCGGCGTGACGTTCTCAGCCTGCGGGCCCTTCGGACCCTGCGTGACGTCGAAAGACACCTGCTGGTTCTCCTCCAGGGACCGGAATCCCTGCGCATTGATCGCGGAGTAGTGGACGAAGACGTCGGGGCCGCCGCCCTCCTGGGCGATGAAACCAAAGCCCTTTTCGGCGTTGAACCACTTCACGGTTCCGGTAGCCATAAGCCCTCCTTGGGCTCAAAAGGGTTGCCCTGCTCCAGAACCAGCAAGTGTGAAGAGTGAATTCTGCACAAGTGCGTATGTCTGAGAATGACGAGAGCCCGCGGTCACATGCTCCGCAGGCTCTGTACTGCAAGGGAAACCAAACTGCAACTTGCGACGAGCCTAGCACGCGGACCCCGGAATGCAATAGGGGTCAAGATCACGTCACCCGAATGTTTGAACATCCCCCGGCCGACTGGCGGATCGGCCGCGAGCGGCGGCCGGAGCCCCGACGGCGGGGCCGGACGCGGGGCCCGGTGCCGTGAGGGCTAGCCTCACGATGTGGACAATCCTCGCACCCGGCCGCGCGTCGGCCACATCCAGTTCCTGAACTGCCTGCCCCTGTACTGGGGGCTCGCGAGAACGGGCACGCTCCTCGACTTCGAGCTCACCAAGGACACCCCGGAGAAGCTCAGCGAGAAGCTGGTGCAGGGCGATCTCGACATCGGTCCGGTCACCCTCGTCGAGTTCCTCAAGCACGCCGACGACCTGGTCGCCTTCCCCGACATCGCCGTCGGCTGCGACGGCCCGGTCATGTCCTGCGTGATCGTCTCGCAGGTCCCGCTCGACCGGCTGGACGGCGCCCGCGTCGCCCTCGGCTCGACCTCCCGCACCTCCGTCCGCCTCGCCCAGCTGCTCCTCGCCGAGCGCTACGGCGTCCAGCCGGACTACTACACCTGCCCGCCCGACCTCGGCCTGATGATGCGGGAGGCCGACGCCGCCGTCCTCATCGGCGACGCGGCCCTGCGCGCCAACATGGTCGACGGGCCCCGCTTCGGCCTGGAGGTGCACGACCTGGGCGCCCTGTGGAAGGAATGGACCGGCCTGCCGTTCGTCTTCGCGGTCTGGGCGGCGCGCCGCGAGTACGCCGAGCGCGAGCCCGCCATCACGCGCAAGGTGCACGCCGCGTTCCTCGACTCGCGCAACCTCTCCCTGGAGGAGGTCGGCAAGGTCGCCGAGCAGGCCGCCCGCTGGGAGGCCTTCGACGAGGAGACCCTCGCCCGTTACTTCACCACCCTCGACTTCCGCTTCGGCGGGCCCCAGCTGGAGGCGGTCGCCGAGTTCGCCCGCCGGGTCGGCCCGACGACCGGCTTCCCGGCGGACGTGAAGGTGGACCTGCTCCAGCCCTGAGCCCGGCGGACGGGAGCGCGGCGCCGCGAAACGGACCTGCTCCGGCCGTGGGTGCGGCGGTGCCCCGGCACTACTCTGCTGGGAGATGCGGGCGTGCCGGACCGGGGAGTGCCCCGCGCGCCCACGGGGGAGGGGTGACGCCATGCGGCCGCTCGATGCCGACGAACCCACGGCCGTGGGTCCCTACCGGCTGCTCGGCCGGCTGGGTGCCGGTGGCATGGGCCGGGTCTACCTGGGCCGCAGCGCCGGGGGCCGCACGGTCGCGGTGAAGATCGTGCATCCGCACCTCGCGCTGGACGACGAGTTCCGGGCCCGCTTCCGCCGCGAGGTCGAGGCCGCGCGCCGGGTGGGCGGTGCCTGGACCGCGCCCGTCCTGGACGCGGACCCGGACGCGCGCGTGCCGTGGGTGGCGACGGCGTACGCCGCCGGCCCGTCACTGTCCGCGGCCGTGACCGACGGCGGGCCCCTGCCGGCCCACACCGTACGGGCGCTCGGGGCGGGGCTCGCCGAGGCGCTGGCGGCGGTGCACGAGCTGGGACTCGTCCACCGTGACGTGAAGCCGTCGAACGTCCTGCTCACCCTGGACGGCCCGCTGCTGATCGACTTCGGCATCGCCCGGGCCACCGACGGCACGGCGTCCCTGACCTCCACCGGCGTCTCCGTCGGCTCCCCCGGTTACATGTCGCCCGAGCAGATCCTGGGCAAGGGCGTCACGGGCGCGGCGGACGTCTTCTCCCTGGGGGCCGTCCTCGCGTACGCGGCGACCGGCGAACCGCCCTTCCCCGGGGACTCCTCCGCGGCCCTGCTCTACAAGGTGGTGCACGAGGAGCCGGAACTCGGTCTGCTCGACGGCGAACTGCGCTCCCTGACGGCGGCCTGCCTGGCCAAGGACCCGGCTGCGCGGCCCGCTCCCGCGGAGCTGGCCCGCCGGCTCGCCCCCGAGGGGGCGGCCCGGCTGGTGGCGGGCGGGTGGCTGCCGGGGACGCTGGTGGAACAGGTGAGCCGCGGTGCCGTGCGGCTGCTGAACCTGGAGGCCGGGGCTGCCACGGGGGCGGGAGCGCCCTCGGGGCCGGTGGGCTTCAGCAGCCCGTCGGTGGACTTCGGCAGTCCGTCGGTGGGCTTCGGCAGTCCGTCGGTGGGCTTCGGCAGTCCGTCGGTGGGGGAACCGGAGGCGGGCGGGACCGCGGGGGCTGCCGGTGGTGCGGGGGTGTTCGGGCCGCCGCCCGTGATGGGCGGTCCGCCGTCGGTGCCGCAGGGGCAGCCGCGTGTGCCGGGCGGTCCCCTGCCGGTGGCGGACGGGCCGGCCGGCTCGCCGCCCGCGCCGGCCTCAGCCGCGCCGGCCCCCACCGCCGTACCCGAACCCCGCGACGCGCACCGCGAGGACACCGGCGTCCCCTCCGGGGGACGGCGGCCCGGCAAGGTCACCCTGTCCGTCGCCGCGACCTCCGCGCCCGAGGGCGAGGGGCGGGTGCGCAGGCTGAGCTGCTCCGTCGCGCTCGCCGTCGCGGGGGCGATGGCCGCCGTCACGATCGGGTCGGTCCTCGTCCTCGACCTGCTGCCGGGCGGGAGCGGCGGGGACGACGGGGGTTCGGGCAGCGCCGACGCCTACTCGCCACCCGCGGCGACCGCGAGCTCCGCCCCGTCCGGTACGGTGCCCGCCGCCTACCTGGGCACCTGGGAGGGGCAGGGCACCGCCCTGGACGGCAGGCTGCCGCTCGGCACGTTCCGGGTCACCGTGCAGCGTGCGGAGGCCGGACAGGAGCTGGGACGCGTCCGCCAGACCGACCAGCTCGGCGGCGTCTGCGTGGACGTCCTCACCCTGAAGCAGGTGACGAAGAAGGAGCTGGTCGCGACGTCGGTCGGCGCGAAGACCAACCACAGCGGCTGCAACCCGGCCCCCACGACCGTCCGCCTCACACCGGTGGGCGACGATCTCCGCTACCGCTCGGAGAGCCAGGAGTCGGGCCGTCCTGAGGCCCGGCTGTCGAAGGTGCGGTAGGCGCGGACGACCCGCGCACGTGCCGGACGAACAGGCCGATCAGCAGCGCGACCACCGCGAGGGTGCCGGCCAGGCCCACGGCCCACAGCCACGGGTAGTGCACGTGCACCCAGCAGGGGCCGCCCTCGCGGTAGCAGTCGGCGTCCCAGTCCCGGCGCCGCTGGGGCCGTGCGGTGGCGCTGATCACCCCCGCGAGCAGGTAACCGGCGGCCAGTCCGGGCAGGGACGCGATCGCCCAGGCCAGCGAATGCGGTTTGCTCTTCTTCCACTCCATCCGGACCAGCGGCGCCACCCAGGCGAGGAAGGCCAGCGGGACCAGGGCGCCGACCGTGCCGGCGAAGACGTACGCCCCGCCGGGCCACGCCGGGGCGAAGTCGCCCCAGAGCGCGTGGCCCCAGTACGTGTCGAACAGAACCACCGGCATCATCAGGACGACGAAGCCGGGGAGTACCAGGCAGCCCCAGGCGCATCCCCAGTCCCGCTTCTTCGGCTCGTTGGCGTGCCCCCGCCCCGGCCGGTGCGCGTACTGCAGCGCGGCCCCCGCCGCCCTCCTCCGCTCCGGCTTCGCCGAACCGCCGCTCATCGCCTCACCCCGGGATGACGACCGTGCGCAGCTCCCCGTCGCCGAGGTGCAGCATGCCCTTGCCCGGGGCGACCTGCCCGCCCACCATGCTGCGGGACAGCCGCACGCCGATGAGGTCGCCGCTGGAGGACTCCTGCGGGGAGAGCAGGATGCCGCGGCGGGCCTTCTTCGCGTCGACCTGCCAGCCCGAGAAGCCGCTGCACACGTCCTCCTCGTCACCGGCGATGACGAGCGCCAGACCCCGTTCCGCGCCGCGTGAGACCAGCTTCTTCAGCTGGCTCTCGGCGTCGCAGTCCTCCAGGATCTCGCCGTCGTCGACGAGCACCGCGATCGGCTCCTCCGGGGACGCCTGGTCGATCAGCTCCTCGAAGTCGTCCTCGTCGATGTCGTCACCGGTGAAGACCTTCAGCACGCCGTCCGTGCCGTCGAGCCCGCGCAGCGGTGACTGGCGCGGCGCCGCGATCACCAGCCGCGTGCCCTGGGCCAGGAACGAGTGCGCGAAGTTCAGCAGCACCGTCGAGCGGCCCGACTTGGCCGGACCGGCGATGACGAACGCCGGTACGCCCTGCGCGAGATCGGGCCCGAAGCCGACGATCTCGTCACCGCCGATGCCGGCCAGACCGTACAGCCGGGAACGGGACGCGTCCGGGTCGCGCAGCTCCCACGCCTCGGGGAAGGAGATCCGGCTGGGCAGGCTGTCGACGCGGAACGGGCGCCGCGCGCGCGGCACTTCGGCGTCGCGTGCGCTGGCCGCCTCGCCGATGGCCGCCAGCGCCGCCGCCTGGCCCTGACCGCTGGTGTCCTCGGCGAGCAGCGCGAACTGCGTCTCCGTACCGAACTCGTTGCGGAAGGCACGGCCCGGCGGGATCTCCTCCGGCACCTTGCGCACCGGGATGCCGAGCGCCGAGAAGTCGCTGCGGTCCGCCAGCCGCAGACCGTACTTGTCCTCGGTGAGCGTGGCGATCCGGCCCACCAGCAGCGTCCGGTCACCGGTGAGGACGAGGTGGATGCCGACGCTCGCGCCCTCGCGCATCATCGTCTGCAACTCGTCCGTCAGCGAGCCGTGGTCGATCTCGCCGAGCGTGGGCACCCAGCCCTCCCAGCGGTCCAGCAGCACCACGATGTGCGGCAGCCGCTCGTCCTCGGACACCGAGGCCCGCTGTTCCCCGATGTCCGCGAAGCCCTTCTCGGACAGCAGGTCCTGGCGGCGGCCCAGCTCGCCCTTGAGCCGGTTGACCAGCCGCACCACCCGCTCCGTCTGGTTGCGCCCGACGACCGCCCCGCAGTGCGGCAGCCGCGTCAGGGCGTTGAGCGCGCCGTTGCCGCAGTCGATGCCGTACAGGTGCACGTCGGCGACGGAGTGGGTGCGCGCGATCGAACCGGCCAGGGTGCGCAGCACCTGCGAGCGGCCGCTGCGCGGGGCACCGCCGATCATCAGATGCCCGAAGGAGGAGAAGTCCACCACGACCGGGCGGCGCGACTGGCTCGCCGGCAGGTCCTCGATGCCGTACGGGGCCGGGGGCAGCTTGCCCGGGCCGCCGGCGAAGGCGGGCACCTCGATCTCGTCCAGCAGCAGCGTCTCGTCCAGGGCGGGCAGCCACGGGCTGTGCTGGGGCGGGATGCCGAGGGAGCGGTTGGCGTCCCGGATCGTGTCGACCAGGACCTTCAGGTCGGTGATCTCCTCGTCCTCCCGCGCCTGCGCCTTCGGCTTGGCCAGCGCGGCCCGGCCCAGGTCCTCCCAGGTCAGCGGGGCGACCCAGGGCATCAGCACGGCCGGGTCGGCCGCACCGGGCCGCCGCCCGCCGACCCGCCCCGACTGGAACGGGACCAGGGAGGCGTGCCCGAGGCGGGCGTAGGCGCGGCCCGGGGTGCTCTTGGAGATGTGCCCGGCCTCGGGCGAGTCGATGACGTCGGTCGACTCGCCGCCGTCCGTCACGCGCAGCGCGATCCGCAGGTTGGTGTTGGCGCGGATCTCGGGGGAGACCACGCCGGACGGCCGCTGCGTCGCCAGCAGCAGGTGGATGCCGAGGGACCGGCCGCGCTGGGCGATGTTCACGAGCCCGGTCACGAAGTCGGGCAGGTCGCGCACCATCGAGGCGAACTCGTCGATGACGATGAGCAGCCGGGGCACGGGCCGGTGCGACGGATCGCGGCGCACCAGATCCTGGTAGTCCTCGATGTCCTTGGCGTCCGCGGCGGCCAGGATGTGCTCGCGCCGGTGCAGCTCCGCCCCGAGCGACTCCAGCGCGCGCTCCACGAGATGGGCGTCGAGGTCGGTCACCATGCCGACCGTGTGCGGCAGATGCACACAGTCCTTGAAGGCCGCGCCACCCTTGTAGTCGACCAGCACGAACGTCATGTTCTCGGGCGTGTTCGCCACCGCCAGCGCCGCCACGATGGTCTGCAGCAGCTCCGACTTGCCGGAACCGGTCGTACCGGCGATCAGACCGTGCGGCCCGTCCTTGCGGATGTCGATGCCGAACGGCCCGTCGTACGACTCGCCGATCACGGCCAGCGTCGACTGCCCGCCCATCCGCCACCGGGCGACGATCGCGTCACTCGTCGGCGGCTCCAGCTGCAGCACGTCCAGCAGCCGGCTGGAGGCCGGCAGCGCCGAGTCCTCGGTCTCGCCGCTGATGTCCCGCAGCGGCGACAGCGACCGCGCCAGCCGCAGACACCAGGCCGGGGAGACGAAGTCGGGCCGTACGTCCTTCAGCCGCTCCGCACCGGCCTCCTCCACGCGCAGCCGCAACTTCTCGACACGGTCCGCCTGTTCGGGCTGCGGGGCGGTGGTGTGCCAGGCCTGGAAGGAGGGGAAACCCCCGGCCACCGGCTGCGCCTCCCGCTGTCCCCGCTGCTGCAGCTGCCCGTCGGGCCCGGACTCCTCGGCCTTCGGCTCCGCTACGACGAACGCCTGGCACTCACCGGGCAGGAACCGCTCCTCCGCGTCGAGGCAGAGGGCGAACATCGACACCGACGGTCCCTCCCGCAGCAGCCGGACCACGCCGGGCAGGGACCGCAGCCGCCGCGACCCGTCCCACACCACCACGATGTCCGGGTCGCTGAACGTCGAGCCCTGCGCCCTGTTCTGCTCGGCGGCCTTCTTGCGGGCGTCGAGGATCTGCGTCAGCTCGCCGATCCGGGCACCGACCGTCTCGGCGTCGGTCCCGATCAGCGCGTTGACGTCCTGCCCGCCGGCCGGCCGGGCGTGCGGCAGCCAGCGCACCCAGTCCCACGACTCCCGCGCGGCGTTCTCGCTCAGCACGTAGAACTGCACGTCCATCGGGCTGTGCAGCGCCGCGGCCTGGGCGACCGCCCAACGCCCCAGCGCCCGCGCCGAGTCGCCGGGCCCTGCCACGCCGATGACGCCGAGCGTGCGCAGGTGCAGCGCGACCGGCGCGTCCTCGATCTTCCAGGTCACCTGGCGGCGGTGGTCGTCCTGCTCGGGGTCGTCCAGCACGACCTCGGAGGGCAGCCGGCCGGTCCCGAACCGCAGCAGCAGATGGTCCCGGTCGGTGCGCCGCCGCTCCCACAGCCGGGTGCGGGGCCCGGTCCCGAGGGCGAGCACGGTCGCCGGGTCGGGTATGGCGTGCCGCCGGTCGTTCCGCTCCGCGACGAGCGCGTCCTGGGCGTCCTTCTCGATCCGCTCCTTCTGCTCCTCGTACTCCTGGACCTGCTTGGCGTGCGACTTACGCCCGTGCTTCTTGTCGTTGTAGTAGTTAGCGAAGAGCAGGACCGGGCTCAGCGCGGCCATGATCAGGTAGTACCAGCGCTGGAAGATCATCACCGACACGACGGCACCGACCAGCGGCGTCAGCGCCATCAGCCAGGGCAGCGGCCGGGCCTCGTACTCGCGGGGCGCGGAGGGCAGCCGGAAGGTGGTCTGCCGCTCGGGCGGGCGCAGCCGCGGGGGCCGGTTGTAGTCCAGCCCGATGCCGTCGTCGGACCACTTCAGGGCGGCGTTCGGGGGCGTGTAACGGGTCAGCTCCAGCAGGGTGTTGCCGATCCCGACCTGCGCGCCGAGGGGCCACTCGGCGGGCCCGTCGTCGGTGTTCTGTTCCTGCTCGCCCTTCTTGCTCTTCCGCTTGCGGCCCTTGTCGCCGCCGGACGCCTCCTTGTCGTCGCCGGCGAGGGGAGTGCCGTCGAGGGTGACGTGCTCCTGGTCCGTGTGGACGGCGACCCGGCAGGTGCCGTCGGTGGCGACGGAGAGGGTCAGGGCCCGGGCGTCGACCTCGGGATCGTCGATGCGGACGTAGGAGGCGGCGCCGCTGCCGATGTCGTAGCGGCCGACGCCGAGCCGGTGCACGAACCCGGCGGCCGGCCCACCGACGACCCGCAGCTCCACGAGCCCGGTGGGCTCACCCGGCAGACACCCGGACGGATCCTGAAGGCTGACGACGGCGCCCTCGCGCAGGGGTGAGCCGACGACGGTGGCGGCGGGATCGACGGCGTACCCGTCCACGTACACGAGGGGCGCGTTGTTGGCCGGCGCGTGCCGGTGCTGCCCGAGCGGGATGACCTGCGCCCCGCTGTGCCCGACCTGCCGGGCGAGTTCCTGGGCGATGTCCCCCACGGTGGACTCAGGATCGGCGTCGAGCACGACGTCGGCGGAACCACCGCCGTACGGGTCGACGACGGTCAGAGTCAGGCGCACGACTTGTCCTCCCCGTGCCACTGGGCCCGTGTGGCTTCGTGGCCGCTGTGGTGTCCGTTGCTGCGTCCGCTCCAGTCACTTCCCGTCACTGGGGTCACAGCCGTAAGGACGATATCCGTTCGGTGCGGTGGCGGGGCAATGGGGAGGCGCGGTGATGTTCCCGATGGCAATCTCATGCACGCTTTCCCGACGCCTCGTTCACAAGCCGAGGATGTGGCACCACAGGCCACACCCGTAAGCTGCATGCGCAAGAGCGGACGATCACACCGGTTGCCACGTGCGATCGGCAACTCGGCCCGGGCGCCGAGGAGTCCGCACAACAGGGAGCCACGGGGGTTGGCCCTGCGGCGTCGTGAGAGGAAGCGGCTTCATGGCCAAGGACCTTGACATCACATATCAGGACATGCGGGAAGCGGCCAAGCATGTCGTGAAGGAGAAGGAAAAGCTCCAGGAGAAGCTCGAGGGCCTCCGCAAGTACATCAACAACCTCGTGCAGTCCGGCTATGTCACGAAGAGCTCGTCGAAGGCGTTCGACGAGAACTTCGACGAGTTCGTGCAGGGCACGAAGACGACGCTGGACGGGCTCGACGGCATGGGGGACTACCTGACCATGGCGGCGGACAAGTTCGAGCAGATCGACGAGGAGCTGGCTAAGCAGGCTCGGAAGTAGGCGGCTTCGGTTGTCGCGGGGTGGTGCGGCGGGGTGCGGGGCACCTTGCCGCACCGCCGTGCGCGGAGACGGCGCTTGTCGAGAACGAGGGCGGGGGAATGGCGAAGCGAACCACGGGGGCGCCGAGCGGACGTGGGGCCGGAGCCGGCGCTCGTTTTCGGATGAGGGACGGCTTGAGCATCGCCGGCGGAGTCGCCTTCCTGGCTGCCGCTCTCGCGGTGATCCTTCTGGTGTTCGGCGTGTCCAAACGCCTTGCACGAGAGACGCTTCCCCAGCTGGTGGACTTCCTCCCCGGGGGGGGGGGGGGGGGGCGGGGCGGGGCGGGGGGGGGGGGCATGGGCGGACGCCGACGGCGGCGCGCGGGGGGGGGGGGCAGCCTATGGGTCACGGCC
>NZ_JBIBUF010000002.1:1064887-1238965 GCF_043079125.1 Streptomyces sp. NPDC015242 | reverse complement strand
GCCGGCGCCGCGGGGGCGCGCGGGGCGGCCCCCCCCGCCCCCCCCCGCCGCGCCCCCCCCCGCCCCCCCCCCCCCCCGGGGGGGGGGGGGGGGGGGGGGGGGGCTCCTGGGTGGTAGGAGGGACCTTGGGAGCGCTCACCGTCGTCGGCGCGGGAGGCGCGCGCAGCTTCGCGTCACCGTCCGCGCCCGGGCCAACGACCCGCTTTGACCGGGGGTGGCGGTCCGTCCGCACCGCGATCTGCTGGGCGGCGGCCTTTTGCCCTTTCCTGTACCTCCTGAGCGGTCTCCCCAGCCGCAACTGCCGGTCCTCCACCTGTGCCTATGTCCCGGGGACGGGCCCGGCCTTTCTGGCCTATGCGCTCACCGTGGGGGTGTTGGGCTGGTGCGTGTATCGCTGGACCAAGGGGCGGGCCGAGCAGCGGACGGCTGTGGAACGGGAGAGGCTTCGGCGGCTTCGGAAGAGAGGGAAGGGTGGGAGCCGGGGGGCGCGGCAGCGATGACTGGGGCGGCAGGAGACCCAAAACTCGACCACACCCTCTGACGGACGCCCGAAGTCTTCCTCGATGTTCCGGATCAGTCTTCGTCATCGTGCAGCTGGATCACGTGAGTCAGGTCGGCGATGGCGTCCACTGCGGACATCACCTGCCCGGGAGCCGGGGACCCTGTGATCAGCACTACGTCACGGTTATTGACTTCGCTCCGCCAGGCATATCGCAGACCAACCATGAGTTCCTGATGTTGGTCGAGCGCGTGATACCGAAGCACCCTGAGCCCTTCGCCCAGTTCCTCGGCTGTCCACTTCTCGACAATAGGCGGCTCGATGGCTGCCGGATCGTCGGCGAGTGTCAGCTCTCGCAAAGTCAGTTCTCTATCGCCTTCTGCAGGAACATGAGCAATCCACACGGGTAGGGGAACAGCCTTCGGGGTGGGCAAATACAGGAGAACCTCAGACCGCGGGTACATCGGAGGATAGCGCCGAACGCATTCAAGTAGAGTCTGCGAGAGCAGCTCGACCTCGCTTGCGGTGTACTTCCTTTCGCTGGACTCCTCCCAACAAAACTCGGCGATCTCGTCTGCCCATTCCTCCTGAGTTCTGTTGTCGCTTCCGTACCATTCATCGCCAGCTGAAATGGTCCACTGGCTTGGGATTTCCACCCAGAGGTCGGGGTCATAGTCAATGTCAAGCCACGTCATGCTGCCCTCCAACGAAAGGTAGTCATGATGGCGTCGAAAAGCTCGGTCGTGGCCTCAGCGATCTCGTCCTCCGGATCGCCCGCGCCCACGGTGGAGAAAGAAACCACCACGCATCTGGTTGAATCCTTAGGCACGGGGATCACATAGTCAACACGACGAGAAGCTGCCTCGACGTCTTCCTTGCTCTTGCCTCCCACCAGTGCATCCCGCCGTACTGCGGTGGTTTCTGCGACGGTTACGGTCTCACAGTGGCTCGCATCCGACTCAGCGGTCATGAGCGCAAGAAGGCTATTCGCATCCGCAGCGGCACCGCGAGGACTGGCCGTCTCGGCTACGACGAACGATGCACCGAGAGGTACCCTTCCTCGTTCGTACACCGGGAGGTAGAGATCCAACCCGTCCCCTTTACGGGCTTCGTTGATTCCCTTGCGCAGCCGCCCTTCGATCTCCAAGCGATACGGGGTCACCCTGTCACGTGGGAAGCTGGGGGGCAGGTCACCGCACGCTTTTTCAACGATTTTACGCACCGCAGCGTCTGTGGCATTGTGATCGCGTAGCGGAATTCCCGTCCATCCTGGCGGCAGGATAATGGAATATCCGGTTGGAGTGCAGTGGTGTGTTGGATTATCGCTATTCATGTGATCGAGTCGTTCCCGTCTCGGACCTGTGTACTGCTTCGCTTGCGGAACTTGCGGAGCGCCCAAAAAACAGCCGATGGAATGAGTGGTACGACGATAAACGCCAAATGGTTGGTCAGAATCCCGCATCCCGCCAACACGGCTGATCCAAAGGACACTTGAAAAGAAAGTCCGTCAGGTTCAACCGGAAGGCTCTGACTCTTGTAGATGCCGAGGCAGACGAGGCCGGTTGCCGCCACAAGGGCCGAGCCCAAAAGGAACCGGACCATGGCTTCTTGTTGGTTTCCGGCTACGGATCGTGCGAGCAACATGGAAATCGGTGCCATTGCAACAGCGCCGACGATGCTGCAACCGATCAGAAGCCGAACGTTTCGAGCAGCCGTATCCAGCCTCCTGGCCTCAGCAGTCGCCCGAGCGCGCTCTGCTTCTGCTGCTGCCATCATTCGGCGTCTTTGTGCTTTTGAGACAGGGGCGCTGCTGCCTTCATTCCCAGGGTTGTTAGTTACCATTCAGATCCCCAGCCTCCGGTGAACGACTCCTTGAAATCATTGTAAGGAGCCAGGTACGGCTTCCCTTCCCAAATGTCACTTGTGCCTAGGTTCTTGTCAGCCAAGTCGGCGGTTGTCGCCATGGCGAACGCCTGCTGGAAGTTCAGCTTATATTCCTCGGCGCCGACGCTCGCCTCTTGAAGTCGGGTGTTCCCGGGATGCTCCGCGCGCATCCGCTGAATATCCTTGTAGTGCTGCGCGACCTCTTGGTCGCCAGCGGCCTTCCGCAGGTCGCTCGACTGAGCTTCGGGTAGGTCCCTCTGCATCTCCTCCCTACGAGCGGCTTTCCCGGCCCGCTGCTCAGACTTTCCAAGTCGGGCGAGCTCCTTCTGCGCGCCGATTTTCTGACGCTTTGGAGCCTTCTTGCTGTTGATGATTCGTTGCAGTTCCTTTCGTTTCTGTGCGACCTTCTCGGCATTCCGGACGGCTTTTTCGGTGTTCTTGGCAGCGCCTCTGGCCGAAAGGGTGCGCATTGTCTTCTGAATTCCCTTGAGGCCAGCAAGGGCACGCGCTCCCATGCCCATGGTCACGAGAGAAAAAGCATCCATAGCGACATCCATCCACGATCCGTCGCCTGTTACGGCAAGGAGCACATGTCCCGCCATAACCAGCGCAGTGGCGATCGTTGCGAGCATCGCCACCCAGCCGACAGGCGTTATCAACAGAGCAACGAGTCCGATGATCGTGGCGGCCCAACTCAACGCATCTATCACGATCTTGATGGTGGGTACGGCGTCTTCCCACCAGCTATCTTTGATGATGTCCTTGATCTCGCGCCCAATTTGCGTCGCGTAACCTGCCGCACTCTCGTCCCGTTCCCCCTTTACCGTCTCAAGTTGTTTCCGATACTCTTTCAGAGGATCGTCATCCGAGCGTGACGCTTCTTTCTCTTCGGATGATTGCTCCTTCTTCTTGGCTGCGTCGGCTTCTTCTTGCTCCCGCTTTGCATTGGCAAGGATTCTGTCGGCTCTGTCCTGGTAGTCTTCCAGATCGTCAGCCCACCTTTTTAGGTGGCCGTGCACACGCTCGTAACGGCTTGCGACTTCTCGCAGATGTTTCTCGAGGTCACCCGCTTCGTCGCGAAGTTTACTGGCGTATTTTCCCTTCAGTTCGTTGTCGTCGCCAATCTGCACCAGTAGTTGTGCTTGTCGCCGAAGGGACTTGGCGACACTGTCCATGTGGGCTACTTCATCCCGAATCTCCTCGGGATCCCCCGGAATCGGGTCTGATTCGGCAAGTGGGTGCCAATCGCGGGGGCGGGGCTTCGAAGTGGCGCTCACTTTTTCTTTCCGGCCTTTCTGAGTTCCTTGGCGAGTTCAGCGTCAAGACCGGTGAATCCGTCAATCGTACCTTTCACCAGCTTTCCTACCGTATCAACGGTCTCAATCATCTTCTTCCGATAGTCGTCCCAATTATCAACGAACTCATCCATGACATCCGAAATATTTCCGCTCCCCCAGTACGGATGCATGTCATCTTTTCTATTATCGAGATTCTCAAGTTCCTTTTTGATGCTCTTAAGTCGGGACTCGGATTCCGTGAGAAGCTCCACGTTGACGATCAGATCGGAGTCTTTTGCCACGACCTATGTGCTCCTTCAATCGTTGGTTGTCTGAGCCGGGTTTCCCCGGAGTCGTTCGCCATCGCGCATGTCCTCGCGGTGACTGCGCAGGTTCTTGAGCTCCCGCTTGATTGTCCTGAGTCGGAAGTCCAATTCCACACCTTGAGGTATGCGTCGTTCGCCACGCTTACTTCTCCGGCTGGGCTCGTGGTCTGTACCGATGGACAGCCATCAACGGTTGACGGACTGGATCTCCTGGACCGTGACGGCCTGTTCGTTGCCGAATGTGCCGTTCGGGAGGTCGCCGCCCGTGCCGCCGGTGCCCGTCCACGCGATGTCCCAGGTGATGGTGGCCTGGAGCTTGAACGTGCCGTTGCCGGAGGAGCGGAGGTACTTGAGCCCGCACGGTGGGGTCTGGTCGGCCTTGCCCTTGGCGTACGGCTCGCCGATGGAGCCGTCGGCGTTGATGACGCACTCGCCGGAGGCGGGGTACGTCTCGGCGTCCTCGGTGCCGGGGCGCAGTTTGAGGGCCACCGGCTTGGCGGTGGTGGTGGCCTGGATGTTGAAGCCGGGCACGTTGATGGCCGCCGTGGCCTGGACCTCGTCGAAGACGGCCTTGTCCAGCCAGGCCCACGTCGGCAGGTTCACCTTGGTCTCCGCCTGGGGTGCGAGGGTGACCTTGGTGTCGGGCAATTCCATGTGCTGGTACGCGAGGGCGGCGAGCATCTCGGGTTTGATGGCCTCCTCGTACCGGGCCGGCGGCGCCTCGCCGTTCTCCACCCAGAAGGGCAGGTCGGTGCACGAGGTCCGCTTGAGGTAGTCAGGCTCGTTCGGGTTTTCGACGCCGGCCCAGAACATGCCCTCGCCGTCGTTCTCGATGTTGTAGTCCTTGTAGCCGGGGCTTCCGTCCCAGCCGAACCCGTCCTCGTAGTGACGCTTCGTCTGCCCGAGCGCCGAACCCGCCGTCCCGCCCATGCCGGGTGTGTTCAGCTGACGATCGAGGTCCTCGGACATCTTCTTCTTGAAGTCCTTGGCGCCCAGGTAGGGGGCGTACCAGCAGGGTGGCGGCGACCAGTTGACGTCCGTGGACGCCACGTTCCCGGTGCTGCCGTCCTTGGTGACGGATCCGGAGTACTGGATGCGGGCGGTGGCGTAGATGCCGGTGCTGTCTCCGCCGCCTTGTTGTTCTGTGTTGGCTCCACTGCCGGAACCCACCGGCTTGGCCGCGTAGGCCGATGGCGTGAGGATGGAGGAGCTGAGGGCCAGCGTCAGTGCTGCGGTTCCAAGGAGTGTGCGCTGTGATCCGTTCACTGGCACTTCGCTGCCTTCGTCTCGACGAACACCTTGGATGCCTGCCACAGATCCTTGGCCGTCGGGACCTTGACCATGACAATCTTGTAGTAGTCGAAGTCCTCGATGCTGGGCCTGGTCTCGAGGATCTTCTTCGACTTGATCTCCTTGCCGAAGAACTTCCCGGAGTCCGCGCAGAATGCCACCTCCACCGACTTGCCGTTCGGGGCGGATCGTGTGGTGGCGTCGTAGTGGCGCAGCGTTCCCGTGGCGGTCCAACCGCCGTCGATCCAGGCGTTGATCTGCGTGTCCGCGTAGTGCAGTCCATCGCCGGTGGCGTACGTGGTGACGGCAGCGTCTTTGGTCGTGCGCTTGTCCACACCGCGATAGATGGCACGGAAGAAGTTCGCCGCGTCATCCATCGCAGCCGCCTCGTTCGCGTCCTTCGGCTTCCCCCAGTCGAAGACGAGGTTCATGTCCTTCGGCAGGGAGACGTCCACGCCGTCCGGCTTGTCCCCGGCCTGGGCCGCTGACGGGCTGGCGGACTGCTTCGGGGTCTCGGCCACCTGGTCTGCTCCTGCGATCTTGTCGTTGTCGGCCGGCTTGTCGTCCCCGCTCCCGCAGGCCGTCAACAGCAGTACCGCCGTCGCTGTCAGTGCGGCGGCGACGGGCAAGGTGCGGCGCTTCACAGTGGCTCCCCGTGAAAGACAGAAGTGCAGTACGAGCACTGACGGTACCGGTGAGGTTTTCGGTTTCACCAGCGCGAATAACCGAGTGAACAGGGCAAGCGGGTAGGTATGGGGCTCACCTTGGCGGGATCGGCTCAGTGGAGGGCCCCCTTCGGCAGTTCGATCTGCCGGTACTGGACCCAGCGCTCCAACCACACGAAGTGTCCCGCCGTTGCGAACAGGACGAAGGGCGCCGGTACTCCGATGAGGGCCACCGCCCAACTGGGCAGCAGCCAGCCCAGTTGGGAGAGGCTCAGGCAGAGCGCGAGCAAGGCCGTCGCCGTCCGGGCGAAGCTCTTCGCGTCGTCGCTCAAGGTGCGGCGCCTGTCCGTCGAGGCCGTCAGCACCGCGCCGATGCCCATGCCCACGGCCGCCCCCGCCGTCAGGCCCCAGAGCGCGCCGCCGGGAAGGAACACGGCCGGGAAGCCGGCGCGCGGGAAGGAGAAGTTGTAGCCGGTGGTCAGGCCCGCGACCAGACCGATGAAGCTGCAGCACAGGATCGCGAACGCCGTGAGCTGGTCCCGGACCGGCGTCCCGCGCTCTCGTCCCTCGCGGAACACCCCGCCCGAGCTGACGACGAACAGCGGTGGGGAGACGACCAGCAGGATCGCCGCGCCGAACAAGCCCCCCTCCTTGCCGGGAGCATCGGTCGCCGGGAAGAGCCGCGCCACCTCCCAGGCCACCGCCGCCGTCAGCACCACGTACAGCCAGTATCCGGCCACCAGCGCCCAGCCGGTGCCGACGCGAGCCCGCCTGGCCAAGGCCGACGGAGTGTGGAGCAGGCCAGCGACAGGGAGAGCGATTAGGGCCCATACGAAGATGAATGCCTCGGACGACCGGCCCTCGGCGTGGACGTTCTCGAAGACCTCCGGGGAGGCGGAGAGGCCGAATCGCTCCGGCGACGATGTCAACGCCAGTGCCAGGACCAGCGCGACGACAACCGCGGCGATACCCGTTGTGACGCGTGCCGCCTTGGCGCGGCGCATCGGTCTCTCGCTCCCCGCCTTGTCCGCCGTCGCGGTCATGTCTGCCGTTCCTCTCACGTGGGGCTTACAGTTCGGTGCCTGCTGAACCCGGCCGACACCGGCATCAGCGAGCCGTACCCCGTCGCCGCCCAGACGCTCCGTTCCGGCGGAATCTCGAAATAGGGCATAGTACGGCCGTTTTCGTCCCGGTCCGTCAGCACCTCCGGCCTGCGGCGGTCCCGTAGGGCGTCCGCGCAGGTGCGGCACACCGTCACGTCGAGACGGTCTCGGTGACCGAGTCGGTGCCAGGGCGTGCGGAGGGCGGCGCGGCCGTGCCGGGGGTCGAAGAAGCAGAGGGGCAGGCCAGGGGTGTCGTCGAGAGCGTCCTGGCCCTCGCTCGCCAGGGCCAGGGCGCCCGCCAGGTCCGGCAGGCCCCGTGCCTCGTCGAGGACCCCGCCGGCCGCGGCGTACGCGTCGAGGGCGGCTTGGAGGCCGGGCGTCGTCGTGACGTCCGCCGCAGGCGTCGCCTCGCCGAGGGCCAGGATCTCCGCCTCCGCCCGGCGGTGCAGTTCCGCCTCCTCGGCGGCCCGGGCCTTCGCGAACACCAGGTGGGGCACCGACGCGACCGGCCCGCGGCGGCGGCGCAGGGCGCGGGTCGCGAGCGTGGTGAGGGCCAGGGCCAGGGCCAGGACCAGGGCCAGAGGAATCGCCGCTGGGAGCCAACCACAGGTGCCGTCGGGCGTTTTCCCCTCATCGGTCCGTGTCCCGGGGGCTCGCAGGTGCTTCGTCGCCTCCGCGTACCGCTGCTCGCCCCTGCCCTCCGCCACCAGGTCCACGGCCTTGGCAGTGAGGTCCGCCAGGCCCGCGTTCCGTGTCTCGTCCAGGAAGCCGGCGGCGGCTACGGCCTCCCGGGCCTGGTGCGTGTCGGCGGGCCACTCGAACCCGCGCAGGGAGCCGGGGGAGTCGCCGTCCGTCGTGATGAGGACGAGTCCCCGCTGTGCGGGGAGCCGGTCGCGGACCCTGTCCGCGAGCACGACGGAGTCGCCGTCGAAGACGTCGCCCTTGGTGAGCAGCGTCAGGACGACCTTGAGGGGCAGGCCGGTGCGGCGGATCCGGTCCGCCAACTGCCGCTGCCGCGCCCTGAGGTCAGTGGGCACCGGCGGTCCCCTGAGCTTGTCGAGGGACGTCGAGTGACGTCACCAGCAGCGCCGTGAGGGCAGTGAGCACGCGCCTCACGTCAGTGGACACCGGCCGTCTCCCTCACCCTCTCGACGACCCGGGCGATGCCCCTCGGCACCGCGGTCAGTGGGCCGTCCGTGGCGTCGTAGTAGGGGAGGCGGTCGCCGCCGGACGGGGCGGGCAGCCGCAGCAGCCGGGGCGGGATGCCGAGGGGCTCGGCGATGGCGGTGTCGCGGCACAGTTCGCAGACCGGCAGCAGGCGTCGGCCGGTGGCGCTGACCCGGACGTGGGAGAGCCGTACGCCGGCTCCGTGCAGGGGGTTGACGCCGCAGCACAGGTCGGTGTCCTGGCCGGTGAGCGCGGCGCGGCCCGCCCGGGCCAGCGCGATCACGGCGACCAGGGTCGCCGGGTCCGTCCCCGGCCGGCGGGCCCGGCCGGGGTCACCGTCGAGGAGGAGCAGCGCGGCGTCGAGGCGGTCCCGGGCGAGGGGCTGCTCGCCGTGCTCGGTGAACTCCCGGACCAACGCGCTCAGCTCGGCGTACGCGGTGCGCCGCAGCCAGGACGCCGACGGTTCCGTGGGTGCCGTGAAGGGGAGTCGCTCGAACGGTTCCGTCGCCGGGCGCCGCCGGCGCAGCACGAGCGCCGTGACCCCGGCCGGCACGGCGGAGAGCAGGAGGGCCGCGAAGGCGCCCACCATCAGACCCGGCCAGAAGTCGGTGGCGAACAGCGGGGGCAGGGCGTTGTCCTCGGCGGGGCTCGGGGCCGGCGCGGGGGAGGGGCCCTCGACCGGCCGGTCCGTGCGCGGTGTCCGGTCGAGGAAGGTCATCAGCGCGTCGAGGCGTTCACCGAGGAGGTGGTCGTCGGACTCGTCCGCCCTGCTGTCCCCGAGTGTGATGTCGTCCGGCAGATCGAAGAGCAGGCGGTCTCCGTCCAGCCGCAGACCGTGGCTGACCGCGTCGATCGTGCCGTCGGCCGGGTCCGCGACGACGTACACCCCGTCCGTGCCGACCTTGGTGTGCACCGCCGCCGCGAACAGCTCCGCGTCACCGGCCGACTCGCTCCCGGACGTCTGCGGCACGAGCGCGACGTACACCGGGCCGCCGTCGTGGGAGCGCCGGAAGTCGTCGATCCGCTGGTGCAGGCGGTCGAGCGCGCGGGCGTCGAGGACGCGCGGACTCTCCGGGTCCCTGTAGACGGGGTCCTTCCGCAGGCCCGCGGCGACGCGTTCGGCCCGGGCGGACATCTCCGCCGGGGTGGGCGGCTTCGTCCCGCTGGAGGCGGTCTGGTCGAAGACGGCGGTGGCGGTGAGGGCGACCGCGACGGCGGCGAGGGCGGCCGAGGCGACGACGGGCAGCGCGGGCGGCATCCGGCGTGCCGCGCGGTCCGCCTTCCGGGCGGAGCCCGCGTAGCGGCGGCGCGCACGGTGCCCGTACGCCGCCAGCAGCAGGATCGACAAGGGCACGCCCGTGAGCAGGATCCCGGTGAGGAAGGACTGGTTGCGGCGGTCGGACGGGCCGATGTACATCGCTTCGGGCTCGTCGTCCTCGTACGTCGCACGCGCCGCCTCCGCCCGGGCGGACGCCTTCTCCGGGCCCAGGGCGACGACCTCCGTGAACCGCTCGAAGCTCAGCAGGGGGCCCGCGTCGTAGGGGAGTTCGTAGAGCTGGGCGGTCCAGGCGTCGTCGGCCGGGGCGCGCACGCCGTAGGCCGTGGCGTCCGTCACCGAGTGGTCGTCGACGAGCACGTACAGCCCGTCCCGCCCCAGCCGGTCGTGGACCGCGCCGAGCAGCGCCTTGCCGTCCCGTACGGTCTCGCCCGGCAGCACCAGGACGTAGGTCGGGACGCCGGTCCTCCGGGCGAGCCGCGTGAAGTCGGCTGCCGTGGAACGCGGTACGGCGCGCGGCAGCTGGTCGGTGACGTACACCGGGTTCTCCCGGAGACGGTCCGCGAGATAGGCCGCCTGGGTGGGCGGTTCGGCGGTCGCGGCCCGGGCGGGTGTGGCGGTCGCGAAGAAAGCCGTCAGTGCGAAGAGGGCCAGGAGGAGGCGCAGGACATGGCCGCGGCCGCTGCTCCCCGCCCTCGTCAGCCCTGCGTGCACGTGGGTCGACGTGACTGCTTCCACCGGTGAGCCCCCCGCGGTCCGATCGCTGTCCGCGCGGCACTCTACTCACGGCTTCGCGAGTGCTACAGAACGAGGTGTCCCGGCCCGTGCGCCGGCCCAACCGGGTCTCGCCCCGCGGGCGTTCGGCACTCCGGCCCGAGCCGGGCCTGGCAGGGGCCGGTCCCGGCTTCGTGAGTGAATCGTGCAGACGTGATGGCCGCCGAGTGACCAACACGACACCGGAGAACAGGGGTTGGGGGTCTTCCGGATTCGCTGCCGCACAGGTTCCGGTGTGGTGAGAGGCCGGTGCCGGCCGCGTGCGGTGGGGCAGACGTTGCAGAGGGAGAACGGGCCGCGGCCCGGGGTCGGTGAGGCCGGACGCGCCTTGAGGGGCTTATGTGCGGCTGATACGGTGCCCTGGCTTGACACTCACTTCGGCGCTGGCTATTTCGCCAGCTCAGGCACTACTTCAGCGGGCCGAGAAGTGTGAAGTGTCCCATTTTGTAGATAACTTCTTGGGTGTACGGGGAGCGGTTGCGTGAAGATCCAAGAGCGTACGGGGGCGGGCGCCGGGCGTTCCGTCGCTCCGGCTCAGCCGTCGGTCGGTGACCGTCTTCCCACACCGCCTCGCGAGCGCAAACCGGCGCTGGCCGCGCTCGCCGTGCTGCTGATCCTGGTCGGCGCGCTGGGCGCGACGATGCTCGTGCTCCAGGCCGGGGACCGGATCGAGGTCGTCAAGGTGACGAAGGAGATCCAGGCCGGTGAGTCCGTCGGGGACAACGTCACCTCGGTGATGGTCGCAGCCGACGAGAGCATCAACTACGTCAAGTGGGAGCAGCTGGGCGCGCTCAAGACCCTCAAGGCCAAGTCCACGATCTACGCGGACACGGTCGTGATGGGGCAGATGTTCGCCAAGAAGGCCAGCCTCCCCGCCGGCAAGGCCTCCGTCGGGCTCGCGCTGAAGGAGGGCCAGTACCCCTCCGACATCAAGGCCGGCGACGTCGTCTCCGCCTACCGCGTCGGCACGGCGAGCTCCGGCTCGAACAACTCCGGCAACGGCTCCGGCACGGGCGGCGGCAGCTCCTCCTCCGGCGGTGCCCTCGTCGACGACGCGCGCGTCAACACCGTCGCCGCGGACGACGACGCCACCGTGAGCACGGGCAACCTCTCGCTCACCCTCCTCGTCGACCAGGCCGACGCGGCCGCGCTCGCCACCGCGGCGGCCGCGGGCGAGGTCGCCATCGTGCACGTCCCCGGCAACTAGAAGGCGGCACCCACCCCATGGCGCTCATCGCTCTCGCCGCCGACAAGGGTTCCCCCGGCGTCACCACCGCGGCCGTCGCCCTCGCGGCGGTCTGGCCGCGGCGTGTCCTGCTCGCCGAGACGGACCCGGCGGGCGGTGACCTCGTCTACCGCAGCGCGGCCGCGCACGGCGGACCGCTCAACCCCAACACCGGCATGCTCTCCATCGCCGCGACCGCGCGCCGCGGCCTGGTGCCGGACCAGCTGTGGGACCACGTCCAGCCGCTCAGCGGCGGGCTTGAGGTGCTCGTCGGGCTCGGGATCGCCGAACAGGCCGCCGGGCTCGCCGGGTTGTGGCCCACCCTCGGGCACGCCTTCGCGTCCCTCGCCGACTCCCCGAACGCCGCCGCCGACGTCATCGCCGACTGCGGACGCATCAGCGGCGACACCCCGGCCGTCGAACTGTTCCCGCACGCCTCGCTCGTGCTGCTGCTCTCCCGCACCGAGCCGGAGTCCCTCGCGCGGGTGCGCGACCGGGCCGCCGCCCTCGCGGGCAGGCTGCACGGCGGGCCGCGCGGCGCCGCGTCCCTCGCCAACCCGGTCATCGGCGTCGTCCTGATCGCCGACACCGGCACGGCGGGCAAGCTCGCCTCGCAGGTCAACGACATGCTCGTGCACGCCCAGACCGGCGCCCGCGTGGTCGGCACCATCGCCGACGACCCGGCCGGCGCCGACCAGCTGGCCGGGCGCAGGCGCGGCCGTCTCGACAAGTCGCTGCTGATCCGCTCGGCCCGCAAGGTCGCCGCCGACATCAACCAGCAGTACGGCGCCGCCTGGGCCGCCTCCGCCCAGGCGAACCAGGCCCCGCAGGCCCAGCAGGGCCACCCCGCCCCGCACGCCCCGCACGCTCAGCAGAACCACCACGCCCCGCAGACCCACCACGCCCAGCCGGCCCAGCACGTGGCGCACCAGCATCCGGGTCAGACGCAGGGCCACGCGGGGGCCGGCACATGACCGCTGTCGACCACCAGTTGGTCAAGCGGTTCCGCCAGGACGCCGGCGACCGCATCGCCGAACAGCGCCGGCAGGACCAGCTCAACAACGTCACGCCGATGTCCACGGAGGACGAACGGCAGTACGCGCGCGCCGTCATAGCCCAGATCCTGGAGGAGTACGCCCGCGCCGAGATCAACGCGGGCCGTACGCCGCTGGACGCCGAGACCGAGGAGCAGTACGCGGCCGCCGTGCACGCCGCGCTGTTCGGCGTCGGCCGGCTCCAGCCGCTGCTGGACAACCCCGAGGTCGAGAACATCGACATCAACGGCTGCGACCAGGTCTTCGTCGGATACGCCGACGGCCGTGAGGTCAAGGGCGACCCGGTCGCCGAGACCGACGAGGAGCTCATCGAGCTGATCCAGGTCCTCGGCGCCTACTCGGGCCTGTCCTCCCGCCCGTTCGACTCGGCCAACCCGCAGCTGGACCTGCGGCTGCCCGACGGGTCGCGCCTGTCGGCCGTCATGGACGTGGCGCGGCGCCCGGCGCTCTCCATCCGCCGCGCGCGCATGGGCAAGGTGTTCATCTCCGACCTCGTCGGCAACGGCACGCTGACCCCCGAGGTCGCCCACTTCCTGGCCTGTGCGGTCCGCGCCCGCAAGAACATCATGATCGCCGGCGCCACCAACGCCGGAAAGACCACCCTGCTGCGCGCCCTCGCCAACGAGATCCCGCCGCACGAGCGCCTCATCACCGTCGAACGGGCCCTGGAGCTCGGCCTCGACACCTTCCCCGACCTGCACCCCAACGTCGTCGCCTTCGAGGAGCGCCTGCCCAACTCCGAAGGGCAGGGCGCCATCTCGATGGCGGAGCTGGTGCGCCGGTCGCTGCGCATGAACCCCTCCCGGGTCATCGTCGGTGAGGTCCTCGGCGACGAGATCGTCACCATGCTCAACGCGATGTCCCAGGGCAACGACGGCTCGCTGTCGACGATCCACGCCAACAGCTCCAGCGAGGTGTTCAACCGCATCTCCACCTACGCGCTGCAGGCCTCCGAGCGGCTGCCCATCGAGGCGAGCCAGATGCTGATCGCCGGTGCCGTGAACTTCGTCGTCTTCATCCAGCGGCGCAACAACTTCGGCAACGGCGGCCGCCTCCAGCGCATGGTCACCTCCGTGCGCGAGGTCAACGGCGTCGACGGGCGGGTCCTGTCCAGCGAGGTGTTCGCGGAGACTCCCGACGGCCGGGTCGTGCCGCACGCCCCCCTCGCCTGCCTGGAGGAACTGATGGCACACGGCTACCGGCCGACCGGGACCTGGGGGTGAGCCGGCGATGACGACCACGACCCTCGCCGCGCTCGGCTCGCTCGGCTCCATGGGAGGCCTGTTCTCCACCGAGGTCCTGTACTCGATCGGCAGCGGCGTCGCCGTCGGCGGCGGGCTCGCCCTGCTGCTCGTCGCCGTACGCGGACTGCCCGCCAAGCCCGACCACGAGAAGCAGAAGGCCGCCCAGCGGGCGAGCGAACTGATCCGCTTCGCCGGGCAGCGCGGCTCCCTCGCCGCGATCGTCGGCCTCGTCGTGCTGCTGCTGACCCGCTGGGCGGTCGCCGGCATCGCCGCCGGTGTCCTCGTCTTCTTCTGGGACCGCCTCTTCGGCGGCGCCGGGGAGGAGCGGGCCGCCATGCGCCGCGTGGAGGCCCTGGCCTCCTGGACGGAGTCCCTGCGCGACACCATCGCCGGCGCCGTCGGCCTGGAGCAGGCCATCCCGGCCTCCGCCCGCGCCGCCGCCCCCGTGCTGCGCCCGCACCTCGACGCCCTCGTCGACCGGCTGCGCGCCCGCACCCCGCTGCCCGAGGCGCTCCAGCAGCTCGCCGACGAGATCGACGACGCCTCCGCCGACATCATCGTCGCGGCCCTGATCCTCAACGCCCGGCTGCGCGGGCCCGGTCTGCGCCAGGTGCTGGGCGCCCTCGCCAAGTCCGCGCGCGAAGAGGTCGACATGCGCCAGCGCGTGATGGCACAGCGCGCCTCGACCCGGCGGTCGGTGCAGATCGTCGTCGCGGTCTCCATCGCCTTCGTCCTCGGCCTGTCCATCTTCAACCGCGACTTCGTCGAGCCGTACGGCACGGCGGTCGGGCAGCTCGTCCTCGCCTGCGTCTGCGGCCTGTTCGCGCTCGGCTTCTGGTGGCTGCGCAAGCTGTCCACGATCGAGACGCCGGAGCGCTTCCTCGTCCGCGACCAGGCGGGGGTCCAGTTCGTCCGGCCCAGGACGCCGTCCCAGCAGCAGCCGCAGCAGACGCTGCCGCAGGAAGAGGGGGCACGCCGGTGAACCTCACGATGCCGCTCGTCGTCGGCGCCGTCATCGGCCTCGGCCTCTACGCCCTCGTCCGCGCCCTCATGCCCGCCAAGCGCAGCGCGATCTCCCAGGTCGCGCGGATCGACGCGATGCGGGCGCGCGGCTCGGCCTACGCATCGGCGCGGGTCGAGCGCGAGACGGGCCGCCTGGGCGGGCTGCGGACCGAAGTGGGCCTGCGGGTCAGCGAGTTCTACCTGCAGCAGGGCTGGGAGCAGCGCTCGCTGCGCGCGGACCTCGCGGTCCTGGAGCGCAGCTGGGAGAAGTTCCTGGCGACCAAGGTGCTGCTCGGGGTGGCGGGCCTGTTCTTCGGCCCGTTCCTCTTCGCCGTCGTCTGGACCCTCGGGGTCGGCCGCAGCCCGATCATCCCGGTCTGGCTGGCCCTCCTGTTCGCGGTCGTCTTCTTCTTCCTGCCCGACCTGGAGGTACGGCGCGACGCCGCCGAGAAGCGGCGCGACCTCAGGCGGGTGATCGGCGCGTACCTCGACCTGGTGTCGATGAGCCTGGCCGGCGGACGCGGTCTGCCCGAGGCCCTGATGGCGGCCGCCGAGGTCTCCGACGGGTGGGCCAACCAGCGCATCAGGAACGCCCTGGCCGACGCCCGGATCACCGGCGTCAGCCAGTGGCAGGCGCTCGGCGCGCTCGGCGAGGAGATCGGCGTGGAGGAGCTCAAGGACCTCTCCGCCTCCCTGGCCCTGGTCGCGGACGACGGCGCGAAGGTGCGCGAGTCCCTCGCCTCCCGCGCCGAGACCATGCGGCACCGCGAACTCGCCGAGATCGAGGGCAGCGCGGGCGAGAAGTCCCAGTCGATGCTCGTGGCGCAGCTGCTGCTGTGCGCGGGGTTCCTGGTGTTCCTGATCTTTCCGGCGGCGATGCGGGTGTTCCAGGTGCAGTGAGCCGGCCTCCCAACTGAAGAACCTCCCGAACGGATCTCGAAAGGACACAACGTCATGAACGGACGCACCTTCCACACCGGCATCCCCGCCGTGGACTTCCTTGTCACCTTCCTCCAGGCCCGCACCGAGCGGGCCCGCTCCGGCGAGCTGGACCGCGGCGCGTCCGCGGTCGAGTGGGTCATCATCTCCGCGGTCGTCGTGGCGATCGTCGGCGTCGTGGCCGCCATCATCAACGCCGCCCTGAGTGAGGGCGCCAACAAGGTCGGCGACTGCATCAAGGGCGCGGACGCGGGCAAGACCTGCTGACCTGCTCAGGGACGACGGGGAGCACGGGGAACACGGGGATCACGGAATGCCGGCAGCGCTGGGCAGACGGATACGCCGCAGGGCCGGGGCCGCACGGAGACGGGCGGCCGCCCGCGGCGACTCGGGCATGACCGCGATCGAGTTCGTGCTGCTCACCCCGGTGCTGTTCTTCATGATCTTCGCGACCGTGCAGTTCGCCCTGTACTTCTTCGCCGACCACGTGGCCCAGGCGGCGGCCCAGGCGGGTGCGCGCAAGGCACGCGCCACCGCCGACGAACAGCCGGGCGGCTGGCGGGGCGAGGCGCGGGACGTGGTCGACAGCTACATCCGGCAGCTGGGCCCGCAGCTGGTCCTGTCGCCGGACGTGACGATGCTGCAGCCGGAGCAGAACACGGTGGGCGTGGAGATCGAGGCGCGCGTGCCCACGGTCTTCCCCGGCCTGGACCTGACGGTGCACGCGCGGTCGGCCGGGCCCGTGGAGCGGTTCGTACAGGAGGAGGGGAACTGATGCCGGGCATCTCCTTCCGTCCGGACGGCCGCCGGGGGCCGGACGACAGCGGCCTGTCCACCGTCGAGGTCGTGATCCTCGCGCCGGTGATGATCCTGTTCATCCTCGTGCTGGTGGCCTTCGGCCAGCTGGTGGAGGGCCGCGGAGCCCTCGACGGCGCGGCCCGGGACGCGGCCCGCGCGGGGTCGATCCAGAAGAACCACGCCCTGGCCATGGCCGAGGCGAAGAAGGCGGCGGAGGCCGATCTGGCCGATGTCTGCTCGGGGCCCGTCTCGGTCGTCCAGAAGAGCCGGGGCTTCGAGCCGGACACCATCTTCACCGTCGAGGTGAGCTGCCAGGTGCGGGGCCTGGCCATGCTCGGGCTCGACGTCCCGACGCGTCTCACGGCCAGCTTCAGCTCCCCGCTCGACCCGTTCCGGAGGTCGGCGTGAGACACGTGCCGCGGGCCGTGCGCTCCTGGTGGGCCGCGCGCCGGACGCAGCTGGACGACCGGGGCTCGGGAGCCGGCGCGGTCATCATCTTCGCGCTGGTCTTCCTCTCCCTGTCCGCGTTCGTCATCGACGGCGGCCTGTCCATCTCCAAGCGGGAACGGGCCGCCGACATCGCCGAACAGGCCGCCCGCTACGCCGCCCAGGACATCGACCGGGAGGCGCTCTACGAGAACGAGGGCGGCCCGGCCCCGATCAACTTCGCGAACTGTGACGCCCGGGTGAAGGCCTTCGCCCTCGAGATGGGCATGACGGGCGCGGACATCGCGGCGACCCACTGCGTCGCGGCGAACGCCGACGCGGTCGAGGTCGAGGTGCAGCTCACGTACTCCCCGGTGTTCACGGGGATGTTCTACGGCGGCGACGTGACCGTGCGCGGGCAGGCCGTGGCGGAGAACCAGGTCGGCTGACGGCCACGGGCGGAACCTTCCAGGGATCTGCACACCGTTCACCGCGAGGTCGTGGAAACACCGGCCGGAGACGGATCCCGGCTCATTTCCCCCGCCGCACATCACCGGTGTGTACCGCGATGCGGCGGATGGTGTGAAGAGAACGGGACGGCCGGTGACCGAACACCCACACACATGAATACGGGCGCCCATTCCCGGCGCACCGGCCGAACTCCGGGCTGGCCGCCCGTTATTGCCGCGTGCTTTGATCGGTCGCGCTTGAGCACACCGCAATCTCCGAGATTTTGAGACGAAGGGAACCGCCTCCCATGGCCTTCACCCCGCAGATCGAGACCGCCCCGATGTCCGACGCCGAGCTGGACGGCATCGCCGGCGGCCAGGCGGGTGTCGCCGCGGGCGCCGGCGCCGCCGCCGGTCTCTACGTCGAGACCACGGCCGCCGGCCTCACCGCCGGTGTCGGTGGCGGCGTGGGCCTCGCGGTCTCCCCGCAGGGCATCGCGGCGGACCTGCACCTCAACGCCGCCGTCGCTTCCTGACGCACGCGCCGCGACGCACGGAAAAGGCCCCGGTCGGTCGGAACCGGGGCCTTTTCCCGTCTCCCGGGACAGCGGCTACTTCGCCTTCCGCTTGTCCTCGGTCTTCATCGCGTCGTTCACCTTCTTGGTGAGTTCGTCATCGAGTTTCTTGAACTCGCGCACCACGGCGTCGGACATACTCGCCAGGGCGTCCAGCTGCTGCGTGATGTCCTCGCGCCCGTCCTCCCAGTTGGACTCGAAATCCCCGAGCGCGTCATTGACGCTGCCGTCGCCGATGTCGTCCTGGTAGGACTCGAAAAGCTTCTTGGTGTGGTTCAACCGGGTCTTGAGAGAACGCAGCCGGCGCCCGAACCCCTCCAACTCGGTCAGCGGAAGCGCGAGATCGCTCTTGCCATGGCCCATACGGCACTCCCCCCACGTCCAGCACGTCCTGCACCCTGATCGCCCCAGCACCGTATCCCGGCCCTGATGTGCCTCCCAACGGCAAGTCCATAAGATCTCTGTAGGCTCAGCACACCCACACCCCACAGCTCGGCCTCACGCAGTCCACGTACGTCCCCTCACGACCCCAGGACACCCGCCATGCCGCGACGCCGCACCCCAAGCTCGTCAAGCCCGACGGGAGACACGACGGGAACGACGGCTCCGAGGAACCGGACGCCGCAGCCGGTGCGGATCCGGCGGCGGTCGTTCGGGGACTTCGTCAAGGCCTTCCTCGCGTTCGTCGCCCTGGCCGTGCTGCTCGTCGGCGTGCCGCTCGCGCTCGCCACGCAGATCGGCTGGCCGCTGCCGAACGGTGTGCCGAGCCTCGACTGGCTGCAGCAAGAGATCACCGTCCACACCTTCCTCAACATCCTCACCGTCGTCGTGTGGCTGGCGTGGGCGCAGTTCACCGCCTGCGTGCTCGTGGAGATGAAGGCCGCGCTGTCGGGCGTCGGCGTGCCGGGACGCGTACCGGGGGCCGGGCCCAGCCAGTTGCTCGCGCGGCAGCTCGTCGCCGCGCTGCTGCTCGTCGGGGCGACCGCCGCCAGCCTCACGCCGGGCCTGTCCCAGCTCGGACAGGGGTACGACGCGAACCAGAAGCCGGCCGTGGCCGCGGCCCAGGCCACGCCGGGACTCTTCGCCCAGCAGCAGGAGCAGGCCGCCGGTGCCGCCGCCGCCCTCGCCGAGCAGGCCGCGCACGCCGCCGCCCACGCCGACACAGGCTCCGGCACCGCCCGGCAGGGCGACACGAAGTACTACCGGATCCAGCCGCCCGAGGGGCGCCACCACGACTCGCTGTGGGAGATAGCCGAACGCCACCTCGGTGACGGGCGCCGCTACAAGGAGATCTTCGAGCTCAACAAGGACCGGGTGCAGCCGGACGGTTCCAGGCTCTCCGAGGCCAGCCTCATCCGGCCCGGCTGGATCATGGAGATGCCGGGCGACGCGCGCGGTGGCGAACTCGTCGAGATGCCCGACGAGGCGCCGAGCGTCTCGCCCGACGTGCAGCAGCAGATCGCCGACTACGCGCGGACCGGCGACCACGCCCAGGGCGGCGGCGGATCCGGCGCCCGGGACGGCGGGGCCACGGCAGGCCGGGACGGCGCCCGGGGCGGCGGGCACGAGCACGCCGGCTCCGGCGCCGCCCAGGTGTCCGTGCCCGGGCAGCGACCCGCCACCCCCGAGACCGGCCGCGAGCAGGCCACGGGTGCCGAGGCGGAGAGCGCCTTCGGTCTCCCCGAGGCGCTTCTGGCCGCCCCCCTCCTCGCCGCGGGCCTCCTCGGCGCCCTGGGGCGGCGGCGCCGGCAGGCGCTGTGGCAGTCGGCGTTCGGCTCCGTCGCCGGACGGCGCGGCATGGAACCGCCCACGCCGGGTGGGGACGCGCAGGACGTCCAGGACGCGCTGCTCGTCGGCGCCGACCCGGAGGGCGTCCGGCTGCTCGACCGGTCGCTGCGGGGGCTCGCCGCCTCCCTGGCCGAGGAGTCGCGGCCGCTGCCGGTCGTGTACGCGGCCTGGCTCAGCAACGGCGACCTGCACCTCCAGCTCGCCCAGCCCTCGGGCAAGCCGCCCGCGCCCTGGCAGCAGGGACAGGACCAGACGTTCTGGATGCTGGCCCGCACCGACGCCGAGGGGTACGGCGACGCCGACACGGCCGCGCCCTACCCGGGGCTGGTCAGCCTCGGCACCATGGACGACTCGCGGCTGCTGCTCAACCTGGAGGCCGTGCCCGGCATCGTGTCGCTGAGCGGGCGGGAGGCCGACCGGGCCGCCGTCTTCGCCTCCGTGGCCGCCGAGTTGGCCACCAACGGCTGGTCCGACCGCATGACCATCACCCTCGTCGGCTTCGGCGAGGACCTCACGCCGCTCGCTCCCAGCCGCGTCCGGCACCTGGAGGACGTCGAGGCGCTCGTCGAGACCATGGAGGCCGAGACGCGGCAGCGGCGCGGCGCGCTCGGCGCGGCCGGGCACGACTCGGTGCTCACCGGGCGCACCGGGCCCGCCCAGCACACCCGTTGGGCCCCGCACCTGGTCTTGCTCGCCGCCCAGCCGTCCGCCGAGGACGCCGTCAAGCTCGCCGAACTCGCCGCCGACGCCGCCCGGCTGGGCATCGGCTACCTCGTCGGCACCGACACCGGCGATCTGCCCGGCGCCGCCTGGGAGATGGAGATCACCGGCGAGGGCAAGCTGCTCGCGCCGCTCCTCGGCCTGGAGCTGGAGGCCCAGGTGCTGCCCGCCGCCCAGCAGCGTGCCGTCGTGGAGCTGTTCGTCGAGGCCGACCCGGAGAGCCGGCCCGAGGGCGACCCGGCGCAGCGGCCGCCGTTCCTCGTCGACATCAGCGAGCAGGGCCGCCCGGCCGTGTACGCCCGGCTCGTCGGGCCGTACGAGATCATCGGCCTGGACACCCCGGACGGGGAGCGCAGCGCCCTGCTGCACGAGGCGCTGGCGCTGCTGCTCCTGCACCGCGAGGGCGTGCACCCGCGGGTGCTGTCCTCGGCGCTGTGGCCGCGCGGGGTCACCGACGACGTGCGCGACGCGCTGCTGGACCGGCTGCGCGACTGGCTGGGCACCGACCCCGACGGCACGCCCCGCCTGGGCACCGACGGCAGCGGGCGGCTCACACTCGCCAAGTCCGTCGTCTCCGACCTGGACGTGCTGCGGTCGCTGTACTACGAGGCCACGCAGGGCAGGGGCGTCGGCAGCCGGGCCGTGCGCGGGCGGCTGCTCACCGACGCGCTCGTGCTGGTGCGCGGGCCGCTGCTGGCCGACCGGCCCGAGGGCCGGTACCGGTGGCTCACACACGAGATCGTCGACGCGCAACTGCCGCTCCTGGTCGCGGACACCGGGCTCGCGCTCAGCGCGTTCCACATGGAGAAGGACCGCGCGGAGAAGGCCATCGAGGCACTGAACGCGGCCCTGCGCACCGCCCCGGCGGACGAGCGTCTGTGGCACGAGCTGCTGCGCGCGACGCACGCCACCGGCGACACCGGCCGGCTGACGGCCCTCGCCACCGACCTCATCGGCCGCAGCGGTGCCCGCGGGCTGCCGCCGCGCACGGAGGCGCTGCTCGACGAGCTGCTGCCGACGTGGCGTGACGCGATCGCCGCGGCGGGATGAGCACCGGGCTGCTGGTCCTGGCCGCCGCGCTGTGGGGCGCGGCGGCGGGAGCGTCGCTGCCGCGCGCGGCCTACCGCTTCTCGGCGCCCTCGGGGGAGCCGTGGCGCCGGGCGTGCCCCGGCGGGCACGCGGTCCGCGGCTGGCTGGGCCGGGCCGCCTGCCGGGACTGCGAGAACCCCGGGTACGGGCCGCGCGCGATCCCCCTGGTCCTCGCCACGGCGGCCGTCTGCGCCGCCCTCGCCGCCGCGACCGGCACCCGGCCGGAGATCGGGGTGTGGCTGCTGCTCGCCCCGGCCGGTGTCCTGCTCACCGTGGTCGACTTCCGGGTCCGGCGCCTGCCCGACCCCCTCACCCTCCCCTTCGCCGCGGCCGCCCTCGCCCTGCTCGGCCTCACCGCCCTGGTGCCCGAGCACGCGGGGGAGTGGACCACCGCCCTCCTCGGCTCCCTGGCCCTCGGCGGCGGCTACTTCGTCCTCTTCCTCGTCAACCCCGCGGGCATGGGCTTCGGCGACGTCAAGCTCGCCCTCGGCGCGGGCGCCGTCCTCGGCTGGTACGGCTGGTCCACGGTGATGCTCGGCACCTTCGCCGGCTTCCTCCTCGGCGCCCTCTACGGGGCCGCCCTGGTCCTGACCCGCCGGGCCACCCGCAAAACGGCCATCCCCTTCGGCCCGTTCCTGATCACGGGCGCGCTCCTGGGCCTGCTGGTGGGCGCGTACACGGCCTGACGTCCAGCCCCCCGAACCCCTGGCGTACGCTGGGCTGGTCCGTCCACAACCCTTACGAAAGGGACGCCCGGTGACCGAGAAGGCCGACCTTCAGCCCATCCTCGACCGTGCTGCCGCCGGTGGGCGGATCACCCCGGACGAGGCGCTCGTGCTGTACCGGGACGCCCCGCTGCACGCCCTGGGAGCCGCCGCCGACGCCGTGCGCCGGCGCCGGTACGCGGGGACCGAGCACATCGCGACGTACATCATCGAGCGCAACATCAACTACACGAACGTCTGCGTGACGGCCTGCCGGTTCTGCGCCTTCTACGCCGCGCCGAAGGACACCGCCAAGGGCTGGACCCGCGACCTCGACGACATCCTGCGCCGCTGCGCCGAGACGGTCGAGCTGGGCGGCACCCAGATCATGTTCCAGGGCGGGCACCACCCGGACTACGGCGTCGAGTACTACGAGAAGCACTTCAAGGCCATCAAGGAGGCCTTCCCGCAGCTGGTCATCCACTCGCTGGGCGCGTCCGAGGTCGAGCACATGGCCCGGATCTCCAAGGTCAGCGTCGAGGAGGCCATCCAGCGCATCCACGCCGCTGGCCTGGACTCCTTCGCCGGCGCGGGCGCCGAGCTGCTGCCGGAGCGGCCCCGCAAGGCCATCGCCCCGCTGAAGGAGTCCGGCGAGCGCTGGCTGGAGATCATGGAGATCGCGCACAACCTGGGCGTGGAGTCCACCTCCACGATGCTGATGGGCACCGGCGAGACCAACGCCGAGCGGATCGAGCACCTGCGCATGATCCGGGACGTGCAGGACCGCACGGGCGGCTTCCGCGCCTTCATCCCGTACACGTACCAGCCCGAGAACAACCACCTGAAGGGCCGCACGCAGGCGACTCTCTTCGAGTACCTGCGGATGATCGCCGTCGCCCGGCTGTTCATGGACAACATCGCCCACATCCAGGGCTCGTGGCTCACCACGGGCAAGGAGGTCGGCCAGCTCTCCCTGCACTACGGCGCCGACGACCTCGGCTCGATCATGCTGGAGGAGAACGTGGTCTCGTCGGCCGGCGCCAAGCACCGGTCGAACCGGATGGAGATCATCGACCTCATCCGCAAGGCGGGCCGCGTCCCGGCCCAGCGGTCCACCACCTACGAGCACCTCGTCGTGCACGACGACCCGGCGAACGACCCGGTCGACGACCGCGTGGTCTCGCACATCTCGTCCACGGCCATCGAGGGCGGCACGGCTCACCCCGAGCTGAAGCTGCTCGCGTCCAACTGAGCCCGGCCGGCCCCGCCGTGCTGACGATTCACACCGCCCCGCTGGTCCTTCCTGCGGGCGCGGACCCCGTCGTGGACGGAGCGGTCGCGGTCGACGGCGACCGGATCACGGCCGTCGGCCCGTACGAGGACGTCGCCGACGAGGCGCCCGGCGCGCGCGTACGCCGCTGGCCGGGCGTGCTCACGCCCGGCCTGCGCCAGTGGCACCCGCTGTGGCTGCTGCGCGAGTGCTACCACCCCGACCCGCGCGAGGCCGGCGAGCTGGGCGAGGAACCCCTGTGGGGCGAACGGCTGGCCGCCCTCGGCGAGCTGGGTGAGACCCGCTGGGCGGGCAGCGTACGGCGCGGTGTGCAGCGGATGCTGCGCCACGGCACCACCGCGGTCGCCTCACCCGGGGCCCGCTTCCGCGACCCGCTGGTGGCCATGGCCGTGGCGCGGTCCGGCCTGACCGTCGTCGGGACCACGGACGCCCCCGGCGCACTGCTCGGCGAGCGGCCGGACCTCGACCCGTTCGCCGAGGGCCACGACCTGCGGGGCACGGTCCAGGGCCCGCTGGCCATCGGCGGCCGGGCCGACCTGGCCGTGTTCGACGTGCCCGACGAGACGGCGCTGCGCGCACGCGGCGCGGTCACGTGCGTGGCGACGGTGCTGGGCGGCCGGCTGGTGTACCGGGCCCGCTGAGGCCGCCGGCTCAGCCGGCGAAGGCCTCGCCGAACGCCCCCGCGCTCTGTGCCACACCACTGCAGTCCGTCGCCGCCTCGCCGGTGTCCGTGCCGGCCGGGCACCGCCGGTCCCGGGCCGTCGACCACATCGACACCCAGGCGATGCCCTTCTCCTCGGCGAAGGCGCGCACTTGGGCCGCGTCGGCGAGCGTGAAGGTCTCGCCCTCGACGTCGTTGACGCCGATCATCGAGGTGAGCGCCATGCCCCGCCAGGCCTCGGTGTCCGAGGTGCCGAAGACCTCGCGCAGCTGCGTGTGCGCGGCCTTCGCGGCGGTGAGCGCGTAGCCGCCCATGTCGCCGCCGAACGACGGGCCGTAGTTCATGGTCATGAGGTTGACGGTGGAGACCTGCACGCCGTGGTCGTTGGCCGAGGCGAGCAGCGCCAGGCCGTCCTCGTCCAGGCCCGAGGGCATCACCGGGAGCGTGAACGAGACCTGGAGATCCTCCCGTTCCTGTTGCAGCCGTGCGATCGCCCGCGAACGCAGCGCGACGGACGCGGAGTCGGACAGGTCGTCGCCCTCGATGTCGAAGTCGGCCAGGGTGGCGCCGGCCGCGTCCAGGGCCTTGCCGTAGGCCGCCGCCAATGCGGTGACGCTGCCGCAGTTCGCCGCGAGCTCCTTCCCCGAGGCGCCGCCGAAGGAGACCCGGACCCGGGCGCCGTCCTCCTTGAGCGCCGCGACGCGGGAGGCGACCGCCGCGTCACCGAGTGCGTGGCTGCCGTTCCAGCGCGGGGTGCAGCCGTCGCCCTCGGCTATGACGAAGGCCAGGTTGTACGTCGTCGGCGAGCCGGCCGTGTCGGTGCCGGCGGCCTCGGTGGCGCTGACGTACGGGGCGTACGACGTGCCGGGCGCCGCGGGCGCCGCGGTCGCCGAGGAGGCCGCGCGGGCCGGGCCGTCCTGGCCCGAACAGCCCGTCGCGGCGAGGGCGATCAGACAGCCGACCGCGGCGGCCGGTCTCCGCATACTCCTCATGCGGGGCGCTCCCGTTCTCGTGAGATCTCAGGGGTCAGGGCTCAGTACGTTTCCCAGCCGCAAACGTCTCACGAAGGTGGGGGCACATGACGCGTTCCGGGGGCGTTCCCGAGAACTCTCAGGGAAAGGACAGCCAGGGTCAATTCTCAGAGCAGGTTCACAAGAAAACCCGAGTTCAGGGCACATGAAGCCGCCCTAGTGTCCGGGGAATGCATTCCGAGCCCGCCATCGAGAACCGCGGCCCGCGTGGTCGCCGCCGCAAACACGGCAACGGGTCCCCCGACGGGCCCGTGTTCGTCGACACCTCCGGGCGCCGCGCCCGGCTGCTGCGCCGGATCGGCCTGGTCCTCGGGGCCGTCTGCCTCGGCTACGCGGCCGTGCTGGGCGCGGCCTTCCTGGGCTGGGGCACCTCGCTGACGCCGTCGCGGGTGCTGCCGTTCGCGGGTGCGGGGTCCGGCGGCGGCCCCGGCGCTCCGGGCGGCCCGGGCGCCCCGACGGCCCCGCCCGGCACGGGAACCGGCACCGCCGTCCCCTCCCCGCCGCCGTCCGCGTCGGTCTCCGCGCCGCCGTCCGTGTCCGTCCCCCCGCCGGTGTCCGCGTCCGCCGCCGCGGTCTCCGGCTGAGCGGGGCCGCCGTATGACCACGACCACCCCCCAGCGCGGCCGCCGCCGGGCCCCCACCCGGATGGAGCGGGCCGCCGGCCGGGCCGCCGCGCTGCAACGGCCGCGCGTCGTCCTCGCCCTGCTGCTCCTGCTCGCGCTGGTCTGCGTGATGCTCCTGGACGGCTATCTGCGCGCCGAGGTCGGCGGCGACCAGCGCGTACGCACCGGGGCAAGCTCCAGCGACGTACCCGACGAGGTCCTGGACGGCGGGCCGATCCTCACCTTCCGCGGCGGACAGGCCACGACCGTCTCGGTCCCGGACAAGACCATCGCGCTCACCTTCGACGACGGACCCGACCCGACCTGGACGCCCCAGGTGCTGGCGATCCTGGAGAAGTACGACGTGCCCGCCACGTTCTTCCTGGTCGGCTCGATGGTGTCGCGCCACCCGGGCATCGTGGCGGACATGGTCGACCAGGGCCACGAGGTGGGGATCCACACCTTCACGCACGTCGACCTGTCGTACCAGAGCGACGCCCGCGTCCGGCGCGAGATGGAGCAGACCCAGCTCGCCCTCGCGGGCGCGGCCGGCATCACGACCACCCTGTTCCGGGCGCCCTACTCCTCGCAGACCGGCGCCATCGACAACTACAGCTGGCCCGTCTACGAAAGGCTCGGCCAGGACGGCTACACCAGCGTCTTCGTCGACACCGACAGCGACGACTGGAAACGGCCGGGCGTCACGAAGATCGTCCAGTGGGCGACGCCGGAGAAGGACGAGGGCGCCTCGGTGCTCTTCCACGACGCGGGCGGCGAACGCTCCCAGACCATCGCCGCGCTGCCGCGGTACATCGAGAAGATGCGGGCGAAGGGCTACACCTTCACCACCGTCAGCGGCGTCCTGGAAAAGCAGCAGCAGGCGCCGGCCGGAGCGCCGCAGACTCAGGGGTCCCGGCTCCAGGCCGCCCACCGCGAGGCCACCGGCACGATCCTCTACGAGGGCAAGGCGCTGGTCGGCGCCGTCGCGGTCGCCGAGGTCGCCGTGCCGGCGCTGTCCGTGGGCCTCATGGTGGTCGGCGTGGCCGTCCTGGGCCGCTTCGGGCTGATGCTGGTCCTCGCCCGCCGCCACCACCGGCTGCGCAACCGGCGCCGCTTGAGCTGGGGACCGACGGTCACGCGGCCGGTGAGCGTGATCGTCCCCGCGTACAACGAGAAGGAGTGCATCGCCAACACTCTCGACTCGCTGGCGCGCAGCACCCACCCGATCGAGATCATCGTCGTGGACGACGGTTCGACGGACGGCACGGCCGAGATCGCCGAGTCGCTCGGCATGCCCAACGTCCGGGTGATCCGCCAGGCCAACGCGGGCAAGCCGGCCGCGCTCAACCACGGTGTGCGCAGCGCCCGTCACGACATCGTCGTGATGATGGACGGCGACACCGTCTTCGAGCCGGACACCGTACGGCAGCTGGTGCAGCCCTTCGCCGATCCGCAGGTCGGCGCGGTCGCGGGCAACGCCAAGGTCGGCAACCGCGCCACCGTCATCGGCGCCTGGCAGCACATCGAGTACGTGATGGGCTTCAACCTCGACCGGCGCATGTACGACCTGCTGCGCTGCATGCCCACCATCCCCGGCGCGATCGGGGCGTTCCGCCGCGAGGCGGTGCTCCAGGCGGGCGGCATGAGCGAGGACACCCTCGCCGAGGACACCGACATCACCATCGCGCTGCACCGCGCGGGCTGGCGGGTCGTCTACCAGGAGCACGCCCGCGCCTGGACCGAGGCGCCCGGCTCGCTGAAGCAACTGTGGTCGCAGCGCTACCGCTGGTCCTACGGCACCATGCAGGCCCTGTGGAAGCACCGCAAGTCCCTCACCGACAAGGGGCCTTCGGGCCGATTCGGGCGGGTCGGGATGCCGCTGGTGGTGCTGTTCCAGATCGTCACGCCGGTCTTCGCCCCGCTCATCGACGTGTTCACCCTCTACGCGATGATCTTCGTCGACCTCAGGGCGTCCCTGCTGGCGTGGGCGGCGGTGCTCGGTGTCCAACTGCTGTGCGCCGCCTATGCCTTCCGCCTCGACCGGGAGAAGTACCGGTACCTGCTGATGATGCCGCTGCAGCAGCTGGCCTACCGGCAGATGATGTACCTCGTCCTGATCCACTCCTGCGTCACCGCCCTGACCGGCGGCCGGCTGCGCTGGCAGAAGCTGAAGCGGACGGGCGAGGTCGGCACCCCGGCGGGGACCGGCTGATGGGGACCCACCGCAAGGGCGCCGTGGCCGCGGACCGGACCCGCACCACGGCGCCCGCCGGCCGCGACCGCTGCTTCGACACGCTCCGCGCGGTGGCCCTGGTCCGGGTCGTGGCCTATCACACCTTCGAGTGGGCCTGGGCCGGACTGGTCTTCCCGTCCATGGGAGTGATGTTCGGCCTGGCCGGCACCCTGATGGCCCGGTCCCTGCGGCGCCCCGCGCCCGGCGTGATCGCGAGCCGGGTGCGCCGGCTGCTGCCGCCCTTCTGGTTCTGGGGCCTGTGCGTGACCGGCGCGATGCTGGCGCACGGCTGGACGCCGGGGTGGGACGTCGTCTACTGGGCCGTGCCGCTCGGCGACCCGCCGGGCAGCGCCTGGGGCGCACAGGCCTGGGAGGTGGTCTGGTACCTGCGCACCTACCTGTGGTTCGTCCTGCTCTCCCCGTTGCTGCTGCGCCTGTTCCGGCGCGCGCCCGTCCCGGTGCTGCTGGCCTCGCTCGCCCCGGTCGTCGTGCTCACGTACGGCCGACGGCCGCCGGACGGCCGGCTCGGCAGCGCCCTCACCGACCTGGCGACCTTCCTGTGCTGCTGGCTCCTCGGCTTCGCGCACCACGAGGGCGTCCTGGCCCGGCTGAGACCCGCGGCGGTGCTGCCGCTCGCGTCGGCCGCCCTGGCGTGCGGCGCCTGGTACGCCTTCGCGCACCAGGCGCAGTACGGCGGCACCTACGACCTGGACGGGAACCCGCTCGCGCAGGCCTTGTGGTCGGCCGGGTTCGTGACGCTGCTGCTGTACGCCAGGGCCCGTGCCGGGACCGGCTTCGCGGCCCTGGCCCGGCACCGGCGCCTCGACCGGCTGGTGACGGTCGTCAACGCCCGGGCGCTGACGATCTACCTGTGGCACGAGATCGCCCTGATCCTGGCCGTGCCGCTGATCGACCGGTTGTGGGACGTGCCCGCCTTCGAGGCGCATCTGCCGCTGGACAGCCAGTGGTTCCTGTTCGGCACGGCCTGGGTGCTGATCGCGGTGTTCGTGCTGCTGTGCGGGTGGGTCGAGGACGTGGCGGCACGGCGCGCACCCCGGCTCCTGCCGTGAGCGCGTACTGCAACAATGGCCCGGTGACCCGCGCATCCCTGGACAAGCAGCCGCACGAAGTCGCCTCGATGTTCGACGACGTGGCGGAACGGTACGACCTGACCAACGACGTGCTGTCCCTCGGCCAGGACCGGCGATGGCGCAAGGAGGTCGCCAAGGCGGTCGACGCGCGCCCGGCGCAGAAGATCCTCGACCTGGCGGCGGGCACGGGCACCTCCTCGCTGCCCTTCGCCCGCACCGGCGCCTACGTCGTCCCCTGCGACTTCTCCCAGGGCATGCTCCAGGTCGGCAAGCAGCGGCAGCCCTGGCTGCCCTACACCGCCGGGGACGCGACGCGGCTGCCGTTCAAGGACGACAGTTTCGACGCCGTGACGATCTCCTTCGGGCTGCGCAACGTGCAGGACACGGACGCCGCGCTGCGCGAGATGCACCGGGTGACCCGGCCCGGCGGGCGCATCGTGATCTGCGAGTTCTCGCACCCCACGTGGGCGCCGTTCCGCACGGTCTACACCGAGTACCTGATGCGTGCCCTGCCGCCGGTCGCCCGGGCCGTCTCCTCCAACCCCGACGCCTACGTCTACCTCGCCGAGTCCATCCGTGCCTGGCCCGACCAGCCCGCCCTGGGCCGGCGGCTGGGCGGGGCCGGCTGGTCACGGGTGGCCTGGCGCAACCTGAGCGGCGGGATCGTCGCCTTGCACCGGGGCTTCAAGGAGAGCTGAGTGACCGGCGGTTCCAGCGGTCGCTGAGCACCATGGACGAATCGCCCGGCTCGTCCAGCTCGCGTCGCAGTCCGCCCCGGGGCGGCCGCGGGACGCGAGGTTCGTGCACGCCCCCGCCGCCCTCGCCCGGACCGAGGTCGAACCAGACGTAGACCATCGAGTCCCGTGGCACCTCGGCGCCGGGCTGCGGATACTGGCGCACGACGTAGTCGACCACGGCGAGGTGGAGGTCGGGCCGGTCCGGCGCGCTGAGGAACAGTCCTCGGGTCCGGGCCGCCTCGCGTGCGTCGACGGCCATCAGACCGACCAGACGCGGTACACGCACTCCGGGTGTTTTGCGGGACATGTGCACAGATGTCACCCCCAGCGGTACCCGCAGGGTAACTCCGGCCTCGCGGCGACCGGAAGCGGCAGGTGTCTTTCTGTGACAGTCCACTACGCGGAGTGACAGGGCGCGTCGCGTCGGGGACGGCCCTTCGGCCGGGTGATCAGGCGCGCTGAATAGACTGCCCGTGTCCTGTGCCGGTCGGCACGCAGATTCGAACCTTGGGGAGATCCCGCCGTGACCGAGCCCCTCTCCGAAAACACCGCCGATGTCATCGTCGTCGGCGCGGGGCCAGCCGGCTCCACGACCGCGTACCACCTCGCCAAGGCCGGACTCGACGTACTGCTCCTGGAGAAGACCGAGTTCCCGCGCGAGAAGGTCTGCGGTGACGGCCTCACCCCGCGCGCGGTCAAGCAGCTCGTGGCGATGGGCATCGACATCTCGGAAGAGGCCGGCTGGCTGCGCAACAAGGGCCTCAGGATCATCGGCGGGGGAGTGCGCCTCCAGCTCGACTGGCCGGATCTCGCCTCCTTCCCCGACTACGGCCTGGTCCGCAAGCGCGACGACTTCGACGAGCAGCTGGCCCGGCAGGCCCAGAAGGCCGGTGCCCGGCTGTTCGAGAAGTGCAACGTGGGCGCGCCGATCACCGACGACCGCACGGGCCGCATCACCGGCGTCCACGCCAAGCTCGGTGAGGACAAGCGCGAGGTCACCTTCCACGCGCCGCTGGTCGTCGCCGCCGACGGCAACTCCACGCGGCTCTCCCTCGCGATGGGCCTGCACCGCCGGGAGGACCGCCCGATGGGAGTGGCGGTCCGCACGTACTTCACCAGCCCCCGCCACGACGACGACTACCTGGAGTCCTGGCTCGAACTGTGGGACCGCCGCGGCCCCCAGGACCGCCTGCTGCCCGGCTACGGCTGGATCTTCGGCATGGGCGACGGCACCTCCAACGTCGGCCTGGGCGTGCTCAACACCTCCGAGTCCTTCAAGGAGCTGGACTGGCGCGAGGTGCTGAAGGCCTGGTGCGCCTCCATGCCGGAGGACTGGGGCTACACCCCGGACAACATGACCGGGCCCATCCGCGGCGCCGCCCTCCCCATGGCCTTCAACCGCCAGCCGCACTACACCAAGGGCCTGCTGCTGGTCGGCGACGCCGGCGGCCTGGTGAACCCCTTCAACGGCGAGGGCATCGCCTACGCCATGGAGTCGGGCCAGATCGCCGCCGACGTCATCGTCCAGGCGCACGCGCGCTCCACCCCGGCCGGCCGGGAGCTGGCGCTCCAGCGCTACCCGCGCGTCCTGAAGGACACCTACGGCGGTTACTACACGCTCGGCCGCGCCTTCGTGAAGCTCATCGGCAACCCGAAGGTCATGCAGATCGCCGCCCAGCGCGGCCTGACGCACCCGCTGCTGATGAAGTTCACGCTGAAGCTCCTGGCGAACCTGACCGACCCGACGGGCGGCGACGCGATGGACCGGATCATCAACGGGCTGAGCAGGGTCGCGCCGAAGGCCTGACCGGCCGCCGGGCCGTCCGGCCGCTGAGGGCCGTGATCTCACCGGGCCGGCGCGCGGACCACTGGGCGCGCCGGCCCGCCGTCCGTCGCGGGCGTGGGCCCGCCGGCCGCCAACACCCCGTGTTGCGGGGACATTTCGGACATGGGGTGCGCAGGCGTCCCGATCCACCCCGGCTGCGGGGGCCGGGGGCCTGTGCGGCGCATGGGCGGGCCGCGACGCCGGCCGGGATCACCGGGCGCCCGCGGCCGCGGCGAAGCGCCCAGGGAGGCCCTGGAGGGCCGTACGGGGTCATCAAGGTGTCCCGGGCAGGCCGGGAGGGCCGTTGCCCCCGAGCGGCAACGGCCCTCTTGTCCCTTATGCGTGCATCAGTGCGGACGCGGCGTCAGAGAACGCGCACCGCGCCCGAGGCCGGGTAGCCCGACAGGTCCTGGATGACGACACCCTTGGACGGGTTGGCCGCGTCCAGGTACTGGCCGTTCCCGATGTAGACGCCCACGTGGTACGCGGAGCCCTTGCCGCCCCAGTACAGGATGTCGCCGACCTGGATGCTGGAGAGCGGCACGTCCGTGCCGGCCATCGACTGGTCCTGCGAGACGCGCGGCAGTTGCACACCCACCTGCTTGTACGCGGCCTGCACCAGGGAGGAGCAGTCCCAGGCGTTGGGACCGGTGGCGCCCATGACGTAGGCGTCGCCCAGCTGTGCCTTGAGGAAGGCGATGACGGTGGCGACGCTGCCGCTGGCGGGCGCCGAGACCGACGCCGACGCGGACGCGGAGGCGGTCGTGGTGGAGAGGGTGGCGCGCTCGGCGCTGCGCTCGGCACGCTCGGCGGCGGCCTTGCGGGCGGCCTCGGCGGCCTCCTTCTTGGCCTCGGCCTTCTTCTTGGCCTCGGCGAGGTCCTTCTTGGCCTCCGCGGCGGCCTTGGCGGCGGCGGCGTCGCGCTCTGCGCGCAGCTCGTAGTTCGCGGCCGCCTGCTGCGTGGCGGCCGCGGACTGGGCGACCTGAGCCGACATGTCGGCCGTCAGGGTGGGCAGTTCGATGGTCTGCGTCACCGGCTCGGCGGCGTTCGCCGAGGCCGACGCACCCGCCGCCGCGATGCTGAGAACGCCACCGGCGACTCCGGCACGCATGGCGATCGTCGAGGTCGCGCTGCGGCGGGGCTTCCGGTGGCTGCGTATGTGAGCGGTGTGGGACATGGGAACAACCGGTACCAGGGGCTCCTTCATATCTTCAAGAAACGTGTCCTGCGCCACAGTTGTTCAATCGAAGCCCCAAAACCCCCGAACGGCCCTCTTTATTGACGCCGTAACGGACATTGCGGGCTCCCTGTCACCGGGCTGTGATCACGGCGTTTGATCAATACGCCCGAATTGCCCCGCGCTTACCACCGGTTGGGGTGATTGGCCAAGCCCCGTTCTCAGGGACCTCTCATCGATGTGGCGGAGGTCACGGAACGGTTGCCCCGGAGGTCGCGTCCCCGGCGCGCGGATCACGGCCGGATCACGGCCCCGCGAAGATCGTGAACGTTTGCACGCGTCCACACCCCGCCCTGCACGCCCCCTCGGGTGTGAACGCGCCATTATCAAGAGATCGAGTCCACCGCCAATTTGCATGCACGCGAACTCTCTTGATATTGAGACGCACCCTCCGAGCTGCGCCGACAAGCCAAAATGTCACCTCTGGTGATCACTCGGACGCTTCGCGTGTGAAGATCACCGCTCATCCGACTTCATGATCGATCGTCAGGTGGTGGAGATCACAAAGCTTGTGCAATACCCCGTGTCGCAGATCACAGAGCGTCGGGCATAAGATGCACGCGGTTGGGCTTGTGACCTGCTTCACATGTTCCCGATCTTCGCCGGGGCGTGCGGGGTTCGCGGGACTGATGGGGCGGCTGTGAGTCCAACGCCAACCGCCAGCAGTCAGTGCCGACTGAGAGGAGCGAGGAGCGGTGAACGCTTATGCGCCCATCCTCGTACTGGGAGCCCTCGGGGCAGGCTTTGCGATCTTCTCCGTGGTCATGGCCACGTTGATCGGGCCCAAGCGGTACAACCGGGCCAAGCTCGAGGCCTACGAGTGCGGTATCGAGCCGACCCCGACGCCGGCCGGTGGCGGGCGCTTCCCCATCAAGTACTACCTGACGGCGATGCTCTTCATCGTCTTCGACATCGAGATCGTCTTCCTCTACCCCTGGGCCGTCACCTTCGACGCCCTGGGGATCTTCGGGCTCGTGGAGATGCTGCTCTTCGTGCTCACCGTCTTCGTCGCGTACGCGTACGTATGGCGGCGCGGCGGCCTGGAATGGGACTGAGGGGCCACTAGTCATGGGACTCGAAGAAAAGCTGCCGAGCGGCTTCCTGCTGACCACCGTCGAGCAGGCCGCGGGCTGGGTGCGCAAGGCGTCGGTCTTCCCCGCCACGTTCGGCCTCGCCTGCTGCGCCATCGAGATGATGACCACCGGCGCCGGCCGCTACGACCTGGCGCGCTTCGGCATGGAGGTCTTCCGGGGCTCGCCCCGCCAGGCGGACCTCATGATCGTCGCCGGCCGGGTCAGCCAGAAGATGGCGCCGGTGCTGCGGCAGGTCTACGACCAGATGCCGAACCCCAAGTGGGTGATCTCCATGGGGGTCTGCGCCTCCTCCGGCGGCATGTTCAACAACTACGCGATCGTCCAGGGCGTCGACCACATCGTGCCGGTCGACATCTACCTCCCCGGCTGCCCGCCACGGCCGGAGATGCTGATGGACGCCATCCTCAAGCTCCACCAGAAGATCCAGTCCTCCAAGCTCGGCGTGAACGCCGAGGAGGCCGCCCGCGAGGCGGAGGAGGCGGCGCTCAAGGCCCTGCCCACGATCGAGATGAAGGGGCTGCTGCGATGAGCGACGCGAACGGCGCGGGTGGCGCGGGTGGCGCCAACCCCGAGAAGGACCTCAGCGCGTCGAACCTCCCGGGCCAGCGCGGCCAGGGCGGCGAGGAGATCCGCGTCCAGCGCGGCATGTTCGGCGCGAACAACGGCGGCGACACCTCCGGCTACGGCGGCCTGGTCCGCTCGGTCCGCCTCCCGGGACCGGCGACCCGACCCTACGGCGGCTGGTTCGACGAGGTCGCCGACGAACTGGAGGGTGCCCTGGAGGAACAGGGCCTGCTCCCGGAGAACGCCATCGAGAAGACGGTCGTCGACCGCGACGAGCTGACCTTCCACATCGAGCGCGAGCACCTGGTCCGCGTCGCCCGCACCCTGCGCGACGACCCGGCCCTGCGCTTCGAGCTGTGCACCGGCGTCAGCGGCGTGCACTATCCGCACGACAAGGGCCGCGAGCTGCACGCCGTCTACCACCTGCGCTCGATCACCCACAACCGGGTGATCCGCCTTGAGGTCAGCGCCCCCGACAGCGACCCGCACATCCCGTCCCTGTTCGAGGTCTATCCGACCAACGACTGGCACGAGCGCGAGACGTACGACTTCTTCGGGATCGTCTTCGACGGCCACCCGGCCCTGACGCGGATCATGATGCCGGACGACTGGCAGGGCTTCCCGCAGCGCAAGGACTACCCCCTCGGCGGCATCCCCGTCGAGTACAAGGGCGCCCAGATCCCGGCTCCGGACCAGCGGAGGTCGTACTCATGAGCACTTCGCACGCCTCCCCCCGGGAGACCACCGAAGGCACCGTCTACACCGTCACCGGCGGCGACTGGGACGAGGTCGTCCAGTCCGCGGCCCGCGCCGACGACGAGCGCATCGTCGTCAACATGGGCCCGCAGCACCCGTCCACGCACGGCGTGCTCCGCCTGATCCTGGAGATCGAGGGCGAGACCGTCACCGAGGCCCGCTGCGGAATCGGTTATCTGCACACCGGCATCGAGAAGAACCTCGAGTACCGCACGTGGACGCAGGGCACCACGTTCGTGACGCGCATGGACTACCTGACGCCGTTCTTCAACGAGACGGCGTACTGCCTCGGCGTCGAGAAGCTCCTCGGCATCGAGGACCAGATCCCGGACCGCGCCTCGATCATCCGGGTGCTCCTGATGGAGCTGAACCGGCTCTCCTCGCACCTGGTGTGCATCGCCACCGGCGGCATGGAACTCGGCGCCACCACGATCATGATCTACGGATTCCGTGATCGTGAACTCATTCTCGACATCTACGAGCTGATCACCGGCCTGCGGATGAACCACGCGTACATCCGCCCCGGCGGACTCGCCCAGGACCTGCCGCCCGGCGCGGTGGACCAGATCCGCGAGTTCGTGAAGAAGATGAAGAAGAACCTCCCGGAGTACGACAAGCTCGCCACCGGGAACCCCATCTTCAAGGCCCGCATGCAGGACATCGGCTACCTCGACCTGGCCGGCTGCATGGCCCTCGGCGCCACCGGCCCGATCCTGCGCTCCACCGGCCTGCCGCACGACCTGCGCAAGGCCCAGCCGTACTGCGGCTACGAGACGTACGACTTCGACGTCCCGACCGCCGACACCTGCGACGCCTACGGCCGCTTCCTGATCCGTCTGGAGGAGATGCGCCAGTCGCTCAGGATCGTCGAGCAGTGCCTGGACCGGCTCCAGCCCGGCCCGGTCATGGTCGCCGACAAGAAGATCGCCTGGCCCGCCCAGCTCGCCCTGGGCCCCGACGGGCTCGGCAACTCCCTCGACCACATCAAGAAGATCATGGGCACCTCCATGGAGGCCCTGATCCACCACTTCAAGCTGGTCACCGAGGGCTTCCGCGTTCCGCCCGGACAGGCCTACGCGGCGGTCGAGTCGCCCAAGGGCGAGCTCGGGGTGCACGTCGTGTCCGACGGCGGCACCCGCCCCTACCGGGTCCACTTCCGCGACCCGTCCTTCACCAACCTGCAGGCGATGGCGGCGATGTGCGAAGGCGGCCAGGTCGCCGACGTCATCGTCGCCGTCGCGTCCATCGACCCCGTGATGGGAGGCGTCGACCGGTGACCACATCGTCTTCCGAGCGGGGCGTCGGCCTGGGCATGCCCGAACTGCCCCCACCCGCCTACCCGGACGACGTCCGGGCCCGGCTGGAGACCGACGCGCGCGAGATCATCGCCCGCTACCCGGACTCCCGCTCCGCCCTCCTGCCGCTGCTGCACCTGGTGCAGTCGGAGGAGGGCCACGTCACGCGCACCGGCATGCGGTTCTGCGCGGACGTGCTCGGCCTGACCACCGCCGAGGTCACCGCCGTCGCGACCTTCTACACCATGTACCGGCGCAGGCCGAGCGGTGACTACCAGGTGGGCGTGTGCACCAACACCCTGTGCGCGGTGATGGGCGGCGACGCGATCTTCGAGGAGCTCCAGGAGCACCTCGGCGTGGGCAACGGCGAGACCACCGACGACGGCAAGGTCACGCTGGAGCACATCGAGTGCAACGCGGCCTGCGACTTCGCCCCGGTCGTGATGGTCAACTGGGAGTTCTTCGACAACCAGACCCCCGCCAGCGCCAAGCGCCTCGTCGACGACCTGCGCGCCGGACGCCCGGTCACGCCCACGCGCGGGGCGCCGCTGTGCACCTTCAAGGACACCGCGCGGATCCTGGCCGGCTTCCCCGACGAACGGGACGGCGCCGTGGAGTCCGGGGGCAGCGCCGGGCCCGCCTCCCTGGTCGGCCTGAAGCTCGCCAAGGGGGAGGCGTCCCCCGCGCGCGTGGTGCACCCGCGCGGTGAGGCCGCCCGCACCGGGGCGCCGCACGAGCCGTCACCGACGGAGCACCTGAGCTCGCACGACGCGCCGCAGGACACATCGGCCTCCGACCCGGCCCACCCGGCCGGGCCCACCGCCGAGGAGGGGGAGTGATGACCTTGGCAGCCGAGCTGAAGGACATGAGCCCGGAGAAGCTGCTCGCACCGGTGCTGTCGGCCTTCTGGGACGAGGACAGGTCCTGGACGCTGGACGTGTACCGGCGGCACGACGGCTACGAGGGGCTGCGCAAGGCGCTCGCCATGTCGCCGGACGACGTGATCGCGTACGTCAAGGAGTCCGGCCTGCGCGGGCGCGGCGGCGCAGGCTTCCCGACGGGCATGAAGTGGCAGTTCATCCCCCAGGGGGACGGCAAGCCGCACTATCTCGTTGTCAACGCCGACGAGTCGGAGCCGGGGACGTGCAAGGACATCCCGCTCCTCTTCGCGAACCCGCACAGCCTCATCGAGGGCATGATCATCGCGTGCTACGCCATCCGGTCGTCGCACGCCTTCATCTACCTGCGGGGTGAGGTCGTCCCCGTGCTGCGGCGGTTGCACTCGGCCGTACGCGAGGCGTACGAGGCGGGCCTCCTCGGCGAGAACATCCTCGACAGCGGACTCGACCTCGACATCACCGTGCACGCGGGCGCGGGCGCGTACATCTGCGGTGAGGAGACCGCACTGCTCGACTCGCTCGAAGGCCGCCGTGGCCAACCGCGGCTCCGTCCCCCCTTCCCCGCCGTCGCGGGCCTCTACGCGTGCCCGACTGTGGTGAACAACGTCGAATCGATCGCGTCGGTTCCCGCGATCATGAACCGGGGCAAGGACTGGTTCCGGTCGATGGGGAGCGAGAAGTCGCCCGGCTTCACCCTCTACTCCCTCTCCGGCCACGTCGCCAGCCCCGGCCAGTACGAGGCGCCGCTCGGGATCACGCTCCGCCAGCTGCTCGACATGAGCGGCGGAATGCGCCCCGGGCACCGCCTGAAGTTCTGGACGCCGGGCGGCTCCTCGACCCCGATGTTCACCGACGAGCACCTCGACGTCCCCCTCGACTACGAGGGAGTGGGCGCCGCGGGTTCCATGCTCGGCACGAAAGCGCTCCAGTGCTTCGACGAGACGACCTGCGTGGTCCGCGCCGTCACGCGCTGGACGGAGTTCTACGCCCACGAGTCCTGCGGCAAGTGCACGCCCTGCCGCGAGGGGACCTACTGGCTCGTGCAGCTGCTGCGCGACATCGAGGCCGGCAAGGGACAGATGTCCGACCTCGACAAGCTGAACGACATCGCCGACAACATCAACGGCAAGTCCTTCTGCGCCCTCGGCGACGGCGCCGCCTCGCCGATCTTCTCCTCGCTCAAGTACTTCCGCGAGGAGTACGAGCAGCACATCACGGGCCGGGGCTGCCCCTTCGACCCGGCCAAGTCGACGGCCTGGGCCGACCGCACGGAGGTGAACGCATGACCGTGACCACCAGCTCTCCCTCCGGCGGGGGAGAGGCGGCGGTCCCGCCGGAGGACCTCGTGTCGCTGACGATCGACGGCGCCGAGATCAGCGTGCCCAAGGGCACCCTGGTCATCCGGGCCGCCGAACAGCTCGGCATCGAGATCCCCCGGTTCTGCGACCACCCCCTCCTGGACCCGGCCGGCGCCTGCCGACAGTGCATCGTCGAGGTCGAGGGCCAGCGCAAGCCGATGGCCTCCTGCACCATCACCTGCACCGACGGCATGGTCGTCAAGACCCACCTCAGCTCGCCGGTCGCGGAGAAGGCCCAGAAGGGTGTGATGGAGCTCCTGCTCATCAACCACCCGCTGGACTGCCCGGTCTGCGACAAGGGCGGCGAGTGCCCGCTGCAGAACCAGGCCATGTCGCACGGCGACGCCGAGTCCCGTTTCGACGGCCGCAAGCGGACCTACGAGAAGCCCGTCCCGATCTCGACGCAGGTGCTGCTCGACCGCGAGCGGTGCGTGCTGTGCGCCCGCTGCACCCGGTTCTCCAACCAGGTCGCCGGCGACCCGATGATCGAGCTGATCGAGCGGGGCGCGCTCCAGCAGGTCGGCACCGGCGAGGGCGACCCGTTCGAGTCGTACTTCTCCGGCAACACCATCCAGATCTGCCCCGTGGGAGCGCTGACCTCGGCGGCGTACCGGTTCCGCTCCCGCCCCTTCGACCTGGTCTCCTCCCCGTCGGTGTGCGAGCACTGCTCCGGGGGCTGCGCCACCCGCACCGACCACCGGCGCGGCAAGGTCATGCGGCGGCTCGCGGCGAACGACCCCGAGGTCAACGAGGAGTGGATCTGCGACAAGGGGCGGTTCGCGTTCCGCTACGCCCAGCAGCGTGACCGGCTCGAAACGCCCCTGGTGCGCAACGCCGAGGGCGAGCTGGAACCGGCCTCCTGGCCGGAGGCCCTGCAGATCGCCGCCCAGGGGCTGCTCGCCTCGCGGGGCCGCACCGGCGTGCTGACCGGCGGCCGCCTCACCGTCGAGGACGCCTACGCGTACAGCAAGTTCGCGCGCGTGGCGCTCGACACCAACGACATCGACTTCCGCGCGCGCGTGCACAGCAGCGAGGAGGCCGACTTCCTCGCCGCCCGGATCGCCGGGCGCGGCCGGGACCTCGACGGCACGGGCGTCACCTACACCGCGCTGGAGAAGGCCCCGGCCGTCCTGCTGGTCGGGTTCGAGGCGGAGGAGGAGGCGCCCGGCGTCTTCCTGCGACTGCGCAAGGCCTGGCGCAAGCACGGGCAGAAGACCTTCTCGCTCGCCACCCACACCACCCGGGGTCTGGAGAAGGCCGGCGGCACCCTGCTGCCGGCGGCTCCCGGCACCGAGACCGAGTGGCTGGACGCGCTCGCGAGCGGTGTCGGCCTGGAGGGTGACGGCGCGCTGGCCGCCGAGGCGCTGCGCGCCGAGGGCGCGGTGATCGTGGTCGGCGAGCGGCTGGCCGCCGTGGCCGGTGGCCTGACCGCCGCCGTCCGCACCGCCGCCGCGACCGGAGCCCGGCTGGTGTGGATCCCGCGCCGGGCCGGGGAGCGCGGCGCGGTCGAGGCGGGAGCGCTGCCGTCGCTGCTGCCGGGCGGGCGCCCGGCCACCGACCCGCGCGCGCGGGACGAGGTCGCCGCCGTCTGGGGCGTCGCCGGCCTGCCGCACCGCTACGGCCGCGACACCGGCCAGATCGTGGAGGCCGCCGCGACCGGTGAACTCCAGGCCCTGCTGGTGGCGGGCGTGGAGATCGCCGACCTGCCCGACCCGGCACGCGCGCGTGCCGCGCTCGACGAGGTCGGCTTCCTGGTCTCGCTCGAACTGCGGCCCAGCGAGGTCTCCCGCAAGGCCGACGTGGTGCTGCCCGTGGCGGCGGTCGCCGAGAAGGCCGGCACCTTCCTCAACTGGGAAGGCAGGGTCCGCTTCTTCGAGGCGGCGCTCAAGCCCGACCAGATGACCCGCCGCCTCGCGCCCAGCGACGCGCGCGTGCTGCAGATGCTCGCCGACGCCATGGACGTCCACCTCGGACTGCCCGATCTGCGCACCGTGCGCGCGGAGATCGACCGGCTCGGCGCCTGGGACGGCCCGCGGGCCACCGAGCCCCTGGAGACCGCGGCGGCGCTGCCCCGCCCGGCCGCCGGGGAGGCCGTGCTCGCCGGGCACCGGCTCCTGCTCGACCAGGGCGTCCTGCAGCAGGGCGACGAGGCCCTCGCCGGAACACGGCACGCCGCACACGCGCGCGTGTCGGCCGCCACGGCCGCCGAGGCGGGCGTCAAGGACGGCGACCTCCTCGCGGTCACCGGTCCCGAGGGCGACGTCGCCCTGCCGCTGCGGATCAGCGACATGCCCGACCGGGTGGTGTGGCTGCCGCTGAACTCCACCGGCGGGGGCGTCGCCTCAGACACCGGGGCGCGGCCCGGCTCCCTCGTCCGCATCGGCCCGGCGACCCTCGCCGGCGAGGCCCCCAAGGAGGTGGAGGCATGAGCCCGTCGTCCCTCGCTGCTGAAGACCTCTCGATGTTCGGCACCGACCCCTGGTGGCTGGTCGTCATCAAGGCGGTGTTCTGCTTCGCCTTCCTGATGGTGACCGTGCTGATCTCCATCGTCATGGAGCGCAAGGTCGTCGCCTGGATGCAGCTGCGCATCGGCCCGAACCGGCACGGCCCCTGGGGCATGCTCCAGTCGCTCGCCGACGGCATCAAGCTGATGCTGAAGGAGGATGTGATCGTCAAGCGCGCGGACAAGGCGGTGTACGTCCTCGCGCCGATCGTGGCGGCCGTGCCGGCCTTCATGGCGATCGCGGTGATCCCCTTCGGCCCGGCAGGCAACGAGATCTCGATCTTCGGCCAGCGCACCACGATGCAGCTCACCGACCTGCCGATCGCGATGCTCTACATCCTCGCGGTCGCCTCGGTCGGCATCTACGGCATCGTCCTGGCGGGCTGGAGCTCCGGCTCGACCTACCCGCTGCTGGGCGGCCTGCGCTCCTGCGCGCAGATGATCTCCTACGAGATCGCGATGGGCGCCGCCTTCGCCTCCGTGTTCCTCTACTCCGGTTCGATGTCGACGTCGACGATCGTCGAGGGGCAGACCGACCGCTGGTACATCCTGCTGCTGCCGGTCTCCTTCCTCCTCTACATCGTCACCATGGTCGGCGAGACCAACCGCGCCCCCTTCGACATGCCGGAGTCCGAGGGCGACCTGGTCGGCGGCTTCAACACCGAGTACTCGTCGATCAAGTTCGCGATGTTCATGCTCGCCGAGTACGTCAACATGGTCACCGTCTCGGCCGTAGCCACCACGCTCTTCCTGGGCGGCTGGCGGGCTCCCTGGCCCGTCAGCACCTTCTGGGAGGGCGCCAACCACGGCTGGTGGCCGCTGCTGTGGTTCACCGTCAAGGTCCAGCTGCTGCTGTTCATGTTCATCTGGATCCGCGGCACCCTCCCGCGCGTCCGCTACGACCAGCTGATGAAGCTCGGCTGGAAGGTCCTCATCCCGGTCTCGCTGGTCTGGCTGATGCTCGTCGCCAGCGTCCGGGCCCTGCGCAACGAGGGGTACGACTTCGCCGACATCGCCCTCTACGTCGGCGGCGCCGTGCTCGCCCTGCTGCTGCTCTCCTTCGTGGCCGACATGTTCCGCGAGAAGACCAAGCAGGCCGAGCAGCCGGCCGAGGCCCCGGCCGCCTTCGACCCGATGGCGGGCGGCTTCCCCGTACCGCCCCTGCCCGGGCAGGAACTCCCGCCGGTCCCGCGACGGCCCTCGCGCCGTGAGCGGGAGCTGATTGTCAGTGGCGGGCCCGATACTCACAGTGACGGATCTCTGGGCGGATCTACGGAGGGAAAGGAGGCGTCCGATGGCTGAGGAAATCGAGCGTTCGCAGGCCGAGGAACCGAAGGACACCAAGCCCGGTTTCATGAACCCGGTGGCCGGCTTCGGCGTGACCTTCAAGGCCATGTTCAAGAAGCGGCTGACCGAGCAGTACCCCGAGCAGCCGAAGACCACGGCCCCGCGCTTCCACGGACGGCACCAGCTCAACCGCCACCCGGACGGCCTGGAGAAGTGCGTCGGCTGTGAACTGTGCGCCTGGGCCTGCCCCGCCGACGCGATCTACGTCGAGGGCGCGGACAACACGGACGAGGAGCGCTACTCGCCCGGCGAGCGGTACGGCCGCGTCTACCAGATCAACTACGCCCGCTGCATCCTGTGCGGCCTGTGCATCGAGGCCTGCCCCACGCGCGCGCTGACCATGACCAACGAGTTCGAGCTGGCCGACTCCAGCCGCGCCAACCTCATCTACACAAAGGAGCAGCTGCTCGCGGGCCTGGAGGAGGGCATGGTCGACACCCCCCACGCCATCTACCCGGGCACGGACGAACAGGACTACTACCGGGGCCTGGTGACGGAGGCCGCGCCCGGCACCGAGCGGCAGGTCGCCCACTCCAAGGGCGAAGTCGTGCAGGAGGCCGACTCGACCTTCGGCGGGACGGAACCGGCGTCGGAGAAGGTGATCGGCCGATGACCGCCCAGCTCGCCGCCTACTCCACCTCCACCGGAGAGGCCGTCCAGTTCTGGATCCTCGGCACGGTCGCGGTGATTGGCGCCCTGTGCACCATCCTGATGAGGCGGGCCGTGCACAGCGCGCTCTGTCTCGCCGGGACCATGATCATCCTGGCGGTGTTCTACCTCGCCAACGGCGCCTACTTCCTGGGCGTCGTGCAGATCGTCGTCTACACCGGCGCGATCATGATGCTGTTCCTGTTCGTGGTGATGCTCGTCGGCGTCACCGCGGCGGACTCCCTGAAGGAGACCATCAAGGGCCAGCGCTGGCTGGCCCTGCTGTGCGGACTCGGGTTCGGCGTGCTGCTGATCGGCGGGATCGGCAACGCCTCCCTGACGGAGTTCAACGGCATCGGCCAGGCGAACGCCGGGGGCAACGTGGAGGGCATCGCCGCCCTCATCTTCACCAAGTACGTCTTCGCGTTCGAGATCACCGGCGCCCTGCTCATCACGGCCGCCGTCGGCGCCATGGTGCTCACCCACCGCGAGCGCACCGAGCGCGCCAAGACGCAGCGCGAACTCGCCGAGGAGCGCGTGCGCGAGGGCAAGTACCTGCCGCCGCTGCCGGCGCCCGGCGTCTACGCCCGGCACAACGCGGTCGACATCGCGGGCCTGCTGCCCGACGGCACCCCCTCCGACCTCACCGTCAGCAAGACGCTGCGCGAGCGGGGACAGGTCCGGGACGTGTCGCAGGAGGCGCTCAACGACCTCAGGGCCCTGGAGCAGCGGGCCGAGGAGCGCCTGGAGCGGAAGGCCGTCGAACCGGCCACGTTCAAGCGGCCCGAGGAGGCATCGAAGTGAACCCGGTCAACTACCTCTATCTCGCGGCCCTGCTCTTCACGATCGGCGCCACCGGCGTGCTGATCAGGCGCAACGCGATCGTGGTGTTCATGTGCATCGAGCTGATGCTCAACGCCTGCAACCTCGCGTTCGTCGCCTTCTCCCGGATGCACGGCAACCTCGACGGGCAGATCATCGCCTTCTTCACGATGGTCGTCGCCGCCGCGGAGGTCGTGGTGGGGCTCGCGATCATCGTGTCCCTGTTCCGTGCCCGCCACTCGGCCTCGGTCGACGACGCCAGCCTGATGAAGCTGTAAGGGGTCGGGAGAAAAGTGGAGAACCTGATTGCGCTGCTGGTGGCGGCGCCCCTGCTCGGAGCGGCGGTCCTGCTGTGCGGCGGACGCCGGCTGGACGCCGTCGGCCACTGGCTCGGCACGCTGCTCGCGGCCGTCTCCTTCGTGCTCGGCCTGGTGCTGTTCAGCGACATGCTCGCCCAGGACGCCGACCAGCGCCTGATGAGCCAGCACCTGTTCAGCTGGATCCCGGTCGAGGGCTTCCAGGCGGACGTCGCCTTCCGGCTCGACCAGCTGTCCATGACGTTCGTGCTGCTGATCACGGGCGTGGGGACGCTGATCCACCTGTACTCCGTCGGGTACATGGAGCACGACGAGCGGCGCCGCCGCTTCTTCGGCTACCTGAACCTGTTCCTCGCGGCGATGCTGATCCTCGTCCTCGCCGACAACTACCTGCTGCTGTACGTCGGCTGGGAGGGCGTCGGTCTCGCCTCCTACCTGCTGATCGGCTTCTGGCAGCACAAGCCCAGCGCCGCCACGGCCGCGAAGAAGGCCTTCCTGGTCAACCGCGTCGGCGACATGGGCCTGTCCATCGCGATCATGCTGATGTTCCTGTGGTTCGGCACCTTCGCCTTCGGGCCGGTGCTCGGCGGCCACGGAGAGGCCGGGCTCGCCGGCGCGGCCGGTGAGGACAAGCTGACCGCGATCGCCCTGATGCTGCTGCTCGCCGCCTGCGGCAAGTCCGCCCAGGTGCCGCTGCAGTCCTGGCTCGGGGACGCGATGGAGGGCCCGACCCCGGTCTCGGCCCTCATCCACGCGGCGACGATGGTGACGGCGGGCGTCTACCTGATCGTCCGCTCCGCCGCCGTCTTCAACGGCGCCCCGGACGCACAGCTGGTCGTCACGATCGTCGGCGCGGTCACGCTGCTGTTCGGTGCGATCGTCGGTTGCGCCAAGGACGACATCAAGAAGGCCCTGGCCGGCTCGACCATGTCGCAGATCGGCTACATGATCCTCGCCGCGGGCCTCGGCCCCATCGGCTACGTCTTCGCGATCATGCACCTGGTGACGCACGGCTTCTTCAAGGCCGGTCTCTTCCTCGGCGCCGGTTCGGTGATGCACGGCATGAACGACGAGGTCGACATGCGCAGGTACGGCGGCCTGCGGAAGTACATGCCGGTCACCTTCATCACCTTCGGCCTCGGATATCTCGCGATCATCGGCTTCCCGGGCCTGTCCGGCTTCTTCTCCAAGGACAAGATCATCGAGGCGGCGTTCGCCAAGGGCGGCACCGAGGGCTGGATCCTCGGCGCGTGCGCCCTGCTCGGCGCGGCCATCACCGCGTTCTACATGACGCGCGTGATGCTGATGACGTTCTTCGGGGAGGAGCGCTGGCGCCACGCCCCGACGCCGTCCCCGGCCCAGCCGGACGTGGAGCCCGCGGCGGAGACGCGCGGCGAGTACACCCCGCCGCACCCGCACGAGTCGCCCAAGGTCATGACGATCCCCATGATCGTGCTGGCCGTCGGGTCGGTCTTCGGCGGCGCGTTCTTCAGCATCGGCGACCGGTTCGTGCACTGGCTGGAGCCGATCACCGGGCACGACCACGGCCACCCGCCGGTCAGCGCCCTCACGGTCACGCTGTCCACGGTCGCCGTCATGGTCATCGGCGTCGCCCTCGCCTGGGCGCAGTACGGCCGCCGCCCGGTCCCGGCCGTCGCCCCGCGAGGCTCGCTGCTCACCCGGGCCGCCCGCCGCGACCTGCTCCAGGACGACTTCAACCACGTCGTCCTGGTCCGCGGCGGCGAGCACCTGACGCGGTCCCTGGTCTACGTCGACCACACCCTGGTCGACGGCGTCGTCAACGGCACGGCGGCCTCGGTCGGCGGCCTCTCCGGGCGGATGCGCAGGCTGCAGAACGGCTTCGCCCGCTCCTACGCGGTCTCGATGTTCGGCGGCGCGGCGGTCATCGTCGCCGCGACCCTGCTGATGAGGGCGGTCTGATACCGATGTCCTTTCCCCTGCTGACAGCGACAGCGGCGCTCCCGGCGATCGGGGCGATCGCCACGGCCGCCGTACCGGCCGCGCGGCGCACCGCCGCCAAGTGGCTGGCGCTGCTCTTCTCGCTCGCCACGCTCGTGCTGGCGATCGTCGTCCTGGTCCGCTTCGACCCGGGCGGCGAGCGCTACCAGCTCACCGAGTCCCACGCCTGGATCGCCGACTTCGGCGTCCGTTACGAACTGGGCGTGGACGGCATCGGCGTGGCGCTGATCGGGCTCACCGCCCTGCTCATCCCGTTCATCATCCTCGCGGGCTGGCACGACGCCGACCCGCTGGAGACGGGCAGCAGCCGCTGGCGGCCGACGCAGGGCTTCTTCGCCCTGATCCTGGCCGTCGAGGCGATGGTGATCCTCTCCTTCGAGGCCACCGACGTCTTCCTCTTCTACATCTTCTTCGAAGCCATGCTCATCCCGATGTACTTCCTCATCGGCGGCTTCGGGGACCGTGCCCACGAGCACGGCGAGAAGACGGCGGCGACGCAACGCTCGTACGCCGCGGTGAAGTTCCTCCTCTACAACCTGGCCGGCGGCCTGATCATGCTGGCCGCGGTGATCGGCCTGTACGTGGTCGCCGGGAACTTCTCGCTCCAGGAGATCGCCGAGGCCCGCGCCAACGGCACGCTCGACATGGCGACCAGCACCGAACGCTGGCTGTTCCTCGGCTTCTTCTTCGCCTTCGCGGTGAAGGCGCCGCTGTGGCCGCTGCACACCTGGCTGCCCAACGCGATGCAGGAGTCGACGGCCCCGGTCGCGGTCCTCATCACGGCGGTCGTCGACAAGGTCGGCACCTTCGCGATGCTCCGCTTCTGCCTCCAGCTCTTCCCGGAGGCCAGCAAGTGGGCCACGCCCGCGATCCTCGTCCTCGCCCTGATCAGCATCATCTACGGGGCGCTGCTCGCGGTCGGCCAGCGCGACATCAAGCGGCTGGTGGCCTACGCGTCGATCTCCCACTTCGGCTTCATCATCATGGGCATCTTCGCGATGACGAGCCAGGGCCAGTCCGGCGCGACGCTCTACATGATCAACCACGGCATCTCGACGGCCGCGCTGATGCTGGTCGCGGGCTTCCTTATCTCCCGGCGCGGCTCGCGGCTCATCGCCGACTACGGCGGGGTGCAGAAGGTCGCCCCGGTGCTCGCCGGCACGTTCCTGATCGGCAGCCTGGCGACGCTGTCCCTGCCGGGACTGGCGCCGTTCGTCAGTGAGTTCCTGGTCCTGGTCGGCACGTTCACGCGCTACCCGGTGATCGGCATCATCGCCACCTTCGGCATCGTCCTCGCCGCGCTCTACACGCTCGTCCTGTACCAGCGGACGATGACGGGCCCGGTGAAGCCGGAGGTGTCCGCGATGCCGGACCTCAGGGTCCGCGAGCTCGTCGTGGTCGCCCCGCTGGTCGCACTGCTGATCTTCCTGGGCGTCTACCCGAAGCCCGTCACGGACATCGTCAACCCCGCGGTGGAGCAGACCATGTCCGACGTACAGAAGAAGGACCCCCAGCCCGAGGTGGAGGCGGCCAAGTGAGCGCATCAGCCGTCCACAGCCTGTGGACAACCGCGGCCGAGCCGATCACCAAGATCGACGCGCCCGAGTTCGAGTACGGCCAGCTGGCACCCACCCTGATCGTCGTGGGAGCGGCGATCGTCGGGATCCTGGTCGAGGCGTTCGTACCGCGCAAAGCCCGCTATCACGTCCAGATGTTCGTCTCCGTCGTCGCCCTGGCGGCCGCCTTCGCCGCGGTCGTCGCCCTCGCGGCGGACGGATACGGCACGACGAAGGCGCGTATCGCGGCGATGGGCGCGATCGCCGTCGACGGACCGGCCCTGTTCCTGCAGGGCACGATCCTGCTGGCGGCCCTGGTCGGCCTGTTCACCTTCGCCGAGCGGCGCCTGGACCCGGCCGCGCACGGCAACCGGGTCGACTCCTTCGCGGCGCAGGCCGCGTCCGTGCCGGGCAGCGAGAGCGAGAAGGCCGCGGTCAGGGCCGGGTTCACCACCACCGAGGTGTTCCCGCTGCTGATGTTCGCCGTGGCCGGCATGCTGATCTTCCCGGCGGCCAACGACCTGCTGACGCTGTTCGTGGCCCTGGAGGTCTTCTCCCTGCCGCTGTACCTGCTGTGCGCCCTGGCCCGCCGCAAGCGGCTCATGTCGCAGGAGGCGGCCGTCAAGTACTTCCTGCTCGGCGCCTTCGCCTCCGCGTTCACCCTGTTCGGCATCGCGCTGCTGTACGGCTACGCGGGCTCCATGTCGTACGCGAGGATCGCGCAGGTCGTCGAGGGCACCGTCCAGGACGTCGATCCGGCGCTCGCCGCCACCATGGGCAACGACGCGCTGCTCCTGGTCGGCGCCGCGCTGCTGGTGATGGGCCTGCTGTTCAAGGTGGGCGCGGTGCCGTTCCACATGTGGACGCCGGACGTCTACCAGGGCGCGCCGACCCCGGTGACCGGTTTCATGGCGGCGGCGACCAAGGTGGCTGCCTTCGGCGCGCTGCTGCGGGTGCTGTACGTCGTCCTGCCGGGTCTGCGCTGGGACTGGCGGCCGGTGATGTGGGCCGTGGCGATCGTCACCATGCTGGGCGGTGCGATCGTCGCGATCACGCAGACCGACATCAAGCGGCTGCTGGCGTACTCGTCGATCGCGCACGCCGGGTTCATCCTCGCCGGTGTCATCGCGACCACGCCCGACGGTGTCTCGTCCGTCCTCTTCTACCTGGCCGCGTACTCCTTCGTGACGATCGGCGCCTTCGCGGTGGTCACGCTGGTGCGCGACGCGGGCGGTGAGGCGACGCACCTGTCCAAGTGGGCGGGTCTCGGCCGCCGTTCGCCGCTGGTGGCGGCGGTGTTCGCGGTGTTCCTGCTGGCCTTCGCGGGCATTCCGCTGACGTCCGGCTTCGCCGGGAAGTTCGCCGTGTTCAAGGCGGCGGCGGAGGGCGGGGCCGCCCCGCTGGTCGTCATCGGTGTGATCTCGTCGGCGATCGCGGCGTTCTTCTACATCCGCGTCATCGTGCTGATGTTCTTCAGCGAGCCGCGGCCGGAGGGCCCGACGGTGGCCGTGCCGTCGCCGCTGACCATGACGGCGATCGGCGTCGGGGTGGCGGTCACGCTGGTGCTCGGTGTGGCGCCGCAGTACTTCCTGGACCTGGCGGGGCAGGCGGGCGTGTTCGTGCGCTGAGCCTCCCAGCGAGCGCGGGACCCGGTCTCCTCAGGGGGCCGGGTCCCTTCGCGTGTGCGGGTCAGGGGCACTGCACCCTGCGGTTCCAGGGGTGGAAGACGCCCCTGGGGTTGTCCTTGAAGATCCAGGCGTGCAGCGTGTAGACGACGCCCAGGCCGGGGATCTCCTCCGGGCCGTCGAAGTGGCGGTCGCCGAACATGACCGGCCGGTCCCGGTCCGTCTCCACGTTCTGGTCGGCGTCCCGGACGATCCACTCCACGGCTCCGGCGCGCAGCTCGCCGTGCCGGTCCTTGTGATAGACGACCGCGGCCGGTTTCACCGGATCGGTGGAGTTGATCAGCCGCTGCTTGACGTAGTGGTAGCCCATGGCGCCCTCGCCGGGCCGGGCGGCGCAGGGGCCGGCGGGGAGGTAGCCGTCCCGCAGGGCGCGCTTCACGTGCTGGTAGTGGCGCGTGGCGGCGTAGGTCTGGATCAGTTCCGGTTCCGAGTCGTGGCCGTGGCCCTGGCCGTGCCGGGTGCCGTGGCCGGTGTCGTGCCCGGTGCTGTGGGCGGGGGCGGCGGTGAGGGTGAGGGCGGTGGCCAGGGCGAGGGCGCCGACGGCTCTGCGGGGCGTGAAGGATGCCTTGAAGGGCGCGAAGGGTGCCTTGGGGGGCGTGAGGGGGGACATGTCGAGTGCTCCTTGCGGAGAGGACCGCCCGGGGCGGGCGCTCGTCAGGGGGGCGCGGGGGCGCCAGCCGGGGAGGGGACGGACGGAGGGTCATGCGACGCAGGCCGCATCCGGGCCGCGTGAGCAGCTTCACCCGGCGGGTGGGGGCGTGCCAGACGGGCCTGTCCAATGGGCTGAGTCGAACCCGAGTGCGGTCCGCCCCCTCCATCGGGCGGGACCTGTGGACAACTCCGGGGCTGTCGGTGCGGGCGCCTATGGTGGACGCAGTGGTCGAGGCGCGACGCACGGGGGACGCAACGATGGGCGCGACGGGCGGGACGGGTGTGATGACGGAACGAGGCACGGTGACCGGCGCCGGGGCGGACGCGGAGACGGGTGGTGGGGTCGCGGCCGGGTTCGGTGGCGGGGCCGGCGCCCTGGGCGACGGCCCCGCCGGGCCGCTCGGTGCCGACGCGAGCGAGGCGCTCACCGCGCTGCACCGCGTCTTCGGCTACGGCGCCTTCCGCGGCGAGCAGGAAGCGGTCATCGAGCACGTGGTCGCCGGCGGCGACGCCGTCGTGCTCATGCCCACCGGCGGCGGCAAGTCGCTGTGCTACCAGATTCCGTCCCTGGTCCGCCCCGGTACGGGCGTGGTCGTCTCCCCGCTGATCGCCCTGATGCAGGACCAGGTGGACGCGCTGCGGGCGCTGGGCGTGCGGGCCGGTTTCATGAACTCCACGCAGGACTTCGACGAGCGCCGGATGGTGGAGGCCGAGTTCCTCGCCGGCGAGCTGGACCTGCTGTACCTGGCGCCGGAGCGGCTGCGGCTGGAGAGCACGCTCGGTCTGCTCTCCCGGGGCAAGATCTCCCTCTTCGCGATCGACGAGGCGCATTGCGTCTCCCAGTGGGGCCACGACTTCCGCCCCGACTACCTGGCGCTGTCGCTGCTCGGCGAGCGCTGGCCGGACGTACCGCGGATCGCGCTCACGGCGACGGCCACGCACGCGACGCACCGGGAGATCACCGAGCGGCTGAACATGCCGTCGGCCCGCCACTTCGTGGCCAGCTTCGACCGGCCCAACATCCAGTACCGGATCGTGCCCAAGGCCGACCCGAAGAAGCAGCTGCTGGCCTTCCTCCGGGAGGAGCACGCGGGCGACGCGGGCATCGTCTACTGCCTGTCGCGCAACTCGGTGGAGAAGACCGCCGAGTTCCTCAGCCGCAACGGCATCGAGGCGGTGCCCTACCACGCCGGGCTGGACGCGGGGACGCGCGCGGCCCACCAGTCCCGCTTCCTGCGGGAGGACGGCCTGGTCGTGGTGGCGACCATCGCCTTCGGCATGGGCATCGACAAGCCGGACGTCCGCTTCGTCGCCCACCTCGACCTGCCCAAGTCGGTCGAGGGGTACTACCAGGAGACGGGCCGGGCCGGCCGCGACGGACTGCCGTCCACGGCCTGGATGGCCTACGGGCTCAACGACGTCATCCAGCAGCGCAAGCTGATCCAGTCCGGTGAGGGCGACGAGGCCTTCCGGCGGCGGGCCCAGGCCCATCTCGACGCGATGCTGGCGCTGTGCGAGACCGCTCAGTGCCGCCGGGGCCAGCTCCTCGCCTACTTCGGCCAGGACCCGGACCCGGCCGGCTGCGGCAACTGCGACACCTGCCTGACCCCGCCGGAGACCTGGGACGGCACGGTCGCGGCGCAGAAGGTCCTGTCGACGGTGGTGCGGCTGCAGCGGGAGCGCGGCCAGAAGTTCGGCGCGGTGCAGATCGTCGACATCCTGCTCGGCAAGCGCACCGCCAAGGTCATCCAGTTCGACCACGACCAGCTGTCGGTCTTCGGCATCGGTGAGGAGCTGACCGAGGGCGAGTGGAGAGGCGTCATACGGCAGTTGCTCGCCCAGGGACTGCTCGCGGTGGAGGGCGACTACGGCACGCTGGTGCTGACCGAGGCCAGCGGGGAGGTGCTCAGGCGGGAGCGGGAGGTGCCGCTGCGCAAGGAGCCGAAGAAGCCGGCGACCTCCCGGTCCGGGTCGTCGTCCGCGGCCTCCGGGCGGGGCGAGCGCAAGGGCAGGACCGTCGCCGCCGAGCTGCCGGAGGAGTTGCTGCCGGCGTTCGAGGCCCTGCGCGCCTGGCGGGCCGAGCAGGCCCGCGAGCAGGGCGTCCCGGCGTACGTCATCTTCCACGACGCGACACTGCGGGAGATCGCCCTGGCGTGGCCGGCGTCGGTGAGCGAGCTCGGCGGGATCAGCGGCGTGGGCGAGAAGAAGCTCGCGACCTACGGCGAAGGGGTGCTGGAGGTGCTCGGGTCGCTGGGCGGGCCGCCCGGCGCGACCCCGGCGGCCGGCTCACCCCCGGCGGCCGGCCAGGCACCGGGCCGGTCCTCCGGCCAGGGCACCGACGAGCCGTACGACTGGCCGGAGAGGGACGCGGAGCCGGAGCCCGACGACTGGACATAGGGCCGGGCTCCGGCCGGGCCGGGCGGCTCCCGCCTCGGGCCGGGGCCGGCCGGGTGGGATCGGCCGGGGAGCGTCACTCCGGTCACAGGGCCCGCGCCGCGTACGCCCTGACGTCCGCGTCGGAGTCCGTCGTCGCCGTGGCCAGTGCCGCTCTCGCCTCGACCGAGGACCGGTGCCTGGTCAGGGCCAGGACGGCGGCTTTGCGGACGTCGGCGTTGGAGTCCGCGAGGGCCTTGGCGAGCGCGGGCACGGCCACCTCGGCGCCGGCGACGGACAGCGCCGTCGCGGCCCCGGCCCGCACTTGCCAGGCCGGCTCGGACAGGGCGGCCACGGCGCGTTCGGCGAGGGGCGCCGGGCAGCCGGTCGTGCCCAGCGCTCCGTAGGCCGCCGCGCGTACGAGGGCGTCGGGGTCGTCGAGCAGCCCGGTGAGGGCCTGCGCGACCGGGCCGGCCCCCGAAGCGGCCCCGGGAGCGTCGCCCCCGCCCGGTGGCGCTGCGGCACCCAGCCGGTCCGCTCCCACCGTGGCCAGCCCCTTGGCGATCGCCACGCGGACCTCGCGGGACGGATCGGCGACCGACGCGCCCGCCAGCGCGTCGGCGGCGTCGACCGACACCAGGGCACGCACCGCCTCGATCCGGACGGCGATGTCGGAGTCGGTCAGGCAGGCCGTGAACAGCTCGCTGTCCCCGAGGCGCAGGGCGCGCAGGACGTCCAGCGCGGCGGCCCGGACCACCGGGTCGGGCTCGGTCAGAGCGGCGGCGAGACCGTCGCGCAGACCCGGCTCGGGCGGGAGCGTCTCGACGAGTTCGCGCAACGAAGCGGCCGCGGCCGCGCGGACCTCCGCGGCGGAGTCCCGCAGGGCCGCGGCGAGGGCGGGACCCGTCCCCGGCGGCAGGGTCTCGGTGAGCACGGCGACCGCCTCGCGCCGGACGGCGGGCTCCGGGTCCCCCAGGTACGGCCGCAGGGCATCGAGTTCGGGTTCCTCGTCGGCGAGGGCGACGAGTTCGAGCAGCCGGGCGGAGGAGCGCCGGCCCGAGGGAGCGGCGGGCGCGGTGCCCGGCGCGGCAGCCGGCTCCGGTGCCGCGGCCCCCGTCCGGGCCGCGACCGGAGCCACGTCGCGCGACCCGGCTGTCGCCACGTCCTCGGCGTGGACCTCGCCGATGGGGCGGGGCGCGCCGCCGACCGGATCGAAACCGTCGACCGGAACGAGATAGGGGGCCACGGGACGAGCCGTGAACTCCATCGCACCAGAGGGGGACTTGTGCAGATCGAGGTGGTGGAACCAGGACGCGTCGTCCCGCCGGGGGTGGTCGAGCCGGTCGTGGTACAAGCCCCAGCGGGACTCCGTGCGGGCCAGGGAGGAACGTGCGGCCATCTCCGCGCAGTCGCGGATGAAGGTGACCTCGGCGCAGCGCATCAGCTCGTGCGGGGTGCGGGCGCCCATCGTGGCGATGTCCGCGCGCATCCGCTCGAACGCCTCCAGGGCCAGCGACAGCCGGGCACCGGACTTGGGAGGGGCGACGTAGTCGTTCACGAAGCGGCGCAGCTTGTACTCGACCTGGGGCTGCGGCGGGCCGTCGGGGTTGCGCAGCGGGCGGTAGATCAGCTCGTGCGCCTCGCGCAGCTGGTCGGCCGGCAGTTCCCCCGTGTAGGCCGTGTACCGGGACGCGTCGGCGCCCGCGAGGTCGCCGAAGACGAACGCGCCGATCATGTAGTTGTGCGGCACGCAGGCCAGGTCGCCGGCCGCGTACAGGCGGGGCACGGTGGTGCGGGCGTGGTCGTCCACGCGGACGCCGGAGGCGGAGTGGCCGCCGCACAGGCCGATCTCGGAGATGTGCATCTCGACGTCGTGGGTGCGGTAGTCGTGGCCGCGGCCGGAGTGGAAGGTGCCGCGGGTGGGGCGTTCGGTGGAGTGGAGGATCGTCTCCAGCGCCGAGACGGACTCCTCCGGCAGGTGGCTCAGCTTGAGGTAGACCGGTCCCCGGTCGGACGCCACCTCCGCCGCGAACTCGGCCATCATCTGGCCCGACCAGTAGTCGGAGTCGACGAAGCGCTCGCCGTGCCGGTTGACCTGGTAACCGCCGAAGGGGTTGGCGACATAGGCGCAGGCGGGACCGTTGTAGTCCTTGATGAGCGGGTTGATCTGGAAGCACTCGATGCCGGTGAGTTCGGCGCCGGCGTGGTAGGCCATGGCGTAGCCGTCGCCGGCGTTGGTGGGGTTCTCGTAGGTGCCGTAGAGGTAGCCGGAGGCGGGCAGGCCGAGGCGGCCGCAGGCGCCGGTGGCGAGGATGACCGCGCCCGCGCGGACCTGGACGAACCGCCCGGTGCGGGTGTGGAAGCCGGCCGCACCGACGGCGCGCCCGTCCGCCGTGAGCACCCGCACCGGCATCACCCTGTTCTCGATGCGGATCCGCTCCCGCATCTCCCGCCGCCGCAGCTGCCGGTAGAGGACCTTCTTGACGTCCTTGCCCTCGGGCATGGGCAGGACGTAGGAGCCGGAGCGGTGCACCTGGCGGACGGCGTAGTCACCGTGCTCGTCCTTCTCGAACTTCACGCCGTAGGACTCCAGCCGCTGCACCATCGCGAAGCCCCGGGTGGCGGTCTGGCGGACGGTGGACTGGTCGACGATGCCGTCGTTGGCGCGGGTGATCTCGGCGACGTAGTCGTCCGGTTCGGCACGGCCCGGGACGACCGCGTTGTTGACGCCGTCCATGCCCATGGCGAGCGCGCCGGAGTGCCGGACGTGGGCCTTCTCCAGCAGCAGGACGTTCGCGCCGTGCTCGGCGGCGGTCAGGGCCGCCATGGTGCCGGCAGTGCCGCCGCCGACGACCAGGACGTCACAGGTCAGCTCCTCGGCGTCGGCGAGGGCCGGGAGGGCGAGGGCGGGGGCCGCTGGGGAGTTCACGGAGGGGGTCACCGGAGTGCCTTTCACGTACCGAGCGAGGTGAGGACGTCGCGCCGCAGGGCCAGGCGCGCGGGGTCGTCGTGCGCGCCCCGGTCGCGGGGACGGGGCACGTTCCGGACGGCGGCGAGGCCACCGGCGGCGAGCAGGGCCACGCGGTCGCCGAGGAACAGCGCCTCGTCCACGTCGTGGGTGACGAAGACGACCGTCGCGCCCGTGCCCCGGAGGACGTCCACCAGGAGGTCCTGCATGCCGGCGCGGGTCTGCGCGTCGAGCGCGCCGAACGGCTCGTCCATCAGGACGGCACGCGGGCGGCCGGCCAGGGCGCGGGCCAGCTGGGCGCGCTGGCGCTGCCCGCCGGAGACCCGGTGCGGCAACTGCCCCGCTTGCGCGCCGAGTCCGACCCGTTCCAGCCAGGCCCGGGCCTGGGCCCGGCGTTCGGCGCGGGGGACGTGCCGCACGGCGAGGGGCAGTTCGACGTTGGCGCGCAGGGTGCGCCAGGGAAGCAACGCGTCCTCCTGGAAGACCAGGGCGCGGTCGGCGGCGGGGCCGGTCAGCGGGCGGCCGTCCTCGGTGACCTCACCGGCCAGCGGTGCGAGCAGGCCCGCCAGCGTGCGCAGCAGGGTCGACTTGCCGCAGCCGGACGGGCCGACGACGGTGAGGATCTCACCGGGGGAGACCTCCAGGTCGACGCCGTCCAGGGCGGGGGCGCCGGGGCGGCCGAGACGCGCGCCGGCCAGGGCGAGCCGGACGCCGCGCACACCCGCGGCGGTGACGGTGCCCGTCCCGGGCGAGGCGCCCGGGACGGTCTCAGACGAGGTGCTCATCGCGTGCCTCCTCGGATCGGTACCCTCCGGGCCGGGCGCCGGGTACGGCCGCTGCGGGCTGCCCGGGCCGGGCAGGCCGGGCGGGCCGGGCAGCGGGGTCGTACGTGGTGCGGGGCAGCCAGCGGGTGAGGCGGCGGCCCAGCAGCTCCACGGCGGTGGAGGTGAGCCAGCCGAGCACGCCGATGGTGGCCATGCCGACGAAGACGCCCGGGTAGTCGACGACGGTGTAGTCCTGCCAGGTGCGGTAGCCGACGCCGTACTGGCCGGAGATCATCTCGGCGGAGATCACGCAGATCCACGAGACGCCGATGCCCACGGACAGGCCGCCGAAGACGCCGGGGAGCGCACCCGGAAGCACGACCGAGCCGAGGATCCGCCACCGCCCGCCGCCCAGGGTGAGCACCGCCTCCTCCCACACGGGCGTCAGCGCGCGCACGGCGTGCCGGGTGGAGACCAGCACGGGGAAGAAGGCGGCGGTGCAGGTGATGAAGACGATGCCCTGCTCGTTGGAGGGGAACAGCAGGATGGCGACGGGGACCAGGGCGATGGCCGGGACCGGCCGGATCACCTCCAGCACCGGGCCGAGCAGGTCCTCGGCGAGGCGCGAGCGCGCCACGAGCACGCCCGTCGCCACGCCCAGGACGGCGGCCAGCAGGAAGCCGGTGAGGATCCGGGTGAGGCTGTCGGTGAGGTCCGTCCAGTAGTCCGGCCCGGACAGCCGGGCGGCGAAGGCGCGGGCCACGTCACTGACCGTGGGGAACTGCGAGAACCGCAGCCACAGGTCGACGTCCAGGCTGGTCAGCGCCTGCCACAGGCCGAGGGCGGCGGCGAGCGAGACCAGGCGGAGCGCGTACCGCCTCATGAGACCCGCTCCAGGGCGTCGGCGTAGGAGACGATCCGCGCGCCGGCGTGCCCGGCCAGGTACGCCCGCGCGGTGTCGGGGGCGACGAACGGCAGCAGGTCGCCGCCGTCGGCCACCCAGACGGCCCGGTCGGCGAACCAGAGCGTTCCGGTGGTGGTGTCGGGGACGTAGGCGGCGCGCAGCGTGTCGCGGTGCCCGGCCACGTAGCGCAGCAGAGCGGAGGGAGAGGTGAAGGTGACGGTCTTGGCGGCGCCCTCGGGCCAGGCCTCGCTCCGGGCCGGTGCGGGCTTCGCGGCGAGACGCTCGGCGTACGCCTTCGGCCCGAGGGCCTTCCTCACGTACCGGTCGTCGACGAAGGAGTCGACGTCCACGTCGCCGGTCAGCTCGGCCGACTTCAGGACGGGCACGTCCTGCTTCAGGGCGGCCACCAGCTGTGGCCTGATCGCCGGGTCGAAGGTGGCGATGCCGTGCGCGCCGTTGTAGAGGTAGACGACCTCCGCGGGCAGGCCGGTGGCCTTCGCGACCGTCTCGGCGGCGTCCACCGGGTGCTCGTTCAGGTAGTCGGTCGCCTCCGCCTGCGCCTTCAGGAACGCCTCCAGCACCGCCGGGCGCCGCTCGGCGAAGTCCTGCCGGGCGGTGACGCCGTGGAAGGTCGGCAGGTTCAGCCGGGCCCCGTCGTAGAGCGCCTTGGCCTTGCCCTGGTGGGCGAGCAGGCCCGGCCAGGCGACGAACTGCGACAGCGCGTCCGTGCTGCCCGCCGCGAGGGCGGAGGCGCCGACGGCGGGCTGCTGGTTGAGCTTCTCGATGTCGTCGGCCGGGTCGATGCCGGCGCGCTGCAAGGCCCGTACGAGTGTGCCGTCGGCGGCCGATCCGACGCTGGTGGAGACCTTCTTGCCCTTCAGGTCCTTCAGGGAGGCCAGCCGGGAACCGGGCGCGGTGACGATGGTGTTGAGGCCGCCGCGCAGGTTGTAGCCGGTGACCGACACCAGCCGGGTGGGGCGGTCGAGCTGCTTGCCGCGGGCCGCGTTGATGAGCAGCGGGAAGTCGCCCATCGAACCGATGTCGATCTTCCCGGCGGTCATCTGGGCGGTGATCGGGGCGCCGGTGGCGTAGTCCTGCCAGCTCACCTTGTAGCGGACGCCGTCGTTCAGGGCGTCGAGCTGCTTCTCGAAGGAACCGAGGGAGCGGAGCAGGGTGCCCGCGGTGACGGTGTTGATCGTCCGGGACTGGTAGCCGACGGTGACGGTGACCGTGGACCCGCCGCCGGCCTCGGCGTCACCGCCGCAGGCGCTGAGCGGGAGCAGCAGGACGAGCGCGGAGACGGCGACCGCCGTACGGTTCACGGTGGTTCGGGACACACTGGGCACGCTGGTTCGGGACATGACGGTTCGGGCCTCTCACCGGAGCAGATAGGGCATGTTGACGGTGACGGCGCCGGTGGGGCAGCGCGCCGCGCACGGGCCGCAGTACCAGCACTCGTCGACATGCATGTAGGCCTTGCCGTTGCGCTCGTCGATGGCGAGGGAGTCCAGCGGGCACATGTCCACGCAGAGCGTGCAGCCGTCGATGCACTTCGACTCGTCGATGGTCACGGGCACGTCGGCCCGCTGGGGCGCCAAGGGCATGGCTGTCTCCAGGAGTGTGCGCGAGCGGGGGGATCAGGCGGACCGGTGCAGCAGGCCGCTCATGGTGATGCGGTCGCCGCGGAACCGGATGAACTCCAGGTCGACCGGCCGGCCGTCCGCGAGGTGGGTGAGGCGTTCGAGCATGAGGACGGCGGCGCCGCGCGGGGCCTCCAGCACCGCGGCGGAGTGGGTGTCCGCGCTGACCGCCTCCAGGGTGATCTCGGCGTGGCCGAGACGCCGGCCGGTGACGGCTTCCAGCAGGCGGAAGACGTCGTTGTTCTCCAGGTCGGCGCCGAGCAGTCCGGTGCCGATGTCGAGCGGGATGTAGGTGAGGTCGAGGGACAGGGGCAGCCCGTTCAGGCGCCGCAGGCGTTCGATGTAGAGGACGTCGGTGCCGGGGGCGAGGCCGAGGCGTGCGGCCACCGGAGCCGGTGCCGGGGCGGGGCCCATGGTGCGGACCTCGTTGGTGACGTGCCCGTGTTCGCGCAGGGTCTCCGCGAGCCCCATCAGGCGGTCGAGGCCGTGGGGGTACTTGTGGGCCACGACCACCGTGCCGACGCCCGGCTGGCGTTCCACCAGCCCTTCGGCCCGCAGGAGGTCGAGGGCTTCGCGGACCGTGTTGCGGCTGGCGCCGTAGTCGGCCCCGAGGGTCGACTCGTGGGGCAGGACGCCGTCGGCGAAGTCGCCGGTGAGCAGTTGCCGGCGGAGCAGGTCGGCCAGTTGCCGGGCCCGGTCGGCGCGCAGCCGGCGCCGCGCGCGGTGGGCGGCGACGGTGGTCGCGGCGCCCTGCCCGGCGTGGTCCCGGATGCGGTCGGTCGGCATGGATCGGACCATACCTATCCGATAGGAAAAGTGGTGTTGCGGGAATGTTGCGCCACCGGGCAGGTGCCCGGAACCGCCGCTGAGCTGGGCTTTCACCGGTCCCGTGGGTGGATCCGCCACCGCCGCCGGGCCACCGCCGCTGCTACGACAGCGCCGACAGGCCGGGGGCGAACGCGATCAGCAGCGGCACCAGCGGGACGAGGGCGGCCGTGGTGGTCGTCAGGGCGCGGTGCCTGCGGCCGAGGCGGGGCGGCGGTTCGAGGAGCCGGTCGACCCGCTCGCCGAGCAGGCGGTGGCTGGAGGCGCAGGACAGCACCCCGCGGTGCTGGTTGAGCTCGATCAGGGCCAGCGCGGTGGTCAGGTGGCCGCAGCGCCGGGAGGCGGTGTCGTCGGCGGCCAGTTCGACCAGGCGGTGGGTCTGGTCGCAGAAGTGGGCGAACAGCGGGACGCGCGGGAAGCCGGTGGCCAGGGCGGTGGACAGGTGCAGCAGCCAGTCGTGGCGGGCCCGGGCGTGGCCGCGCTCGTGGGTGAGGACGGCGTCCAGCTGGTGGCCGGTGAGGCGGTGCAGGGCGCCCGTGGTGACGATCAGCTGGGCCGGGCTGCCGGGCATCCACCAGGCGTCCGGGTACTCGTCCTCCAGGACCAGCAGGGGGCCCTTCGCGGCGGGCAGCCCGGCCGGCAGGTCGGGCGCGCGCTCGCGCAGGTGGGCCCGGGCCTGGGCACGCCGCCGGCGCGCCTCGACGAGTTCACGGGCGAGCATCGCGGTCGTCCAGGCGGCACCGCAGGCCAGCAGCACGGTCAGTGCGGCGGCCCAGGGCGGCGCGGTGGACAGGTCGTACGCGGCGGTGACCGCCGGCGGTGCCGGGGCGAACAGCTGGGCGCGGACCGTGCCGAACACGGCGGCGGCGCCCAGCGCGAGGGCCGTCACGCAGCACAGCAGCACGGTGGCCACCAGGCACTGCCACACCCACAGGGCGACCACCGGTTCCCGCTCCGGCCACGTGGCCCGCGTCAGCGCGCGGGGCACGGGGAAGGCGGCCGTCACGGCGACAACGCTCAGCAGGAGCAGGCAGACGGTCATGGCCACGGGCTCCGGTTCCTCGTCGGAAGAGGGGCGGCTACGGGTCGTGCGGGGGGAGGGCGGTCGCCCTGCGCGCGTGCCGCCCAGTATGACGGGCCCGGGCGGTGTGCGTCAGGAGCCGGACGCCGGCGGACGGGCCGCGAGGAGCGATCACGAACCGGCCCGGGCCGTGCGCCGGGGCACCCGGGCCGGTTCGGGCCGTCCATGGGGCAAGTCCGGGGCGGCCGGGCTCAGTCCGGGACCACCCGCCCCGTCACCTCACCGAGCCCCACGCGCACGCCGTCGGGTCCTGGGGCCCAGGCCGAGAGGGTCACGACGTCGCCGTCCTCCAGGAACGTCCGCTTGCCGTCGGGCAGTTCCAGCGGGTCACGGCCGTTCCAGGTCAGTTCCAGCAGCGAGCCGCGCTCGCGTTCCGTCGGGCCGCTCACCGTGCCGGAGCCGTACAGGTCGCCGGTGCGCAGGGACGCGCCGTTGACGGTCATGTGGGCCAGCTGCTGGGCGGCCGTCCAGTACATGGTGGAGAAGGGCGGCTCGGAGACGACGTGGCCGTTGACGGCGACGCTGATCCGCAGGTCGTAGCCGCCGGGTTCCTCGTCGCTGTCGTCCAGGTACGGCAGCAGCCGGTGCGTCCGGGCCGGAGGCGCCACGAGGGCCTCCTCCAGGGCGTCCAGCGGGGTGATCCACGCCGACACGGAGGTGGCGAAGGACTTGCCGAGGAACGGGCCGAGCGGCACGTACTCCCAGGCCTGGAGGTCGCGCGCGGACCAGTCGTTCAGCAGGCACAGACCGAAGACGTGCTCGCGGAAGTCGCCGAGCGCCACCGGCCGGCCCATGCGGGAGGGCACGCCGACGACGAAGCCGACCTCGGCCTCGATGTCCAGCCGGACGGACGGGCCGAAGACCGGAGCGGCCTCGGAGGGCGCCTTGCGCTGGCCCGAGGGGCGTACGACGTCGGTGCCGGAGACGACGACCGTGCCGGAGCGGCCGTGGTAGCCGATCGGCAGGTGCTTCCAGTTGGGGGTGAGGGAGTCCTCCGCGTCGGGCCGGAAGATCTGCCCGACGTTCCGCGCGTGGTTCTCGGAGGCGTAGAAGTCGACGTAGTCCGCCACCTCGAAGGGCAGGTGCAGGATCACCGAGGACAGGGGGTGGAACAGCTTCTCGACGGTCTCGCGGTGAGACGGCACGGTCACCCAGGCCGTCAGCGCCCGGCGGACGTCCGACCAGGCCGTGCGGCCCGCCGCCAGCAGCGGGTTGAGGCTCGGCTGCGCGAGCAGGGAGGCGTACGGGGAGCCGAGCGCGTGGGCCGCCGCGCCCGCGTCCAGCACGTGGTCGCCGAGCCGGACGCCCACGGTCCGGTGGGCGGAGCCGGGCAGGGAGAACACGCCGTACGGCAGGTTGTGCGGACCGAAGGGGTCGCCCTCGGGGACATCGAAGGGGGGCATCGGGTGCTGCCTCGCTTTCGGGTGCGCCATGTCGTCGCCACGTGTCCGTGGTCGTGCCACACGTTACGGGTGACACCCGGGTCCTGGGCAGGGTCCTGGGAGGCGGAGAGGAACAACGGGGCAGGTGGGCCCGGGTGTGACGGGACCGGACCGTCGGCCGTGCCCCGCGCGGCGGACGGGACCGCACATGTGTACGTGCCGGAAGTTATCCACAGGACGCGACGCAATCTTGACGGAGCGGTGCGAACGGGGCGACTCTGGGCGGGTGCCGGAAGGCCTCGGGGAGGGGGCGTTCCGACGGCACACCAGGGGGGCGGATGGCCATTGGGGAGGCCGGTCCGGGCTCGGTGCGGCATGGTCCACGGCTCAAGCGGCTGGAAGAGACCATGCGCCGGCGGCTCGGCCGGGAATGCGTGTACGTACCGTCGTGCCGCTTCGGGCTGTACGTGGCGCTGCGCCACTGGTGCCCGCCCGGCGGACGCGTGCTGATGTCGCCGGTCAACGACGACGTGATCTTCTTCGTGGTGCTCGCCGCCGGACTGCGCCCGGTGCAGGCGCCGTTGCACCCGCTCGACGCGTCCATCGACGTCGACGCCGTGCCGGACGAGACGTGGCGCTCGGTGTCGGCCGTGCTCACCACGAACCTGTACGGGAATCCCGACCCGGCGCCGCGCCTCAGAGCGACGTGCGACGCGCTGGGCATCCCGCTGTTCGAGGACGCGGCCCACGCCATCGGCAGCCGGGTGGGGGACCGGCCGGTCGGGGCCTGGGGCGAGGCCTCCGCGTTCAGCCTGTCCAAGCACGCCGGCGCCCAGGCCGGCGGCATGCTGTCCCTGGCCGACCCGGGGCTGCGCCAGGCCGTGGAGGAGACCCGCGCGAGGCTGCTCGCGCCGGGCCGGATCGGATCCGAACTGGCCTTCGGGGTGCGGCCGTACGCGGAGGCGGCGGTGCGCGGGCTGCGGCTGCGGCGGGCCGCCGGAGCCGCGATCCGGCTGCTCGGGCTGGCCGACCGCGAGGAGATCCGGATGCCGTTGCGCCCAAAGGAACTGGCGCGCGCCGCCCGCGAGGCGCCCGGGCTCGACGCCCACCACCCGTGGCTGCGCGTCGACATGCACGACTACCGCCTGGAGTCCGGGCGGCTGCGGCTCGGCCGCATCGGACGCAGGCTCGACCGGCTGGACGAGGTGCTCGACGCCTGCCGCGCGGGCACGGAGCGGCTGCTGGCCACCCCCTGGGCCAGACCGCGCGAGGCCTGCGGGACGCAGCCGCTGTTCCGGGTCCCGCTGTTCGTCGAGGACCGGGACGCGGCGATCGCGGCCCTCGCGGACCGGGGCGTCGTCGTCGGCTACCTCTACGACCCGCCGCTGGACGACTACGCGGGCGCGGAGTTCACCGATCCCTCGCCGGCCCCCGAGGCGGCCCGCTGGTTCGCGCGGCACGCGCTGCCCGTGGACCCGCTGCGGGCGCGCACGGTGGTGGAGGTGCTGGAGCGGTCCGGGGCCCGGCCGGCCGACGCCCCGGAGCGGTTGTCCCGGAGCGGACCGACACCGGGAGGGCTGGGGTAGTCCCGTGGCCGAGATCCAGGTGCACGAGCCCGCCACCGCGCGTGCCGGCGGCGCACCGCAGCCTCCCGACAGCGAGCACACGCACGACTCGCTGTTCAAGAACGCCTACTTCCTCATGCTCAGCACCGGCGTCTCCGCCGTGCTGGGCCTGGGATTCTGGCTGGTGGCCGCCCGCTACTACACGGAGGAGGCCGTCGGCCAGGGCTCCGCCGCCATCGCCGCGATGCGGCTGCTGGCGAGCATCACGGCGACGACGATGATCGGCGCCGTGGTCCGGTTCGTCCCGCGCGCGGGACGGGAGACCGGGCGCCTGGTGTGGGGCACGTACGCGGCCAGCTCACTGATCGTGGCGCTGGCCGCCGCCGTCTTCCTGCTCACGCTCGACGCCTGGGGCGCCTCCTACGCGCCGCTGGGCACCCCCATGGCGGGCGCGGTGTTCGTCGCCGCGTGCGTGGCCTGGGCGCTGCTCACCCTCCAGGACGGGGTGCTCACCGGACTGCGCAAGGCCGAGTGGGTGCCCGCCGGGAACGCGGTGTTCTCGGTCGGGAAGCTCGTCCTGCTGGCCGTCTTCGCCGGCACGCTGCCCGTCCTCGGCATCTTCGTCTCCTGGGCGGTGGCGATCGCCTTCTCCACCCTGCCGCTGGGCTGGCTGATCTTCCGCAGGCTCATCCCGCGCCAGGCGGAGGCCGACCGCGACAAGGAGCCCCCGAAGGTCCGGGACATGGGGCGCTTCCTGGCCGGTGACTCGCTGGGCGCCCTGTTCAGCCTGGCGATGATCAACCTTCTGCCGGTGATGGTCGCGGTCCGCTTCAGCGCCGCGGAGAACGGCTACTTCTACGTCGCCTACACCGTCGGCGGCACGATGGAGTTCATGGCCATCAACATGGCCTCCTCCCTCACCGCGCACGCCTCGCACGACCCGCGCCAGCTCGCCGACGGCGTCCGGGGCGCCCTGCGCCGCATGACCCTGCTGCTGGTCCCGGTCGTGCTGGTCCTCGTCCTGTTCGCCCCGTACATCCTCACGCCGTTCAGCCCGGACTACGCCGAGCACGGCTCGACCGTGCTGCGGCTGCTCGCCCTCGGCGCGCTGCCCCGGGTCGTGGTGGAGCTGTACATCGGCGTACTGCGCGTGCAGGGGCGCACCGGCGTGCTCGCCGCGCTCCAGGGCGCCATGTGCGCCCTGGTGCTGGGCAGCGCGGCCGTGCTGTTCACACCGGCCGGGATCGCCGGAGCCGGCTGGGCGGTGCTGCTCGGCATGACCCTGATCGCCGTCGTCTCCACGGCCGGGCTGCGCGCGGCCCTGCGCCCCGGCGACGGCACCCCCGCCGTCCGCACCCCGGCCGGCCCCGCCGACCCCTCCTACGGCACCCGCTGGGCGAAACTGAACGCCACGGCCGGGTACGGCACGACCTGGGCCCGCAGGGCCGCCTACCAGCCCAGGGACGGCGACGACGGCGACGACGGCGACCACTACACGGTCACGCTGTTCATCGGACGCCCCGGCTACGAGCGCGAGGCACTCCAGGCGGACACGCTGGCCCTGATCAGGCGGCCGGAGGGGCCCCTCAGGGAACCGCCGCGGGAACCCGCCGAGCACGGCAACCCCGGTAACCCCGGCGAACACGCCGGACCCGCCGGACCCGCCGGACCCCTCGAACCCGCCGAACGGGCCGTGGACGAGGAGCCGTGGGAGCGGCGGCTGCGGGGCGCCCTCTGGAGCCTGCTCGGCGTGGCCGCGGTGTTCTTCCTCGCGCCGCTGCGGGACCTGCCGTGGCTCGACCGGGCGACCGGCGCCGCGCTGACCGGGCGTCAGCTGCTGGAGGGCCTGCCGCTGCCCTCCCTCACCGCGGGTGGTCTGCTGCTCGTGGTCTTCGCCGCCGCCGTCACGCTGTGCGCCCGGCGCGATGTCCGGCTGCCGGGGACGGCGCTGTGCGCCGCCCTGCTCGCCCTGTACACCGCGCCGGTCGCCCTCGGCCGGGAACCGCGGCCGGTGGACGGGGCGTTGTACGAGAGGACGGCCGGCTTCCTCGCGGACGCAGTGGGACTCGACGGGCCCGACCCGCTGCTGCGCTGGGCGCCGCCGGTCTGCCAGTTGCTGTGCCTCGTGCCGCTGTGGTTGTTGCTCGCGCGGGCGGGCGGGCGGTTGCCGTGGCCGGGGCGCTGGGGGGTGCTGTACCTCGTCGGGGTCGGCGGCTGGGCGTGGCGTGAGGCGCTCGCCCCGGCCGCGCCGCTCCTGCTCGCCGTCCTCGCCGTCCTCGTCCTGCTCCTTCCGCTGTGCCGCCGTGCCGTGGCGGCGTGGGGCCCGGCCCGCTTCGCCCGCTCCGCCGCCGCCCGCTCCGCAGCCGCCCGCTCCACCGCCGGCCGCGCCGCCGCGCCGAGACCGCCCGACGACCGGCCCGGCGAGCGGACCGACGCCCGGCCTCACGAGCGGCCGCCCGACGCCCGGCCCGACGACCGGCCGCCCTACGACCGGCCCGACGCCCGCCCGGGCCACCGGCCCAGCGACTGATCAAGCCACGCGCCGAACCGGCCGGACAGGCCGAGGAGAGCCGAACCACCAGGGGGGAACACCGTGCGTCCGCCAGTAACGCCGAAGGAGAGATCCACGCCAGAACCCACACCGGCACGGGACGGCGCGACCACCCCCGGCAGCACCCCGGAGACCGCCAGCCAGTCCTCCAGCCCCACGTCCTCGGAGTCGTCCAGCCCGGCGCCCGAGCCCGTCAGCGACCTGTCGGACCTGAGCCCGGTCCGGCCGGGACGCGGTGCGCTGTCCTGGCCCGGCCTCCCGCTGCTCGCCGCGCTCGCGCTGTGGGCGTACGCGGTACGGCACACGGACGTCTCGCGCCTCGACGACTACGGCCTGGTCACCGCGCTGCACCCGACGTTCTGGGCCGGGCTCGCGGTGCTCACGGCCGGCTTCTGGTGCACGGTCCGCGACCCGCGCCGGCCGGGCGCCTGGGCGGCGGCGTACGTCCTCGGCCTGCTGGTCATGGAGCGGGCCACCCAGGCCGTGCTCTACCCGACCCCGCTCTACGCCTGGGCGTGGAAACACGACGCGGTCATCGACCACCTGCTGACGGCCGGGGGGCTGCAGACGGCCGACCAGGTCGGCGACATGGCGGTGTACGACCAGTGGCCGGGCTTCTTCGCCGCCCAGGCCGCCCTGGTGCGGCTGCTGGGGGTGGAGTCGTCGGCGATGTACATGGCCTGGTGGCCGCTGGTCTCCAGCCTGATGCTGCTGCTCCCGCTGCTGGTGATCTACCGCACCTTCACCGAGGACCGGCGGCTGATCTGGACCGCGGTGTGGTTGTTCTACGTCGCCAACTGGGTCGGCCAGGACTACTTCTCGCCCCAGTCCGTGGCCTACGCCCTGCACGTCGGGGTCCTCGCGGTCGTCCTGCGCCGCTTCGGCCGGTCCACCGGGCGCGGCCGGCCCCGGCAGGCGGTGTGGACGGTGGTCATCACCCTTCTGATCACGGCGATCGTCATCTCCCACCAGCTCACCCCGGGGATGCTGGTCGTCTGCCTGGTCGCCCTGTGCCTCAGCCGCCGCTACCGCGACTGGGTGCCGGTGGTCACCACGGTGGTGATCTTCCTGGCCTGGTGTCTGACGGCCGCGCTGCCGTTCCTGTCCGCGGCGATGCCCGACATGATCCGCTCCGTGGGGGACGTCGGCGCCAACGTCGAGACCGGCTACGGCGCCACCCCGACGGGCACCGGCGCCATCGCGACCTCCTGGGCGGCCCGGCTGCTGTCCGGCTCGGTGCTGCTGCTCGCGGCCGTGGGAGTGCTGCGCCAGCGGGTGCTGCGCCACCGGGCCCGGCCGCTGCTGCTGATCGCGGCGGCCCCGCTGCCGATGTTCGCGGCGAGCAGCTACGGCAGCGAGATGATCTTCCGGGTCCTGCTGTTCATGCTGCCCGGTGCCGCGTTCTTCGCCGCCGCCGCGATCCTGCCCAAGGTCCGCACGCTCGCCGCCGACGCCGCCGCGCAGGAGACGGGTGACCGGCGGAACGCCCCCGTCGCCGTCCGCCGGCGGGCCGGGACCTGGATACCGCTGGCCGCGCTGCTCGGCGGCACGCTGGCGTTCGTCCCGGCCTACTCCGGCAAGGACCGGATCAACTACTTCCCACCGCAGGAGGTCGCCCTCGTACGGCAGCTGTTCGACCAGGCGCCCGAGGGCTCGCTCGTGGTCGCCGCCAACCGCAACTACCCACTGGCGTACGACTCCTACGGGAGCGTCGAGCACTACTGGTTCCTGGACGACGCCCGCAGCCACGTCGACCGGATCGTCCGGGACCCGGCCGCCACCCTCGCCTCCGACATGGCAGGCGTGGAGCGGCCCGCCCGGGCCTACTTCCTCCTCACCCAGGGGCAGTTGGCCAACTCCGAGATGAACGGGCAGCTCACGAGGGAGCAGCTGGAGCGGATCGAGGAGTCGGTCGCCGCCTCGCCGCGGTTCCGGCTCGTCGCCCAGAACGGGGCCGGACGGCTCTACGTACTGGAGCAGGCGGGGGGAGCGGAGCGATGACACCGCAGGAGCTCGTGGTCCGGATGCTGCCGCCGTTCGGCGGCTGGCTGGCGCTCGCCGCGCTCGCCCTGCCCGGCGGATCACCGCTGCGGGGCGCCGCGGTCGTGCTCTTCCTCGCGGCGGGCCCGGGTGCGGCCCTGGTCAGGGTCTGCGCCCCGGCGTTCGCGGCGCGGCCCGCGGAAGGGCCCGTCGAACGCCGGGACCCCGGCTTCGCCCGCCGCACCGACCTGCTGGAACGGCTGATGCTCACGCTGTTCTCGAGCATCGCCGCCGTGATGCTCGTGGCGACCGTGCTGATCGCCACCCACACCTTCAGCGCCCAGCGGGTGCTGCTGACGCTGACTCTGCTGACCACACTCGCCGCGTTCTGCCCGCCGCTGCGCGCCTCCCCGACGACGGGGACGGCGCCCAGGGCACCGAGGACACCGAAGGGTTCCGCTCCGTGAGGTTCAACCGTCCCGACCGTCCCTTTCGCCGCAGGTCCCAGCCGGCCGGACAGCACCGCAGGCCACCGGAAGAGACCCAGCGGGCACCGGGCCCGTTCGCGTCGAGCCGGCGCCGTCTGCTGATCACGTCGGCCACGGTCGTCAGCGCGGTCCTGGTCGCGGTCCTCGCCCTGCGGGACGCCTCCGGACCACAGGACCAGGGAGCAGCCGGTTCCCGGGCGGACTGCCGCCCCACGGCACTGCTGGAACCGCCGTGCGGCGCCTGGTTCGGCGCGTTCGTGCCGCACGAGCGGGACGACCTGCCGGAGAAGGTGCGCGCCTACGAGAAGCGCGTCGGACGCGCACTCGACATCGTGTACACGTACCACGACATGTCCCTGCCCGAAGGCACCCGCCGCGAGGGCCAGTTGCTGACCCCGGAGGAGCAGCGCGTCGGTGAGGACCACCTGCTGCTGCTCTCCTGGGAGAGCAAGTGGTGGGGCGGCAGCAAACGGCAGCAGCCGACCTGGAAGCAGATCGCGGCCGGCGAGCTGGACGAGAAGGTCATCGACGTCCAGGCCCGGCGCATCAAGGACTACGGCAGGAAGGTGTTCCTCTCCTTCGACCTGGAGATGGACACCCGCACGCCGGCCAACGGCACGCCCGCCGAGTTCGTGCGGGCGTACCGGCACATCCACGACCGGTTCCGCGAGCTGGGCGTCGACAACGTGGTGTGGACGTGGATCACCACCGGGTACCTCGACCACGCGGACGTCATCAAGAAGATGTATCCGGGCGACGAGTACGTCGACTGGGTCGGCTACAACCAGTACAACTACTACCGCTGCCACAACACCGGCTGGCTCACCTTCGCGCAGACCCAGGACGCCACGCACGAGTGGATCCGGGAGAACATCTCCGACGACAAGCCGCTGATGCTCTCCGAGTTCGGCACCGCGGCGGACCCGGCCCGCCCGCGGCGGCAGGCCGAGTGGTACGCGCGGGTGCCCGCGGTGCTGAAGGGCCTGGACGGCGTGAAGGCCGCCCTGCAGTGGAACTACCGCGACCCCGGACCGCACTGCAACCTGGCCCTGGCCAACGACGCCGCCTGGGACAGCCTGCGCGAGGCGGTGGCCGACCCGTATCTCAACCAGCCGCTGAGGTAGGCGGGTCAGCCGGCGAACTCGGGCCCGCGCACGGCCGCGCGGGCCCGCCGGTACCACCGCCAGGCGACCGTCCTCGGTCCGTCCCGGTAGGGCGCGACCCGTGCGCCCGTTCCGGCCAGCCAGCCCTCGACGTCGGCGACGGTGTGGCCGCGGCGGACGATGAGCCGGGCGATGCGGTACCGCTCGTCGTGGCCGGAGCTGAGGGCGTGGCGGACGGCGGTCGCCGTCTCGTAGCCGGCCCGGGCCGACATGGCCCGCACGCGCGGGCTGTTGTAGCCGTGCGGATAGGCGAGATGCCGGACCTCGTGCCCGAGGGCGTCCTCCAGTACGGCCTTCGACGTGCGCAGCTCGTACGCCAGGTCCTTCGCGGGCAGCGTGTCGAGCTGCGCGTGCGTGACCGTGTGGCTGCCGATCTCCATGCCGGAACGTTCCAGCTCCGCCACGCCGGCCAGGGTCATCATCGGGGCGGGCGGCAGCAGACTGCGGCCGCCCGGGGCGATGGCGCCGGTGGTGAGATAGGCGGTGGCGGGCAGCGCCCGCTCGGCCAGGGCCTCGGCGGTGGGGCCGGGCAGGTCGGCGAATCCGTCGTCGAAGGTGAGCAGCACGGGCCGGGGCGGCAGCGGTGCCCGGCCGGCCAGGTGGTCGGCGATCGCGCTGATCGTGACGGGGGTGCGCCCGCTGCGCACCACGGCGTCGAGATGCGCGGCGAACTGCCGCGGCGTGACCGTGAACTCGGCGATCCAGGACGGTGGATCGTCCATCACGCAGTGGTAGAGGAAGACGGGGACGACCCGGGCACCGCCCCGACCGCCTGCCTGCGCCGGAACTCGTGAGACGTCCCTGCCCGCCGCGGCTATCGGTCCCTCACCGTCCCGCGTCCCCCGCTCCGGGGTGCCTCTGCCGTTTCCCCGGCTCTCGCCGCGCGTACTCGTCGACGTCCTCATCCCGCCCTCCGCACACTCGCGCGCAGCGCGTGCCGCGCCTTCAGATAGCCGACCGGTCCGTACACCATCCCCCTGCGCTGCAGCCGCGACAGCCGCCGCGGCCAGGGATGGGTCCGAGCGTCGTGGTCCCCCGGCAGGCCACCGCCGCCCGCCCCGTCCGCCGCGCGCACCGCCGTCAGGGCCCGGGCGTGCGCCAGGCCGCGCGGCAGCCGCGCGAGGAACGCCGGCAGCAGCGCGGGACGGTTCACCAGCACGGCGGTCAGATACGCGGTGAGCCCGGCGCCGTAGCCGTAGGCCTGGGTCTCCAGGTCCCGCCAGGTCTCCCGGTGGTGGTGCCAGACCAGGGCGTACGGCGTGTAGCGCAGCCGGTGGCCCCCGGCCAGGACCCGGACGAAGCCGTAGAGGTCGTCACCGCCCCGGGCGGGCGTCCCGGCGCCGGTCGCCGGATCGAAACCGCCGACGGACCGCAGGACGTCCGTGCGGAACGCCATGTTCGCGCCCGAGCCGAACCGCCCCGCGGTGAACGGGAACAGCGGCTCGTCGACCGGCGGGTCCGCCGGGTCGTACGTCCTTGGAGTGAAGCCCTTCGCGAAGCCGCCGTGGCTCTCCAGCAGCACCTGGGCCGGTGTCGTCAGCCGCGCGGGCAGGATCAGCCCGGTGGCGCACCCCAGTGCGGCGTCGGCGGCGAAGGGCGCGGTCAGTTCGGTCAGCCAGCGCGGGTCGGCCACCACGTCGTCGTCCGTGAAGGCGACGACCTCGCCCCGCACGGCCGCCAGCCCCGTGTTGTGCGCGACCGCGAGGCCCGGCACCGGCTCGCACACGTACCGCACGCGCTCGGCGTACTTCCGTTCCACCAGCTCCCGCGTCCCGTTCGTCACGGGCGCGTTGTCGACCACCACGATCTCGAACCGCGGATGGTCCTGGGCCAGCAGTGAGTCCAGCGCCCGGGCCAGCTGCCCGGCCCGCTCCCGCGTGGCCACGACGACACTGGCGTACGGCGGCTCCCCCGGCGCACCGGATTCCGCACCGGCGCACTCCGCCCGCGCCCGCGCTGCCAGCACGACCCGCGGATCCGCCCCCTGCGGTACGTGCGCGAGCAGCGTGCCCACCGGGCGGCCGTGCCGTCTGACCAGGACGAACACCTCACCGTGCGTGATCGGCGGGTTCCCCGGACCGGGTCTGAGCACCGCCTGGTCGCCGTCCAGATCCAGCTCGGCGACCTGCACCGCCCCGATGGCCAGGAACCGCCGGATCTCCTGTCGCGCACGCGCCGATCCGGCCATGCGCCCACCCCCTCGTCGTCAGGTACGGCGCAGCCGGGCCGCGCCCTTCAGGGTCCGCGCGGCCAGCGCGGCGAGCCGCGGCCGGCTGCGGACGAAGCTGTGCGCGCGGCGCGCCGGCTCGCGGCTCAGCCAGTGCAGCGCCGCGCCCGCCCCCGGCCGCGTCACCGCACCCTCGTACACGGGCAGTTCGCCCGTCTTCAGCGCGTCCTTGTACTCGGCCGCGCCCCGCCCCAGGTCGAGCGTGCCGATGCCCGCGGCGGCGGCCGCCTCGGCCATGCGCAGGTGCAGCACCAGACCGGGCGAGAACTTCGCGAACTCCGGGTCGTAGGCCGGGAACCAGCAGGCCAGCACCGACGCCGAGCGCAGTCCGAAGTGCGCGGCGACGGGCCGCTCACCGGCGTACAGCACGGACAGGGTGCCGGTGCACTCCGGTGCCCGGGTGCGGGCCAGGTGCCCCACGAGCCGGGTGATCCACTCCTGCGCGAACCGGTCGCGGCGGCCGGTCCTGCGGTACTGCGCCGACTTCCACTCCATGAGCGTGCGCAGCGCCGCCGGGTTGCGTTCGTCGAACACGAACCGCACCTCGCCGGCCTGCCGTCCCAGCCGGCGCTCCTTGGCCAGGGTGGTCTTCAGGAACTTCGGCGACTGGGCGCGCAGCACCGACTCGTAGGTCTCGTACCCCTTCTCCACGTCCACCACGAAGGTGGTGTGCTCCTCCGCCGCGTACCGGACGAACAGCCGCTGCCCGGACTCCAGGTTGTCGAAGGCGAAGGACGACAGCGCGCAGGCCCGCAGCAGCGCGCCCGTCTCCACGTCCAGGCCGGGGCGCAGGACCGCGCCCTGCGCGTCCGAGACACCGAGCCCGATGGCCCGGCCCTGGCCCAACGGGCCCCGCTCGTAGGGCAGGAAGCCGGCCGGCTCCGGGCCCTCGTAGACCACCGCGACCCGGGCCCGCGGCCTCACCAGACCGACGGCCTCGGTGAACTCCGGTTCCATGAAAGGGTTGCGCGGCGCCTCCGAGGCGGCGCGCAGCGCGCGCCAGCGCTCCCTCTCCTTCTCGCCGAGCTCCCCGGGCCCGGCCACACGTATGCGCCCACTGCTCAACCTGACCCCCCGATCAAGTCCCCCCTGGACACTTGGAAGGTACCGCCCGATGCGGCCCCTCGGGTAGGTAGCGGACCATGTTGTTGCCAACCGGTGCAGAGGCCTTCAACCGGGCAATCGGCGTGTGCGCGCGATGAAACGAACGGTCGCGTTGTCCGTATTCTCTGATCATGGCCGCACCCCTCGCATATTCACTCATCGCCACCGACCTGGACGGGACGCTGCTGCGCGGCGACGACACCCTGTCCGACCGGTCCCTCGCCGCGCTCGCGCGGGTGGCGGACGCCGGTGCCCAGCACCTCGTGGTGACGGGCCGCCCGGCACCGAGAGTGCGGCCGCTCCTGGACGACCTGCGCTGCACGGGGCTCGCGGTGTGCGGGCAGGGCGCGCAGGTGTACGACGCCGGCGCGCACCGGCTGCTGTGGTCCGTCACCCTGGACCGGGAGCTGGCGGAGACCGCCCTCGGCAAGATCGAGGCCGAGGTGGGGGAGGTGTACGCGGCGGTCGACCAGGACGGTGTCGACGGCCTGACGCTCATCGAGCCCGGCTATCTCATGCCGCACCCGACTCTGCCCGCGGTGCGGGTGGAGCGGCGCGAGGAGCTGTGGGGCGAGCCGATCAGCAAGGTGCTGCTGCGCCACCCCTACCTGTCGGACGACGAACTGGCGGCGACCGCGCGGTCCGTGGTCGGTTCGCTGGCGACGGTGACGATGTCGGGCCCCGGCACGGTCGAGCTGCAGCCGTGCGGGGTGACCAAGGCGACGGGGCTGGCGCTGGCCGCCGAGCACCTGGGACTGCGGCCGGCCGACACCATCGCCTTCGGTGACATGCCCAACGACATCCCGATGTTCGACTGGGCGGCGCGCGGCGTCGCGATGGCCAACGCCCATCCCGAACTCAAGGCCGTCGCCGACGAGATCACCCTGTCGAACGAGGACGACGGCATCGCCGTCGTCCTCGAGCGACTGCTGGGCGGGGCCGGTCAGTACGGGCCGTTGACGTTGTCGATCGAGCCGTAGCGGTCGGCCGCGTAGTTGCAGGCCGCCGTGATGTTGGCGACCGGGTCGTACGGGTCGTAGGGGGTGCCGGAGACGTGGTAGGCGGCGAAGGTCGGGTCGATGACCTGGAGCAGACCCTTCGACGGGGTGCCCTTGGCGGCGTTCGAGTCCCAGTTGTTGATCGCCTGCGGGTTGCCGGACGACTCGCGCATGATGTTGCGGTAGATGCCGTCGTACGACCCCGGGATGCCCTTCTGGGCCATGATGTCCAGCGCCTCGCGGATCCATCCGTCGAGGTTGTCCGCGTAGGTCGTGGCGGCGGCCGGGGTGGCCCGGGTGACACCGCCCGCGGGCTTCGCCGCGGACGGCGTCGCCTTCTTCCCGGCGGTGGCCTTGGCCGTGGCGACCTTCAGCTTCAGACCCGGGTGGATCACCTTGGGGTCGTCGCCGACGGCGGAGCGGTTGGCCTTGTAGAGCTGCTTCCAGCCGCCGGAGACGTCGTACTTCTCCGCGATGCCGTAGAGCGTGTCGCCCTTGGCCACGGTGTACGTGAGCGACTTGGCGGGCTGGACGGCCTGCGGAGCGCTCTGCGCGGCGGGCGCGCTCTGGGGGGCGGCGGCGCCGGCCTGCGTGGCGCCGAGGAGCGGCAGGGTCAGTGCCGCCCCACCGGTGCCGGCGGCGACGACACCACGGGTGATCGGGTTCCTTCTGGGGCGACGGTGCTTACCTCGTCCGGGCATGGCGATGTTCCTCTCCGGCGCCTGCGAGGTGAGCTGTCGGGTTCGGGCCGGGAGGTGCCCGGCCGCACACGGCGTGGTGCTGTCGTGCGCGGCTTCACCCCGAGCCGTTCCGCTGTGCGGTCCGGCGACTTACCTGGGTCCCCCGCTCCTGCCCTGCGTGAGTGAGTCGGTGTGTGTGGGGTGTCCGGGCGGCGGCAGGATTCGGCGGTCCGCTCGGACTGGGCCGGAACGTATGCGAGAGCACATGCCGGGAACAAGCACCGGAGTCACACCGGCCGCCGGATGACCTTGTTCCGGGGGTGGGGGACCGCTTGATCCTTTGCATGAGCCAAGGCTCAACTCGCTTACGCCGGACGGCGCTACCGCGCGGTGCCCGGCCGGGGCGGGAGGGAGGGGAAAGTGATTCAATTCACTGATCACGATCCGAGGTGCAATGTCCGCAAGAGGAATTTGCTTCGTCAATGCCGCAAATGCAGCATAGGTCGTGAATTCCTGGAAAGTCGGAACATGTCTGTTCTTATGAGCTGATCGAAAACATGGCGGTCGTGATCGGATACCGCCCGGCCTGTAAGCATGGGCGCTGGCGGTGATCGAAACGTGACCGGATACGCTGATCCGAGTGATGGCAGCGACCTATCGACAATCCGCGTAAGCACCGGCAGACACCAGCAGACAGGAGACCCCTCGTGACCGACGTCGGGCCGTTCGGGCTGAGCGTGCGGGACCAGGCTCTGGAAGCCGATGTCCAGGCCGGGCTGGCGGCAGTCGAGGAAGGCTTGCTCGAGGCCACCAAGAGCGAGGTGCCCTTCATCACGGAGGCCGCCCAGCACCTGGTGCGCGCCGGCGGCAAGCGGTTCAGGCCGCTGCTCGTGATGCTCGCCGCCCAGTTCGGAGACCGGCACGCACCCGGGATCGTGCCGTCGGCGGTCGTCGTGGAGCTGACCCACCTCGCCACGCTGTACCACGACGACGTGATGGACGAGGCCGCCGTACGCCGCGGGGTGGACAGCGCCAACACCCGCTGGGGCAACTCCGTCGCGGTCCTCACCGGCGACTTCCTCTTCGCCCGCGCCTCGCACATCCTGGCCGACCTCGGCCCGGAGGCGGTGCGGGTGCAGGCCGAGGCGTTCGAGCGGCTGGTCACCGGGCAGATCCTGGAGACGGCCGGACCGCAGGACGGCCGCGACCCCGTGGAGCACTACCTCGACGTGCTGGGCGGCAAGACCGGCTCGCTGGTCGCCGTCTCGTGCCGGTTCGGCGCGATGATGTCGGGCGCCGACGAGACGGTCGTGCACGTGCTGACCCAGTACGGCGAGCGGCTCGGCGTCGCCTTCCAGCTCGCCGACGACGTCCTCGACATCGCCTCCGACTCCCACGAGTCCGGCAAGACCCCCGGCACCGACCTGCGCGAGGGCATCCCGACCCTGCCGGTGCTGCGGCTGCGCGAGCGGGCGGCCCGGCTCGGCCTCGCCGAGGACCTCGCCCTGTGCGAGCTGCTGGACTCCGACCTCACCGACGACGGCCGGCACGCCGAGGCCCTGCGCCTGCTGCGTGCCCACCCGGCGCTCGAACAGGCCCGCCGGGACACCGTCCGCTACGCCGAGGACGCCCGCTCGGCGCTGGCGCCGCTGCCGGACTGCGCCGCGAAGACGGCGCTCGTGGAGCTGTGCGACGCCGTGGTGCACCGGGCCGGCTGACCGCCCGCCGTCCCCCGACCCCTACGGGTCGGGGGAGAAGCCGCCCCTCCGTGTCATACCGCAGCAGTACGCGGAGTTGAGTCCGGGGTCTGACGTATCTCCCTGGCCGATTTGGTCAGATGGAAACCACGGAAAACACCACTCCTCACCAGTTCGGGTGAGAATGGCGGCTCAGGGACGAGTGCGTGGACGACACGGACAGCCGCCGCCGACCACGGAGGTAGGGCACACATGGCACCGTACGCATCCGACGAGAGCACGACCGGCGGGGAGGTCGACGAGCAGCACACCCGGCGGCGCAAGGCCGCCCGGTACGTCGTCCCGGTCACGGTGGTGGGGGTGGCGGCCGCGACGATCGGCCTGGTCCCCGCACTCGCCGACTCCGGTGACCCCGACCTTCCGAAGATCACCGCCCAGCAGCTCATCGAGAAGATCGCCGAGTCGGACACCGAACAGCTCTCCGGCACGGTGAAGATCAGCACCGACCTCGGCCTGCCGAACCTCGGCGGCCTGGAGTCCGGCCTGATGTCCGGCGCCGCGGGCCGGGGCGAGGGCGGCTCCTCCGCCGACCCGACGGCCAGGCTCACCGAACTGGCCACCGGCACCCACACCCTGCGCGTCGCCGCCGACGGCCCCGACCGGCAGAAGCTGTCGCTGCTGGAGAACGCCGCCGAGTACAGCATCGTCCACAACGGCAAGGACGTGTGGGCCTACGACAGCAAGTCCAACGAGGTCTACCACGGCACCGCCTCCGAGAGCCCGGAGCACGGCAAGGACCGGCGGCCGCCGGCCACGCCGAAGGGTTTCGCCGAGGAGGCGCTGAAGGCCGTCGACGACACGACCTCCGTGACCGTGGACGGCACCGCCCAGGTCGCCGGCCGGGACGCCTACAAGCTGCTCGTGAAGCCGAAGCAGTCCGGCTCGACGGTCGGCGCGATCACCGTCGCCGTGGACGCGGAGACGGGCACGCCGCTGAAGTTCACGCTGACCCCGGCGAGCGGCGGCGCCGCCGTCGTCGACGTCGGCTTCACCCAGGTCAGCTTCGCCCAGCCGGCCGCCTCGACCTTCGACTTCACGCCGCCCGAGGGCGCGAAGGTCACCGAGGAGAAGGACGCCGGCCAGGACGCGGGCAAGGGCTTCGGCAAGGGCGACGCCCGCGAGCACGCCCCCGGCGGGAAGGACCTCGGCGCCGGGCACGAGGGCATGAGGACCATCGGCGAGGGCTGGAACGCCATAGCCACCTTCGACACCGGCGGCGAGGGCGTGCCCTCGGACGAGGCGGCCGGCCAGTTCGGCGGCTTCCTCGACTCGCTCGGGGACAAGGTCACCGGCGAGTTCGGCTCGGGCACGGTCTTCTCGACCCGCCTCGTCAACGCCCTCGTCACCGACGACGGCACCGTCTACGTGGGCGCCGTCACCAAGGACGCGCTCGTGAAGGCGGCCGACGCCGGGAAGTGAGTCCCGTACCCGCACCGGGCGCCGGCCCGGTGCGGGACCCGCGGGACGTCGGGAGAACGAGGGAACCGATGGGTGAACCGTCCGGCACGGAGCCGGAGCAGCGGGCCGGGCAGGCCGGGGAACCGGTCATCGCCACCCGTGCGCTCACCAAGCGCTACCGCGGCGGACAGCTCGCCGTCGACCGGCTGGACCTGACCGTCCCGGCGGGCAGCGTCTTCGGCTTCCTCGGCCCCAACGGGTCCGGCAAGACCACCACCATCCGCATGCTGATGGGCCTCATCGAGCCCACCTCCGGCACGGCACGGGTCCTCGGGCAGCCCATGCCCAAGGCCACCCGGGCCGTGCTCCCGCACGTCGGAGCCCTCATCGAGGGCCCGGCCCTCTACGGCTTCCTCTGCGGCCGCGACAACCTCCTGCGCTACGACGCGGCCGACCCGGCCGCCGATCCGCGCACCCGGCGGGCCCGGGTCGCCGCCGCCCTGGACCGGGTGGGCCTGACGGCCGCGGCGGGCAAGAAGGCCAAGGCGTACTCGCTCGGCATGAAGCAGCGGCTGGGCCTGGCCGCCGCACTGCTCCGGCCGCGCAGGCTGCTGGTCCTCGACGAGCCGACCAACGGACTGGACCCGCAGGGCATGCGCGAGATCCGCACCCTGATACGCGAACTCGCCTCCGACGGCACGACCGTGTTCCTCTCCTCCCACCTGCTCGACGAGATCGAGCAGGTCTGCACGCACGCGGCCGTGATGGCCCAGGGCCGGCTGCTCACCCAGGGGCCGGTCGCCGAACTGGCGGCAGGGGCGCGCGGCCGGCTGGTGGTGAGCACGCCGGACGCGGCGGAGGCGGCCCGGGTGCTGAAGGAGCAGGGCGTGGGCGATCTCGCCGTCACCGGCGACCGGGTGACCGGCGATCCGCCGGACCGCGACCTGGCCGAGGTGAACGCCGCGCTGGTCGAGGCGGGGGTGCGGGTCCGCGGCTTCACGGTCGAACGGGCCTCGCTGGAGGACGCGTTCGTGGCGCTGACCGGGGAGGGCTTCGATGTCGCGCACTGACGTGGCGCCGGCCGCACGGCCGGTGAGCGCGCTGTGGGCCTTCGGGCTGCTGCGCGACGAGCTGACCACCACCTTCCGCCGCTGGCGCACCCTCGCGCTGCTGGCCGTGCTGGCGGGCGTACCGGTCCTGGTCGGTATCGCCGTGCAGATCGAGACGAGTGACGGCTCCGCACCCGGCGGAGGCGGGGGAGGGCCCGCCTTCATCTCCCAGATCACCAACAACGGCCTGTTCCTGGTCTTCACCGCCCTGGCCGCCACCCTGCCGTTCTTCCTGCCGATGGCGGTGGGTGTCGTCGCGGGCGACGCGATCGCCGGGGAGGCCGGCGCCGGCACGCTGCGCTATCTGCTGGTCGCCCCGGCCGGCCGCACACGCCTGCTGCTCACCAAGTACGCGACGGTCGCCCTGTTCTGCCTGGCGGCCACGCTCGTGGTCGCCGTCTCGGCACTGGCGGCCGGCGCGCTGCTCTTCCCGCTCGGGGAGCTGACGACCATCTCCGGAACGCGGATCAGCTTCGCCGAAGGGCTGGGCAGAGCCCTGCTGATCGCCCTGGCCGTCGCCGCGTCACTGCTCGGCGTGGCGGCGCTCGGCCTGTTCGTGTCGACGCTGACCAACAGCGGCATCGCCGCGATGGCGACGACGGTGGGCCTGCTGATCACGGTCCAGATCCTCGACCAGATCCCGCAACTGCACGCCCTCCAGCCGTACTTCTTCTCGCACTACTGGCTGTCCTTCGCCGACCTGATGCGCGAGCCGGTCTACTGGGACGAGCTGGCGAAGAACCTCGGGCTCCAGGCCCTGTACGCGGCCGTGTTCGGCACGGCGGCCTGGGCACGCTTCACGACCAAGGACATCACGGCCTAGGCGGGTTGGACCTCGGCGTCGTACAGGAAGCGGGCGAGCGGTGCCTCCTGCGCGAAGAACGTCTTGGCCCGGGCCAGCGCCCCGGTGTCGTTCAGCACGTCACCGGGCTTGCTGCCGTTGCCGAGCAGCACCCCGCCGAAGCGCATCCCCATGTAGGCGGCGGAGTTGCTGAGCGTCCCGATCAGCGGGTCGGCGACGACCTCCTCCTCGTGCGCCAGGGCGGTGACGCCCCAAAGGGTGCGTCCGGCCAAGGTCGCCTTGAAGTCGATCCCGGGCGTGCGCAGCCAGCCGGACCAGTGGTCCAGGTAGCGCTTGGTCTGCGCGGAGACCGAGTACCAGTACAGCGGCGAGGCGATCACGATGTCGGTCGCGGCGAGGGTGGCGTCCAGCAGCAGGGCCGCGCTGCCCTCGGTCGGGCGGACGTGGTCGCTGTCGTGCCGCAGGTCCTCGAACTCGGGGAGCGGGTGCTCGGTCAGGTCGATCCACTGCTGTTCGACACCCGGCGGCAACTGCTCGGCGGCCCGGCGGGCCAGCAACTCGGTGTTGCCGTCGGCGCGGGCACTGCCCAGGACGAAAAGGAAGCGGCGGGTCATGGCTGTTCCCCTTGAATAATCGGCGTGCGTCAATTACGCGCGTATGCATCATATGCATGCGCAACTAAATCTGCCAAGGGGTGCGGATCCCGCCCGGGCGGGGGAGCTCCGCGCTCTCCTCAGATGGCCCCGTGCGCCTCCGCCCACCGCGCCACGGCGAGCAGCAGCGCCTCCTGCCCGTGCGGTGCCACGAGCTGGAGCCCGGCCGGGCAGCCGTCGCGCCCGAAACCCGCCGGGATGCTCAGCGCCGGATGCCCGCTGAGGTTGAACGCCCAGGTGAGAGAGGTGGAGTAGCGGTCACCCGGGCCCTCGTGACCGTGCGGTGCGGTGGGAGCCGTCGGCGTCAGCAGCAGCGGGACATCGGCGAACAGGGCGGCCAGCCGCCGGTCGTTGCCGGCCCGCACCCGGCGCGCCGCGTCGAGGCCGGATGCCGACGCGCTGCCGTCCGCACCGGCACCGGGCGCTGTTTTGGCGCCGGGTGCGCGCAGGGCGAGCCACGCGGGCCCGGGATCCGCGAGCCGCACCGGCGTCCGCGGTCGCACGAGCCGTACGGCACCCGCCGCCACGAGCCGCTCCACCGCGGCCCGGGCCAGCGCCACCGGCTCCGGGTCGGGCGCGTCGAAACCCAGGTCGGGCGACCAGACGGCGGGGAGGGGGAGGGGCGGACGGGTGGCAGCCGGTTCACCCGACACCACCCGCCACCACGCCGCCGCGTCCGACGCCGTACGGGCGAGCACGCCCGGCGCGGCCAGACCCGTGCGGTCGGCGCGGGAAAGACGTCCGTTGGTGGTCTTCAGGCCGAGGACCCCGCACCAGGCCGCCGGGATCCGCACCGACCCGGCCCCGTCGCTGCCCGTCGCCAGCGGCACCAGCCCGGCCGCGACCGCGACCGCCGCCCCGGCCGACGAACCGCCCGGCGTCCGGTCCGCCCGCCACGGGTTGACCGTCCGGCCCCGGGCCCCGAGCCCCCAGGTCTGCCACGGGGTCCCCGGCCCCGGCACCGAGGTCGCCCCCACGGCGACGGCACCGGCGGCGAGCAGCGGCCCCGCCGCCCGCAGCCCGGACCGCCCCTTCACCGCGATCGGCACACCGGCCAGCGGCAGGACGCCGCCTCCGCCGAAGCCGCCGGATCCGCTTCCACCGAAGCCGTCGGCCTCGTGCCTGCCGGAGCCGTCGGTCCAGCCCCCGCCCAACCCGGCGCCCCCGCCCGCGCCGAAGTCGGCGGCTACGCCCCTGCCGAAGTCGCCGGCTACGCCCCTGCCGGAGCCGGCGGTCCAGCTCCCGCCGGAGCCGGCGGCCCTGCTCTCGCCGGAGCCGGCGGCCCTGCTCTCGCCGGAGCCGGCGGCCCCGCCCGTTTCCAGCAGCGCGTCCACCTCCGCCGCCCGGCGCAGTGCGTCCTCGTGCCACACCTCGACGAACGCGCACAGGTGCGGATCGGCCCGGTCGATGCGTTCCAGCGCCGCCGTGACGACGTCGACCGCCCGCAGGTCCCGGGCCCGGACGCCCGCCGCGATGTCCCCGGCCGACAGCCGGGCGGCCGTCAGCGCGCCGCTCCCGTCAGGCGGGCCAGCGCCTCCGTCTCGCGCGGCGGACGGCCCAGCTCACCGAGCCGCCACGCCGGCATCCACGGCACGCGGTACACGTCGATGACCGACTCCAGAACCTTCACCCGCTGGGCGAGCGGACGCGGCAGCCGGCCCGGGGCGTCCGCCACCAGGACCACGCCGTCGAGGTCGAGCTGCGGCGGAGCCTGGCCGCGCCGGAAGGCCTCCACCACGCCGGCGACGGTGTCGAGACCGGCCGCGTGCGTGCGGGCGACCAGCAGCACCGACGGCGGGGCACCGGCCCCGGGCCAGGAGCGGCCGCTGTCGTGACCGCCGTAGACCGCGGCGAGTGTGGAGACGCCCGCCCCACCGTGCGTACCCACCCAGGAGAAACGCCGTGCCCCGGCACGGTCGTGCGTGGGCTCCGGACCGCCCGGGCCCGTGCCGGTCACCGGAGGCCGGAGCCAGATCTCCGGTCCCTGTCGCATGCCTGTGTGCATGCCCTTCTCCTCCCTCGCGGAGCAGGTCCCCATGCCCTGCGGAACCCACCGTTCCGGGGGTGCGGGCCCTTGGGACGAGCCTGTGACACCCCGGTGACGTGAGAAACGGGGGCGAGCGGACACACTCGACACTAGGTGTACGACGCCCAGTGAGGGGACGATGTCGCGACTCAGCCGCGAGAAGAAGCGGGAACAGAAGCAGGCCGCGCGCGCGGCCACCCCGGCGGCGCCGATCGACGTCCACGTCCCCGGGGCCGGCACGGAGACGGGAACGGGAGCGAACGGGGCGTCCGAGGGCGCGTCGGTCGGCGGTGTCCCGGTCTTCGCGGCCCCCGGCGAGGAGATCCAGCAGGCCGTCCTCGGCCGCCTCCACCACATCGCCCTGGCCACGGGCCACTCCGTCCTCGCCACGGTCCACGACGAGCGGATCGGCTACGTCGTCCCGCTGCGGGTCGACCCGGACGGCTCCAGCCACTTCACGGCGGAGCCGATGCGCACGCCCCCGGCGGCCCCGGAGAGCCGGACCCCGTCCGGGCCGGCCCCCACGCCTCCGTCCGGGCCGGTGCACTCGCCTCCCGCCGGACCGGTGCGCGCGGCCTCGTCCGAGCCCTCACCCGTGCCGCCGGGGGAGCCGGCACCCATGCCTCCGGCCGGGCCGGTGCACGCGAGCGCTCCGGTGGAGCCGGGGCGTCCCGCTGCTGCCGGGCCGGCGTCCCCGGCTGCGTCCGGGCCTGCGCACGCGAGCACGGCCGAGCCCGTGTCGCCGCCCCCGCACCGGGCCGGGCCGGAGCGGTCCGGCAGCGACCGGGCCACCCATGTCCTGCGCCCCGCGGCGGAGACGGGCCACGGTACGACCCCGACGTTCCCGCTGCGCGCGGTGCCCGAGCCGCAGACCGGGGACGAACCCGTACCGACCTTCGAACTGCGCGCGGTGCAGGAGCCCGCACCGCGGGACACGCCGCCGCCCGCCGCCACGCCGCCCGGCACCGTCGCACCGCCCACCGGCGCGTTCGGCCCGCCGCCGGCCATGGACGCGCGGCCGCTTCCCGGGCCCGGAGCCGACCACCCGTCCGTGGACGTACGGCCGGGGCCCGAGCCCGGGGCCGGTCACCCGCCCATGGACGCGCGGCCGCTGCCCCTGCCCGGGGCCGGTCACCCGCACCCCGCCCGAGGGGCCGGAAGCGGGTCCCGGACCGGGCCGGTTCCGGAAGCCGCTCTGCTCGCCGCCGACCCCGATCCCAAGCCCACCCCCGCCCGCGGCTTCGACGCCGTCGCGGAGGCCGTGCTCGGGGACGAACCTCCCGGCGCCCCGGGCGACCCCGCCACCCCCGCGCTCCTCGCGGAGCCGGTCGCGCGGATCAACGAGGCCGTGAAGGAGGGCCGGATCGAGGCGGCGGCCGAACTGGCGGACCGGACCGTCGAGCAGGCGTCGGGGACGCTCGGGCCGGAGCACCCGGAGGTGCTCCGGCTGCGCGAACTGACCGCGTACATCGCCTACTTGGCCGGCGATCCGCTCCGCGCCTTCCACCTGTCGCTCGACCTGGCCGGTGCCCGGCGCCGCGCCGGTGACGCCGAGGGCGCGTACGGCAACGTGCGGAGCGCGGCCACCGCCTGGCGTGCCGTGCGCGATCCGGCCCTGGGCCTCGAGCTGGGGAGCGGTCTGGTCGGCCTGTGGACCGAGCTCGCGTCCGAGGGCGGCCCGGCCGCCGAGGAGATCGAGGAACTGGAGTCGGCCCGGGCCCGCATGGGCCGCCTCACCGCACGCGCCCGCAAGCAGTAGGCGTGCCCGGAGGCTACTGCGACAGCTCCCACACCGCGTACGCGACGGCGTCGCTGTTGCGGTCGAGGGCGGTGTCGTTGATGTTGGCGGTGGTGTCGCAGGAGGAGTGGTAGCAGCGGTCGAAGGCCTGCCCGGCCGTACCGCCCCACTTGGCCGCCTGCGCCGCCGTCTTCGTCCGGCCGGCCCCGGTGAACAGCCCGCCCACCTTGACCCCCGCGCTCTTGAAGGGCGCGTGGTCGGAGCGGCCGTCGCCCTCGGTCTCGATCTCCGTGGGGACGCCGATGCCGGCGAAGTAGTCCTTGAAGGTCTTCTCGATCGCCGGGTCGTCGTCGTAGACGAAGTAGCCCGGGTTCGGGGAGCCGATCATGTCGAAGTTCAGGTAGGCGCTGATCCGTGAACGGTCGCCCGTGGCCAGCCGGTTGACGTAGTAGCGGGAGCCGACCAGGCCGAGCTCCTCGGCACCCCACCAGGCGAACCGCAGGTGCTTGGTGGGCTTGTACTGCGCCCGGGACACGGCGAGGGCGGTCTCCAGCACGGCGGACGAGCCGGATCCGTTGTCGTTGATCCCGGGTCCGGAGGAGACGCTGTCGAGGTGCGAGCCGGCCATCACGACCTGGTTCGGGTCGCCGCCGGGCCAGTCGGCGATCAGGTTGTAGCCGGTACGCCCGGAGGCGGTGAACTGCTGGACGGTGGTGGTGTACCCGGCGGCGTCCAGCCGGGCCTTGATCCAGTCGAGCGAGGCCTTGTAACCGGCGCGGCCGTGGGCGCGGTTGCCGCCGTTGGCGGTGGCTATGGACTGCAGCTGGGACAGGTGGGCCTTGACGCCCGCCAGGGGTATGTCCGGCGCGGCGGTCGCTCCGGTGGGTGCGGAGGACGCGGCGTCGGCCACGGCACCGCCGGCCAGCAGCATGGCGGTCGCCATGCCGGCCGCCGTGACGGCGCGCGCGGAAACGGAGAGCTTCATGTGGGGGCTCCGGCTTCCCTCGGGGCGGCCCGTGGGGTGGCCACGGGCAGCCCACGGTGAATGGGGTGCCTGGATGGTGAAGCTGTGACTGACTGCCCGTCAAGGCATGGAATCGGCCAGGGCGTTGCCGCACCGGCCGCCCGCCTCCGGCGTCACTGCACGCAGAACTCGTTGCCCTCCGGGTCCGCCATCACGAGCCACTCGCCGCCCTGTTCCTTCACCCGCCGCAGCACGCTCGCCCCGAGCCGCTCCAGCCGGGCGGCCTCCTCCTCGCGGCGGCCCGCGCCCGGGTGCAGGTCGAGATGGAGCCGGTTCTTGCCCGTCTTGGGCTCCGGCACCCGCTGGAACAGCAACCGCCGCCCCAGCCCGGTCCCGCTCTCCTCCTCGAACGGGTCGTCGGGGTGCCGCACGGCGACCAGGTCCCGGAAGGCGCGGCGGCCGTGGAACTCGACCGTGGCCTCCTCGGGCAGGGCGCCGAGACCGAGCAGCCGGTCGATGAGGGCGCTGTTGTCCTCCACCTCGTACCGCAGCGCCGCGGCCCAGAAGTCGGCCTGGGCGTGCGGGTCTGCGGCGTCGACGACGACCTTCCAGTGCACGGGAGCGGGTGATGCCGGAGTCTCGTTCATGTGACCACTTTTACTGGCTGGGTGCCTGCGCGCGCAGGGAAAAACGCCGGGCGCCGGCACACCGGGCCCGACGCCGGCCCCGTCCGCGAGCCCGACGCCGGCCCCGTCCGCGAGCCCGACGCCGGCCGCGTCCGCGAGCGCGGCGCCCGGACCCGCCGTCGGCCCTCGGCCGGCGCCTCCCGTCCGGCCCACCGCAGCCCGGCCGCCTCCTCCGCCCCCGCTTGCGTGACCGGCCCGCCGCGGAGGAGTGTGGCTGCATGGGCACGCGGGCCTGGGCGCTGCTGCTCGTCCTGTGCGGGACGATCTTCCTGGAGGGCGCCGACGTCGCGATGATGGCGGTGGCGATCCCGGCCATCCGCTCCGACCTGGGCCTCGCCACCGGCACGGCGGCCTGGGTGCTGAGCGCCTACGTGCTCGGCTACGCCGGCTTCACCCTCCTCGGCGGACGGGCCGCCGACCTGCTCGGCCGGCGGCGGATGGTCCTGCTCTGGCTGACCGTCTTCCTCGCCTTCTCCGGACTCGGCGGCCTCGCGACGGACGGCTGGATGCTGATCGTCGCCCGGTTCGTCACCGGCGTCGCCGCCGCGTTCATGACCCCGGCCGCGCTCTCCCTGATCACCACCTCCTACGCGGAGGGGCCGGAGCGCGACAAGGCCCTGCTGGTCTTCGCCGGGACCGGCGCGGCCGGATTCTCCCTGGGCCTGGTGATCGGCGGCCTGCTCACCGAGCTGGGCTGGCGCTGGGTGTTCTTCGCGCCCGTGCTGCTGACCGGCGCCCTGCTCGCCGTGGCGGTCCGGCTGGTGCCCCGGCGGGACGGACCGCCCGCGCGGGGGCGCACCTTCGACCTGCCCGGCGCGATCACCGCCGCCGGCGCCATGCTGCTGGCCGCCTGGACCGTCGTACGCCTGGAACACGGCCTGCGCGGCTGGCCGCTCACCCTGGCCTCCGGGATCGCGGCGCTGCTCGTGGGCGGAGCCTTCGTCGCGCTGGAGCGGCGCTGCCCGGACCCGCTGGTCCGCCTCGGTCTCCTGCGCCACGGCCCGGTCATCCGCGCCGACCTGGGGGCGTTGCTCTTCCTCGGCGCCTTCTTCGGTTTCCAGTTCGTCGTCACGCTCTACCTTCAGGAACTGCGCGGCTGGTCGTCCCTCCGGACCGCCGTGGCCCTGATCGTCATGGGCGTCGACGCGGTGCTCGCGCCCACGCTCACCCCGAGACTGGTCGCCCGCTTCGGCAACGCCCGGGTGATCCTCGGCGGATTCCTCCTGGCGGTGGCCGGCTACGCCCTGTTCCTGCCGGTCGGCATGGACTGGTCCTACGCGATGATGTTCCCGACGCTGCTGCTGTCCGGTCTCGCGTTCGCCCTGGCCTACGGGCCGCTGACGATCGCCGCGACGGACGGGGTCGACGCGTCGGAGCAGGGCCTGGCCGGCGGGCTGCTGACCACGGCGACGCAGTTCGGCTCCGCGATCGGCGTCTCGGCGGTCACCGCGGTCTACGGCCTCGCGTCCACCGGGTCCGGCCCCGGGGCCACGCTGTCGGCCTTCCGCGCCGCGCTGACCGTGCCGGTCGTCCTGGTGGTGCTCGGCGCGCTGATCTCGGTGGTCAGCGCCCGGGAGGCCCGGCGGGCGGTGCGCAACGCGTCCCCGGTGAGCAGTGCCAGCGCCAGCCACACCAGCGCGAAGCCGGCCCAGCGCTCCGGCGGCATCTCCTCGTGGAAGTAGAAGACGCCGAGCAGGAACTGGAAGACGGGCGTCATGTACTGCAGCAGCCCGATGGTGGACAGGGGCACGCGGATGGCGGCCGCGCCGAAGCAGACCAGGGGGAGCGCGGTGACGATCCCGGCGGAGGCGAGCAGGAGCGCGTGTCCCGTGCCCTCGGCCGTGAAGGTGGCGTCGCCCCGGGCGCTCAGCCACACCAGGAAGCCGAGCGCGGGCAGGAACTGGACCGCGGTCTCGGCGGCCAGCGACTCCACACCGCCGAGGTTCACCTTCTTCTTCACCAGCCCGTACGTGGCGAAGGAGAAGGCGAGGCAGAGGGAGATCCACGGCAGCCGGCCGTAACCGATGGTCAGCACGACGACCGCCGCGCAGCCGGTGCCGACCGCCGCCCACTGCACCGGCCGCAGCCGCTCCTTCAGCAGCAGCACGCCCATCGCGATGGTGACCAGCGGGTTGATGAAGTACCCGAGCGAGGCCTCGACGACGTGCCCGGAGTTCACGGCCCAGATGTACAGGCCCCAGTTGACGGTGATGACCGTCGCGGCGACCGTGATCAGGCCCAGCTTCCGCGGCCGGCGCAGCAGCTCGCCCGCCCAGGCCCAGCGGCGCAGCACGAGCAGGGCGGCTCCGACGAAGACGAGCGACCAGACCATCCGGTGGGCGAGGATCTCCGTCGCCCCGGCCGGCTTCAGCAGGGGCCAGTAGAGGGGGACCAGGCCCCACATGCCGTAGGCCGCGAAGCCGTTCAGCAGTCCTATGTGCCGCTCACCCCTCGGCTTGCGCCTCACGGGCCCCTCCTTCGCACGTCCTGTCCGCGTGCTCGACGGTAACGCCGGGCGCCCCCGGCTGTCATGTCCGTATCGGCATACGGTCATGACAGTCCGGGGGCGGAGGGCCCGGGGTTCCGCGCGGCTCAGCCCTTGAGCGCGGCGGCGACGGCCTCGGAGAGCGGGGTGGTCGGGCGGCCGATCAGCCGGGACAGGTCGCCGGTGGAGACGACCAGCTCGCCCTTCTCGATGGAGGCGTCGACGCCCGCGAGCATCTGCGCGACCGGCTCCGGCAGGCCCGCGCCCGTCAGGATCGAGGTGAGGGCCTCGACGGAGACGGCCTGGTAGGCGATCTCCCTGCCGGTCTGCCGGCTCAGCTCGGCCGCGTACTCGGCGAAGCTCCATGGGGTGTCGCCGCCCAGTTCGTACGTCTTGTTCTCGTGACCCTCACCGGTCAGCACGGCGACGGCGGCGGCTGCGTAGTCGGCGCGGGAGGCGGAGGAGATCCTGCCCTCGCCGGCCGCGGCGACGACCGCGTCGTGCTCCAGCACCGGGGCGAGGTTCTCGGTGTAGTTCTCGTGGTACCAGCCGTTGCGCAGCAGCGCGTAGGGCACGCCGGAGTCCAGCAGGAGCTGCTCCGTGCCGCGGTGGTCGTCGGCGAGCGCGGCGGTCAGGGTGCCCGGGGCGCTGGTGTAGGCGAGCAGGGCGACACCGGCGGCCCCGGCGGCGTCGATGACGCCCTTGTGCTGCTGCACGCGGCCCTTGTCGAACTCGTTGCCGGAGATCAGCAGGACCTTGTCACCGGCGGAGAACAGGCCGTCGAAGGAGGCAGGGGAGTTGTAGTCCGCGCGGGCGATCCGCACGCCGCGCGCGGCGAGGTCGGCGGCCTTGGCGGTGTCCCGCACGACGGCGGTGATCTGCTCGGCCGGGACCTTTTCCAGCAACTGCTCCACGACGTGGCGGCCGAGGTGTCCGGTGGCTCCGGTGACGACGATGCTCATGGTGACAACTCTCCTTGTGGGGTGCGATGTCACTAACCATAGGAGGAGCGCTAACTGCTGGAAAGTACCCACTTTGAAGTAAGGTACTGGCATGGCAGTAAGTGACTTCGAGGCGCTGTGCCCCTACCGGCTCGTCCTGGAGCACGTCACCAGCCGCTGGGGCGTGCTCGTCCTGATCGAGCTCCTGGACCGTCCGCGCCGCTTCAGCGAACTGCGCCGGGCGATCGGCGCGTACGGGGGCCGCGGAGTGAGCGAGAAGATGCTCACCCAGACCCTCCAGACCCTGGAGCGCGACGGACTGGTCCACCGCGACGCCAAGCCGGTCATTCCGCCCCGTGTCGACTACTCCCTCACCGGCCTGGGCCGCGAGGCCGCCGAGCAGGTCCGGACCCTCGCGCAGTGGACACAGCGGCGCATGGACGACGTGGAGCGGGCGCGCCGCACCTACGACGAGGCCCGGGCCGCCTCGTAGCGGTCCCGGGCCTCTCGTGTCCCTGGGGCGGTCAGCCGACGACGGTCCAGGTGTCGCCGCCGGCGAGGAGCGCGGCGAGGTCGCCCTTGCCGTGCTGCTCGATCGCCCGGTCCAGCTGGTCGGCCATCTGCGTGTCGTAGACGGGCCGGTCGACCGAGCGGAAGACGCCGATCGGGGTGTGGTGCAGGGTGTCCGGGTCGGCGAGGCGGGACAGCGCGAACGCCGTGGTCGGCGAAGGGGAGTGCGCGTCGTGGACCAGGATCCGCCCCTCGTTCTCCGGCGTCACGGCGACCACCTTCAGGTCCCCGGTCAGCTCGTCCCGCACGACACCCTTGGCCTGGTCGGCGCCGAAGCGGATCGGCTTGCCGTGCTCCAGGCGGATCACGGCCTCCTCGGCCTGCTGCTTGTCCTTCAGGGCGTCGAAGGCGCCGTCGTTGAAGATGTTGCAGTTCTGGTAGATCTCGATCAGCGCCGTGCCCTGGTGGGCGGAGGCCTGGCGCAGCACCTCCGTCAGGTGCTTGCGGTCGGAGTCCACCGTCCGCGCCACGAACGACGCCTCCGCGCCGATCGCCAGCGACACCGGGTTGAACGGCGCGTCCAGCGAGCCCATCGGCGTCGACTTGGTGATCTTCCCGACCTCGGAGGTGGGCGAGTACTGGCCCTTGGTCAGACCGTAGATCCGGTTGTTGAACAGCAGGATCTTGAGGTTGACGTTGCGGCGCAGCGCGTGGATCAGATGGTTGCCACCGATGGACAGCGCGTCGCCGTCCCCGGTGACGACCCACACCGACAGGTCCCGGCGGGAACTCGCCAGGCCGGTGGCGATGGCCGGGGCGCGGCCGTGGATGGAGTGCATCCCGTAGGTGTTCATGTAGTACGGGAAGCGCGACGAGCAGCCGATGCCCGAGACGAAGACGATGTTCTCCTTCGCCAGCCCCAGCTCGGGCATGAAGCCCTGCACCGCGGCGAGGATGGCGTAGTCGCCGCAACCCGGGCACCAGCGCACTTCCTGATCGGACTTGAAGTCCTTCATCGACTGCCGGCCCTCGGCCTTGGGGACCAGGGACAGCGCTTCGACGGTGCCGGTGCCTTGCGTGGACGTCTCAGCCATCGATGGCCTCCTTCAGAGCCGCGGCGAGCTGCTCCGCCTTGAACGGCATGCCGTTGACCTGGTTGTACGAGTGCGCGTCGACCAGGTACTTCGCCCGGATGAGCGTGGCGAGCTGCCCGAGGTTCATCTCGGGGATCACCACCTTGTCGTAACGCTCCAGCACGGAGCCCAGATTCCGCGGGAAGGGGTTGAGGTGGCGCAGGTGCGCCTGCGCGATCGACTCCCCGGCCCTGCGCAGCCGCCGCACCGCCGCCGTGATCGGCCCGTAGGTCGAACCCCAGCCGAGCACCAGGGTCCGGGCGCCGTCCGGGTCGTCCACCGCCAGGTCCGGGACGTCGATGCCGTCGACCTTCGCCTGCCGGGTGCGCACCATGAAGTCGTGGTTGGCCGGGGCGTAGGAGATGTTGCCCGAGCCGTCCTCCTTCTCGATGCCGCCGATCCGGTGCTCCAGACCCGGCGTGCCCGGGATCGCCCAGGGGCGGGCCAGCGTCTGCGGGTCCCGCTTGTACGGCCAGAACACCTCGGTGCCGTCGTCCAGCGTGTGGTTCGGGCCCTGTGCGAACTGCACCCTGAGGTCCGGCAGCTCCTCCAGGTCCGGGATCCGCCACGGCTCGGAGCCGTTGGCCAGATAGCCGTCCGACAGCAGGAACACCGGCGTCCGGTACGTCAGCGCGATCCGGGCCGCCTCCAGCGCGGCGTCGAAGCAGTCCGCCGGCGTCCGCGGCGCCACCACCGGCACCGGGGCCTCGCCGTTGCGCCCGAACATCGCCTGCAGCAGGTCCGCCTGCTCGGTCTTGGTGGGCAGTCCCGTCGACGGGCCACCGCGCTGGATGTCCACGATCAGCAGCGGCAGCTCCAGCGACACCGCCAGGCCGATCGTCTCCGACTTCAGCGCCACACCCGGGCCGCTCGTCGTCGTCACGGCCAGCGAACCGCCGAAGGCCGCGCCCAGCGCCGCCCCGATCCCGGCGATCTCGTCCTCGGCCTGGAAGGTCCGCACGCCGAAGTTCTTGTGCTTGCTCAGCTCGTGCAGGATGTCCGACGCCGGGGTGATCGGGTACGACCCCAGGTACAGCGGCAGATCCGCCTGCCGGGAGGCGGCGATCAGACCGTAGGACAGGGCGAGGTTGCCGGAGATGTTGCGGTAGACACCCGGCGGGAACGCCGTGGCCGCGGGGGCGACCTCGTAGGAGACCGCGAAGTCCTCCGTCGTCTCGCCGAAGTTCCACCCCGCCCGGAACGCGGCGATGTTGGCCGCCGCGATGTCGGGCTTCTTGGCGAACTTCGACCGCAGGAACTTCTCCGTGCCCTCCGTGGGCCGGTGGTACATCCAGCTCAGCAGGCCCAGGGCGAACATGTTCTTGCTGCGCTCGGCCTCCTTGCGGGTGAGGTCGAACTCCTTCAGCGCCTCCACGGTCAGCGTGGTCAGCGGCACCGGGTGCACGTGGTAGCCGTCCAGCGACCCGTCCTCCAGCGGGGACGCCTCGTAGCCGACCTTCTGCATCGCCCGCCTGGTGAACTCGTCCGTGTTGACGATCACCTCCGCGCCGCGCGGCAGGTCCCCGATGTTCGCCTTCAGCGCCGCCGGGTTCATCGCCACCAGCACGTTGGGAGCGTCCCCGGGCGTCAGGATGTCGTGGTCGGCGAAGTGCAGCTGGAAGGACGACACACCCGGCAGCGTTCCGGCGGGCGCCCTGATCTCGGCCGGGAAGTTCGGCAGGGTCGACAGGTCGTTGCCGAACGACGCGGTCTCCGAGGTGAAACGGTCCCCGGTGAGCTGCATACCGTCGCCCGAGTCCCCCGCGAACCTGATGATCACCCGGTCCAGGCGCCGGACGTCCTTCGCGCCCGCCGCTTTGCGCTGCTCTCCTACGACTGCTCCGTCGGCCTGCTCCGCTGGGCTACTGACCTGGCTGGTCACTGAACTGGACCTCCCTAGAGGCGGCTGTCCGGGACAGACCTTCCCGCAGGCCCTCCCAGATCAACCCTACGACCGCAAGGATCGCCTTCCCTGGGTCATTCGCATGTTGGACACGACTTTGCGACCTTCGAGACGCCTGACCCGCATGTCGCGAGTTTCACGAATTGAGGTAAGTCAAAACGGCCAGCACCCGGCGGTGGTCGCCCTCGCTCGGGGACAGCCCCAGCTTGAGGAAGATGTTGCTCACGTGCTTCTCGACCGCCCCGTCGCTGACCACCAGCTGCCGGGCGATCGCCGAGTTGGTCCGCCCCTCGGCCATCAGGCCCAGCACCTCCCGCTCGCGCGGGGTGAGCCCCGCCAGCACGTCCTGCTTGCGGCTGCGGCCGAGCAGCTGGGCGACCACCTCGGGGTCCAGGGCCGTCCCGCCCTCGGCCACCCGGACCACCGCGTCCACGAACTCGCGGACCTCCGCCACCCTGTCCTTCAGCAGATAGCCCACGCCCCGGCTGGACCCGGCCAGCAGTTCCGTCGCGTAGCGCTCCTCCACGTACTGCGACAGCACCAGCACGCCCAGCCCCGGGTGCGCCTTGCGCAGCTGCACCGCCGCCCGGACCCCTTCGTCGGTGTGCGTCGGCGGCATCCGCACGTCGGCCACGACGACGTCCGGGAGCTCGCTCTGCGCGTCCAGCTCCGTGATGGTCTTGATCAGCGCCTCGCCGTCGCCGACCCCGGCGACGACGTCGTGTCCCCGGTCGGTCAGCAGCCGGGTCAGGCCCTCCCTGAGCAGCACGGAATCCTCGGCGATGACCACCCGCACCCTGTCCTCCACGATTGTTCGGCCCCCCACAGCCCGGTGCCGCCCGTCCGCGGCCCACAACGGCCCCGCGCCCACCCGTGCGACGGGTCCAGCATTTCAGCATCGGCGGACCCGTGGGGCCCGGACCGGCTTCTCGGCTCACCGACCGGGCCGGCGGACGGCTCACGGGCCGGGCGAAGGCGGGTTCGGGGGGGGGGGGGGGGGGGGGGTGTGTTTTTTTGGTGGGTGGGGGGGCCCCCCCCCCCCCGGGGCCCCCCCCCCCCCGGGCGGCGCCCCCCGGGGGGGGGGGGGGGGGGGGGGGGGGGGGCGTCCGGCAGGTCGGCCGGGCGTGACGGCTCCCGGGAGTCCGGCAGGTCGGCCGAGCGGGACGGCTTCGACGGGTCCGCAGGTCGGCCGAGCGGGACGGCTTCGACGGGTCCGGCGGTCGGCCGGGTGTGACGGTTCCGTCGCCGGGTGGGCAGAGGGACGTGACCGGCCGGAGGGCGAGCGCCTCCCCGGCCGGTCACGGCGTGCCCGGGGGCCGGGCCCCCGGGCGGGTCACCTCACGTGCTCCCCGCGCCACGGCAGCTCGGCCGTCACCCGGGTCGGCCCGCCCGCCGGCGAGTCGATCACCAGGATCCCGTCCACCGCGTCCAGCCGCTCCGCGAGACCGGCCAGCCCGGACCCCTGGGAGATCTCGGCTCCGCCCTCGCCGTTGTCCACGACCTGCAGCATCAGCCGGTTCTCCGTCCGCCAGACCTCGACGCCCGCCCAGGTCGCCCGGGAGTGCTTGCTGATGTTCTGCAGCAGCTCCGACACCGTGAAGTACGCGATGCCCTCGATCGCCGGCGCCGGCCGCTCCGCCAGGTCGACCTCCACCTGCACCGGCACCGTGCACCGCGAGGCCACCGAGGACAAGGCCGCGTCCAGGCCGCGGTCGGTCAGCACCGCCGGGTGGATGCCCCGGGCGAGGTCGCGCAGCTCCTGCAGCGCCGTCTTCACCTCGCCGTGCGCCTCGTCCACCATCCGCCGGGCCGCCTCCGGGTCCTCCTGCAGCTTCTCCTTCGCCAGCCCCAGGTCCATGGCCAGCGCCACCAGCCGGGCCTGCGCCCCGTCGTGCAGGTCCCGCTCGATGCGCCGCAGGTCCGCCGCGGCCGTGTCGACCACGACCCCCCGGTCCGACTCCAGCTCCACCACCCGCGAGGCCAGCCGCGAGGGCCCGAGCAGCCCGTGCACCAGCAGCCGGTCCACCATCGTCAGCGCCCGCACGATCCACGGCGTGGCGATCGTGAAGAGCAGCCCCACCAGCGCCGTGACCGTGATCTCGAAGGGGTTGTCCAGGTAGACCCGGTGCGTCTCGTCCCCGTACAGCTGCATCCCGTCCTGCCCGGCGTACACCGGCAGCACCCAGAACCACAGCGGGTACGTCAGCAGCCCCCAGCCCAGCGCCCAGACGTTCACCGAGACGACGAACGAGACCATCGCCCAGGGCAGGTGCAGCACCGAGTACAGCAGCGCCCGCCACGAGGAGCCGCTCTTCAGGACGGCGCCCGTCCACGCCAGGACGCCGCGGCCCTTGGTCCGAAGCGGCTCCGGCTCGGCCACGTCCAGGTCCAGCAACGCCCTGGCCCGCGCCCGCTCCAGCGCCCCGATGCCGCGGCACCCGGCCAGCGCCGCCGCCAGGACGGGGACGCCGAGGAACGTCACCAGCAGGCCCACGCCCAGCGACACCATCGTCACGGCGTACGTGAACACCAGGATGCCGACCGGCAGGCTCAGCAGCACGTAGCCGAGCTCGCGCCAGGTGCGGCCCTCGACGGGCGCGCGCAGCGCGGCGGGCAGCCGGTGCCGCCGTTCGATGCTCCCGGTGAACCCGGACCCGCTGTCGAGCCCGTACCCCTGTCCGTACTCCGTGGCCATCGGCGTCGTCCTTCTCCTCGTCCTGCTGCTGTGCTCCCGTACCTCCACCCTGCTCCGTCGCAGGTCGGCGGACCATGGAGTCCGTCGGCGTCTTGGGCGGGGGGTTTTCCCCACCTCCGCCGCCCGGGCGCGGGCCCGGTTCTAGCGCCGGGAGTCCGGGGCGGGGGAGGCGTCCGTGCGGTCGCGCCACGGGAGTTCCGCCGTGACCGTCGTCGGGCCGCCCTCGGGCGACTCCACGACGAACAGGCCGTCCACGGCGTCCAGCCGGTCGGCCAGGCCCTTCATCCCCGTGCCGCCGTCGAGGCGCGCGCCCCCGTGGCCGTCGTCCCCCACCTGGATCAGCAGCCGGTCGTCCGCGCGCCACACCTCCACCGACGCCGACCTGGCCCCGCTGTGCTTGCTCACGTTCTGCAGCAGCTCCGAGACGGTGAAGTAGGCGATGCCCTCGATCGCCGCGGCCGGGCGGGCGGGCAGGTCGACCGTCACCTTGACCGGGACCGTGCACCGCGAGGCCACCGACGACAGGGCCGCGTCAAGGCCGCGGTCGGTCAGCACCGCCGGGTGAATCCCCCGGGCCAGGTCCCGCAGCTCCTGCAGGGCCAGCTTCACCTCGCCGTGCGCCTCCTCGACCATCGCCGCCGCCGCGTCCGGGTCCTCCAGCACCTTCTCCTTCGCCAGGCCGAGACCCATCGCCAGATGGACCAGCCGGGCCTGCGCCCCGTCGTGCAGGTCCCGCTCGATGCGCCGCAGGTCCGCCGCGGCCGTGTCCACCACCACGCCCCGGTCCGACTCCAGTTCGGCGATGCGCCGCTCCAGCTCGTCCGAGGGCGACAGCAGCCCCCGCACCATCGCCCGGTCGACGTTGGTCAGGCCCCGCGCGACGAACGGCAGCACCGGCCACAGCACGAACAGGGAGGTCAACGTGAACGCGAAGGTGAAGACCCCCCACGGCAGCCGCACGAACTCGTACAGCACCGTGCGCCAGCCCACCGGGTCCTTCAGCTGCATCCACAGCCGCTGGAAGAAGCCGCCCTCACCGCGCAGCCGCAGCCGGCTCGGCTCGTCGATCCGCACCCCGAGCAGCGCCCGGGCCCGCGCCCGCTCCAGCCTGCCCAGCTGCCGCGCCCCCATGAGCCCGGCCGCCAGCAGCGGGAACCCGATCACCGTGACGGTCAGCCCGAGGCCGGTGAACAGCACCGTCACCACATAGGTGAAGCCGACCAGCGCGACCGGGAGGTTCGCCAGGAGGTGCGCGATCTCCTTCCAGGTGTGCCGGTCGTAGGCGAGGCGGGGCGGCGGCGGATGGTCGTCCGGCCGGGCCGCGGTGGTGGTCCCGGCCGCGCCGGGGGACGGGAAGCGTTCGGTCATACGGGTAAGCGTGCCCGGCGGTGGACACCCGCGCCATGAGGTGGACCGCCAGGAACGACTGAGGAAAACCCCACCCCTGCACACCGGGGCGTGACGGGCTGCTTACCCTGCCTTTATCAGGGCCTAGACTCCCGTGCGTACAGATCGTCGAACAGCGGCGTCCGTCTCCCGGCAGGGCCGGGACGCCTTCCCGGCCGACCGGGACGCCGCGGTCTCGGCGCAGGATTCCAGTCCGAGTTTCAGGGAGCGAGGGACGGACGTGCCGGAACCGACCGTCGTCACCACGACCGTCGTCGCGGCGGACTACTTCCAGTCCTACTCGGTCGTCGGACTGCTCGCCGTCGTCGGCGTGCTGTTCGTCGCCGTCGCCTTCGGGGCCGGCCGCCTGCTGCGGCCCGTGGTGCCCACACCGGAGAAACTGCTGACGTACGAGTGCGGCGTCGACCCGGTCGGCGAGGGCTGGGCCCACACCCAGGTCCGCTACTACGTCTACGCGTTCCTCTACGTGATCTTCGCCGTCGACTCGATCTTCCTGTTCCCCTGGGCCACCGTCTTCGCCGCCCCCGGTTACGGCGCGACGACCCTGGTGGAGATGTTCATCTTCCTCGGCTTCCTCGCCGTGGGCCTGCTCTACGCCTACAAGAAGGGCGTCCTGGCATGGACGTGACCCCCGAGCCCGTGTCGCTGCCCGAGCCGAAGCGGCTCGGCACCCTCGCGCGCCTCGCGCCCGAGCCCATGAAGGTGATCCTCAACTGGGGCCGCCGCTACTCGCTCTGGGTCTTCAACTTCGGACTCGCCTGCTGCGCGATCGAGTTCATCGCCGCGTCGATGGCCCGGCACGACTTCATCCGCCTCGGCGTCATCCCCTTCGCGCCGGGCCCCCGCCAGGCCGATTTGATGGTCGTCTCCGGCACGGTCACCGACAAGATGGCCCCGGCCGTCAAGCGCCTCTACGAGCAGATGCCCGAGCCGAAGTACGTCATCTCCTTCGGCGCGTGCAGCAACTGCGGCGGCCCCTACTGGGACTCCTACTCCGTCACCAAGGGCGTCGACCAGATCATCCCCGTCGACGTCTACGTCCCCGGCTGCCCGCCCCGGCCCGAGGCGCTGCTCCAGGGCATTCTCAAGCTCCAGGAGAAGATCGCCCGCGAGTCGCTGGGGGAGCGGTACGGAACCGGTGGGGACCGTCCCTCGGCGCGTCCCTCGACGGCGGCGCTGCAGAGCGGCCTGGTACGCCCGCCTGCGCCTGCGCCTGCGCCTGCTCCGGAGGCCGGTTCGGGGTCCGGGTCCGGTTCGACGTCCGGGTCCGGTTCGACGCCCGGGGAGGGTCGATGACCACGGTCGGCTGGCTCCCCGCCGACGCGGAGGAACTCTTCGGCCCGGACGCCACCGCCGAGGAGTCCTACGAGGTCCTGACGGTGGACGTACCGCCGGCTGCCTGGATCGCCGCCCTGGAGACCGCCCGCGACCGCCTCGGCTGCACCTACTTCGACTGGCTGAGCGCCGTCGACGAACCGGGCACGGGCTTCCGCGTCGCGGCCCACGTCGCCGCGTTGTCCCCCGTCCGCCGTCTCCTGCTGCGTACGACGGTCCCGCACGAGGCCGCCGTCCTGCCGTCCGCGGTCGGCGTCTACGCGGGGGCCGCCTGGCACGAACGCGAGACGCACGAGATGTTCGGCGTCACCTTCGAGGGCCACCCGGCGCTGGACCACCTGCTGCTGCCCGACACCTTCGAGGGCCACCCCCTGCGCAAGGACTTCGTCCTGGCCGCCCGCGTCGCCAAGGCCTGGCCCGGCGCGAAGGAACCCGGCGAGTCGGAACACGGCGGCCCCAAGCGCCGCCAGATGCTCCCGCCCGGCGTCCCCGACCCGAACGAATGGGGCCCCCTGAAGGGCCAGCTCCCCCCGGCCCCCGCCCGCCCGGCCCGCGGCACGGCCCGCACGGCAGGCGAACGCCCGTCCCGCGGCACAGCGCCCCGCGCGGCGGGCGAACGCCCGGTGCGGCGCACGCGCTCGGCATCGGAGGGCTCGGCGAGCCAGGCGGCGGGCCACGCGGCGGGCCAGGCGGCGGGTACGGCCGCGGGAGAGACGGACGCGCCGACTCCGGCCGGTCCGCGCCGTACGCGCTCGGCGGCGCAGGGCTCGGCGAGCCAGACCGCGGCTTCTGACACGGCGGCTGTTCCGGGTTCTGAGGCTGTTCAGGGCCCTGAGGCTGTTCCGGGTGCTGGGGCTGTTCCAGGTACTGGGGCGGCTTCGGGTTCTGGGGCGGCCTCGAGTTCCAGCGCCGCTGCGGGCTCCGGGGCGGCTGTGGATTCCGGGGCGGCTGCGGGTTCCAGTGCCGCTTCGGGTTCCGAGGGGGCTTCCGGTTCCCGGGCCGCTTCGGGTTCCGATGCTGCCGCGAGTGCTCGGGCCGGAGGCGCTGAGCCGCAGCGCAGGCAGCCGGGCGGCACGCCCTCCGGGCCTCGCCGGTCGCGCAGCGCGTCGGAGGGCAGCGCCAGCCAGCGGGCCGCCTCCGACCGCGGCGGCACCGAGCCGGGCCGGCCCTCACGTACGCCGCGCAGCACGGACGCCCCGTGGCACCACGCCCGCCCCGCCTACGACGAACCGGCGCCGCAGCCGTCCCCGGAGGCCGCGCCCCTGCCGGACCCGGACCCCGAGCCCCCGCGCCCCGAACACCCGCACCCCGAACACCCCACGGAACCCGACGCCCCCGCGCACCCACCCGCGGAACCCGACGCCCCCGCGCACCCCGCGGAGCAACCGGCTGACCCCGACGACCCGACAGATCCCACAGGAGGCCCGCGGTGAACGACGTGCTCGACGTCCTCCTGCGACTCCTCGTCGTCTTCGTCGTCTTCCTCACCTTCCCCCTGATCATCGGCCAGACCGAGCACAAGGTCATGGCCCACATGCAGGGCCGCCTGGGCCCCATGTACGCCGGTGGCTTCCACGGCTGGGCGCAGCTGATCGCCGACGGCGTGAAGTTCGCGCAGAAGGAGGACGTCGTTCCCGCGGGCGCCGACCGCCGGATCTTCCAACTGGCCCCCGCCGTCGCCCTCCTGCCCTACCTCCTCGTCCTGCTCGCCATCCCGGTCGGCCCCGACGAGGGAGCCGTCGGGCAGGTCGTCGACGCCGGCGTCTTCTTCGTCCTGGCCGTCATGGGCGTCGGCGTCCTCGGCTCGCTGATGGCCGGCTGGGCGTCCGCGAACAAGTTCTCCCTCCTCGGCGGCCTGCGCACCGCCGCCCAGCTCCTCGCCTACGAACTCCCGATGCTGCTGACGGCCGCCTCGGTGGCCATGGCGGCCGGCACGGTCTCGCTCCCCGGCATCCTCGACGCCTTCGAGTGGTGGTGGCTGCCCTGGCAGATCGTCGGCGCGATCGTCTTCTTCGTCGCCGGGCTCGCCGAACTCCAGCGCCCGCCCTTCGACATGCCCGTCGCCGACTCGGAGATCATCTTCGGCGCTTACACCGAGTACACCGGCCTGCGCTTCGCGCTGTTCCTGCTCGCCGAGTACGCCGGGATCGTCGTCCTGTGCGGCCTGACCACCGTCCTCTTCCTGGGCGGCTGGCACGGCCCCTGGGGCGCCGACGGCCTCGGCTGGGTCTGGACCCTGCTGAAGACGGCCGTCCTCGCCTTCCTCGTGATCTGGCTGCGCGTCACCTACCCGCGCCTGCGCGAGGACCAGCTCCAGAAGCTGTCCTGGACGCTCCTCGTCCCCCTCTCCCTCGCCCAGATCGCCCTCACCGGCATCGTCAAGGTGGTGATCCAGTAACCATGGCCCCGATCCCAGGAAGTGGCCTGGCCAAGGGCCTGGCCGTCACCCTCCGCACGATGACGAAGAAGTCCGTCACCGCGCAGTACCCGGACGTCCAGCCCGAGCTCTCGCCCCGCAGCCGCGGTGTCATCGGCCTGTTCGAGGAGAACTGCACGGTCTGTATGCTGTGCGCCCGCGAGTGCCCGGACTGGTGCATCTACATCGACTCCCACAAGGAGACGGTCCCGCCTGCGACCCCCGGTGGCCGTGAACGCAGCCGCAACGTCCTCGACCGCTTCGCCATCGACTTCTCCCTGTGCATGTACTGCGGTATCTGCATCGAGGTCTGCCCCTTCGACGCCCTGTTCTGGTCCCCGGAGTTCGAGTACGCCGAGACCGACATCCGCGACCTCACCCACGAGCGCGACAAGCTCCGGGAGTGGATGTGGACCGTCCCGGCCCCGCCGGCCCTCGACCCCGGCGCGGAGGAGCCGAAGGAACTCGCCGCCGCCCGCAAGGCCGCCGAGAAGCTGGCCGCCCAGCAGCCCCCGCCGGCCACCGAACCCCACGCCGACGAGCAGGCCCGCGCCGCCGAGCAGCCCACCCGCGCCCAGGGCGACTCCAAGCAGCAGATCGACCAGCCGCAGCCGGACCAGCCGCAGCCGGACGGGCCGCAGCCGGACGGGCCGCAGCCGGGCGGGCCTAAGCCGGGGCAGGAGGGCCAGGAATGAGCCTCGCCTCGACCGCCGGCCTTCTCGCGACGGGCCAGGCGACCGGAACCGTCGCGCAGACCCACGGCTTCCTCTCCCCGACCGGCGTCGAGATCGCCTTCCTCCTCGTCGCCCTGGTCACCTTCGGCGCCGCGATCATCACCGTCACCACCCGGCAACTGGTGCACGCCGCCCTCTGGCTCGTCGTCGCCCTGGGCGGCCTGGCCGTCGAATACCTTCTGCTCACCGCCGAGTTCATCGCCTGGGTGCAGGTCCTCATCTACGTCGGTTCCGTCGTCGTCCTCCTCCTGTTCGGCCTGATGCTCACCAGGGCCCCCATCGGCCGCTCCCCGGACGCCGACTCCGGCAACCGCTGGGCCGCCCTCACGGTGGCCGTCGCCGCGGCCGCCGCCCTGGTGTGGGTCGTCGTCGACGCCTTCCGCACCACCTGGATCGACCTCGACGGCCCCGCCGCCGGCTCCACCGAGGCCACCGGCGCGAGTCTCTTCCAGCACTGGGTCCTCCCCTTCGAGGCCCTCTCCGTCCTCCTGCTCGCCGCCCTGGTCGGCGCGATCGTCCTCTCCCGCAAGGCGAAGGCCGGCACCGCCACTGCCACCGAGGGCACCCCGGCCGCCCGCAGCGACAAGGCCCGGGACGAGAAGGAAGGGACCCGCTGATGCACCTCGCCTATCCCGCCGTGCTCTCCGCGCTCCTCTTCTGCACGGGCCTGTACGGCGTCCTCGCCCGCCGCAACGCGATCCTGGTCCTGATGTCGGTCGAGCTGATGCTCAACGCCGTCAACCTCAACCTGGTCGCCTTCGACGTCTGGCTCAGCCGGACCGCCGAGGAGACGCTGCACTCCGGCCAGGCCCTGACCCTGTTCACCATCGCCATCGCCGCCGCCGAGATCGGCATCGGCCTCGCGATCGTCCTCGCCGTGTACCGCAACCGCGGCACCTCGGACATCGACAAGCTCCGCGACACCGCCGAACGGCACGACCCCGACGGCCCCGACGACCCCGACGGCGACGCCCGCCCGGCCGGGCGGTCCGGCGAGGCCCAGAAGGCTGAGGCCACCGCGTGACCACGACCACCCTCGCCGTCCTCGTCCCCCTCCTTCCGTTCCTCGGCGCCGTCGCCGGTCTCCTCCTGGGCCGCACGGCCCCCGGCTTCGTCCGCCCGCTCGCCGTCCTGCCGACACTCGCCGCCCTGGTGCTCGCTGCGCTGGTCGCCGTGCGCCAGGGCGGTGACGCGGCCGTCGACGCCGCCACGGAGCTCACCCCGACCGGCTCGGTCCCGATCGAACTCGCCCTGCACATCGACGGCTTCGCCGCCCTCGTCGCCGTCCTGGTCGGCCTGGTCGCCTCCTGCGTGCAGATCTACTCGACGGGCTACCTGCGCGACGACCCGCGCTACCCCTCCTACGCCGCGCTCGTCTCCCTGTTCACCTCCGCGATGCTCCTGGTCGTCTACTCCGGCGACCTGATGGTGCTGCTGGTCGGCTGGGAAGTCATGGGCATCTGCTCCTACTTCCTGGTCGGCCACTACTGGGAGACCCCCGAGGCCCGCGCCGCCTCCCTCAAGGCCTTCCTGGTCACCAAGCTCGGCGACGTCCCCTTCCTGATCGGCCTGTTCGCCCTGGCCACCGACGCCGGCTCGTTCCGCGTCACCCGGATCCTCGCCACCGTCGCGAGCGGCGGGCTCGACCACCCGACCCCCATCGCCCTGCTGCTCCTCGCCGGCGTGGCGGGCAAGTCGGCGCAGTTCCCGCTGCACACCTGGCTCCCCGACGCGATGGCGGGCCCCACCCCCGTCTCCGCGCTGATCCACGCCGCGACGATGGTCGCCGCCGGTGTCTACTTCGTCGCCCGTCTCCTCCCGGTCTTCGAGGCCTCACAGGCCGCGATGGTCGTCCTCGCCGTCATGGCCGCCGTCACCATGGCGGGCTCGGCCCTCGCCGCGCTCGCCCAGGACGACATCAAGCGTGTCCTCGCCTACTCGACGATCGGCCAGCTCGGCTACATGTCCGGCGCCCTCGCCGTCGGCGACCGCGGGGCCGCCGTCTTCCACCTCCTGTCCCACGGCGCCTTCAAGGCCCTGCTGTTCCTCGCGGCCGGCGTGATCATCCACGCCGCCGGCACCAACTCCCTCGCCGCGATGTCCCGCATGCGGAACCTGCGCGACCGGATCCCCGACGCCTACTGGACGATGACCGTGGCGCTCCTCGCGCTCGCCGCGATCCCGCCGTTCAGCGGCTTCTTCTCCAAGGAGGCCGTCCTCGGCGTCGCCGAGCACGTCGTCACCGGGCACACCGAGCACGCCCCCGCCGCCGCGGGCTGGATCGTCCTCGTCGCCGGACTGCTGACGGCCGTCCTCACCGCCGCCTACGCGACGCGCCTGTGGCTGCTGGCCTTCCGTGGCCGCGGCGCCGAGGCCTCGGACCACGGCAGGCAGCCGCTGACGATGACCGTGGTGCTGTGGGTACTGGCGATTCCCTCCCTGGCCCTCGGCGGATTCGCGTTCCGCGTGCTGCCCGACTGGTTCGACGGCCGTGACCTCGCCCCGACCCTGACCACCTCCGTGCTCGGCACGGGCCTGGCCCTGGCCGGCGGCATCGTCACCTACGCCGCCTGGCGCCACACCACCGCCCTCGCGGCCCGCGTCCCGCTCGGTGCCGTCGCGGCCCACCCCGAGGGCGACGCCGCCAAGGTCGAGGCGGAGGCCATCGCCACGCACGAGTCGGCCTACGGCGACATCGCCCACGCGCCCGACCCCGCCGACCCCGGACGGCTCCTGCTGGGCCCCCTGCACCGGCCCGCGGCCGCGGGCTTCCACCTGGACGCCGTGTACACGGCCCTCTTCGTCCGCCCGGTCCAGGCCGGGGCGAGCCTCGTACGGTTCCTCGACCGCGAGGTCGTCGAGACCTACGTACGCGGTGCGGGTGCGCTGCCCCGCTGGCTCGGCACCGCCGTACGGCGGTCCCAGACCGGCAACGTCCAGACCTACGTGAGCGCGCTGCTCGCCGGCACCGTCGTCCTCGCGGTCGCCGTCGTCCTCGTCGCCACGGGAGCGTGAGCAGGCGTGATCGATATCAACGAGTCCGTGATGCAGTTCCTTCTGGCGTTCGTCGTCGTCGGCCCGCTCCTCGGCGCCGCCGCGGCTCTCCTGCCGGCCCCGCCCGGGCTGAAGGGAAAATCGCCCGAGCAGGCCGTGCTGCGGCACGGGGTCACCGTCACCGGCGCCGTCCTCATCGCGGCGATCGTCCTCGCGCTCGGCTTCGACCACGACCAGCCGTCGAAGATGCAGGCCAGCACCGACATCAGCTGGATCCCCGCACTCGACGTGCGCATCCACCTCGGCATCGACGGCATCTCCCTCCCCCTTCTGGTCCTGACCGCGCTGCTGACCTTCCTCTGCGCGCTCTACTCGTACTTCAAGATGCCCGCGGGTCCGACCCCGAAGGCCTTCGTCGCCCTGCTGCTCGTCCTCGAGTCCGGCACCCTGGCGACCTTCGCCGTCCTCGACCTGCTGCTGTTCTTCCTCGCCTTCGAGATGGTCCTCATCCCGATGTACTTCCTCATCGCCCGCTGGGGCGGCGAGGGCCGGAGCCGGGCCGCGTGGCGGTTCATCCTCTACACGCTGCTCGGATCCGTGGTCATGCTGCTCGGCCTGCTCCTGATCGGGATCAAGGCGGGCACGTTCGACATGATGGCACTGGCCACTGACAACGGCCGGTCGCTGACCACATCGGTGCAGGTCATCGCCGTACTGGCGATCGGCCTCGGGCTGGCGGTCAAGACGCCGATGTGGCCGCTGCACAGCTGGCTGCCGGACGCCCACACCGCCGCCCCGACCGTCGGCTCCGTCCTGCTGGCCGGCGTCCTGCTGAAGATGGGTACGTACGGATTCGTCCGGATCCTGCTCCCCGTCGCACCGGACGGCTTCCGCACCTTCGCCCCCTGCCTCGCCGCCCTGGCCGTCGTCGGCATCATCTACGGATCCCTCGCCTGCCTGGCCCTCGCCAGACAGGGCGCGAAGGGCGATCTGAAGCGCCTCATCGCCTACTCCTCCGTCGGTCACATGGGCTTCGTCCTGCTCGGCATCGCCACGATGACCCCGACCGGCGTGAACGGCGCCCTGTTCGCCAACATCGCCCACGGCCTGATCACCGGCCTGCTCTTCTTCCTGGTCGGCGCCCTGAAGGACCGCACCGGCACCACCGACCTCGACACCCTCGCCCAGGAGACCGGCGCCGCCCTGTACGGCAAGGCCCCGCGCCTCGGCGGCCTGCTCGCCTTCGCGGCGGTCGCCTCGCTCGGCCTGCCGGGCCTGGCCGGCTTCTGGGGCGAGATGCTGGCCTTGTTCGGCGCGTTCCAGCCGGCCGAGGGCCTCAGCCGCCCGGCCTTCCTCACCTTCATGGCGATCGGCGCGTTCGGGACGCTGCTCACGGCCGCGTACCTGCTGATCGTGGTCCGCCGCGTCTGCATGGGCGCCCTGCCCCAGGACGCCCCGAGCCTCACCGACGTCCGCGGTTACGAGTTCGCGGCCTGGACCCCGCTCGTCGTCCTCACCGTCGTCGCGGGCCTGTGGCCCAAGGCCCTCCTCGGCCTGAGCGACCCGGCCGTCCAGCAGCTCCTCGCAGGAGGCACCCGATGAGCTCCCCGGCCCAGCCCCTGGCCGCCTCGCTCGTCCAGTCCGTCGACTGGCTCGCCGTCGCGCCGCCCACCATCGCCGCGGTCGTCGCACTCGTCGTCCTGGTGGCCGACCTGTTCGTCGCCGAGCACCGCAAGGAGATCCTCGGCTGGACGTCGGTGGCCGGACTGGCCGCGGCCACGCTGATGCTGCTGCCCCTCCTGGACGGCGACCGCAGCACCTTCTGCCTGACCGGTGACGCCGCCGTGTGCAGCTACACCGCCGACCGCTTCACCCTGGTCATCCAGTTCCTGGTGCTGGCCGGCGCCCTCCTGACGGCGCTGCTGTCCGTCACCGCGCTGAAGGACGCCCGCAAGGCGCTGCCCGAGGGGGAGTACTGGTTCCTGCTGCTGTCCTCCGCGGCCGGCGCCGCCCTCCTGCCCGCCTCCCGCGACCTCGCCACGCTGATCGTGGCCCTGGAGGTCGCGTCCCTGCCCGCCTTCGCGCTGGTCGGCCTGAGGTTCGGCGACCGCAGATCCTCGGAAGCGGCCCTGAAGTTCTTCCTGTCCTCGGTCACCGCTACCGCGGTCAGCCTGATGGGCATCAGCTTCCTGTACGCCTCCACCGGCACCCTCCACCTGGCCCGGATCGCCGACCGCGTGCAGGACGTCGACGGGCAGCTCCAGACGCTCACGCACACCGGCGTGGTCCTCACCCTCGTCGGCTTCGCCTTCAAGACCGCCGCCGTGCCCTTCCACTTCTGGGTGCCGGACACCTACGTGGGCGCGCCCCTGCCGATCGCCGCCTACCTGTCGGTCATCGGCAAGGCGGTCGGCTTCAGCGGCCTGATCCTCGTCACGGTCGTGGCCCTGCCCTCCTACGCCGACGTCTGGGGCCCGGCCCTGGCCGTCCTGGCCGCGCTCACCATGACCGTCGGCAACGTCGGGGCCCTGCGCCAGCAGACCACGCGCGCGTACAGCGCGGTACGCCTGCTCGCCTGGTCCTCCGTCGGCCAGGCCGGCTACCTGCTGGTGCCGATCGCGGCCGCCGCGTACTCCGGGGACGCCGAGAAGTCGATCGGCTCCACCGTCGCCTACGCGCTGATGTACGGCGCCGTGAACCTCGGCGCCTTCGCCGTGGCCGCGCTCGTCGGCCGCGCGAAGTCCCTCAACCGCCTCGCCGACTACCGCGGCCTGTACGCGTCGAGCCCGCTGTCCGCGCTGCTCCTGGCGTTCTTCCTGCTCTGCCTCGCCGGACTGCCGCCGGGCGTCATCGGCCTCTTCGCCAAGGTCACCGTCTTCTCGGCGGCCGTAGACGCCGGTCTCGGCTGGCTGGCCGTGATCATGGCGGTGAACGTCGTGATCGCGCTGTTCTACTACCTCCAGTGGACGGCCCTGCTCTTCCGTGCCGCCCCCGAGGGAGAGGCCGCCGAGCACCGGGTTCCCGCCCCCCTCACCGCCGCCATCGCCCTGACCGGTGTCCTCGGCATCGCCCTGTCCGGAGCGCCCCAGCTGGTCCTGCGCTTCACCGACACCGGCCTGTTCTGAGCCCGGGCCGGGCGCCGTCGCCCGCCCGGTGCCGGGCCCTCGGGGCACACCGGAACGCTTTCGCCACGCGCGCGTGGGGCACTCGGCCCTCCACGCGTGCGTGGCGCGTCCCGCGGCCGTCACCCGTACGGTCCACGGCGGGCCCCGCGCGCACAAGGGAACTAGTGCCTCCCGCCTGGCGTTGACCAGTACGGGAGGGTCCACTGGACGTGACACCACGGCACCGGTGGCACCGCAGAAAGCAAGCAAGGGTTCCCCTGCCGCACCACTTGGAGGGCGTACCGTGCACCGCCGGCACAACGGGCTCAGGACAGCAGTCCTCCTCGGAGGACTGTCCGCACTCATCATCGTCATCGGCAGCTTCTTCGGCCGCATGGGGCTCGTGATCGCCGTCCTGGTAGCGCTGGGCACCAACGCGTACGCGTACTGGAACAGCGACAAGCTGGCCCTCCGCGCCATGCGGGCCCGCCCGGTGAGCGAGTTCGAGGCGCCGGCGCTCTACCGCATGGTCCGTGAGCTCTCCACCCAGGCCCGCCAGCCCATGCCGCGCCTGTACATCTCCCCGACGGAGGCGCCCAACGCCTTCGCCACCGGCCGCAACCCGCGCAACGCCGCGGTGTGCTGCACCGAAGGCATCCTGCGCCTGCTGGACGAGCGCGAGCTGCGCGGCGTCATCGGCCACGAGCTGAGCCATGTCTACAACCGCGACATCCTCATCTCGTCGGTCGCCGGCGCCCTCGCCTCGGTGATCATGTTCCTGGTCAACTTCGCCTGGCTGATCCCGATCGGCCGCTCCGACGACGATGACGGCCCCGGCCTGCTCGGCATGCTGCTGATCATGATCCTGGGCCCGCTCGCCGCCTCCCTCATCCAACTGGCCATCAGCCGCTCCCGGGAGTACGAGGCGGACGCCTCCGGCTCCCAGCTCACCGGCGATCCGCTCGCCCTGGCCAGTGCGCTGCGCAAGCTCGAACACGGCACGAAGCAGCTCCCGCTGCCGCCCGAGCCGCGCATCGAGACCGCCAGCCACATGATGATCGCGAACCCGTTCCGCCCCGGCCAGGGCCTGTCGAAGATGTTCTCCACACACCCGCCGATGGCGGAACGCATCGCCCGGCTCGAGAAGATGGCAGGTGGTAATCAGTGAAGACCATCCTGAACGTCATATGGCTCGTCTTCAGCGGCTTCTGGCTGTTCCTCGCCTACATGCTGGCGGGCCTGCTCCTGTGCGTCACCATCATCGGCATCCCGTTCGGTGTCGCGGCCTTCCGCATCGGCGTCTACGCGCTGTGGCCCTTCGGGTACACGACGGTCGAACGCCGTGACGCGGGCGCGCCGTCCTGCGTCGGCAACGTGCTGTGGCTGATCCTCGCGGGCTGGTGGCTCGCCCTCGGCCACATCGCCACCGGCATCGCCCTGTGCGTCACGATCATCGGCATCCCGCTGGGCATCGCCAACTTCAAGCTCATCCCGGTCTCGCTGCTCCCGCTGGGCCGCGACATCGTGCGGACGGACGAGCCGTTCGCGGTGCGCTGACTACTCCGGTCGCCAACCCCGGTTCGGGGCAGGCCGGTACGGGCCTCCGACCGGTCCGTTCTCCACAGGCCCCGGGTTATCCACAGGCCCGCTCGCTCGCCGTCGGCGACCTGCATCATGAATCCATGAACGCGACCGAGCAGTGCCCGCCCCGAGTCACCACCGGCACCCACCACAACCGCCGCAGGCCCTTCGCCCTCGCCTCCCCAGACGAGCCCGCGGCCCCGGTACGCGCCCCCTGACGGGCAGGCGCCCCTGACGGGCACGCGCCTCCTGACGGGCACAGGCGGAAAGCCATGAAGGGAGGCCGCCGGGGGCCGACGGCGAAGAAGCACCCCCACCCCCCCACCTGGACGGTCCCCTACGCCCGGCCGGCCCCTGCCCGCATCCACCGCCGAACCCCGTAGGCCGCCACTCCCACGAGCAGCACGCCCGCGCCCACCACCACGGACACCCCCGGCAGCGAGAACGCCAGCACCACACACCCGGCCAGCCCCACCACCGGCACGACCCGCGCCGCCGGCGCCGGATCCAGCGTCCAGGCCGACGCGTTGGCCACCGCGTAGTACGCCAGCACACCGAAGGAGGAGAACCCGATCGCGCCCCGGACGTCCACCGTGGCGGCCAGGACGGCGACCACCGCGCCCACGGCCAGTTCCGCCCGGTGCGGCACCTGGAAGCGGGGATGCACCGCCGACAGCACCCCGGGCAGATGCCGGTCCCGGGCCATCGCCAGCGTCGTGCGCGAGACCCCGAGGATCAACGCGAGCAGCGAACCCAGCGCGGCCACGGCCGCACCCACCCGCACCACGGGCACGAGCCAGGGCATCCCGGCCGCCCGCGCCGCGTCGGCCAGCGGCGCCGCCGCGTCCCCCAGAGCACCCGGACCGAGGACCGAAAGGACAGCCACCGCCACACAGACGTACACCACCAACGTGATGCCCAGCGCCAGCGGGACCGCCCGCGGAATGGTGCGCGCCGGATCGCGGACCTCCTCACCGAGCGTCGCGATCCGGGCGTAGCCGGCGAACGCGAAGAACAGCAGCCCCGCCGCCTGCAGCACGCCGCCCGCACCACCCGACGTCCCGACGGCCAGCCGCCCGGCGTCGGCCTCGTCGGACACCAGACACCCGGCCACCACGAAAGCGAGGACCGCCAGGACCACCGCCACGATCACCCGCGTCAGCCAGGCCGACTTCTGGATGCCGCCGTAGTTCACCGCGGTCAGGGCCACCACGGCCGCCACCGCCACCGCGTGCGCCTGCCCCGGCCAGACGTAGATGCCCACGGTGAGCGCCATCGCCGCACAGGAGGCCGTCTTCCCGACCACAAACGACCAGCCGGCCAGATAGCCCCAGAAGTCCCCGAGCCGCTCACGCCCGTACACGTACGTGCCGCCGGAGGCGGGATAACGGGCGGCGAGGCGGGCCGAGGACATGGCGTTGCAGTACGCGACCACCGCGGCGACGGCGAGCCCGATCAGCAGGCCGGAGCCCGCCGCGTGCGCCGCGGGCGCGAGGGCGGCGAAGATGCCGGCTCCCACCATGGAGCCGAGCCCGATGACGACGGCGTCCCCCACACCGAGCGTGCGGCGCAGCTCGGCACCCGGGGGACCGGAGGAACCGGAGGCAGTCATGCGTCGCACCCTACTGATCAGCGCAACCGCCGGGTGCAGCCGGGACGTCCTCCCCACCAAGAGGGCGTGAACGGGCGCGGCGAGGACGACGCCCCGGGAACGCCCGGCGTACGACGCACGGGAACGGCCTGCCGGGAGCGGGATCACAGGCCCGGGACGGTGCGGGCACAGCCTGGAAGGGCAGGTTCACGGCATGACCGTCATCAGCTGGATCATCCTGGGACTGCTGGCCGGGGCGATCGCGAAGCTCCTGCTTCCGGGACGCGACCCGGGCGGCCTGATCGGCACGACCCTCATCGGCATCGCGGGCGCCTTCACCGGCGGCTGGATATCGGCCCGCTGGATGGACCACCCGATCACCAAGGACTTCTACGACGGCGCCACCTGGGCGGCGGCGATCGGCGGATCGCTCGTCCTGCTGATCGCCTACCGCCTCCTGTTCGGCAACTCGCGCGACTGACCGCGCCCGGCGCCCGCGGCGGGCAGCGAGAAGGGCGGGCACCACACGGGCGCCCACCCTTCCTCGTGATCCGCGCGGGCCCCGGAGCCCAGGGACCGGCCGGTCCTACCGGTAGTTCACGAACTGCATCGCGAAGTCGAAGTCCTTGCCCTTGAGCAGGCTGATGACGGCCTGCAGGTCGTCACGGCTCTTGGAGCTCACCCGCAGCTCCTCGCCCTGCACCTGCGCCTTCACGCCCTTGGGGCCCTCGTCGCGGATCGTCTTGGCCACCTTCTTCGCGTTCTCCTGGGAGATGCCCTCCTTGATCGACGCGAAGATCTTGTACTCCTTGCCGGAGAGCTGGGGCTCGCCCGCGTCCAGCGCCTTCAGCGAGATGCCGCGCTTGATCAGCTTGGACTGGAAGACGTCGAGGACGGCCTTCACCCGGTCCTCGGAGTTCGCCTCCATGAGGATCTTCTCGCCGGACCACGCGATCGAGGCGCCCACGCCCTTGAAGTCGTAGCGCTGCGAGATCTCCTTGGCGGCCTGGTTCAGTGCGTTGTCGACCTCCTGCCGCTCGACCTTCGAGACGATGTCGAAACTGGAGTCGGCCATGTCCTGTGGCTCCTTGTATCGGGGTGCGTATCTGCGTACCGGCGTACGGGGGCGGCCGCCGGGGCCGTTCAGGTCCCTGGCCGCATCCGGACAAGCCTAGCCACCCCCCGCCCTCCGGGCGCCGATCAATCGGGTGGCGAAGCACCCCTCCACATCGGGTATCGTTTACGTCGTTGCCACGGAGCACCGCCGGAAAGGCGGTTCGACGGGCAGCTACCCCGGCGGTGTGCCCGAGCGGCCAAAGGGAGCAGACTGTAAATCTGCCGGCTCAGCCTTCCCAGGTTCGAATCCTGGCGCCGCCACACTGGGGAAAACCCCCTCTCATCTGCGGAGACGCAGACGAGAGGGGGTTTTTCGTCATGCCCTCAAGGAGACGGAGGCCGTGGTCTGCGGTCCGGGGTCCGAGGGCCAGTGATGTCTCTCACCCGCCCCGCTCGCAGACCTGGCCGCCGACCTCGCCGCGGACTCCGCCGCCGGCATCGGCACGGCCTCCTACGGCGCCGGCGTGTACGTCACCGTCGTGTCCGGGCACGCCTCCGCGAGGCGGGTGAGCGACGCGCGTTCCTCGGCGTCCGCGGTCAGGCTCCAGCGCAGCTTCACAGCCGTCCACTCGACCAGATAGCGGCACGTGGCCTTGGTGTTGGGCGGCAGCCACTGCGCCGGGTCCTGGTCCGCCTTGCTGCGGTGCGCGGCGGCGGACACGGCCACCAGGCTGCGCGGGTCGCCCAGGTCGTTGGCGAAGGCCTCGCGGCGGGCGGCCGTCCACTGGGACGCGCCCGAGTCCCATGCCTCGGGCAGCGGCACCATGTGGTCGACGTCCATGGCCGCGGCGGAGGTCACCTGGCGGGCGTCGTAGTAGGACGACCAGGTGCCGCCCCTGAGCTTGCAGTCGGGGCCGGTGGCCGGGGGTTCGATCGCCTCGGCGATCAGCACCTCGGCACGGGTGTCGCAGCCGTCGTCGGGGTTCGTGCCGGCGTTCCAGTGCGGGAACTCGGTGCGCTCGTAGCCGTCGCGGGACTCGGCGGCCTGGGGCAGGGCGGCGACCGCTTGGTCCAGCGGCAGGGATCTCGCGGCGGCGTGGGCGGGGCAGGACAGGGCGAGGGTGCAGGCGGCGCCCGTCAGGGCGGCAGCACAGGCGCGTGCCAGGGAAGCGATCACGCCCAGCAGGATGGGTGACCGCTCGCCCGCCGGAGCGGTGGGACGCGCGCGCAGATCACTCGGCGGCCGTATGCAGAAACGATGCCGCGCCGCACCGGCGTCAGCCTGGGGTTGACGACAGGCGTGGCGCGGCCCGCGGGCCGGCGCGCCCTGACCACGGCTTCTCCGGCTTGTCGGGCAACTCGCCGAAGGCATGGGCCGATTGTCGGCTTGATGCACGGTAGTAGGGCTGGTCCGGCCAAGTGATCTTTCGCCGGGCGGTGCGGTGCGGCTTCCCGGGGCGAGCGGCCACCGATTGACTGAGGCGGGTCACCTGACGCGGCAGCCCTTGCCTGCGCGGTCCCCGTTCGCAGTTCTGAGGAGCAGTACATGGCGCAGATCACCGGCCCGGCGCCGGTCGGCACGTTCCCTCGTCTGGGCTGGGTCGACGACCTGCTGAACCCCGCCCTCCGGTCGGCCGTGGCCGCGCTGCCGGCCGCCGAGAGCCGGGTGGCGCGATACCACCGCGGCTGGTGCGAGGCCGACGGCACACCGGTGGAGGCCGCCACCCGCACCGGCAAGACGGTCCGCCCGGCGCTGTCCCTGCTGTCCGCGGCGGCGGTCGGCGCCAGCCCGGACCTCGCCGTACCGGGCGCGGTGGCCGTGGAGTTGGTGCACGACTTCACGCTGCTGCACGACGACGTCATCGACGGGGACGCGCTGCGCCGCCACCGGCCGGCCGCCTGGTCGGTGTTCGGCACGCCGGCGGCCGTCCTGACCGGCGACGCCCTGCTCGTGTCGGCGCTGCGGGCACTCGCCGACGTCCCCGCGCGGCCGGCCGCCGAGGCGGTGCGGGAACTGGTCACGACCCTGCTGGAACTGGTCGAGGGGCAGAGCCGTGACGTGGCGTTCGAGCAGGCCACCGAGGTGTCGGTGGCCCAGTACCTCGCCATGGCGGAGGGCAAGACCGGTTCGCTGATCGGTTGTTCGTGCGCCCTGGGCGGCATCCTGGCCGGGGCGGACGCAGAACGGGTGCGCGGCCTGCGGGAGTTCGGACGCCGCCTGGGTGTGGCCTTCCAGTGCGCCGACGACGTCCTGGGCATCTGGGGCCGTACGTCGCGCAGCGGCAAGCCCGTCGGCTCGGACCTCGCGGCACGCAAGAAGTCGCTGCCCGTCGTCGCGGCTCTGAACGGCCAGGGCGCGGCGGCCGAGCGGCTGCGCGCGCTCTACGCCGCGACGCACCCCCTCGACGAGCGGGACGTCGCCCTGGCGCGTGACCTCGTGGAGGAGGCAGGCGGCCGTGACGCCGCCGAGCAGGAGGCCCGCCGCCAGGTGTCGGCCGCGCTGCGGGCGCTGTCCTGGGCCCGGCCGACCCCCGACGTCTACCGGCAACTGCAGGACATCGCCTGGGCGATGACCCATCGCGAGGCCTGACCGTCGGGTCACGCGGTACGGCCGTCCGGAACGGAAGGGGCAAAAGCCGTGACTTCGGTCCAAGTGGGCCGTTGTCTGTGCGGCGGCCCAGGGACGCCGCGCTCCGCCTCCCGGCCGACCGCCCCGACCCACCGCAGCAGCCCGGCCGGGCCGCGCCGTCCGGCGCCCCGGCCGCTCCGAGCGGAACCGAACGTGACGAAACACAGTGGAGTCGTGCAGCAGACCGAGACCAGCCCAGCGCTGCCGGGGGATCTCCCCGCCGTGGCCGCCTACGGACTTCGGGTGGTCCGCGGCCGCCACACGGTCCTGCAGGACGTCAGCTTCACCGTTCCCCGCGGCTGCATCGTCGGCCTGCTCGGGCCGAGCGGCTGCGGCAAGACGACGCTGCTGCGGTCCGTGGTCGGCGTCCAGCAGAGCACGGCGGGCCACGTCCAGGTCCTCGGATACGCGGCCGGCGCCCCCCAGTTGCGCACCCGCGTCGGCTACGTCACCCAGGCCCCCTCGGTCTACGCGGACCTGACCGTGCTGGAGAACCTGCGCTACTTCGCCGCCGCCCTCGGCATGCGCGGCTGGCGGCGGGAGGACGCCGTGGTCCGGGTGGTGAAGGAGGTCGACCTGGCCTCGTACGCGGACAAGCTGGTCGCCCGGCTGTCGGGCGGCCAGTACTCGCGGGTCTCCCTGGCCGTGGCGCTGCTGAACAAGCCGGACCTGCTCGTGATGGACGAACCGACCGTCGGCCTCGACCCCATGGTGCGCCGGGAGTTGTGGCTGGTGTTCCAGCGGCTGGCCGAGGAGGGCACCACCCTGCTGATCTCCAGCCACGTCATGGACGAGGCCGACCGCTGCGACCGGCTGCTGCTGATGCGGGCCGGGCGGCTGCTGGCCGGGGCCGACCGGGAGACGCTCCTGGAGCACACCGGCTGCGACGACGTGGAAGAGGCGTTCATGCACCTCGTGCAGGCCGCGACGGAGGCCGAGGAGCAGGCCCGGCGGCGGGCGGCGGCGCAGAGCCTGCTGCCCACGCTGCCCGGCCTGCTCGGCCAGGGCGGTGCCCCCGAGGCGGAACGGGCCTACTTCGCCACGGACACGGCGCGGTGAGCGGCCCGGGGCTTGCTGAGCGGCTGCCGTTCTCGCCCACCATCACCGGCGCGACCGCGGTCCGGGTGCTCCAGCAGATCTCCCGCGACAAGGGCAGCACCGCGCTGCTGCTGGGCATCCCGTGCATGCTCATGGTGCTGCTGAAGCTGATGTTCCACGACTCGGAAGCCACCTTCGAACGGGTCGGGCCGCAGGTCTTCGGCATCTTCCCGGTCATCGTGATGTACCTGGTGGCGTCCGTGTCGACGCTGCGGGAGCGCACCACGGGCACCGCCGAGAGGCTGCTGACGATGCCCGTGCGACGGCTGGACATCGTGCTCGGCTACAGCCTCGCCTTCGCCTTCCTGGCCCTGCTCCAGGCGGTCCTGTCCACCCTGCTGTCCATCGGCCCGCTCGGCCTGGACATCAAGGGCCCCGCGTACCTGCTGATGGTCATTGCCATGCTCGGCGCGCTGCTCGGGCTGGCCCTGGGGCTGCTGGTCAGCGCCTTCGCGCGCAACGAGTTCCAGGCGGTGCAGTTCCTGCCCGCCGGGGTACTGCCGCAGTTCCTGGTGTGCGGCCTGTTCGTGCCGCGCGAGGAGATGCACGGCGCCCTGTCGGCCGTGGCCAAGGCCATGCCCATGACGTACGCCGTCCAGGCCGCGGGTGAGGCCGCCACGCACACCGGAGTCACCGGGCTGTTCGTCCGCGACGCGCTGCTCATCCTGGGGTGCGTGGTCCTGGTCCTGGTGGCCAGCGCGACCACGCTGAAGCGCTGACCGGGCGGTTCGCGCCGGGAACGGCCGAGGGCCGCCCCGCAGGGGGCGGCCCTCGGCGCGCGGTCGGCGCCCGCTAGTCGCGCACGCCCCAGGAGAAGCCGCCCGAGACGGAGCCGTAGCGGGGGAACTCGAAGGGGCCGAAGTGCAGCGGCCTGTCGTGGCCGTGGCCGCCGCCCCCGAAACCGTCCGGGCCGGGGTTGCCGATGGCGGCGGCCGCCGGCTGCGCCGAAGCGGCGGCGGCCGTCACCGTCCCGCCCGCGGTGAGAGCCAGTGCGGCGAGCGACACGACAGCCATGCGGCGAACCCGCAGCGACATGAGAAACCTCCACGAGGAAAAGAAGGGAAAGAGGGGGAGAGGGGAAGAGCGTGAAAGGGAAGAGTGAGAGAGCGCGTACCAGCCTAGTCACGGAAGTCACCCGTACCGGCACGGGAAATGCCGTATTCCCCCGAACGAACGGCTGGGCACAACAGCGGAATTGAATATCGGTACGGTGTGCACCGCACTCCGCAGGACGCAGAGAAAAGAAGAGAGAAAAGATGACCGGGATGCGCTGGGCCGCCCTCGCCCTGGGGGCCGCTTGCCTCGCCTGGACCGGACCGCCCGTGCCGCCACCGCCGCCGCACTACGAGGCACCCCGGTGGCCCCTGCCCGCGCCCGGACCCGACGGGCCGCCACGGGAGGGCACGGCGTACGCCTTCCCGGAGCGGTCCCGTGACGGCGCGGCGGCCGAGACCGTCGCCGCGGTCAACCGGCACCGCGTCCGGGCGGGCTGCCGTGCGGTGCGCCTGCGGGCCTCCCTCAGCCGGGCCGCCCAGGGGCACAGCGCCGACATGGCCCGCCGTCAGCGGCTCACACACACCGGGAGCGACGGCAGCGGCCCGGCCGACCGGATGCGGGCCGCCGGCTACGACCCCGGTCACACCGCCGAGAACATCGCAGCGGGTCCCCGTACACCCGAGGCGGCGGTCCGCACCTGGATCGACAGCCCCGAGCACCGGGCCATCATCCTGACCTGCCGGTACACCCACGCGGGGGTCGGTGTGGCCTCCGGTGCCGGTGGACCGTGGTGGACGCTGGACCTGGCCACCGGCCACTGAGCCGGTTTCAGCCGAGGTCCTCGTCCCACCACCAGGCGACGTCGGGGGCGCCCTCCAGCGGGCCCGGGCGGGTGTCGGACGGCTCCTCCGCCCAGGTGAGGGCGGTGTCCTCCATGGCGTCGGGCCAGTGGCCGAGGCTGACATAGCGGGGCACGCGCAGACCCCACTCGTTGTTGCCGCGGATGCCGTGGCACAGCCCCTGCAGGTAGGCGGCGAGTTCCGGGCCGGCCGTCGGGCGGACCCGGTCGTGCAGCCGCATGAACCGCAGCAGGACGCGGTCCCGCAGCCCGTTCGCCGCGTCCACCGCCTCCTGCAGCGTCAGGTCCCGTTCGTGCGCCAGGACGGTGTAGATGTTCTGATCGGCCTGGTCGCGGACCTGCTCCTTGGGCAGCGAGTGCCGGTCGTTGTCGAGCGCGGCCACCAGGATCGCCATCTCCTTCAGCGCCAGCACCGCGGGCCGGTACAGGTCGCGGTCGGGCACCTCGGCGCCGTTCGCGATCTCCAGCATGGCGAAGGTCGGCTCCCCGCCCGACGACAGCAACCGCATCGTCAGGAAGTCGTTCAGGCCGGGCATCCGGCCCAGCGCCTGGTTGCCGACCTGCCAGGCCACGCCCGACAGCCAGGCGCGGTGCGCGTGCGCGAACCTGCCGACCTGCGCGGGCGTCCCGAGCGAGCGCAAGAGCCGCACGATGTCCCGCAGGGCGCCGATGTACCGGTCCGCGCCGGCCGCCGTGTCGTTCTCGCACGCCCGCTGCACCTGGCAGGCCAGCGCGTTGAACTGCGCCGGGCGGGTGCTCAGCGGCCCTCGGTCGCAGCGCGCGTCGTCGAAGCCGAAGCCCCAGTAGACCCACAGGGCCGTCGCGAGCAGCCGGTCGTCGTCGGCGCCCGGGGCGAAACGGGCGTAGAAGTCGGTGCTGTGTGTCGCGAGGACCCAGGCCAGTTCCTTTTCGGAGGCACACATGCCGCTGTCGGCGATCCATGCCTCGGCACGTTTCTCGATCTGCCGGGAACGGGGGTGAACGGCGGATTCCAGCGGGCAGAAAAGAGGCGGCAACTCCACCTCGGAAACACGAGATCCCATGGCGAGGATCATCTGGGACCGTGCGCTCTCCGGGCGTCGGAACACCCGGTCACCGGAAAAGACACACAGGCGGCCCAGATGACAAGCGGAAAGAAAAGAAAACCGGCGCACACGGCCGCGTGCGGGAATTTCTCCTCCGCCCGCGGCAACAGCCGACTCCCGGGCGGTGGTTGCCCCGGGTGGGCGTGCCGAGGTGGCCCGCGCGGCACACTGGGCCCATGTCCTCCCGCCGCAGAACGTGCCCCGAGTGCCGCCGCGAGATCGCCGTCGTCGCCGGCCGGTACGCGCGCCACGACCCGCCCGGCGCCCGCGAGCACGGCGAACTCACCTCGTGCCCGGGCTCCCGCCGCCCGGCCCGCCCCGGCCCCGAGCAGCCGTCCCTTGACGGCTACACGGTTCCGGACTTCCCCGGCCAGTTGCCGCTGTTCTAGGCGCGGGGCCGCCCTGCGGCTCTCAGTTGCCCGCCACCGACTTCACGGCGACCGACACCGGCGCCGACCCGCTGATCAGCTCCAGCGTGAGCCCTGCCGTCGCGGGGGTGTCCACCAGCTCCGCGAGGACGGCGGCGACGTCGTCGCGCGGGACCGGGCCGCGCCCCGTACGCGCCTCCAGACGGACGAGGCCGGTGCCGGCGTCGTCGGTGAGCTGACCGGGCCGCAGGATCGTCCAGTCCAGGGCGTCCAGACCGCGCACATACGCGTCGGCCTCACCCTTGGCGCGCAGGTACACGTCGAAGATCTCGTCGCCCGGGTGCTCCGGGTCGGCGCCCATCGACGACACGATCACGAAGCGCCGCACACCGGCCCGCACCGCCGCGTCCGCGAACAGGACCGCCGCGGCCTTGTCCACCGTGTCCTTGCGGGCCACCCCGCTCCCCGGGCCCGCACCCGCCGCGAACACCGCGGCGTCAGCACCCCTGAGCCGCTCCGCGACCTCGTCCACGGACGCCGACTCCAGGTCGAGCACGACCGGTTCGGCACCGGCCTGCCGCAGATCGTCGGCCTGTTCGGCCTTGCGGATGATCCCCGCCACCTCGTCTCCGCGCGCGGCGAGCAGCCGCTCCAGCCGCAACGCGATCTGACCATGACCACCAGCGATGACAATGCGCATGCCTTCGACCGTACGCCCGCACAGCCCCGCCCGCCGCACGACTCGGTCCGCTGCCCTCTTCCGCAGGCTGCATGTCTCCGCCCGCCGCCGGCTCCGCAGGCCGCACGACTCGGTCCGCCGCCCTCTTTCGCAGGCCGCACGTCTCCGCCCGCTGCGGGCCTCCGCCGGCCGCACGTCTCCGTCAGCCGGATCCCATCCGCCGCACAGCCGCGTCCGCCCCCCTCGGCCTACGACACCCCGCCCCCCCTCGGCCTACGACACCCCGCCCCACCCTCGGCCTACGACACCCCGCCCCGCCCCTGCCGCGGCAGCCCCAGTTCCACCGAGGCCGCCGAACTGCAGTACTCCCGCACCGCGCTGGTCCGCGCCACCACACGCCCCCGGTGCACGACCACCCGGCTGTACGCCAGCGACAGCGCCCCGGCCAGCCGGTCGCCGCGCACCGCGAGCAGTTCGGCCGGGAACCCCGCCTCCACCCGCACCTCGGGCAGCCCCAGCACCGCCCGCGCAGCGCAGCTCACCGCGTCGTACGCGTCCTCCGGCGTCAGCCCGTCGCGCGAGGCCAGCAGGAACGCGGCCTCCAGCGGATCGCCCCGCCCCACGGGATTGGACACGTCCCGCAGCGCCCCGCTCCCGGCGGCCACCCGCACCCCGGCCGCGCGCAGCAGCCGGATTGGAGCCGTGCCCCGCCGGTCCACCCCGCCGCAGCCGCCCTGCGGCAGGCACACCACCGCCACGCCGGCCGCGGCGAGTCGGTCCGCGATCCGCGCGGCCGCCTCCGAGGGCAGCCGGCCGAGGCCGCCGCACGGGCTGAGCGTCACCCCGGGACGCAGCCCGCCCGCCATCGCCGCCAGCCGGGCCAGCCGCGCCGGGTCCCCGGCGTCCGTGTGCAGATCGACAGGGCAGCCGTGCTCGGAGGCCACCTCCAGGACCGCCTCCACGTACCCCGCCGGATCCGGGTCGAGGTCGGGCGTGCCGCCCACCACGGAGGCGCCCATCTTGACCGCGTCGCGCAGCATCGCCAGCCCGTCCGCCCCGGCCACCCCGGTCAGCACCCGGGGCATCGCCACCGTCGTCAGCTCGGCCAGCCCGCCCAGGGCCCGCCGGGCCTGCAGCACCGCCGCCAGCGCGCCCAGCCCCTGGACGTCCCCCACCCGCACGTGCGCCCGGAGCGCCGTCGCCCCGTGCCCGAGCTGGAGCAGCGCGGCCTCCGTCGTCCGGCGCTGGACGTCCTGCGGTTCGTACGAGACCGGGCCCTCGGCGTCGGCCGACAGGGCGGTGTCGGCGTGGGCGTGCGGCTCGGCCGGGGCCGGCAGCAGCAGATAGCCCCGCAGGTCGACCCGGGCGCCGCACGCGCGCGGGCCGCCCAGGCTGCCGGCCGTGCCGACCGCCTCGATGCGCCCGCCGCCCAGCCGCACGTCCACGGTCCTGCCGTCGGTGAGCCGTGCCCCGCACAGCAGCAGCGACGACGGGTCGGCCGGACCCGGCGAGGACGACGGGGGCGGGGGCGGCTGCGGCTGGCTGTCGGGCATCGCGCTCCAGGGGCTCGGGCTCTGCACGCGAGGACGCATGATCACTGAGAGTGAGACGAGCCTAGGACGGCCTTCCGCCCGTGGCGGGGAGGAGCGCAATAGTCGTACCGGTGTGGTCCGCGTGCGGAACGGGAGCTTCGAGTGGGGCCGGAGCACCGGTGGGGCCGCCGGGAAGGCCGTGCCGGGCGCCGGGGGTGAGTGCCCCGGAACGGATTTGGGCGAACGGCGGGCGACCGTGTAATGTCTTCATCGCTCGCCCCAATAGCTCAGTCGGCAGAGCGTCTCCATGGTAAGGAGAAGGTCAACGGTTCGATTCCGTTTTGGGGCTCTGGTGTGACTGGTTCCGTCGCAAGGCGGGGCCGGACCACATCAAAGCGGTGTAGCTCAGTCGGTAGAGCAAGCGGCTCATAATCGCTGTGTCACCGGTTCAAGTCCGGTCACCGCTACTCTCAGTAGCCGATTGCGGGGTCGGTCCTTCGATCGGCTACTCTTCTTGCGTTAAACAGTCCATCCGTTCGTCTTAGGAGCACTCACGTGGCTGCCACCGACGTCCGCCCGAAGATCACGCTGGCCTGCGTGGAGTGCAAGGAGCGGAACTACATCACCAAGAAGAACCGGCGTAACAACCCGGATCGCCTGGAGATGAAGAAGCACTGCCCGCGTTGCAACGCGCACACCGCGCACCGCGAAACGCGATAAATCAGGCTCGTACGCGAGGCCGTTCCCGAGAAATCGGGGGCGGCCTCGTGTCGTTGAGGGACCCATACCGGTCAGTAGAGCTACCAGGAGGTGCCGGGCCATGGCGCTCGATCAGTCCTTCGTGGGGCGGACGTACCCGCCCACCGCGCCCTACGAGGTGGGCCGCGAGAAGATCCGTGAGTTCGCCGAGGCGGTCGGGGACGACAACCCGGCGTACAAGGACGCGGAGGCCGCCAAGGCGCTCGGCCACCCCGACGTGATCGCACCGCCGACCTTCGTGTTCTCCATCACCTTCAAGGCCGCGGCCCAGGTGATCCAGGACCCCCGGCTCGGGCTGGACTACAGCCGCGTGGTGCACGGCGACCAGAAGTTCGCCTACCGCCGCCCGGTGCGGGCCGGTGACCGGCTCACCGTCACCTCGACCATCGAGTCGGTCAAGTCCCTCGCGGGCAACGACATCCTGGACATCCGCGGCGAGGTCCACGACGAGGCCGGCGAGCACGTCGTGACCGCCTGGACCAAGCTCGTGGCCCGCGCGGCCGAGGAGGCGTGAGCGATCCCATGACGGCGAAGATCTCCTGGTCCGACGTCGAGGTCGGCACCGAACTGCCGGCCCGGACCTTCCCCGTGACCCGTGCCACCCTCGTGCAGTACGCGGGTGCCTCCGGCGACTTCAACCCGATCCACTGGAACGAGAAGTTCGCCAAGGAGGTCGGCCTGCCGGACGTCATCGCGCACGGCATGTTCACCATGGCCGAGGCGATCCGCGTGGTCACCGACTGGGCCGGCGACCCGGGCGCCGTCGTCGAGTACGGCGTGCGCTTCACCAAGCCCGTCGTCGTGCCGAACGACGACCGCGGCGCCGAGATCGAGGTCAGCGGCAAGGTCGCGGCCAAGCTCGACGACAACACCGTCCGCGTGGACCTGACGGCCACCAGCGCCGGGCAGAAGGTGCTGGGCATGTCGCGGGCGGTCGTACGGCTGGCCTGAGCCGGCGAAAGAGACCTGGTCAGGGGCGCCTTCCGCCGGAGGGCGCCCCTCGCTCGTGGGATCGGGCGGTACCCGCTTGACGTAGTTAGTGATTGAGTACTAACTTGGCTGCATGCCCAGGATGAGTGCGGAGGAGCGACGCGAGAGCGTCATCCGGGCCGCGACGACCGAGTTCGCCCGCGGCGGTTACCACGGCACGTCGACCGAGGCGATCGCCCGGCGCGTCGGGGTCTCGCAGCCCTACCTGTTCCGGCTCTTCCCGGGCAAGAAGGCGATCTTCCTGGCGGCGGCCGAGCGCTGCGTGGAGGACACCATCCGCACCTTCGCGGAGGCCGCCGAGGGCCTCGAAGGCGAAGAGGCCCTGCACGCCATGGGGAACGCCTACACCAAGGTCATCGAGGAGCGGCCCGAGCGGCTGCTGATGCAGATGCAGATGTACGTCGCCGTCAAGGCCGCCGAGGAAGAGGGCGACCACGAGTTCGGCGTATCGGTACGGGCCGGCTGGATGCGGCTGTGGGACACCGTCCATCTGCCGCTCGGGGCGGACCCCGTCGAGACGACGCAGTTCATGGCGTACGGGATGCTCATCAACTGCCTGGTCGCCATGGGATTCCCGCCCGAGCACCGCGTCTGGGAGGGCATGTACCCCTCGGCGCGTGCCAAGGGGCTGCAGCACTGACCTGTGAAGGCGCTTGTCCCGCGCCTTCCCATGCCCGCGGAAGTTAGTAATCAATAACTAATCGATCATCGCAGAGACACCACACACTCCTGGGGGAGCGATGTCACAGCAGACCGCACGCCGCGGGGGAGCCGCCTGGGCCCTCGTCATCACCAGCGTCGCCGGATTCATGGCGGCCCTCGACAACCTCGTCGTCACCACCGCCCTGCCCTCCATCCGGGAGGACCTCGGCGGCGGACTGCACGACCTGGAATGGACCGTGAGCGCCTACACGCTCACCTTCGCCGTCCTGCTGATGTCCGGCGCGGCCCTCGGCGACCGCTTCGGCCGCCGCCGGCTCTTCCTCGCCGGACTCGCCGTCTTCACCGGCGCCTCCGCCGCCGCCGCCATGGCACCCGGCATCGACTCCCTGATCGCCGCCCGCGCCGTCCAGGGCGCCGGGGCCGCGGTGATGATGCCGCTGACGCTCACCCTGCTGACCGCGGCCGTGCCCGCCGCCAAACGGGGCATGGCGTACGGCATCTGGGGAGCGGTCAACGGACTAGCGGTCGCCTCCGGGCCCCTGGTCGGGGGCACCCTCACCGAACACATCTCCTGGCAGTGGATCTTCTGGCTGAACGTCCCGCTCGGCCTGGCCCTGCTGCCCCTCGCCCGCCTCCGTCTCGCCGAGTCCCACGGCACCGGCGCCCCGCTCGACCTCCCCGGCACCCTGCTCGCCAGCGGCGGCCTGTTCGGCATCGTCTACGGCCTGGTCCGCGGCCCCGTCGACGGCTGGACCGGCGGCCTGGTCCTCACGGGCCTGTTCGCGGGCACGGCCCTGCTGGCCGGCTTCGTCCTCTACAGCACCCGCGCGAAGAACCCCATGCTTCCGATGCGGCTGTTCCGCTCCCGGGCGTTCTCCGGCATCAACGCGGCGAGCCTGCTGATGTTCCTCGGCATGTTCGGCTCGATCTTCCTGCTCAGCCAGTACATGCAGGGCGTCCTCGGCTACTCGCCGACCGAGGCGGGCCTGCGGATGCTGCCCTGGACCGGCATGCCGATGCTCGTCGCCCCGATCGCCGGCATCCTGGCCGACCGGATCGGCGGCCGCCCGGTCGTCGCCGCGGGCCTCTTCCTGCAGGCCCTCGGCCTCGGCTCTATGGCAGTCGTGGCCACGGCGGACGCCTCCTACGCCGCCCAGCTGCCCGCCCTGGTCGTCAGCGGCGTCGGCATGGCCCTGTTCTTCGCCCCCGCCTCCCACCTGGTCATGTCCAGCGTCCGGCCCCAGGAGCAGGGCATCGCCTCCGGCGCGAACAACGCCCTGCGCGAGGTCGGCGGGGCGCTCGGCATCGCCGTCATGGCGTCGATCTTCTCCGCCCAGGGCGGCTACGAGACCGGCCAGACCTTCGTCGACGGCATGCGGCCCGCCCTGGTCACCGGCTCCGCGGTGGTCGCCCTGGCGGGTGTGGCGGCCCTGCTGATCCCGGGCCGCCGCCGGACCGAGCGGCAGCCGGCCCCGGCCGAGCAGGCACCCGAACTCGCCGGGGCCTCCCACTGAACCCGCAGGACCGACAAGGAGAAACGGCCGTGCCCACCCTCCCCTGGACCGTCCCGGACACCCCGCCCCCCGGCGCCGAGGTGCACGTCTTCGCCTCACGCTTCGAGACCCGCACCCTGTGGGGAGCGCTGAGGTTCCTCGCCGGCACCCCCGCCGTCCTGCGGCAGCTGCGCCGCAGCCCCGGCGCCCGCGGAGCCACCCTGCGGGCGAAGCCCCTGAAGCGGACCTTCTGGACCCTGTCGGCCTGGGAGTCGAAGGACGCCCTCCACGCCTTCGCCCGCGCCGGAACCCACGGGCGCACCGCCCGAGCCCTCGCCCCGCAGATGAGGGACGCGGCCTTCGTCACCTGGCAGGCGAGCAGCGACGACCTCCCGGTGCCCTGGACCGAGGCACTGCGCCGCCTGCCCTGAGGGCACCCACGTGGGCGGGGGGCCGTCGGCACCGTCTCGTAGTCTTGAGCCCGTGCAGGAACTCCACGACGCCCCCCTCGCCCCCCTGACCACCTTCCGGCTGGGCGGCCCCGCGACCCGGCTGGTCACCGCCACGACGGACGACGAGGTGATCGCCGTCGTCCGCGAAGCCGACGAGACGGGGACGCCCCTGCTGCTCATCGGCGGCGGCTCGAACCTGGTCATCGGCGACAAGGGCTTCGACGGCACCGCCCTCGTCATCGCCACCCAGGGCTTCTCCCTCGACGGCACGCGCCTGGAGCTGGCGGCCGGCGAGGTCTGGACCGACGCCGTCGCCCGCACGGTCGAGGCGGGCCTGGCCGGCATCGAGTGCCTGGCCGGCATCCCCGGCTCGGCGGGCGCGACACCCATCCAGAACGTCGGGGCGTACGGCCAGGAGGTCTCCTCCACGATCACCGAGGTCGTCGCCTACGACCGCCGCACCGGCGAGACGGTCACCCTCTCCAACGAGGACTGCGCCTTCTCCTACCGGCACAGCCGCTTCAAGTCCGACCCGGAACGCTACGTGGTCCTGCGTGTCCGCTTCGCCCTGGAGGACGCCGGCGGCCTCTCCGCGCCGCTCCGGTACGCCGAGACGGCCCGGGCGCTCGGAGTGGAGCCCGGCGACCGCGTCCCGCTCGCCTCGGCCCGGGAGACGGTGCTCAAGCTGCGGGCCGGCAAGGGCATGGTCCTGGACCCCGAGGACCACGACACCTGGTCGGCGGGGTCGTTCTTCACCAACCCGATCCTCACGGACGCGGACTTCGGCACGTTCCGCGCCCGGGTCCGCGACCGGCTCGGCGACGGGGTGGAGCCGCCGGCGTACCCGGCCGGCGAGGGCCGTACCAAGACCTCAGCGGCCTGGCTGATCGACAAGGCGGGCTTCGGGAAGGGCTACGGCGACGGTCCGGCCCGGATCTCCACGAAGCACACGCTGGCGCTGACGAACCGCGGCAGCGCCACGACGGAAGACCTCCTCGCCCTGGCCCGCGAGGTCGTGGCCGGTGTCCACGAGGCCTTCGGCATCACGCTGGTCAACGAGCCGGTGACGGTCGGGGTCAGCCTGTAGGCACCGCGGAGTCGCCGCTGGTGCCGCGTGGGCCCGCAACCCGGCGTAGCGGGACACCGCCGCGCCCACCCTCCCCCAAGCTCTCGGCTTCGCTCGAGCAGGGGGGACCCCCATCGCCCCAGCGGCACGACTGCCCGCAGCTAGGGCGGCCTGCACCCGCCGTCGAACGCAAGGGGACGTGCCGGGGGGTGTCCGCCCGCAGCGGTTGGCGCGTCGACGGACAGTCAGTCGGCACGCAACTCGATCGCGCCGTTCCGAGGACGGGCACCCCCCGGCGCGGCCCCGACCCACCACCCACCGCCAGGCGAAGGCGCGCGCGATCGAGCGCTAAGACACCAGCCACGCGTCCACCCCCGCCAGCAACTTCTCCTTCACATCCTCCGGCGCCGCCGACCCCCGCACCGACTGCCGCGCCAGCTCCGCCAGCTCCGCGTCCGTGAAGCCGTGATGGACCCGCGCGATCTCGTACTGCGCCGCCAGCCGGGAGCCGAACAGCAACGGGTCGTCCGCGCCCAGCGCCATCGGCACCCCCGCCTCGAACAACGTCCGCAGCGGTACGTCCTCCGGCTTCTCGTACACCCCGAGCGCCACGTTCGACGCCGGGCACACCTCGCACGTCACCTGCCGGTCCGCAAGCCGCTTCAGCAGCCGGGGATCCTCCGCCGCCCGCACGCCGTGCCCGAGCCGGTCCGCCCCCAGGTCGTCCAGGCAGTCCCGTACCGACGCCGGGCCGGTCAGCTCACCGCCGTGCGGTGCCGACAGCAGCCCGGCCTCCCGAGCGATCGCGAACGCCCGGTCGAAGTCCCGCGCCATGCCGCGCCGCTCGTCGTTGGACAGCCCGAACCCGACCACGCCCCGGTCCGCGTACCGCACCGCCAGCCGTGCCAGCGTCCGCGCGTCCAGCGGATGCTTCATCCGGTTCGCCGCGACCAGCACCCGCATCCCGAGCCCGGTCTCCCGCGACGTCGTCTCGACCGCGTCCAGGATGATCTCCAGCGCCGGGATCAGCCCGCCCAGCCGCGGCGCGTACGACGTCGGGTCGACCTGGATCTCCAGCCACCCCGACCCGTCCCGCAGGTCCTCCTCCGCGGCCTCCCGCACCAGCCGCTGGATGTCCTCCGGCTCCCGCAGGCACGAGCGTGCCGCGTCGTAGAGCCGCTGGAAGCGGAACCAGCCGCGCTCGTCCGTCGCCCGCAGGCTCGGCGGTTCCCCGCTGATCAGCGCCTCACTCAGCACGTCGGGCAGCCGGACCCCGTACTTGTCGGCCAGTTCCAGCACGGTCGAGGGCCGCATCGACCCGGTGAAGTGCAGGTGCAGATGGGCTTTCGGCAGCTCAGAGACATCACGTACACGCTCCATCCAAAGATCCTGCCGCACGCCTCAGCCGTCCCGGTAGCGGTTTCCCCGAACGTGGTCTTGCTCGCACGGGAAGACGAGGAAAAGCGGGCCGCTCCCCGCAAGGGGAACGGCCCGCCACCGCCTCGCACGAGGCACAGGTCAGTCCCTGGCCTCCGCCAGCAGCTTCTGGATCCGGCTCACGCCCTCGACGAGGTCCTCGTCACCGAGCGCGTACGACAGCCGCAGATAGCCGGGCGTGCCGAACGCCTCACCCGGGACGACCGCGACCTCGGCCTCCTCCAGGATCAGCGCGGCCAGTTCGACCGTGTCCTTGGGCCGCCTGCCCCGGATCTCCTTGCCGACCAGCGCCTTCACCGACGGGTAGGCGTAGAACGCGCCCTCCGGCTCCGGGCAGACCACGCCGTCGATCTCGTTCAGCATCCGCACGATCGTCTTGCGGCGCCGGTCGAAGGCCTCCCGCATCGTCGCGACGGCGTCCAGGTCACCGGAGACGGCGGCCAGGGCCGCGGCCTGGGCGACGTTGGAGACGTTGGACGTGGCGTGCGACTGGAGGTTCGTCGCGGCCTTGACCACGTCCTTCGGGCCGATGATCCACCCCACGCGCCAGCCGGTCATCGCGTACGTCTTCGCGACACCGTTGACCACCACGCACTTGTCGCGCAGCTCGGGCAGCACCGCCGGCAGCGACACCGCGGAGGCGCCGCCGTAGACCAGGTGCTCGTAGATCTCGTCGGTCAGCACCCACAGGCCGTGCTCGACGGCCCAGCGGCCGATGGCCTCGGTCTCCTGCTCGCTGTAGACCGCGCCGGTCGGGTTCGACGGCGAGACGAAGAGCACGACCTTCGTCTTCTCCGTACGGGCCGCCTCCAGCTGCTCGACGGTCACCCGGTAGCCGGTGGTCTCGTCGGCGACGACCTCCACCGGGACACCCCCGGCCAGCCGGATCGACTCGGGGTAGGTCGTCCAGTACGGCGCGGGCACGATGACCTCGTCGCCCGGGTCGAGGATCGCGGCGAAGGCCTCGTAGATGGCCTGCTTCCCGCCGTTGGTGACGAGGATCTGCGAGGCGTCGACCTCGTAGCCCGAGTCGCGCAGCGTCTTCGCGGCGATGGCGGCCTTCAGCTCGGGCAGGCCGCCGGCCGGCGTGTAGCGGTGGAACTTCGGGTTCTTGCAGGCCTCGATCGCGGCCTCGACGATGTAGTCCGGGGTCGGGAAGTCGGGCTCACCGGCGCCGAAGCCGATCACCGGCCGCCCGGCGGCCTTGAGGGCCTTGGCCTTGGCGTCCACGGCGAGGGTGGCGGACTCGGAGATCGCGCCGACTCGGGCGGAGACCCGGCGCTCGGTGGGAGGGGTTGCAGCGCTCATGGACCCCATCGTTTCAGACAGGAAACGTGGGCGGCACGGGGGTTTCACAGACTGAACAACGCCGGGCAGACCCCTGAACAACAGTCCGGATCCGGGCCGCCGCCGGGTCGATCTTCAGCCGGTATCCCGGCATGCGGCGCCCTCCCGGCAGGCGATCTTCCGCCAACGTGCGGGTCCCGCGGTCCTATCTGTTCGACGACCGGCCGCGGACCACGTACACTCTCACCTCGTTGGCCTCTCACAGGCCGCGCCCTTCCGGTGCACACCAGGCATCCGGACGGATGCGGTACGTTGGGGGACACACAAAGGGTCGTAGCTCAATTGGTAGAGCACTGGTCTCCAAAACCAGCGGTTGGGGGTTCAAGTCCCTCCGGCCCTGCTACACACACCTTCGCCAGGATGTGTGCGCATGTACGTACAGCAATGCACCGCCGTGCGGCTCAGACCGGGCGCGGCACGGCCACGACCCGGAATCAGGTGAGGACGAGTGACGGACGCCGTGGGCTCCATCGACATGCCTGATGCCCAGGACGAGGCGCCGGAGTCCAAGAAGACCCGCAAGGGCGGCAAGCGCGGAAAGAAGGGCCCGCTGAAGCGGCTCGCCCTCTTCTACCGCCAGATCGTCGCGGAGCTGCGCAAGGTCGTCTGGCCGACCCGCAACCAGCTCACGACGTATACGACCGTGGTGATCATCTTCGTCGTCATCATGATCGGCCTGGTCACCGTGATTGACTATGGGCTCAGCCACGCCGCCAAGTACGTGTTCGGCTGAGCAGTCCGCGAAGAGCGCCGAGGTACCCGGCGCTCCTTTCGCATGTTCCACCCCCATGTATCCAGGAAGAAGCAGCCACCGTGTCTGACCCGAACGTGAACGACGCCATCGAGCCGGTCGAGTCCGTCGAGGACGAGCTCGACACCGTCGAGGGCGCGGACAGCGAGGACACCGAGACCTCCGCCGAGGTCGAGGCTGCCGACGCCGTCGCGGACGAGGACGCCGCCGAGGCGGAGACCGAGACCGAGACCGAAGAGGTCGCGGACGAGGCCGAGGAAGAGCCCGAGGACGACCGCGATCCGATCGAGAAGCTCCGCGAGGAACTGCGCGTCCTGCCCGGCGAGTGGTACGTCATCCACACCTACGCCGGCTACGAGAACCGCGTGAAGACCAACCTGGAGCAGCGCGCCGTCTCGCTGAACGTCGAGGACTACATCTTCCAGGCCGAGGTGCCGCAGGAAGAGGTCGTCCAGATCAAGAACGGCGACCGCAAGACGATCAAGCAGAACAAGCTCCCGGGCTACGTCCTGGTCCGCATGGACCTGACGAACGAGTCCTGGGGCGTCGTCCGCAACACCCCCGGCGTGACCGGCTTCGTGGGCAACGCCTACGACCCGTACCCGCTGACCCTGGACGAGATCGTCAAGATGCTCGCCCCGGAGGCCGAGGAGAAGGCCGCCCGCGAGGCCGCCGAGGCCGAGGGCAAGCCGGCTCCGCAGCGCAAGGTCGAGGTCCAGGTGCTGGACTTCGAGGTCGGCGACTCGGTCACCGTCACCGACGGCCCGTTCGCCACGCTGCAGGCGACCATCAACGAGATCAACCCCGACTCGAAGAAGGTCAAGGGCCTCGTGGAGATCTTCGGCCGCGAGACGCCGGTCGAGCTCTCCTTCGACCAGATCCAGAAGAACTAGTTTCTTCCGGATCCCACCGCTTCCGCGCAGGTCAGGCGAACGCTCCGGCGCTTGCCTGACCTGCTCGGTTTTTGGCCGCGCATCCATACCCGTTATCGTTGCGCGGTATGCCTGCATCCGGGTGGTCCCCGGGGGCGGGCAGGACCCGAACCGAAAGGACCCGGAGAGCTATGCCTCCCAAGAAGAAGAAGGTCACGGGGCTCATCAAGCTCCAGATCCAGGCCGGTGCCGCCAACCCGGCCCCGCCGGTCGGCCCCGCGCTGGGTCAGCACGGCGTCAACATCATGGAGTTCTGCAAGGCCTACAACGCCGCGACCGAGTCGCAGCGTGGCTGGGTCATCCCGGTGGAGATCACGGTCTACGAGGACCGCTCCTTCACCTTCATCACCAAGACCCCGCCGGCCGCGAAGATGATCCTCAAGGCCGCGGGCGTGGAGAAGGGCTCCGGCGAGCCGCACAAGACCAAGGTCGCCAAGATCACCCAGGCGCAGGTCCGCGAGATCGCCGAGACCAAGATGCCCGACCTCAACGCCAACGACCTGGACGCCGCGTCGAAGATCATCGCCGGCACCGCCCGTTCCATGGGCATCACGGTCGAGGGCTGAGAACCCACCTCGTAGACAAGCAGTAGTGGCAGGGCCTGCTCGGCCCGGACCACGACTCCTAAGAATCCACAGGAGCAGTAGTGAGCAAGCGCAGCAAGTCCCTTCGCGCTGCGGACGCCAAGGTCGACCGGGAGAAGCTCTACGCCCCGCTCGAGGCCGTCCGTCTCGCCAAGGAGACCTCCACGACCAAGTTCGACGGCACCGTCGAGGTCGCCTTCCGCCTGGGTGTCGACCCGCGCAAGGCCGACCAGATGGTCCGTGGCACCGTGAACCTCCCGCACGGCACCGGCAAGACCGCCCGGGTCCTGGTCTTCGCGACCGGTGACCGTGCCGAGGCCGCGCGTGCCGCGGGCGCCGACATCGTCGGCGCCGACGAGCTGATCGACGAGGTGTCGAAGGGCCGTCTGGACTTCGACGCCGTCGTCGCCACCCCGGACCTCATGGGCAAGGTCGGCCGCCTCGGCCGCGTGCTCGGTCCGCGTGGTCTGATGCCGAACCCGAAGACCGGCACCGTCACCCCCGACACCGCCAAGGCCGTCACCGAGATCAAGGGCGGCAAGATCGAGTTCCGCGTCGACAAGCACTCGAACCTGCACTTCATCATCGGCAAGACGTCGTTCGACGACACCAAGCTGGTGGAGAACTACGGCGCGGCGCTGGAGGAGATCCTCCGTCTGAAGCCGTCCGCCGCCAAGGGTCGCTACATCAAGAAGGCTGCCATCAGCACCACGATGGGCCCCGGCATTCCGCTCGACCCGAACCGCACCCGCAACCTCCTCGTCGAGGAGGACCCGGCCGCGGTCTGAGCCTGCCGGCTCACGCAACCGGTCACGGGCCCCGCACCTCTCACAGGTGCGGGGCCCGTTCCCTTTTCCGGTACGTGCCGCCCCGCCCTGGGTTAACGTGCGGGAACCGGAGGGGAACGGGGGACGTATGCAGGGCTCGACCGTGCGGCGACTGGGTCTGGTGCTCGCGCTGGTGACCGCGCTGGCGGGACCGGCCGCCTGCAGCTCCCCGGAGCCCGCCGAGCGCCCCGCCCCGGACCACCGCGCCCCGCGCGGCAGCGCCCTGGCCGCCCTGCGCTCCGCCGAGCGCGCCACCGAGCGGGCCGGCTCCGCCCGGGTCGAGTCGACCACGACCATGGGCGCGCTGATGTCCATGACCGCCGACGGCACCCTCGGCTGGCGCGACGGCATCACCGGAACCCTGACCATCACCTACACCGGCGGCACGATCGCCGACACCATGCGGCGGCTCGGCACCACCTCCATGGAGGCCCGCTACCTGCCCGACGCGTACTACGCGCGCATGGGCGAGAAGTTCGCCGAGCAGGCCGGCGGCAAGCACTGGATCCGCTACGCCTACGACGACCTCGAAGCCCTCGCCGGCGGCTCCGGCGCCCACCTGGGCGACCAGATGCGTTCCACCACGCCGAACCAGTCCGTCGAGCTCTTGCTGTCCTCCGGGGACGTGCGCAGGGCCGGGCGGGAGACCGTGCGCGGCCGGACAGCCACCCACTGGTCCGGCACCGTGGACACCGCGCATGTCACCGACCCCGGTCTGAAGCAGCGCCTCACCGCGGCCGGGGTCACCTCCGAGACCGTCGACATCTGGGTCGACGAGCGGAACCTCCTGGTCAAGAAGGTCGAGAAGGCGCGCATGGCGAACGGCCTGATGACCCAGACCGCGCACTACGACGACTACGGCGTGCGCGTCCGCGCGGAGCGGCCCCCGCGGTCCGACACCGGTGACTTCGAGGACCTCGTGCGGCAGGAGGCCGGGAGGCCCTGAGGCCCGCGAATCCCGTTAGATCACGTGTGCCCCTCTGGGATAGGCTCGCCGCCTTGCTGTGCAGCAAGCATGTATTCCTTGGGGGGAATCAATGAACAAGTCCATACCCGTCGCCGGTCTGGGTGCCCTGCTGCTCGCCGCCGGCGCGGTCGGCTGCGGAGCCGAGGAGTCGCCGGAGATGACGCCGGCGGCCGCGGTCGCCAAGGCGGCGAAGAACACGGAGGACATCACGTCCCTCCACTACCGGATGAGCGGTACCGCGCCGGAGTCCGGCAAGGTCAAGGGCGAGGCGTCCATGCGTCTCAAGCCCACGATCGCCATGAGCATGAAGGTCTCGGCGTCCGGCCAGGCGGCCGCCGCCGGGGAGACCGAGATCCGTCTCGTCGACAAGGCCATGTACATCGGTGGGGGAGCCGAGATGGCCAAGGAGATGGACGGCAAGACCTGGATGAAGTTCGACCTGTCCGGCTCCGAGGCCGGCAAGGAGCTGGACCAGCTGGGTTCGCCGAGCCAGGCCGAGCAGAACCCGGCGGCGGAGTCCACCTTCCTCACGGGCGCCAAGGACGTGAAGAAGATCGGCACCGAGAAGGTCGACGGCGTCGAGACGACCCACTACTCGGGCACGGTCACCCTCGCCGACCTGCGCGCCTCCCTGAAGAAGGAGGACGCGAAGACGCGTGAGCGGCGCGAGAAGAGCATCAAGCAGTACGAGAAGATGGGCGTCGACAAGCTCACGATGGACATGTGGATCGACGGTGACGACCACACCAAGCAGTTCCGCACCAAGGGCGACACCGACAAGGGCCCGCTCGACATGACCATCACCTTCCTCGACTACAACGAGCCGGTGGAGATCAAGGCCCCGCCCGCCAAGGACGTCGCCGACCTCGCCGACCTGTTCAAGGACCTCGACGCGAGCTGAGCCACCGGGTCCGGCCGATCCGTCGTACGGGCGGATTTGCTTGACGGCGACCCGTTCCCGTACGCTCCTACAGAAGCCAAAGACCGCTGGTCGTTACCGCGCGCTCGCACGAGGGCGCGGTGGCCGAAGGATCCGCTGAACGGCGGACGACCCGCGCAGGTGACACAGGAGAAGCTCCCGGAATCCGCCGCCCCGTGCGGGTGGGAAACCGGTCGAGCTACGCCCCGTGCGCTTGCGCCGGGGCGTTTCGTTTTCCCCAGTCCTCCTTCGGGTCCGCGCGGTCCGAATCACCCGGAAGGAGGCCGAGGCTCTATGGCGAGGCCCGACAAGGCTGCCGCGGTTGCCGAGCTGACGGACAAGTTCCGCAGCTCCAACGCCGCCGTGCTGACCGAGTACCGCGGTCTCACCGTGGCGCAGCTCAAGACGCTGCGTCGTTCGCTCGGTGAGAACGCCCAGTACGCCGTGGTGAAGAACACGCTGACCAAGATTGCGGCCAACGAGGCCGGGATCACGCTCGACGACCAGCTCTTCGCTGGTCCGACGGCCGTCGCCTTCGTCACCGGTGACCCGGTGGAGTCGGCGAAGGGTCTTCGTGACTTCGCCAAGGACAACCCGAATCTCATCATCAAGGGCGGTGTCCTTGACGGCAAGGCGCTGTCCGCCGATGAGATCAAGAAGCTTGCGGACCTCGAGTCCCGCGAGGTTCTGCTCTCCAAGCTGGCCGGTGCCATGAAGGGCAAGCAGTCGCAGGCTGCCTCTGTCTTCCAGGCGCTGCCGTCGAAGCTCGTCCGCACCGTGGACGCGCTCCGTGCCAAGCAGGACGAGCAGGGCGGTGCCGAGTAACTCGGCTCGCATCCCGGTTGCCGCTGCCTGAACGCGGCGACCGTAGCGGGCCAGTAGTACGCCCGCCTCACATGTACATCCGGCACCTGCCGATTTAGTGGAAGGACCGCCATCATGGCGAAGCTCAGCCAGGAAGACCTGCTCGCGCAGTTCGAGGAGATGACCCTCATCGAGCTCTCCGAGTTCGTGAAGGCGTTCGAGGAGAAGTTCGACGTCACCGCCGCCGCGGCCGCCCCGGTCGTCGTCGCCGGTGGTGCCGCTGGTGGCGCCGCCGCCGAGGCCGCCGAGGAGAAGGACGAGTTCGACGTCATCCTCACCGGTGCCGGCGACAAGAAGATCCAGGTCATCAAGGTCGTGCGCGAGCTCACCTCCCTGGGCCTGAAGGAGGCCAAGGACCTGGTCGACGGTGCGCCGAAGCCGGTTCTGGAGAAGGTCAACAAGGAGGCCGCCGACAAGGCCAAGGAGTCCCTCGAGGGCGCCGGTGCCTCCGTCGAGGTCAAGTAAGACCTCCCGGATCCGCCAGGATCCACAACGCGTCCGTCAGGACGTGTAACGCGTGAGCGCCGAGGAGCGATCATCCATCCGGGTGGTCGCTCTTCGGCGTTCCCGGGGTGCGGCCACGGTTGCCTTGCAGCCTCCGTGGCGGGGGGTATGGTGATCTTCGTCGTGTCTCCGGGCGGCCCCGGATCGGGCAGGGGGGCCTTGACGAACCGCACGCAGCGCGCAATTCTCAGGACGCGTCGTCACAAGGATCCAATCCGAGGCATGGATCGGCGGCGAAGAGGGCAGTATCAACGTGCGTTGAGGGCAGGGCCTTGTCGCAGGAGTGGAACAACGAGGGTGAACACGGGTTCCAGAACCCGCACTGGACATCAGTGTGCCAAGTGGCTACACTGACCCTTTGCGCTGCCTGTTAGCTGTCCCCTGCCCGTCACCAGGGGTCTGCCCTCGCCCGAGCATCGACGACAAGATATGCCTGACCTGGCCTTTCGGCCCTGTGGGCACAGCTTGTCTCCGTGTACGGGAGAGGGGCCGGTACGCGCGTAGTGAGTCCGAGCCCTCGGAAGGACCCCCTCTTGGCCGCCTCGCGCAACGCCTCGACCGCGAATACGAACAACGCCGCCAGCACTGCCCCGCTGCGCATCTCTTTTGCAAAGATCAAGGAGCCTCTTGAGGTTCCGAACCTGCTCGCGCTGCAGACCGAGAGCTTCGACTGGCTCCTCGGCAACACCGCCTGGCAGAGTCGGGTCGAGGAGGCTCTCGAGAACGGTCAGGACGTCCCCACCAAGTCCGGGCTCGAGGAGATCTTCGAGGAGATCTCCCCGATCGAGGACTTCAGCGGGTCGATGTCGCTGACCTTCCGCGACCACCGCTTCGAGCCGCCGAAGAACTCCATCGACGAGTGCAAGGAGCGCGACTTCACGTACGCGGCCCCGCTCTTCGTCACCGCCGAGTTCACCAACAACGAGACCGGCGAGATCAAGTCCCAGACGGTCTTCATGGGCGACTTCCCGCTCATGACGAACAAGGGCACCTTCGTCATCAACGGCACCGAGCGTGTCGTGGTGTCGCAGCTCGTCCGTTCGCCCGGTGTCTACTTCGACTCCTCCATCGACAAGACGTCCGACAAGGACATCTTCTCCGCCAAGATCATCCCGTCCCGGGGTGCCTGGCTGGAGATGGAGATCGACAAGCGCGACATGGTCGGTGTGCGCATCGACCGCAAGCGCAAGCAGTCCGTCACCGTCCTGCTCAAGGCGCTCGGCTGGACCACCGAGCAGATCCTCGAGGAGTTCGGCGAGTACGAGTCCATGCGCGCCACCCTGGAGAAGGACCACACCCAGGGCCAGGACGACGCGCTGCTCGACATCTACCGCAAGCTGCGTCCGGGCGAGCCCCCCACGCGTGAGGCCGCGCAGACGCTGCTGGAGAACCTGTACTTCAACCCCAAGCGCTACGACCTGGCCAAGGTCGGCCGCTACAAGGTCAACAAGAAGCTGGGCACGGACACCCCGCTGGACGCCGGGATCCTGACCGTCGAGGACATCATCGCGACGATCAAGTACCTGGTGAAGCTGCACGCCGGCGAGACCGAGACGGTCGGTGACAACGGCACCTCCGTGGTCGTCGAGACCGACGACATCGACCACTTCGGCAACCGCCGCCTGCGCAGCGTCGGCGAGCTCATCCAGAACCAGGTCCGCACGGGTCTGGCGCGTATGGAGCGAGTCGTCCGCGAGCGGATGACGACCCAGGACGTCGAGGCGATCACGCCGCAGACCCTGATCAACATCCGGCCGGTCGTCGCCTCCATCAAGGAGTTCTTCGGCACCAGCCAGCTGTCGCAGTTCATGGACCAGAACAACCCGCTGTCGGGTCTCACCCACAAGCGCCGTCTGTCGGCTCTTGGCCCGGGTGGTCTGTCCCGTGAGCGGGCCGGCTTCGAGGTCCGTGACGTGCACCCCTCGCACTACGGCCGCATGTGCCCGATCGAGACGCCCGAAGGCCCGAACATCGGTCTGATCGGCTCGCTCGCCTCCTACGGCCGGGTCAACGCGTTCGGTTTCGTCGAGACCCCCTACCGCAAGGTCATCGACGGCCAGGTCACCGACGACGTCGACTACCTGACCGCCGACGAGGAGGACCGCTTCGTCATCGCGCAGGCCAACGCGCAGCTGACGGACGACCTCCGCTTCGCCGAGGCCCGGGTGCTCGTCCGCCGTAAGGGCGGCGAGGTCGACTACGTCACCGGCGAGGACGTGGACTACATGGACGTCTCGCCGCGCCAGATGGTGTCGGTCGCGACGGCCATGATCCCCTTCCTCGAGCACGACGACGCCAACCGTGCCCTCATGGGCGCGAACATGATGCGTCAGGCCGTGCCGCTGATTAAGTCCGAGGCCCCGCTCGTCGGCACCGGCATGGAGTACCGCTCCGCGGTCGACGCCGGCGACGTGGTCAAGGCCGAGAAGCCCGGTGTGGTCCAGGAGGTCTCCGCGGACTACATCACCACCGCCAACGACGACGGCACGTACATCACGTACCGCCTGGCCAAGTTCGCCCGCTCCAACCAGGGCACCTCGGTCAACCAGAAGGTCATCGTCAACGAGGGCGACCGGATCATCGAGGGCCAGGTCCTTGCCGACGGTCCGGCCACCCAGAACGGCGAGATGGCGCTGGGCAAGAACCTGCTCGTGGCGTTCATGCCGTGGGAGGGTCACAACTACGAGGACGCGATCATCCTGTCGCAGCGCCTCGTGCAGGACGACGTCCTCTCCTCGATCCACATCGAGGAGCACGAGGTCGACGCCCGTGACACCAAGCTCGGCCCCGAGGAGATCACCCGGGACATCCCGAACGTCTCCGAGGAGGTCCTCGCCGACCTCGACGAGCGCGGCATCATCCGCATCGGTGCCGAGGTCATCGCCGGTGACATCCTCGTCGGCAAGGTCACGCCCAAGGGTGAGACCGAGCTGACGCCCGAGGAGCGCCTGCTGCGCGCGATCTTCGGTGAGAAGGCCCGTGAGGTCCGTGACACCTCGCTGAAGGTGCCGCACGGCGAGACCGGCAAGGTCATCGGCGTCCGCGTCTTCGACCGCGAGGAGGGCGACGAGCTTCCCCCCGGTGTGAACCAGCTGGTGCGCGTCTACGTCGCGCAGAAGCGCAAGATCACCGACGGTGACAAGCTCGCCGGCCGCCACGGCAACAAGGGCGTCATCTCGAAGATCCTGCCGATCGAGGACATGCCGTTCCTGGAGGACGGCACCCCGGTCGACATCATCCTCAACCCGCTGGGTGTGCCGTCCCGAATGAACCCGGGACAGGTCCTGGAGATCCACCTCGGCTGGCTCGCCAGCCGCGGCTGGGACGTCTCCGGCCTCGCGGAGGAGTGGGCGCAGCGCCTGCAGGCCATCGGCGCCGACCAGGTCGCGCCCGGCACCAACGTCGCGACCCCGGTCTTCGACGGTGCCCGCGAGGACGAGCTTGCCGGTCTGCTGAACCACACCATCCCGAACCGGGACGGCGAGCGCATGGTGCTCCCGACCGGCAAGGCGCGGCTGTTCGACGGCCGGAGCGGTGAGCCGTTCCCGGACCCGATCTCGGTCGGCTACATGTACATCCTCAAGCTGCACCACCTGGTCGACGACAAGCTGCACGCCCGTTCGACCGGTCCGTACTCGATGATCACCCAGCAGCCGCTGGGTGGTAAGGCCCAGTTCGGTGGCCAGCGGTTCGGCGAGATGGAGGTGTGGGCACTCGAGGCGTACGGCGCCGCCTACGCGCTCCAGGAGCTGCTGACCATCAAGTCCGACGACGTCACCGGCCGCGTGAAGGTCTACGAGGCCATCGTCAAGGGCGAGAACATCCCCGAGCCCGGCATCCCCGAGTCCTTCAAGGTGCTCATCAAGGAGATGCAGTCCCTGTGCCTCAACGTGGAGGTGCTGTCCTCGGACGGCATGTCCATCGAGATGCGCGACACCGACGAGGACGTCTTCCGCGCTGCGGAGGAGCTCGGCATCGACCTGTCCCGGCGCGAGCCGAGCAGCGTCGAAGAGGTCTGACGGGAGTCCGGACGGGCTCCGCGTGAGCCCGTCCGGCCCCAGGACCCCCGTATCAGACCAAAGACTTACAACCCTGAGAGGGATTGACGCATAGTGCTCGACGTCAACTTCTTCGACGAGCTCCGGATCGGTCTGGCTACCGCTGACGACATCCGTCAGTGGAGCCACGGCGAGGTCAAGAAGCCCGAGACCATCAACTACCGCACCCTCAAGCCCGAGAAGGACGGACTCTTCTGCGAGAAGATCTTCGGTCCGACCCGGGACTGGGAGTGCTACTGCGGCAAGTACAAGCGCGTCCGCTTCAAGGGCATCATCTGTGAGCGCTGTGGCGTCGAGGTCACGCGCGCCAAGGTGCGCCGTGAGCGGATGGGCCACATCGAGCTCGCCGCGCCCGTCACGCACATCTGGTACTTCAAGGGTGTCCCGAGCCGGCTGGGCTACCTGCTCGACCTGGCTCCCAAGGACCTCGAGAAGGTCATCTACTTCGCGGCGTACATGATCACGTACGTCGACGAGGAGCGCCGTACGCGCGACCTGCCCTCGCTGGAGGCCCACGTCTCCGTCGAGCGCCAGCAGATCGAGCAGCGCCGCGACGCCGACCTGGAGGCCCGCGCCAAGAAGCTCGAGACCGACCTGGCCGAGCTGGAGGCCGAGGGCGCCAAGGCCGACGTGCGCCGCAAGGTGCGCGAGGGTGCCGAGCGCGAGATGAAGCAGCTGCGCGACCGCGCGCAGCGCGAGATCGACCGTCTCGACGAGGTGTGGAACCGCTTCAAGAACCTCAAGGTCCAGGACCTGGAGGGCGACGAGCTGCTCTACCGCGAGCTGCGTGACCGCTTCGGCACGTACTTCGACGGCTCGATGGGTGCCGCGGCGCTGCAGAAGCGCCTGGAGTCCTTCGACCTCGACGAGGAGGCCGAGAAGCTCCGCGAGATCATCCGCACCGGCAAGGGCCAGAAGAAGACCCGTGCGCTCAAGCGCCTGAAGGTCGTCTCCGCGTTCCTGCAGACCAGCAACAGCCCCAAGGGCATGGTGCTGGACTGCGTGCCGGTCATCCCGCCGGACCTGCGTCCGATGGTGCAGCTGGACGGTGGCCGCTTCGCGACCTCCGACCTGAACGACCTGTACCGCCGTGTGATCAACCGCAACAACCGCCTGAAGCGCCTTCTCGACCTCGGTGCGCCCGAGATCATCGTGAACAACGAGAAGCGCATGCTCCAGGAGGCCGTGGACGCGCTGTTCGACAACGGCCGTCGCGGCCGCCCGGTCACGGGCCCCGGCAACCGTCCGCTGAAGTCCCTCAGCGACATGCTGAAGGGCAAGCAGGGCCGCTTCCGCCAGAACCTGCTCGGCAAGCGCGTGGACTACTCCGCGCGTTCCGTGATCGTCGTCGGTCCGCAGCTGAAGCTGCACCAGTGCGGTCTGCCGAAGGCGATGGCGCTGGAGCTCTTCAAGCCGTTCGTGATGAAGCGCCTGGTCGACCTGAACCACGCGCAGAACATCAAGAGCGCCAAGCGCATGGTCGAGCGCGGCCGCACGGTCGTGTACGACGTGCTGGAAGAGGTCATCGCGGAGCACCCGGTTCTGCTGAACCGTGCGCCCACGCTGCACCGCCTCGGCATCCAGGCCTTCGAGCCGCAGCTGGTCGAGGGCAAGGCCATCCAGATCCACCCGCTCGTCTGCACCGCGTTCAACGCGGACTTCGACGGTGACCAGATGGCCGTGCACCTGCCGCTGTCCGCGGAGGCGCAGGCCGAGGCCCGCATCCTGATGCTGTCCTCGAACAACATCCTCAAGCCCGCCGACGGCCGTCCGGTGACGATGCCGACCCAGGACATGGTCCTCGGTCTGTTCTTCCTGACCACCGACGGCGAGATGCGCGAGCTCAAGGGCGAGGGCCGTTCCTTCGCCTCCGTCGCCGAGGCGATCATGGCCTTCGACGCGGGCGAGCTGTCGCTCCAGTCGAGGATCGACGTCCGCTTCCCGGTCGGCACCATCCCGCCGCGCGGCTGGACCCCGCCGGCGCGCGAGGAGGGTGAGCCGGAGTGGCAGCAGGGTGACAGCTTCCGGCTGAACACCACGCTGGGCCGCGCGCTCTTCAACGAGCTGCTGCCCGAGGACTACCCGTTCGTCGACTACGAGGTCGGCAAGAAGCAGCTCTCCGAGATTGTCAACGACCTCGCCGAGCGCTACCCGAAGGTCATCGTGGCGGCGACGCTCGACAACCTGAAGGCGGCCGGCTTCTACTGGGCGACCCGTTCCGGCGTCACCGTGGCCATCTCCGACGTCGTCGTCCCCGAGGCGAAGAAGGAGATCGTCAAGGGTTACGAGGCGCAGGACGAGAAGGTCCAGAAGCAGTACGAGCGCGGTCTGATCACCAAGGACGAGCGCACGCAGGAGCTCATCGCGATCTGGACCAAGGCGACCAACGAGGTCGCCGAGGCGATGAACGACAACTTCCCGAAGACCAACCCGATCTTCATGATGGTGAACTCGGGTGCACGAGGCAACATGATGCAGATGCGTCAGATCGCCGGTATGCGTGGTCTGGTGTCGAACGCGAAGAACGAGACGATCCCGCGTCCGATCAAGGCGTCGTTCCGTGAGGGCCTGTCCGTGCTGGAGTACTTCATCTCCACGCACGGTGCCCGTAAGGGTCTGGCGGACACCGCTCTGCGTACCGCCGACTCGGGTTACCTCACGCGTCGTCTGGTCGACGTCTCCCAGGACGTCATCATCCGCGAGGAGGACTGCGGCACCGAGCGCGGTCTGCGTCTGAAGATCGCCGACCGGAACGCCGAGGGCACGCTCATCAAGGCGGAGGACGTCGAGACGTCCGTGTACGCGCGCTGCCTCGCCGAGGACATCGTCGTCGACGGGCAGGTGCTGGCCCCGGCCGGCACCGACCTGGGCGACGTCCTCATCGAGGAGCTCGTCTCGCGCGGCGTCGAGGAGGTCAAGACCCGCTCGGTCCTGACCTGCGAGTCCGCCGTCGGCACCTGCGCGATGTGCTACGGCCGTTCGCTGGCCACCGGCAAGCTGGTCGACATCGGTGAGGCGGTCGGCATCATCGCCGCCCAGTCCATCGGTGAGCCCGGCACCCAGCTGACGATGCGTACCTTCCACACCGGTGGTGTGGCAGGTGACGACATCACCCAGGGTCTGCCGCGTGTCGTCGAGCTCTTCGAGGCCCGTACCCCGAAGGGTGTCGCCCCGATCTCCGAGGCCTCCGGCCGCGTGCGGATCGAGGAGACCGAGAAGACGAAGAAGATCGTCATCACGCCGGACGACGGCAGCGACGAGACGGCCTACCCGATCTCGAAGCGCGCCCGTCTCCTGGTCAGCGAGGGCGAGCACGTCGAGGTGGGTCAGAAGCTCACCGTGGGTGCCACCAACCCGCACGACGTGCTGCGCATCCTGGGCCAGCGTGCCGTCCAGGTCCACCTGGTCGGCGAGGTCCAGAAGGTCTACAACTCGCAGGGTGTGTCGATCCACGACAAGCACATCGAGATCATCATCCGGCAGATGCTCCGCCGCGTGACGATCATCGAGTCCGGCGACGCCGAGCTGCTGCCCGGCGAGCTGGTCGAGCGCTCGAAGTTCGAGCACGAGAACCGTCGTGTGGTCCAGGAGGGCGGTCACCCGGCCTCCGGTCGTCCGCAGCTGATGGGTATCACCAAGGCCTCGCTGGCGACGGAATCCTGGCTGTCGGCCGCCTCCTTCCAGGAGACGACCCGAGTCCTGACGGACGCGGCGATCAACGCCAAGTCCGACAGCCTCATCGGCCTCAAGGAGAACGTCATCATCGGTAAGCTCATCCCGGCCGGTACGGGTCTGTCCCGCTACCGCAACATCCGGGTCGAGCCGACCGAGGAGGCCAAGGCCGCGATGTACTCGGCTGTCGGCTACGACGACATCGACTACTCGCCGTTCGGCACGGGCTCCGGCCAGGCCGTTCCGCTGGAGGACTACGACTACGGTCCGTACAACCAGTAAGCGAGTCGCTTGAACGGAGGGCGGTCATCCTGCGGGGTGGCCGCCCTCCGGCGTGTCCACGGGGGCGCCCCTGAGCCCTCCTGGAGGGCCCTGGGAGCCCTCCTGGGCGCCGGCCGCCCTGGCCGACACGCCGGGCCCGTCCGTGACGCCCCGGTGCCGGAAACCGCGGTTCGGCGCATCATGGAAGGACTTCGGCTCCGGGGAGGTGCTCCGTGTCGCAGCCGTCCTATCCGTCCGGGCAGCCCTGGCAGCCCTGGCAGGGGCACAGTGTGCCGTCGATGCTGGCCTCGCACGCCGACCGGGAGCGGGCCGTGGACGTGCTCAGAGCGGGGTACGGCGAAGGGCGGATGGAGCACGCGGAGTTCGAGAAGCGGGTGGCGCGGGCGTACGCGGCGCGGACCGTGGGGGAGCTGGCGGTGCTCGTCGCCGACCTGCCGCAGGGGCCGGTGCCGCAGTCCCTGGCAGCCGTTCCCGTGCCCCCGGCGTTCCTGCCGGTGCCGCGGCCGCAGACGAACGGGAAGGCGGTCGCCGCGGCCGTGTGCGGGCTGCTGTGCGTGCCGACCATGGGGCTGACCGGTCTCCCGGCCGTCGTGCTGGGGCACGTGGCGCGGTCCGAGATCCGCAGCCGGGGCGATCTGGGGGACGGGCTGGCGCTGACCGGCCTCGTGCTCGGGTGGCTGTCGACCGCCGGCTGGGCGCTCGTCCTGGTGCTGCTGACCCTGGTGTCGCTCGCGGCCGGCTGACGTGCGGACGGCGACTGTGGAAACGGGTGCGAATCGGGCAGCCGCCGCTGATTCGAAGATCCACAACGGCCGGGGGTCTTGACATGTCCCGCATACCGATGCGGGCGGTGCCCATTTGTTTTGACCGCAGCGAATGCGATAGGTACGCTCAGACCTTGTGCCTGGGGTGTGCCCTGGCTCTCGTGCGTGCCATCAACCGCACGTCGAGCCGTAAGCGGCCACCGTGATCTGCGCTCATTCTGCCTGGCGGCGGGAGTCCGCGAGATTCGACACACCCGACCGCGTGGGTCGGCGACGTTCCAGGTTAGCTGTACCCATCGGCACACAGAAACCGGAGAAGTAGTGCCTACGATCCAGCAGCTGGTCCGTAAGGGCCGGCAGGACAAGGTCGAGAAGAACAAGACGCCCGCACTCGAGGGTTCCCCTCAGCGTCGTGGCGTCTGCACGCGTGTGTTCACGACCACCCCGAAGAAGCCGAACTCGGCCCTCCGTAAGGTCGCGCGTGTGCGTCTGACCAGCGGCATCGAGGTCACGGCCTACATTCCGGGTGAGGGACACAACCTGCAGGAGCACTCCATCGTGCTCGTGCGCGGCGGCCGTGTGAAGGACCTGCCGGGTGTTCGCTACAAGATCATCCGCGGCTCGCTCGACACCCAGGGTGTCAAGAACCGCAAGCAGGCCCGCAGCCGCTACGGCGCCAAGAAGGAGAAGTAAGAATGCCTCGTAAGGGCCCCGCCCCGAAGCGCCCGGTCATCATCGACCCGGTCTACGGCTCTCCTCTGGTGACCTCCCTGATCAACAAGGTGCTGCTGAACGGCAAGCGCTCCACCGCCGAGCGCATCGTCTACGGCGCCATGGAGGGCCTGCGCGAGAAGACCGGCAACGACCCGGTCATCACGCTGAAGCGCGCTCTCGAGAACATCAAGCCGACCCTCGAGGTCAAGTCCCGCCGTGTCGGTGGTGCCACCTACCAGGTCCCGGTCGAGGTCAAGCCCGGCCGTGCCAACACCCTGGCGCTGCGCTGGCTCGTCGGTTACTCCCGCGCCCGTCGCGAGAAGACCATGACCGAGCGTCTGCTCAACGAGCTCCTCGACGCCAGCAACGGCCTCGGTGCCGCTGTGAAGAAGCGCGAGGACACGCACAAGATGGCCGAGTCCAACAAGGCCTTCGCGCACTACCGCTGGTAGTCGCAGACCCCATCGAGACCGAGAGAAGACTGAAGCCTTATGGCTACCACTTCGCTTGACCTGGCCAGGGTCCGCAACATCGGGATCATGGCCCACATCGACGCGGGCAAGACGACCACCACCGAGCGGATCCTGTTCTACACCGGCGTTTCGTACAAGATCGGTGAGGTCCACGACGGCGCTGCCACCATGGACTGGATGGAGCAGGAGCAGGAGCGTGGCATCACGATCACCTCTGCTGCCACCACCTGCCACTGGCCGCTGGAGGACGTCGACCACACCATCAACATCATCGACACGCCGGGCCACGTCGACTTCACCGTCGAGGTGGAGCGTTCCCTGCGCGTGCTCGACGGTGCCGTGACGGTGTTCGACGGCGTCGCCGGTGTCGAGCCGCAGTCCGAGACGGTGTGGCGTCAGGCGGACCGCTACGGCGTTCCGCGTATCTGCTTCGTCAACAAGCTGGACCGCACCGGTGCCGAGTTCCACCGCTGCGTGGACATGATCTCGGACCGCCTGGGCGCGCAGCCGCTGGTCATGCAGCTGCCGATCGGTGCCGAGGCGGACTTCAAGGGCGTCATCGACCTCGTGACGATGAAGGCCCTGGTCTGGTCGGCCGAGGCGACCAAGGGCGAGATGTACGACACCGTCGACATCCCGGACACCCACCTCGAGGCTGCCGAGGAGTACCGCGGCAAGCTGCTCGAGGCCGTCGCCGAGAACGACGAAGAGCTGATGGAGCTGTACCTGGAGGGCACCGAGCCCACCGTGGAGCAGCTCTACGCCGCGATCCGTCGCATCACCATCGCGTCCGGCAAGGGCGGCGGCACCACCGTCACCCCCGTCTTCTGCGGCACCGCGTTCAAGAACAAGGGCGTCCAGCCCCTGCTCGACGCCGTCGTGCGCTACCTGCCGTCGCCGGTCGACATCGAGGCCATCGAGGGCCACGACGTCAAGGACCCGGAGAAGGTCATCGCGCGCAAGCCGTCGGACGACGAGCCGCTCGCCGCGCTGGCGTTCAAGATCATGAGCGACCCGCACCTCGGCAAGCTCACCTTCGTCCGGGTCTACTCGGGCCGCCTGGAGTCCGGCACCTCGGTGCTCAACTCCGTCAAGGGCAAGAAGGAGCGCATCGGCAAGATCTACCGCATGCACGCGAACAAGCGTGAGGAGATCGAGTCGGTGGGCGCCGGCGACATCGTCGCCGTCATGGGCCTGAAGCAGACCACCACCGGTGAGACGCTGTCCGACGACAAGAACCCGGTCATCCTGGAGTCCATGGACTTCCCGGCGCCGGTCATCCAGGTCGCCATCGAGCCCAAGTCGAAGGGCGACCAGGAGAAGCTCGGCGTCGCGATCCAGCGCCTGGCCGAGGAGGACCCGTCCTTCCAGGTCCACTCGGACGAGGAGACCGGCCAGACCATCATCGGCGGTATGGGCGAGCTGCACCTCGAGGTGCTGGTCGACCGCATGCGCCGTGAGTTCAAGGTCGAGGCCAACGTCGGCAAGCCGCAGGTCGCCTACCGCGAGACGATCCGCAAGGCCGTCGAGAAGGTCGAGTTCACCCACAAGAAGCAGACGGGTGGTACCGGCCAGTTCGCCCGCGTCATCATCGCGATCGAGCCGATCGAGGGCGGCGACGCCTCGTACGAGTTCATCAACAAGGTGACCGGTGGCCGTGTGCCGAAGGAGTACATCCCTTCGGTGGACGCCGGTGCGCAGGAGGCCATGCAGTTCGGCATCCTCGCCGGCTACGAGATGACCGGTGTCCGCGTGACGCTGCTCGACGGTGCCTACCACGAGGTGGACTCCTCCGAGCTCGCGTTCAAGATCGCCGGCTCGCAGGCCTTCAAGGAGGCCGCGCGCAAGGCCAGCCCCGTGCTGCTCGAGCCGATGATGGCCGTCGAGGTCACCACGCCCGAGGACTACATGGGTGAGGTCATCGGCGACATCAACTCCCGCCGTGGCCAGATCCAGGCCATGGAGGAGCGGGCCGGTGCCCGCGTCGTGAAGGGCCTCGTGCCCCTCTCGGAGATGTTCGGCTACGTCGGCGACCTGCGCAGCAAGACGTCCGGCCGTGCGAGCTACTCCATGCAGTTCGACTCCTACGCCGAGGTTCCCCGGAACGTCGCCGAGGAGATCATCGCGAAGGCCAAGGGCGAGTAACGCACCGCGTCTACACGCCGTAGGCTTGACTCCGGAGCCTTGAGGGGCATTCCACCGCAATCGTGGTGAATGCCCCGGGGCCCGGGCTTTCCAGCAAAGATCACCTGGCGCCGATGAAGTAAGGCGTACCAGAACCACTCCCAGGAGGACCCCAGTGGCGAAGGCGAAGTTCGAGCGGACTAAGCCGCACGTCAACATCGGCACCATCGGTCACATCGACCACGGTAAGACGACCCTCACGGCCGCCATTACCAAGGTGCTGCACGACGCGTACCCGGACATCAACGAGGCTTCCGCGTTCGACCAGATCGACAAGGCTCCTGAGGAGCGCCAGCGCGGTATCACCATCTCCATCGCGCACGTCGAGTACCAGACCGAGACGCGTCACTACGCCCACGTCGACTGCCCCGGTCACGCGGACTACATCAAGAACATGATCACGGGTGCGGCGCAGATGGACGGCGCCATCCTCGTGGTCGCCGCCACCGACGGCCCGATGCCGCAGACCAAGGAGCACGTGCTCCTGGCCCGCCAGGTCGGCGTTCCGTACATCGTCGTCGCCCTGAACAAGGCCGACATGGTGGACGACGAGGAGATCCTGGAGCTCGTCGAGCTCGAGGTCCGTGAGCTCCTCTCCGAGTACGAGTTCCCGGGCGACGACGTTCCCGTCGTCAAGGTCTCCGCTCTGAAGGCCCTCGAGGGCGACAAGGAGTGGGGCAACTCCGTCCTCGAGCTCATGAACGCCGTCGACACCGCCATCCCGGAGCCGGAGCGCGACGTCGACAAGCCGTTCCTCATGCCGATCGAGGACGTCTTCACGATCACCGGTCGCGGTACGGTCGTCACCGGCCGTATCGAGCGTGGTGTCCTGAAGGTCAACGAGACCGTCGACATCATCGGCATCAAGCCGGAGAAGACCACCACCACGGTCACCGGCATCGAGATGTTCCGCAAGCTGCTCGACGAGGGTCAGGCCGGTGAGAACGTCGGTCTGCTCCTCCGTGGCATCAAGCGCGAGGACGTCGAGCGCGGCCAGGTCATCATCAAGCCGGGCTCGGTCACCCCGCACACCGAGTTCGAGGCGCAGGCCTACATCCTGTCCAAGGACGAGGGTGGCCGCCACACGCCGTTCTTCAACAACTACCGCCCGCAGTTCTACTTCCGTACGACGGACGTGACCGGCGTGGTGACCCTCCCCGAGGGCACCGAGATGGTCATGCCGGGTGACAACACCGAGATGAAGGTGGAGCTCATCCAGCCCGTCGCCATGGAGGAGGGCCTGAAGTTCGCCATCCGTGAGGGTGGCCGGACCGTGGGCGCCGGCCAGGTCACCAAGATCACCAAGTGAGTCTCCGGACTGGCTTGAGGGTCTGCTGACCTGAGTGGCTCGGAGGGGCCCGTACGACTTCGGTCGTGCGGGCCCCTTTGCCGTGCCGGGGGGCCGGGTGCCGGGGACGGCGACGCCCCCGGCTCGCGGAGAGCCGGGGGCGTCTGTGTGGGGGGTGGGGGTGTCAGGTCCTCAGCCGACCGTCCACTTCTGGTTGGCGGCGCCGGTGCACGTCCAGATCTGCAGCGGGGTGCCGTCGGCGGAGGAGTTGCCCTTGGCGTCCAGGCACTTGTCCGCGCCGACGTTGACCAGGTCGCGCGCCGCGGTGTGGACCCACTGCTGGGCCTTGGTGCCGTTGCAGGTGTAGAGCTGGACCGCCGCTCCGTCGGCGGTGGAACCGCCGCGGACGTCGAGGCACTTGCCGAGGGCGCGCACGGTCCCGTCGGATCCGAGGGCCCACTTCTGGGCGTCGACTCCGGTGCAGTTGTGGAGCTGGATGGGCGTGCCGTCGGCCGTGGAGGCGCCGGCGACGTCGGCGCACATGCCGCCGATGCCCTTGATGGCGCCGGTGGTGGGGGCGGGGCCGCCGGAGTCGTCGGCGGTGGAGACGCGGACGTAGTCCACGGTCATCGTCTGCGGGAACTGTGTGTTCCCGTCCGGGCTGCCGGGCCAGTTGCCGCCGACGGCGAGGTTGAGGATCAGGAAGAAGGGGTGGTCGTACACCCACTTCTTGCCGCCCAGGTCGGCCGTGGTGCGCGTCTGGTACGTCTGCCCGTCGACGGACCAGGTGATCTTCCCCGGCGTCCAGTCGACGGCGAAGACGTGGAAGTCGTCGGCGAAGGCCCGGCCGCCCGGGAGCGTGTACGCGGCGCCGATGCCGCCGCTGCCGGAGTAGCCCGGGCCGTGCAGGGTGCCGTGGACGGAGCCGGGCTCGTAGCCGACGTTCTCCATGATGTCGATCTCGCCGCTGTTCGGCCATCCGACGCTGCCCAGGTCGTTGCCGAGCATCCAGAACGCGGGCCACATGCCCTGGCCGCGCGGCACCTTGATCCGGGCCTCGAAGTGGCCGTACGCCTGCGTGAAGGTCCGGGCGGTGTTGAGCCGGGCGGACGTGTACTGGCAGGAGCCGTACCAGCACTGGAGGCCGGGGTCGGTGTTCTTGCGGGCGGTGATGACCAGGTTGCCGTTGCCGTCGAGGGCAACGTTGTCTCTGCTGTTGGTGTAGTACTGCAGCTCGTTGTTGCCGTTGCCGGAGCCACCGGTCTCCACGGTCCACTTGCCCGGGTCCGGGGCGCTGCCGGCGGCGCCGTCGAACTCGTCGGACCAGGTCGCGGCGGCGGCGGCCGTAGCGTCGGCCGGGGAGGCGGTCGCCGCGTCGGCCTGCCCGGTGGACGGGCCGGCCGTGGTCAAGGCGAACGCGGCGGTGACGGAGGCGCAGACCAGCGGGACGAGCCCGCCGAACCTGCGACGGCGTGTGCGATGAGCAGCCATGGCTGGACACACCTTGTCTGTGGGGGATGGGGGGAGTGGGCCGACGCTGTCGGCCGTGGAGGGATGCTACGAACGGTTCACCGCACAACCAACTGCCCGATTGGTCCGTCAACCCCGGCTGAACTGGGCGGAGTTGGAGCCGACCGGCTGAGCTCCGGATCGCTTAAAGCCTGCTTAAGGCGGGGTTAAGGGAAGGACGCGCGGGCGCCGGGCCGCTGCTGCCGGCAGGGAACGTCACCGCGTCACTGGATCACTGGATCCCTGGATCACTGCATGTTCCGCAGATGCGGGTGCTCGCACGACCTCTCGCAGACGTACAGCTGCAGGCAGTAGCCGCGCCCGATGGAGAGGCGCGTGGCGCAGGCCGGTCCGTCGACGTGGTGTCCGGTGTAGCCGGCGTCCTCCAGGGGACGCCAGCTGACGCTGCCGCCGTCCCATTCGGCGCCGTCGAGGGTGAGCAGGGGGCGGACACCCGCGCCGCACGCCGGGCAGGACATGGGAAACGGGTCGGAGAAGCTCCACGGGGCATGGCCGCCGGCCTTGTTGCCGGGGGCGACGGAGAGGTCGTACTGGTAGTAGACGTCGGCCTCTCCGTCCTCCGCCTCCTCCTCGTTCTCCTCCTCCCAGGCGCTGATCCGCTCGGCCAGTTCCTCGGGCAGCTCGTGCGGGGCCGGGTACTCGGTGACCGGCTCGGGGTGCAGGACGCACGGCTCGGGCAGATAGCCGGCCTCGCCGATGACGGACGGCCTGGGGGCGTCGGTGAGAGGCGTGACCACGTCGGCGGCGGTGCGCCAGCGCAGGTGCGTGTGCGGGAGGTGGTCGGGAGCGTGGTCGAACGGGCACCACAGCACCTGCAGCAGGTCGGCACCCTCCGGGCAGGGCAGGCCGGGGACGTCACGGGCGTACAGCTGGGCCACGGGCACCAGGGGGACCGGGCCGTCCTGCGGTACACGGGTCTTTCGGGTCGCCCGGTCGACGATCACTCGCTCCTCCTCGGACAGCAGCTCCTCGCCGTCGGCGCGGGGACGTGCCCATGCCGCCGCGAGGACGCGCCGCCGCAGCCGGACGTCCTCCGGGGACACGCCGCTGTGCCAGGGGCCCGTGTGCTCGGGGCAGCCCGGCCACGGTTCGTCCGCAGGCCACAGCAGGGGCCCGCCGAGGGAGCTGTCGGCGGCGGACGGCGACCCCGCCCGGGGATGGAGCCGGACGGCGGTGCGGGCGAGCGGGGCGAGCTCGGGGTAGAGCGCCGTGACGTCGAGGGGGCGGGGCGGGGTGGTGCGGGTCATGGGCAGGGAGCTTAAGGCTGCCCGGGCCGCGTCCGGCCGCCCGGGGCAGGGGGCCAGGGGGCAGGGAGGCAGGCAGGGGACCGAGCCTCTCGGGACGTGTCAGAGGTCGAACTCGGCCCAGACGGTCTTGCGGGGTGGGGGTCCGGGGGTGACGCCCCAGCGGTCGGCGAGCGCGTCGACGAGGAGCAGGCCGCGACCGGACTCGGCGTCGGGGGAGGGGAGCCGGGGCGCCGGGTGCAGGTCGTCGCGGGTGTCGGTCACCTCGATGCGCAGGGTGCCGCCGACCACGTGGAGGAGCAGGCGGAAGTCGCGGCCCGGGACACGGCCGTGGGTGACGGCGTTGGCGGACAGTTCGGCGACCACCTGTGTCGCCCGGTCCGACGGCAGGCCCCAGGACCGCAGTTGCTCGGCGGCGAGGAGACGGGCCAGGCGGGCGCCGCGGGCGGTGGGGGAGAGCCGGAGGCTGAAGTCGCGGACCTGGGGGGCGAGTTCGGCTCCGGACTCGGTGGGGGAGTTCTGCTTCACGTCATCCAGAGTGGCCGGGGGCGCCTACCGTGAACAGTGACTCAGCGAGTGCGTACGGTGACTGTCCGCAGGTTGTCCGGTCGTGTCCGGGCTGTCGGCGCCGGGCGTACGGGTAGGGCGCTGAGGCAGGGGCGTACGACGGAAGGGTGCGGGATGACGGCCGAGGCGGCGGAGACGGGACGGCTCAAGAGTGAGGCGGACGAGCCGGGTTGGGAGGTCGACCCCGACGACGAGTGGGGTGTCGCGGTCATCGCCACGGTGGGGCGGCAGCTGAAGCTGCGGCGCGAGGCGGTGGGGATGCGGGCCGCCGACTTCGGGGCGGCGGTGGGGTACGGGGAGGACCTGGTCTACAAGATCGAGGGTGGGAAGCGGATTCCCCGGCAGGAGTACCTCGCGGAGGCGGACCGGGTGCTGGGGGCGGGTGGGCTCATCGCGGCGACCTGGGAGGACGTGAAGAGGGTCCGCTATCCCAAGAAGGTGCGGGAGCTGGCGCAGCTGGAGGGGCGGGCGGTGGAGATCGGGGTGTACGAGAGCATCAGTGTCAGCGGGCTGCTGCAGACTCCGGACCATGCCCGAGCCCTGTTCGAGTCGTGGCAGCCGGCGTACTCGCCGGACGAGGTGGAGCAACTGGTGGCTGCGCGGATGGCTCGCCAGTCCGTGTTCGAGCGGTCACCTGCCCCGTCGCTCAGTTTCGTCCAGGAGGAGGCCACGCTGCGGCGCCCCGTCGGGGGCACAATGGTCTGGCGTCAGCAGCTTGAGCGCCTGCTGGATGTGGGCCGGTTGCGTAACGTCCGGCTCCAGGTCATGCCCACGAGCAGCGAGGCTCACCCCGGCCTGAACGGGAGGATCGAGGTGCTCAAGTTCGGGGACGGCACTGCGGTCGGCCGATCCGACGGTGCCTTCAGCGGCCGGCCCACCACCGATCCGAAGCAGATCCAGATCCTCGAACTGCGGTATGGCACCATCCGGGCTCAGGCCCTTCCCCCTCGGGAGTCGCTGACCTTCATTGAGCAACTGCTGGGAGAGACATGATCAGCAACGCTGAACTGACGTGGTTCAAGAGCAGTTACAGCAGTGGCCCGGACGGCAACTCCTGCGTCGAGATCGCGATAGCCCCGGACAGCGCGACGGTCCATGTGCGGGACTCCAAGCACACGCAAGGCCCTCGACTGGCCGTGTCGCCCGGGGCATGGGCAGGCTTCGTGTCGAGTCTTCCCGCATGACGTCGGATCCCGCCCCCGACGATCTCGACCTCGACACGATCGAGGAACTGTGCGCGGCCGCCACTCCCGGCCCCTGGTTCGTCAGGAACCTGGACGACGAGCACGCGATGAACCTGGTCGCCGTCAGCACGGTGGAGGACACCGGCCGGACCGAGCGGTGGCCCGGCTTCGACCACCGGGAGCTGATCGCGGCGACGCTCGTGCAGCAGCCTCGCTACGTGGACTGCGCCGACGAACGCTGGGAGGAGAACGCCGCGTTCATCGCCATGGCGCGTGACGCCCTGCCGCGACTCGTGGCCGAGGTGAAGCGGCTGCGCCTGCTCGTGGAGTAGGGGCGTGCCCCGAGGGCGGGGGGACGGCCGAGGGGTGAAGGGCGTCCCGCCCTCGTGCGATGGGACGATGAACGCACGAGTGGTCGAGAGAACGGGGAGGCCGGCGTCATGGCCCGGTATATGGAGACCCTGACCGTCGAGCGAGGCGGTTTCCGGATCAAGGTGCCGGAGTCGTGGTGGGAGTTCGACGTCCGGCCGGAGTCGCGGGACGACTCGATCCGGCGGATGGTGACCGAGCGGGTGCGGCAGCGGCCGGAGCTGGAGCAGTACCGGGACACCTACGTCGACTTCCTCCGGCGGGCCGCGGCGGACGCGTGGAAGTCGGGCGCGCTGTACTGCGGCTGCATGGCGGAGAACTTCGGCGGCGACACCCCGATCACGGGGTCCGTGACCGTCTCCCTGGTCGGCGGCCGCAACGAGCGCGGTGAGCCGCTGTCCAACGACCCGGCGGCCATCGCGAGCCAGCTCGCGGTGAAGGAGGCCAAGCGGGAAGGCGACTCCTGGCGCAAGGTGACGACGGTCGACATCCCGGGCGTCGGCCCGGCCGCGCGCACGTACGGCATCGAGGACATCGCCGTACCGGGCGATGAACTCAACCGCACGGTCCGGGCCGTGCTGATGCAGACGTACATTCCGGTGCCGGGGCAGGAGGGCAAGGTCGCCCTGGTCGCGGGCAGCAGCCAGGTGCTCGACCTGGCGGACTCGTTCTTCGACATCTTCGACGCGATCACGTCGACGTTCCGGTTCACGGGCTGATGCCGGTCTCTGCCGCGCCGGCTGCGGGCCCTGCCTGTTCCCCGCACGACCGTGCCTTGTAAGTTCACGTGTGCATACGGGTGTTGACGTGGATGCGGGCGTGACGGGGGTTGCGGTATGGCGGGCCACAGGCCGACGGACTGGCATGTCCTGGACTTGGACAAGGACCCGACCCCTGGTGATCCGCAACGCGTACGCACACTCGCGAAGCAGTTGCACGACTTCGCCGACGACGTCTCCGACGCGCTGCGTCTGGTCAAGGGCATGGCGGGGGAGGGGACGCTGCTGGAGTGGGCGGGCAAGTCGGCCGACGTCTTCAAGGAGGACTTCGCCGACGTCCCGAAGAACCTCAAGAAGCTGAAGAAGTCCTACGAGATGTGCGGGGACGCGCTGGCGGACTTCTGGCCGAAGCTGGAGCGCGCGCAGTCCCTGGCGGACAAGGCCCTGCGCAAGGGCCGTGAAGCCCGCGACAGCCTCTCCTCCGCCCAGTCCCGCCTCGCCTCCGCCGACTCGTGGATGACGCGGGCGACCAAGGAAGCGGACAAGTACAAGGACGACCCGACCGGCAGCAAGTCCGACGCGGACAAGCCGGACGAGGCGAAGGTGCGTGCCGCCACCCGGGACGTGCAGCACGCGAAGTCCGCTCAGACCAAGGCCCAGTCAGACGTCTCCGATGCGCAGGACGCGCTCGCCGCGGCGAAGAAGATGGCCGAGGACGCGCGCAAGATGCGGGAGGAGGCCGCGCGGGAGGCGAAGTCGAAGATCGACGAGGCCTCGGACGCCGGCATCCAGAACCGGTCGTGGTGGGAGGAGGTCGGCGACTGGTTCGTCGACAACTGGGACACCATCGTCGCGGTGTGCAAGGTCGTCGTGGCCGTCGTCGGCATCGTCGCGATGATCATCGGCGGGCCGATCCTGGGCGCGATCGTGCTGATCGCGGCGGCCGTCGTGCTCGCCGACACGCTCTACAAATACAGCAAGGGCCGAGCGTCCCTATGGGATGTGGGGCTGGCGGCGCTGGACTGCATCCCGGGCATGAAGGGGCTGACGACCCTCGGTGGGCTGGCCAAGGGGCTCAAGGGCGGCATGGCCGCGATGGCGGGCATCAGGGGTGGCCTGAGGGGCATGGGGCTCGCTGTTCGCGGCCTCGGCAAGAGCGCCCGACGCATGATCGCGGACGGGGCCAAGGGCGCACACAACCGGGTCAAGAGCGTCGTACGGTCCAAGGGCAGTGACCCGGTCGACATGGCCACGGGCAGGATGTTTCTTCCGCAGACCGACGTGGAGCTTCCAGGGCTGCTGCCCTTGGCCTTCGAGCGCCGGGTGGAGTCGGGATACGCCACTGGCTGGTGGTTCGGCCCCAGCTGGACCTCCACCTTGGACCAACGGCTGGAGATCGACGAGGAAGGCGTCGTCTTCGTCACCGAGGACGGCCTGCTGCTCGCATACCCGCACCCTCACGACCCGGCATCACCGGAGCTGCCGGACGTCGGTCCCCGTTGGCCCCTGACCCGGCTGGACGACGGCGGGTACACGGTCACCGACCTCGTCACCGGCCGGATCCGGACCTTCGGCAGACCATGCGACGGCCTGGCACTGCTGGAGCGGATATCCGACCGCAACGGCCACACCATTGATTTCCGTTATGACAGTGCCGGGACTCCGACCGACATCAGACACTCGGGCGGCTACCACCTGAAGCTCACCGCCGAGGACGGCCTGATCACCTCGCTGGCCCTGGCCGAAGCGGCCGATGACGGTTCCGACATCACCGTCAAGCGATATGGCTATACCGACGGTAACCTCACCGAGGTCGTCAACTCCTCGGGCGCGGCGCTCCGTTTCACCTACGACGAGCGTCTGCGTGTCACATCGTGGACCGACAGCAACGGCAGCCGCTACGAGTACACCTACGATGCGCTGGACCGCTGCACGGCCGAGGGCGGAGAGGCTGGCCACATCGCCATCACTCTGACCTATGACGGCACGCACGCCGACTGGCCGGATCTCGCGGTCACGACCCTCACCACTGCCGAGCACGCGGTGAGCCGATTCCTGGTCAACGACCGTTCCCAGGTGGTGGCCGAGATCGATGCCAACGGCGACACCACGCGCACCGAGTACGACGACAACCACCATGTGCTGGCCCACACCGACGCACTGGGCCACACCACACGGTTCACCTACGACTCGGCGGGCCGGCCACTGACCATCACCCACCCGGACGGCGAAGTCACCCGGTACACGTACAACGATCTAGGGCTTCCCACGGCCGTCCTCCTGCCCGAAGCCGCTCGTTGGCAGCGGGAGTACGACGACCGTGGCAACTGCACTGCTGTCACCGATCCCACCGGGGTGACGGTTCGGTACACCTACGACGACGCCGGCCGTGTCACGGCGGTCACCGACGCGCTCGGAGAAACCACGCACGTCCGTTGCACAGCTGCCGGTTTGGTGACCGAAGTGACCGATCCGCTGGGCAACCGTTTCACCGAACACCATGACGCGTTCGGCCGGACCCATCTGATCACGGACCCACTGGGAGCGCAGACCCGTCGCTGGTGGACCGTGGAGGGGCATCTCGCTCGCACACTCGGTCCGGACGGTGCGGAACAGTCGTGGGTGTACGACGGGGAAGGCAACTGCATTCGCCACACGGACGCTGATGGCCGTGACTTCACTTACGAGTACACACACTTCGACCTGCTGACTGCGCGGACAGGCCCCGACGGAGCTCGCTACGAGTTCCAGCACGACTCCTCGCTGCGGCTGACCAAGGTCACGGCTCCCAGCGGCCTGACCTGGAGATATAAGTACGATCCCGCTGGTCGGCTCGTCGCGGAGGAGGACTTCGACGGCCGTCGCGTCATCTACCGGCACGATGCGGCGGGCCGCCTGGTGGCCCGCATCAACCCGTTGGGACAGTCAGTCGAATACGAGTACGACAAGGTGGGTCGACTCACGACGAAGCGCGTGGACGGTGCCGTCACGACGTATGAGTACGACCGTCTCGGCAGGAGGCTGCGCCTGTCGAGCCCTGACTGTGCAATGGCCTGGGAGCGCGATGCGTCGGGGCGGCTCGTCTCCGCAGCGGTGAACGGACGCACCCTGCGGTTCGGCTACGACGTGGCGGGTCGGCGTACGGAGAGGACGACGCCCACCGGTGCCCGCGCCGCTTACCGATACGACGCGGTGGGCCGCATGACGTCGCTGGTCAGCTCGGGGCATGCCGTGGACTTCGACTACGACGCCGCAGGCCGCGAGGTGCGCCGCCTGATCGGTGACTCGCTCACCATTGCGCAGGGGCGAGACGTCGCGGGGCGGCCGACGGACCTGACGGTGACCACACCGGAGCGACTGGTGCAACGCCGTTCCTACTCCTTCCGCCCGGACAGCGCCCTCGTCGGTATCGACGACCCCACGCACGGCCCGGTGGCGTTCGGCCTGGACGACGCCGGCCGTGTGACAGAAGTCAGTGCCCGGGAGTGGACCGAGTCCTATGCCTACGACGCGTCAGGCAACCAGACCCGCGGCTCCTGGCCTGCACACCACCCGGGCCAGGAGGCCCGAGGAGAGCGGGACTACACCGGAAACCGCCTCACGCGGGCGGGTTCTGTCCGGTACGAGTACGACGGAGCAGGACGAATCGTGGTGCGGCGCAAGGTCCGCCTGTCGCGAAAGCCCGACGTATGGCGTTACCAGTGGGACGCCGAGGATCGCCTCATCTCGGTGATCACCCCTGACGGGACGACCTGGCGTTACCGCTACGACCCGTTCGGCCGCCGGACAGCGAAGCAGCGTCTCGCAGCGGACGGCGTGACGGTTCTGGAGGAAACGCTCTTCACCTGGGACGGGCAGACGGTCACCGAGCAGATCACTACCGCTTCCCACCTGCCGCACCCGGTCATCCTTACGTGGGATCACGACGGTCTGTTCCCCCTGACGCAGACTGAGCGCCTCACCGACGCATCCCTCCAAGAGGAGATCGACTCCCGCTTCTTCGCCATCGTCACCGACCTCGTAGGGACACCCACGGAACTCGTCGACGAGTCCGGCTCCATCGCGTGGCGATCACGCAGCACCCTCTGGGGCCTCACCACGTGGCCGACGGAAAGCGCTGCGTACACACCGTTGCGATTCCCCGGTCAGTACCACGACCCCGAAACGGGGTTTCACTACAACTACCTTCGCTACTACGACCCGGAGACGGCCCGGTACGCCTCCCCCGACCCTCTGGGCATCGAACCCGCACCCAACCCCACCGCTTACGTCCACAACCCTCACACCTGGGCGGACCCGCTCGGCCTTGCTCCGTACAACCGGAACTTCGACACACGGCAAGAGGCGTTCAACGCCGCCAAGGACCGGGCGGGTGTCCCGCGCAGTCAGCCGCCCGCCCGTCAGTGGACGGTCGGTGACGATCCGGCCATGCGGCACAGAACGAGCAACTACGTGTACGACGAGAGCCCCGGCTCCCATGGGCGGTACTACCAGTACGAGACACCCGAGGGCACACGCGTTGTCGTCAATCACACCAATGACCCCAACGCGCCGCATCCGCACTTCCATGCCGGACAGCCCAAGGGCGGGGGCAGAAACGTCGACATGATGGGGCAGCGCTACCAGCAAGTCGGGGACAAGCACCACTTCTATTACCCGGAAGGTACCTAGTGCCGAGCGAAGAACTGCGCAAGAAGCTTCAGAGGCGAAAGGAAGAGGCAGAAGCAGCACGGCTCATAGAGCGACTGGGCGGCGTGCGCACCCATGGCTACCGCCAGGACGGCGAGATGCCTGATTGGCCCGCGAGGGCACTGGCTGAATTCCAGCGGACCGACTCGGTACCGGCCTCGCGGATCGGGGACGAGGCGAGTGACGACGAGGTGGATCGCTGGATCGAAGATTTCGCCGCAGAAGCCGGAATCGGCGCGAGGTTCTATGTGCGCACCGGGATGGAACTCTTTCCGTGGCTCGACTGTGCCGTCACCGGCCCGGGGTGGGCCGGATCACTGCGTCAGGGGTTGGGCGGCGATCTCGTCCTCCTGTCCCACGATGCGCAGACACTGGTCGTGATCTTCGAGGAGGAGTACGACTACCAAGCCTTTCGTCACCCCCAGCGCGCGCCGCGGCCACCCGGCGATAGATCCTGACAACCTCGGGGGCCTCCGGCTCGGGCTGGAGTTCCCGGGACCCGCATGATCGGCAAGCTCCCCGCACCCCCGGCTCGCCCCGCCTACGCCCGCGCGCCCCTGGTTTGACCTTCGTCACCCCCGGGGTATTCTCTCCGGCTCGATTGGCGTCTGCCTTGCCCCGTATGGCAGACTGTCCGAGTTGCTCGGTCGAGTGTTGATGCTGCGCGCCTCCCGCCGGGAGGACCGGAAGCGAGTCCCACAGTACTCGTCGCCCCAACTGCCACACGGCAGCGCTGGGGCGGACGTACGGGAATCTTTCGGGAAGCAAGGTGCGGCACCGGCCAGGCACCCGGTGGGCCTTCCGCCCCCGGCTCGCGGTACCGGAAGGGCCGTGTGCAATCCCGCAGGGATGTTCGAACAAGGGACATCTGTGTCAGCGGGAGCGCGACACGCCCGACCGCGTGGGTCGGAGGAACGAAGGCAGCAGAAGGAATCCGCCGGGTTCCAGAGCGTAAGAGAGACAGGACTACTGAGTAGCCATGGCGGGACAGAAGATCCGCATCCGGCTCAAGGCCTACGACCACGAGGTCATCGACTCCTCGGCGAAGAAGATCGTCGAGACGGTGACCCGCACTGGTGCGTCGGTCGCGGGCCCGGTGCCGCTGCCCACTGAGAAGAACGTGTACTGCGTCATCAAGTCGCCGCACAAGTACAAGGACTCGCGCGAGCACTTCGAGATGCGCACGCACAAGCGCCTGATCGACATCCTCGACCCCACCCCCAAGACCGTTGACTCTCTGATGCGACTCGACCTCCCGGCCGGTGTCGACATCGAGATCAAGCTCTGAGGCCGGTGATCTGAGAGATGGCTAAGCAGATCAAGGGCATCCTGGGCGAGAAGCTCGGCATGACGCAGGTGTGGGACGCGAACAACCGCGTCGTCCCGGTCACCGTCGTCAAGGCCGGCCCCAACGTCGTCACCCAGGTCCGTACGAACGATGTCGACGGCTACGAGTCCGTCCAGATCGCTTTCGGCGAGATCGACCCGCGCAAGGTGAACAAGCCCCTCAAGGGCCACTTCGCCAAGGCCGACGTCACCCCCCGTCGCCACCTCGTCGAGATCCGCACCGCGGACGCCTCCGAGTACACGTTGGGCCAGGAGATCACCGCTGAGGTGTTCGAGGCCGGCGTGAAGGTCGACGTGACCGGCAAGAGCAAGGGCAAGGGCTTCGCCGGTGTCATGAAGCGCCACAACTTCCGTGGCCTCGGCGCCGGACACGGCACCCAGCGCAAGCACCGCTCCCCCGGTTCCATCGGTGGCTGCGCCACCCCGGGCCGTGTGTTCAAGGGCCTCCGCATGGCGGGTCGCATGGGCAACGAGCGGGTCACCACCCAGAACCTGACCGTCCACGCCGTTGACGCGGAGAAGGGTCTGCTGCTCATCAAGGGCGCGGTTCCCGGTCCGAACGGCGGCCTCGTCCTGGTCCGCACCGCGGCCAAGGGGGCCTGAGGTAATGAGCACTGTTGACATCCTTTCGCCGGCGGGCGACAAGGCCGGTTCCGTCGAGCTCCCCGCGGAGATCTTCGGCGTTGAGAAGGTCAGCATCCCGCTGATCCACCAGGTCGTCGTCGCACAGCTGGCCGCTGCCCGTCAGGGCACGCACAAGACCAAGACCCGTGGCGAGGTCCGCGGCGGTGGCAAGAAGCCGTACCGCCAGAAGGGCACCGGTCGCGCCCGTCAGGGTTCGACCCGCGCGCCGCAGTTCGCCGGTGGTGGCGTCGTGCACGGTCCCGTGCCGCGTGACTACTCGCAGCGGACCCCGAAGAAGATGAAGGCTGCCGCGCTGCGTCACGCCCTCACCGACCGGGCCCGCCACAACCGCATCCACGTCGTCTCCGGCGTCGTCGAGGGCGACAGCCCGTCGACGAAGGCCGCCCGGACGCTGTTCGGCAAGATCTCGGAGCGCAAGAACCTGCTCCTGGTCGTCGACCGCGCCGACGAGGCCGCGTGGCTGTCCGCCCGCAACCTGCCCCAGGTCCACATCCTGGAGCCGGGCCAGCTGAACACGTACGACGTTCTCGTCTCGGACGACGTGGTCTTCACCAAGGCCGCTTTCGAGTCCTTCGTGTCGGGCCCGAAGGCCAATGACACCGAAGGGAGCGAGGTCTGATGGCTATCCGTCACCCCGCTATCGCCTCGAAGGCCGCGAAGAAGGCCAAGGAGGCTCGCGTCAAGAAGGCGCGTCGCCACGCCACCGAGGGCAAGAACACGGTCGAGACCCCGCTGAGCAAGTCCTTCACGGACCCCCGTGACGTGCTGCTCAAGCCGGTCGTCTCCGAGAAGAGCTACGCGCTCCTCGACGAGGGCAAGTACACGTTCATCGTCGACCCGAGCGCCAACAAGACCCAGATCAAGCAGGCCGTCCAGGCGGTCTTCTCGGTCAAGGTCACCGGGGTCAACACGATCAACCGCCAGGGCAAGCGCAAGCGGACCCGCACCGGCTTCGGCCAGCGTGCGTCCACCAAGCGCGCGATCGTGACCCTCGCCGAGGGCGACCGTATCGACATCTTCGGCGGTCCGACCGCGTAAGCGGGTCGGATCGTCCGATATCGGACGAGGACTGAGAAATGGGAATCCGCAAGTACAAGCCGACTACGCCGGGCCGCCGTGGCTCGAGCGTCGCCGACTTCGTCGAGGTCACGCGGTCCACGCCGGAGAAGTCGTTGGTCCGCCCCCTGCACAGCAAGGGTGGCCGTAACAACTCCGGTCGTGTGACCGTCCGCCACCAGGGTGGTGGCCACAAGCGCGCCTACCGCGTGATCGACTTCCGTCGTCACGACAAGGACGGCGTGCCGGCGAAGGTCGCGCACATCGAGTACGACCCCAACCGCACCGCGCGCATCGCGCTGCTGCACTACGCCGACGGCGAGAAGCGCTACATCCTCGCCCCGCGCAACCTGCAGCAGGGTGACCGCGTCGAGAACGGTCCCGGGGCCGACATCAAGCCGGGCAACAACCTGGCCCTCCGCAACATCCCGGTCGGTACCACGATCCACGCGATCGAGCTCCGTCCCGGTGGCGGTGCCAAGTTCGCCCGCTCCGCCGGTGCCTCCGTGCAGCTGCTCGCGAAGGAGGGCCAGATGGCCCACCTGCGCATGCCGTCCGGTGAGATCCGCCTGGTCGACGTCCGCTGCCGCGCCACCATCGGCGAGGTCGGCAACGCCGAGCAGAGCAACATCAACTGGGGCAAGGCGGGCCGTAAGCGGTGGCTGGGCGTTCGCCCGACCGTCCGTGGTGTGGTCATGAACCCGGTTGACCACCCGCACGGTGGTGGTGAGGGCCGGACCTCCGGTGGTCGCCACCCTGTGTCCCCGTGGGGCAAGAAGGAAGGCCGTACTCGTTCGCCCAAGAAGGCGTCGAACAAGTACATCGTCCGCCGCCGCAAGACGAACAAGAAGCGCTAAGGACGGGTTGAGATGCCTCGTAGCTTGAAGAAGGGGCCCTTCGTCGACGACCACCTGATGAAGAAGGTGGACGCCCAGAACGAAGCGGGCACCAAGAACGTCATCAAGACCTGGTCCCGTCGCTCGATGATCGTGCCGGCCATGCTCGGCCACACGCTCGCGGTGCACAACGGCAAGACCCACATCCCGGTGTTTGTCACCGAGTCGATGGTCGGCCACAAGCTCGGCGAGTTCTCGCCGACCCGCACCTTCCGGGGCCACGTCAAGGACGACCGGAAGTCGAAGCGCCGCTAGTCGGCGGGGTGCAATCGACCATGACAGACACTGAAGGGACAACCATGGAAGCCAGGGCCCAGGCGCGGTACATCCGCGTCACGCCCATGAAGGCCCGCCGCGTGGTGGACCTCATCCGTGGCATGGACGCCACGGAGGCTCAGGCGGTCCTGCGTTTCGCCCCGCAGGCCGCGAGCGTGCCGGTCGGCAAGGTGCTGGACAGCGCCATCGCCAACGCCGCGCACAACTACGACCACACCGATGTCGACAGCCTCTTCATTTCCGAGGCCTACGTCGACGAGGGTCCGACCCTGAAGCGGTTCCGGCCGCGCGCCCAGGGCCGTGCCTACCGGATCCGCAAGCGGACCAGCCACATCACCGTGGTCGTCAGCAGCAAGGAAGGAACCCGGTAATGGGCCAGAAGGTAAACCCGCACGGGTTCCGGCTCGGTGTCACGACCGACTTCAAGTCGCGTTGGTACGCCGACAAGCTGTACAAGGACTACGTCAAGGAAGACGTCGCCATCCGTCGGATGATGACGTCCGGCATGGAGCGCGCCGGCATCTCCAAGGTCGAGATCGAGCGCACCCGTGACCGCGTGCGTGTGGACATCCACACCGCTCGTCCGGGCATCGTCATCGGCCGCCGCGGCGCCGAGGCCGACCGCATCCGCGGTGACCTCGAGAAGCTCACCGGCAAGCAGGTCCAGCTGAACATCCTCGAGGTCAAGAACCCCGAGACGGACGCTCAGCTCGTGGCCCAGGCCGTCGCCGAGCAGCTCTCCTCCCGCGTCTCCTTCCGCCGTGCCATGCGCAAGAGCATGCAGTCGGCGATGAAGGCCGGCGCCAAGGGCATCAAGATCCAGTGCGGTGGCCGCCTCGGTGGCGCCGAGATGTCCCGCTCGGAGTTCTACCGCGAGGGCCGCGTGCCCCTGCACACGCTCCGCGCGAACGTGGACTACGGCTTCTTCGAGGCCAAGACGACCTTCGGCCGCATCGGCGTGAAGGTCTGGATCTACAAGGGCGACGTCAAGAACATCGCCGAGGTCCGCGCCGAGAACGCCGCTGCCCGCGCCGGCAACCGCCCGGCCCGTGGTGGCAACGACCGCCCGGCCCGTGGTGGCCGCGGTGGCGAGCGTGGCGGGCGCGGTCGCAAGCCGCAGCAGGCTGCCGGCGCCGAGGCCCCCAAGGCCGAGGCTCCCGCCGCCGCTCCGGCTGAGAGCACCGGAACGGAGGCCTGACCGTCATGCTGATCCCCCGTAGGGTCAAGCACCGCAAGCAGCACCACCCCAAGCGCAACGGCATGTCCAAGGGTGGCACGCAGGTTGCGTTCGGCGAGTACGGCATCCAGGCGCTGACCCCGGCGTACGTCACGAACCGCCAGATCGAAGCGGCTCGTATCGCCATGACCCGTCACATCAAGCGTGGCGGCAAGGTCTGGATCAACATCTACCCGGACCGCCCCCTCACCAAGAAGCCGGCCGAGACCCGCATGGGTTCCGGTAAGGGTTCGCCGGAGTGGTGGGTGGCCAACGTCAAGCCCGGACGCGTGATGTTCGAGCTGTCGTACCCCAACGAGAAGATCGCGCGCGAGGCCCTGACCCGTGCGGCTCACAAGCTGCCGATGAAGTGCAAGATCGTCAAGCGCGAGGCAGGTGAAGCGTGATGTCGGCCGGTACCAAGGCGTCTGAGCTGCGCGAGCTGGGCAACGAGGAGCTTCTGAACAAGCTCCGCGAGGCCAAGGAAGAGCTGTTCAACCTCCGCTTCCAGGCGGCGACGGGCCAGCTCGAGAACCACGGTCGGCTCAAGGCCGTCCGCAAGGACATCGCGCGGATCTACACCCTGATGCGTGAGCGCGAGCTGGGCATCGAGACGGTGGAGAGCGCCTGATGAGCGAGAGCAGCAACGTGACTGAAGAGACCAAGACGGACCGCGGTTTCCGCAAGACCCGTGAGGGTCTGGTCGTCAGCGACAAGATGGACAAGACCGTCGTCGTCGCCGTCGAGGACCGCGTCAAGCACGCGCTGTACGGCAAGGTCATCCGTCGTACGAACAAGCTCAAGGCCCACGACGAGCAGAACGCCGCGGGTGTCGGCGACCGCGTCCTCCTGATGGAGACCCGGCCGCTGTCCGCGACCAAGCGCTGGCGCGTCGTCGAGATCCTCGAGAAGGCCAAGTAATTCCTGCGGGGCAGACCCCGCAGGACAGTTCCGCCAGGCTCCGGGGGCCGCACGGTGAGCGGCCCCCGGGGAACCGGCAGACAAACAGGAGATAGACGTGATCCAGCAGGAGTCGCGACTGCGTGTCGCCGACAACACGGGTGCGAAGGAGATCCTCTGCATCCGTGTGCTCGGCGGCTCCGGTCGCCGCTACGCGGGTATCGGTGACGTCATCGTCGCCACCGTCAAGGACGCGATCCCCGGTGGCAACGTGAAGAAGGGTGACGTCGTCAAGGCGGTCATCGTTCGCACCGTCAAGGAGCGCCGCCGTCCGGACGGCTCGTACATCCGCTTCGACGAGAACGCCGCCGTCATCCTCAAGAACGACGGCGACCCTCGTGGCACCCGTATCTTCGGCCCGGTCGGCCGTGAGCTGCGCGAGAAGAAGTTCATGAAGATCATCTCCCTCGCGCCGGAGGTGCTGTGAGCATGAAGATCAAGAAGGGCGACCTGGTCCAGGTCATCACCGGTAAGGACAAGGGCAAGCAGGGCAAGGTCATCGCGGCCTTCCCCCGTGAGGACCGTGTCCTGGTCGAGGGTGTCAACCGGGTCAAGAAGCACACCAAGGCCGGTCCGACGGCTCGCGGTTCGCAGGCCGGCGGCATCGTCACCACCGAGGCGCCGATCCACGTCTCCAACGTCCAGCTGGTCGTGGAGAAGGACGGCAAGAAGGTCGTGACCCGCGTCGGTTACCGCTTCGACGACGAAGGCAACAAGATCCGCGTTGCCAAGCGGACGGGTGAGGACATCTGATGGCTACCACCACCACTCCGCGTCTGAAGCAGAAGTACCGTGAGGAGATCACGGGCAAGCTGCGTGACGAGTTCAAGTACGAGAACGTCATGCAGATCCCCGGTCTCGTCAAGATCGTGGTCAACATGGGTGTGGGCGACGCCGCCCGCGACTCCAAGCTGATCGAGGGCGCCATCCGCGACCTCACCACGATCACCGGTCAGAAGCCGGCCGTCACCAAGGCCCGCAAGTCCATCGCGCAGTTCAAGCTGCGTGAAGGCCAGCCGATCGGTGCCCACGTCACGCTCCGTGGCGACCGCATGTGGGAGTTCCTGGACCGCACCCTGTCGCTCGCGCTGCCGCGCATCCGCGACTTCCGCGGCCTGTCCCCCAAGCAGTTCGACGGCCGTGGCAACTACACCTTCGGTCTCACGGAGCAGGTCATGTTCCACGAGATCGACCAGGACAAGATCGACCGCACCCGGGGTATGGACATCACCGTGGTGACCACGGCGACCAACGACGCTGAGGGCCGTGCGCTCCTTCGTCACCTCGGCTTCCCCTTCAAGGAGGCGTGAGCGAGATGGCGAAGAAGGCTCTGATCGCGAAGGCTGCCCGCAAGCCCAAGTTCGGCGTGCGCGCGTACACCCGCTGCCAGCGCTGCGGTCGTCCGCACTCCGTGTACCGCAAGTTCGGCCTGTGCCGCGTGTGCCTGCGTGAGATGGCTCACCGTGGCGAGCTGCCGGGCGTGACCAAGAGCTCCTGGTAATCCCCACTTCAGGGATTCCGGAAGACTCTCGGTAAGCATCTGGGTGGACAGGGGCCCGCCCCGCATGGCTTAGGCTTGTGGGGTTGGGCGCCTGTCACGCCCGTACGACTTACTACGCCGTAGGTCCACCGCGCCGCACCCGTCCCGTCTCGGATCGGGGAGAGGGATGGCGCACCAGGAAACCCCGGCGAGAGAGGCCGAAGGCCAATTCATGACCATGACTGATCCGATCGCAGACATGCTTACGCGTCTGCGGAACGCGAACTCGGCGTACCACGACTCGGTGTCGATGCCGCACTCCAAGATCAAGTCTCACATCGCGGAGATCCTCCAGCAGGAGGGCTTCATCACGGGCTGGAAGGTCGAGGACGCCGAGGTCGGCAAGAACCTCGTCCTTGAGCTGAAGTTCGGCCCCAACCGTGAGCGCTCCATCGCGGGCATCAAGCGGATCTCCAAGCCCGGTCTCCGGGTGTACGCGAAGTCCACCAACCTGCCGAAGGTGCTCGGCGGCCTGGGCGTGGCGATCATCTCCACGTCGCACGGGCTCCTCACCGACAAGCAGGCCGGCAAGAAGGGCGTGGGTGGGGAAGTCCTCGCCTACGTCTGGTAGCGGAAGGGAACGGAGGAAACAGCTATGTCGCGCATCGGCAAGCTCCCCATCGCGGTTCCCGCCGGCGTGGACGTCACCATCGACGGCCAGACGGTCTCGGTCAAGGGCCCCAAGGGCACGCTGACCCACACCGTCGTGGCGCCGATCGAGATCGCCAAGGGTGAGGACGGCGTCCTGAACGTCACCCGCCCCAACGACGAGCGTCAGAACAAGGCCCTGCACGGCCTGTCCCGCACGCTGGTGGCGAACATGATCACCGGCGTGACCCAGGGTTACGTGAAGAAGCTCGAAATCAGCGGTGTCGGTTACCGCGTTGTCGCCAAGGGTTCGAACCTGGAGTTCTCCCTCGGTTACAGCCACCCGATCCTGGTCGAGGCGCCCGAGGGCATCACCTTCAAGGTGGAGGCCCCCACCCGCTTCTCGGTCGAGGGCATCGACAAGCAGAAGGTCGGCGAGGTTGCGGCCAACATCCGCAAGCTGCGCAAGCCCGACCCGTACAAGGCCAAGGGCGTCAAGTACGAGGGCGAAGTCATCCGCCGCAAGGTCGGAAAGGCGGGTAAGTAAGCCATGGCATACGGGCAGAAGATCCTCAAGGGCGACGCCTACAAGCGCGCCGCGATCAAGCGCCGTCACATCCGGATCCGCAAGCGGATCAACGGTACGGCGGAGCGTCCCCGTCTGGTCGTGACCCGCTCCAACCGCCACATCGTGGCGCAGGTGATCGACGACCTGAAGGGCCACACCCTGGCGTCGGCGTCCACCCTGGACAGCTCGATCCGCGGTGGCGAGGGCGACAAGTCCGCGCAGGCGAAGCAGGTCGGCGCCCTGGTCGCCGAGCGTGCCAAGGCCGCCGGTGTCGAGGCCGTCGTGTTCGACCGTGGTGGCAACCAGTACGCCGGGCGCATCGCCGCCCTGGCGGACGCCGCCCGCGAAGCCGGGCTCAAGTTCTGAGCCGCTTGTAGCTAGCGGAAAGAGAGAGGTAATCCAATGGCTGGACCCCAGCGCCGCGGAAGCGGTGCCGGTGGCGGCGAGCGGCGGGACCGGAAGGGCCGTGACGGCGGCGCTGCTGCCGCCGAGAAGACCGCGTACGTTGAGCGCGTTGTCGCGATCAACCGCGTCGCCAAGGTTGTGAAGGGTGGTCGTCGCTTCAGCTTCACCGCGCTGGTCGTGGTGGGCGACGGTGACGGCACCGTGGGTGTCGGCTACGGCAAGGCCAAGGAGGTGCCGGCCGCCATCGCCAAGGGCGTTGAGGAGGCCAAGAAGCACTTCTTCAAGGTTCCCCGTATCCAGGGCACCATCCCGCACCCCATCCAGGGTGAGAAGGCTGCCGGCGTCGTGCTGCTCAAGCCCGCGTCCCCGGGTACCGGCGTTATCGCCGGTGGTCCGGTGCGCGCCGTGCTCGAGTGCGCCGGTATCCACGACGTGCTGTCGAAGTCGCTCGGCTCCGACAACGCGATCAACATCGTGCACGCGACCGTGGAGGCCCTGAAGGGCCTGCAGCGTCCCGAGGAGATCGCGGCCCGCCGTGGTCTGCCCCTGGAGGACGTCGCCCCCGCGGCTCTGCTGCGCGCTCGTGCCGGGGCGGGTGTGTGATCATGGCGCAGCTCAAGATCACGCAGGTGAAGTCCTACATCGGCAGCAAGCAGAACCACCGTGACACCCTGCGTTCCCTTGGTCTCAAGGGGATCAACACGCAGGTCGTCAAGGAGGACCGCCCCGAGTTCCGCGGCATGGTGCACACCGTCCGCCACCTCGTGACGGTCGAGGAGGTCGACTGATCATGGCGGAGCAGAACCCGCTCAAGATCCACAACCTCCGTCCCGCCCCGGGCGCCAAGACCGCCAAGACCCGTGTCGGTCGTGGTGAGGCGTCGAAGGGTAAGACGGCCGGTCGTGGTACCAAGGGCACCAAGGCCCGTTACCAGGTTCCGGAGCGCTTCGAGGGTGGGCAGATGCCCCTCCACATGCGCCTCCCGAAGCTGAAGGGCTTCAAGAACCCGTTCAAGACCGAGTACCAGGTCGTGAACCTCGACAAGCTGGCCGCGCTCTACCCCGAGGGTGGCGAGGTCACTGTCGAGGGTCTGGTGGCCAAGGGCGCCGTTCGCAAGAACGCGCTCGTCAAGGTCCTCGGCCAGGGCGAGATCTCCGTGGCGCTGCAGGTGACGGTCGACGCCGTCTCCGGCTCCGCCAAGGAGAAGATCACCGCCGCCGGCGGTTCCGTCACCGAGCTCGTCTGAACACCACAGGCGTCTCGATGACCTGAGCGATCCCGACCGGGGATACCCCACATATGGGGTATCCCCGGTTGGTCGTTCCTAGGGCGGCAGTCTCGCCGGTAAGGTGGCCTGCACTGCCCTCTTTACACAGGGTGCTGCTCTTCCGGCACTCTGAGCGGCAGTTGACCGTTACTTATTCGTCGAACCTCAAGACCGTCACCCTTGACGCAGTTGCGCTGGGGTCGCAGGAGGCACCGTGCTAACCGCGTTCGCCCGGGCGTTCAAGACGCCCGACCTGCGCAAGAAGCTGCTCTTCACGCTCGGCATCATCGTGATCTACCGGGTGGGTACGCACATCCCGATCCCAGGTGTCGACTACAGGGCCGTTCAGGTCTGTGTCGACCAGGCGAACGCCACCTCGGGCATCTTCGGCCTGATCAACATGTTCAGTGGCGGCGCGCTGCTGCAGATCACGATCTTCGCGCTCGGCATCATGCCGTACATCACGGCGAGCATCATCCTTCAGCTGCTGACCGTGGTGATCCCGCGCCTGGAAGCCCTCAAGAAGGAGGGGCAGTCCGGTACGGCGAAGATCACGCAGTACACCCGGTACCTGACTGTGGCGCTCGCCATCCTCCAGGGCACCGGCCTCGTCGCCACCGCCCGCAGTGGCGCCCTCTTCCAGGGCTGCCCGGTGGCCGGCCAGATCGTCCCGGACCAGTCGATCTTCGTCACCATCACCATGGTCATCACCATGACCGCCGGTACGGCGACCGTGATGTGGCTCGGTGAGCTCATCACCGACCGCGGCATCGGCAACGGCATGTCCATCCTGATGTTCATCTCGATCGCCGCGACCTTCCCGGCGGGGCTGTGGGCCATCAAGACCCAGGGCTCCCTGGCCGGCGGCTGGATCGAGTTCGGCATCGTGTGCCTCATCGGCCTCGTGATGATCGGCCTGGTGGTCTTCGTCGAGCAGGCCCAGCGGCGCATCCCGGTGCAGTACGCGAAGCGCATGATCGGCCGGAGGTCCTACGGCGGCACGTCGACGTACATTCCGCTGAAGGTCAACCAGGCGGGCATCATCCCTGTGATCTTCGCCTCGTCGCTGCTCTACATCCCGGCACTGATCGCGCAGTTCGTCGGCGGCAGCGCCGACTGGAAGACCTGGATCGAGCAGAACCTCGCGAAGCCGAACGCTCCGGCGCACATCGCCCTCTACTTCTTGCTGATCGTTTTCTTCGCCTTCTTCTACGTGGCCATCTCGTTCAACCCCGAGGAAGTCGCGGACAACATGAAGAAGTATGGTGGCTTCATCCCGGGCATCCGGGCTGGCCGACCGACCGCTGAGTACCTGTCGTACGTGCTCAACCGGATCACCTGGCCGGGTTCGCTGTACTTGGGGCTGATCGCTCTCGTGCCGACGATGGCGTTGGCTGGTTTCGAGGCAGACCAGAACTTCCCGTTCGGCGGTACCAGCATCCTGATCATCGTGGGTGTCGGACTCGAGACGGTGAAGCAGATCGAGAGCCAGCTTCAGCAGCGCAATTACGAAGGGTTCCTCCGCTGATGCGTATCGTCCTTGTCGGGCCGCCGGGTGCCGGTAAGGGAACGCAGGCCGCGTTCCTCGCCAAGAACCTGGCGATCCCGCACATCTCCACGGGCGACCTGTTCCGCGCGAACATCAGCCAGGGCACAGAGCTCGGGCTGCGTGCGAAGTCCTACATGGACGCGGGACAGCTGGTGCCCGACGAGGTCACCATCGGCATGGCGCGCGACCGTATGCAGCAGCCGGACGCGGCCGGGGGCTTCCTCCTCGACGGCTTCCCGCGGAACGTCGCGCAGGCCGAAGCGCTCGACGAGATGCTGCGTGACGCGGACATCAAGATCGACGCGGTGCTGGACCTGGAGGTCCCCGAGGACGAGGTCGTCAAGCGGATCGCCGGCCGGCGGATCTGCCGCAACGACTCGGCGCACGTGTTCCACGTCACGTACAACCCGCCCGCGGCGGAGGGCGTCTGCGACGTGTGCGGTGGTGAGCTGTACCAGCGTGACGACGACCGTGAGGACACGGTGCGCCGGCGGCTGGAGGTCTACCACACGCAGACCGAGCCGATCATCGACTACTACAAGGCCCAGGGCCTTGTGACCACGGTCTCCGCGATGGGGAAGGTGGCGGACGTCACGAAGCGCGCCATGTCGGCGCTTCCCGGTTCGTAACAGCTCACACAGCAAGGCAGCGGCCCCCGTCGGGGGCCGCTGCCTTGCTTCGTGGTGACCCCGAAAGTGCTCTGCCGAGGAGGTACGGCCATCAAGCCCGAACAGTTGCCACGGTCCGACGGCTCCACCGAGCGGGAGCAGCCGCCGCCCCGCCGCAGGAGGCGCCGCCTGGCGATCGCCGCGGTGGCCGTGGTGGCCGTGGCGGCCGCGGTCATCGGGGTGTCGGCGGCCCTGACGGGCGGTGACCCGGAAGAACAGCCCGAGGTCTCCGGCGTGGTGGCCCGTCCCGACCAGTCCCCGCCGCGCGAGCTGATAGCCGCGGGGCGGGTCGCCGTCTCGGCGTACTACACGACCAAGCTCGTGCAGCAGCCGGACGGGGACGCGGTGAACGGGAGGCAGTGGAGTCTGTACGACCCCACGGCCGAGCGGTACGAGAAGACCGACTGGGCCTGGGTCGATGTCGCTCCCGGGATGAAGACGGCCGCGGTGCTGGAGGGTGATCTCCCCGCCGGCCGCGTGGGCCTGATGAACCTGTCCACGGGCGAGGTCGAGCGCTGGATCGAGGTCGAGAAGGGCGTCGGCGGTGTGCAGTTCTCACCGGACGGCGAGCGCCTGGTGGCGACGGCGTACAGCGACCACCCGGACGGTCTCTTCCGGGACGCGCCGGTGCGCGTGGAGGGTGCGCCGGGCGGTGGCAAGGGCCAGGAGATGCCGGGGCCGAAGCAGAGCCGCACCGGCTTCTATGTCATCGACGTCGACTCCGGCAAGGCGGTGTTCCGTGAGCGGCCGGCCAAGAAGGACAGTCTGGCGGCGATGGCCGGCACCGGGCGTCAGGACTTCAGCTGGAGCAGCGACGGCAGGACGCTCTGGGAGCAGCGACTCGACCGGCCGGGCAGGAACTACTACGACGTGAACGGCAGGCTGAAGTCACAGCCGCAGCGGAAGACCGATGCGATCCTTCCGCCGGTGGTCACGTCCCCGGACGGAAAGCGTGCGACGGGCGGCTTCGCGGGGAGCAAGGACGGCCGGATCGTCTCCGCGGTTCTGGACGCGAGGACCGGCGAGCGCAGCGCGGTCGTCCCCGGGCAGCAGCTTCTCGCGTGGGCGGACAACACCCACCTCATCGCCTGGCTGTGTGACCCCGGCCAGTGCAAGCCCGGCAAGGGGGAGTTCCGCAACCAGCTGGTCCTGGTGGGCCTGGACAGCGACGAGGTGACGCCGCTCTCGGGCTTCCGCGCGGCCCAGCTCGACCACGCCGGCCGCTGGACCCCGGTCTTCACCGAGCGCTGACGCGCCCGGGACCGGGCGCACCGAAAGCTCCGGCCGGGGGGGGGGGGCGGGGGGGGGGGGCGCCGCCCCGCCCGGCGGGGGGACGGGGGGTGGGGGGGGGGGGGGCGGGCGGCGGCGCGCGGTCCGAGCCCCAGTGGGG